>CAVXWQ010000049.1:0-56416 GCA_963765445.1 uncultured Actinomycetota bacterium
CTACATGGCCACGGCGCTGGATGGCTACGCATCCAGTGGCGGTCGAGACCACTGGGACTTCGGAGCCCACCACCACGCTGCTGTCCAACGCCGACGGCCAGCCGGTGTCGTCTGCGGCTGACGCGATGGAGAAGCTCGTCGCGCAGCTGACCCGCCCGGTGCGCTGGGACCTGTGCAACGCATACCTCGCGCAGGCCGACGTCACCGCGATCGTCGAGTTCCCGCCCGCGGGCGCTCTGACCGGGATCGCCAAACGAGAACTTCGGGGCGTCGCGACGCACGCCGTCAAGACACCCGCAGACCTGGACGGACTGAGAGCTCTGATGAGCCGCCAGCCGTCCGGGACAACCGCATAACGCACGATTCGTAGTTTTACCGAAGTAGCACAACCGATTAGGAAGGGAGCCTCATAGTGGGCGCCAGTCAGCAGGAAATCATCGCCGGTCTCGCCGAGATCATCGAAGAGGTCACCGGTATCGAGCCGTCCGAGGTCACCCCGGAGAAGTCGTTCGTCGACGACCTGGACATCGACTCGCTGTCGATGGTCGAGATCGCTGTGCAGACCGAGGACAAGTACGGCGTGAAGATCCCGGACGAGGACCTGGCCGGCCTGCGCACCGTCGGTGACGTCGTCGCCTACATCCAGAAGCTCGAGGAAGAGAACCCTGAGGCCGCTGCTGCGCTGCGCGAGAAGTTCGCACAGTGACCAGACCTTCCACTGCTAACGGCGGTTTCCCCAACGTTGTGGTGACCGCCGTTACGGCGACAACCTCACTCGCGGGCGACATTGAGAGCACGTGGAAGGGTCTGTTGGCCGGCGAGAGCGGCATCCGCGTTCTCGAGGACGACTTCGTCACCAAGTGGGACCTGCCGGTCCGGATCGGCGGGCACCTCGCGGATCCGGTCGACGATCACATGGGTCGGCTGGACTTCCGCCGGATGTCCTACGTCCAGCGGATGGCGAAGTACGTCAGCGCGCACCTGTGGGAGTCCGCGGGCAAGCCCGAGGTCGACCCGGACCGGTTCACGGTGGTCATCGGGACCGGTCTGGGTGGCGGCGAGAAGATCGTCGAAACCTATGATCTGATGAACGAGGGCGGGCCCCGCAAGGTGTCGCCGCTGGCCGTTCAGATGATCATGCCGAACGGTGCCGCCGCGGTCGTCGGCCTGGAACTCGGGGCGCGCGCAGGGGTCATCACCCCGGTGTCGGCCTGTTCTTCGGGTTCGGAGGCCATCGCCCACGCATGGCGCCAGATCGTCATGGGTGACGCCGACTTCGCCGTCTGCGGCGGCGTCGAAGGCGGCATCGAGGCGCTGCCGATCGCGGCGTTCTCGATGATGCGCGCGATGTCCACCCGCAACGACGATCCGGAAGGCGCGTCGCGTCCGTTCGACAAGGACCGGGACGGGTTCGTGTTCGGTGAGGCCGGCGCGATGATGATCATCGAGACCGAGGAGCACGCTTTGGCTCGCGGCGCCAAGCCGCTGGCCCGGCTTCTGGGTGCCGGCATCACGTCGGATGCCTTCCACATGGTGGCTCCGGCATCCGATGGCCTGCGCGCCGGCGCAGCGATGAAGCGTGCCATGGAGACGGCTGGCTTGTCCCCCAAGGACATCCAGCATGTCAACGCCCACGCCACGTCGACGTCCATCGGCGACACCGCCGAGGCCAACGCCATTCGGGTCGCCGGAGTGGAGCACGCCGCGGTGTACGCACCGAAGTCGGCTCTGGGCCACTCGATCGGTGCGGTCGGTGCGCTGGAGTCGATCCTGACGGTGCTGACGTTGCGTGACGGCGTGATTCCGCCGACGCTCAACTACGAGACACCGGATCCGGAGATCGACCTGGACGTCGTCGCTGGCGAACCGCGCTACGGCGATTACCAGTACGCGATCAACAACTCGTTCGGATTCGGAGGCCACAACGTCGCGCTCGCGTTCGGGCGTTACTGATTCGGTGTTCCGGGGGGAAAGGACCAACAAGAGAGAATGGCAGGGTTGACTCAATTGTCAACGGGGAACGGCTTCCCCAACGTGGTCGTCACTGGCGTTGCCATGACGACCGCCCTGGCATCTGACGCCGACAGCACCTGGAAAGCGCTGCTGGACGGCCAGAGCGGCATCCGTCTTCTCGAGGACGAGTTCGTCGAGAAGTACGACCTGCCGGTCCGCATCGGTGGTCATCTCGTCGAGGATTTCGACGGCGAGCTGAACCGGGTGGAACTGCGGCGCATGTCGTATCTGCAGAAAATGTCCACCGTGCTCGGTAGGCGGGTCTGGCAGAACGCCGGGTCGCCGGAGGTGGATCCCCGCCGGTTGACGGTCTCGATCGGCACCGGTATGGGCTCCACCGAGGAGATGCTGTTCGCGTATGACGGCATGCGCGAGCGGGGTCTGCGCGCGGTCTCTCCGCTGGTGGTGCAGATGTACATGCCCAACGGCGCGGCCGCTGCGGTCGGCTTGGAGCTCAAGGCGAAAGCCGGTGTGATCACTCCGGTTTCGGCCTGCGCCTCGGGTTCGGAGGGCATCGCCCAGGCGTGGCGGCAGATCGTTCTCGGCGAAGCCGACATCGCGGTGTGCGGTGGTGTCGAGACGAAGATCGAGGCGGTGCCGATCGCAGGCTTCGCCCAGATGCGCATCGTGTTGTCGACGACCAACGACGACCCCGCCGGGGCCTGTCGCCCGTTCGACCGCGACCGCAACGGGTTCGTGTTCGGCGAGGGGGGTGCGCTGATGGTCATCGAGACCGAGGAGCACGCCAAGGCGCGCGGTGCCAACATCCTCGCCCGCATCATGGGCGCGGCGATCACCTCGGACGGCTACCACATCGTGGCCCCCGACCCCAACGGTGAGCGGGCCGGGCACGCGATCACCCGGGCGATCCAGCTCGCGGGCCTGCAGCCCACCGACATCGACCACATCAACGCCCACGCGACGGGCACCCAGGTCGGCGACGTCGCGGAAGGAAAAGCGATCAACAACGCGCTCGGCAGCCACCGGCCCGCGGTCTACGCGCCCAAGTCGGCGCTGGGCCACTCGGTGGGTGCGGTCGGTGCGGTGGAGTCGATCCTCACCGTGCTGGCGCTGCGGGACGGCATCGTGCCGCCCACGCTGAACCTGCGCAACCTCGATCCGGAGATCGATCTGGACGTGGTGGCCGGCGAGCCCCGGCAAGGCAACTACCAGTACGCGATCAACAACTCGTTCGGATTCGGTGGTCACAACGTGGCGATCGCCTTCGGGAAGTACTGACAACCCAAGGCGTACGGCGCATTAGAAAATGCAATCCGGCGCACCTAGGAGGTTTGGATGACGATCATGGCCCCTGAGGCGGTCGGCGAAACGCTCGACCCGCGTGACCCGCTTCTGCGTCTGCGCACGTTCTTCGACGACGACACCGTCGAGCTGCTGCACGAGCGTGACCGCTCGGGTGTGCTGGCAGCCGCCGGCACCGTCAACGGCGTGCGCACGATCGCCTTCTGCACCGACGGCACCGTCATGGGCGGCGCCATGGGCGTCGAGGGATGCCAGCACATCGTCAACGCCTACGACACCGCCATCGCCGACCAGAGCCCCATCGTGGGCATCTGGCACTCCGGCGGCGCCCGGCTGGCCGAGGGCGTTCGCGCCCTGCATGCGGTGGGCCTGGTGTTCGAGGCCATGATCCGCGCGTCCGGCTACATCCCGCAGATCTCGGTGGTCGTCGGCTTCGCCGCCGGCGGCGCGGCCTACGGGCCCGCGCTGACCGACGTCGTCATCATGGCGCCCGAGGGACGGGTGTTCGTCACCGGACCCGACGTGGTGCGCAGCGTGACCGGCGAGGACGTCGACATGGCGAGCCTCGGCGGCCCGGACACCCACCACAAGAAGTCGGGCGTGTGCCACATCGTCGCCGACGACGAACTCGACGCCTACGCCCGTGCCCGCCGACTGGTCGGATTGTTCTGCCAGCAGGGCCATTTCGACCGTGGCAAGGCCGAGTCGGGTGACAGCGACCTGCACGCCCTGCTTCCGGACTCCCCCCGTCGTGCCTATGACGTGCATCCCCTTGTCGAAGCGCTGCTGGACAAGGACGACAACGGCGCGTCCACATTCGAGGAGTTCCAGGCCAAGTGGGCGCCGTCGATCGTCGTCGGCATCGGCCGACTGGCCGGCCGCAGCGTCGGCGTGCTGGCCAACAATCCCCTTCGCCTCGGCGGCTGCCTGAACTCCGAAAGTGCGGAGAAGGCAGCACGTCTGGTGCGGCTGTGCAACGCCTTCGGCATCCCGCTCGTCGTCATCGTCGACGTGCCGGGCTACCTGCCGGGTGTGGATCAGGAATGGGGCGGCGTGGTGCGACGCGGCGCCAAGCTGCTGCACGCGTTCGGTGAGGCGAGCGTGCCGCGGGTGACGCTGGTGACGCGAAAGATCTACGGCGGGGCCTACATCGCGATGAACTCGCGGTCACTGGGTGCCACCGCGGTGTTCGCCTGGCCGGATGCCGAGGTCGCCGTGATGGGCGCCAAGGCTGCGGTCGGCATCCTGCACAAGAAGAAGCTGGCCGCCGCGCCGGACCACCAGCGCGAGGCGCTGCACGAGGAGCTCGCGCTCGAGCACGAGCGCATTACCGGTGGTGTGGACAGCGCCATCGAACTCGGGGTGGTCGACGAGAAGATCGACCCGGCGCACACTCGCAGCAAGCTGACCCAGGTGCTCGCGGAGGCGCCGTCACGTCGCGGCCGGCACAAGAACATCCCGCTGTAAGCAGCGCTACGTTCGGCTACCCGGAGTAGGCGAGGAACTCCTGCGCCGCGGTTACCGCGCGCTCACGGTCGGCGGCGACCAGACCGATTCGGGTGCGACGGTCGAGGATGTCGTCGACGGTCAGGGCGCCCTCGTGGGTGACGGCGAACTCGAACTCCGCGCGGGTGACGTCGATGCCCTCGACCACCGGGTCGGTCGGCCGCTCGCAGCGCGCCGAGGCGATGACGTTCGGCGACTCGGCGCCGTAGCGCGCCACCAGCGACCCGGGCAGCGCGGCCGGGGTGCGCAGCGTGGCAACAGGATTGGCGGGTGCGCCGACCAGTGGCAGGTTGCGGGTGCGGCACGGTCCGGCGGTGACCGCCCGCGCGGCCAGTGCACGGTCCAGCGTGTCCTCGGCCATGTGCCGGTACTCGGTCAGCTTGCCGCCGACGACGCTGAACACTCCCGAGCCCGACTCGAGGACGGCATGGTCGCGGGACAGATCCGAGCGCTGTCTGCCCTCTCACCGGTGTCGATCAGCGGACGCAGGCCCGCGTAGGCGCCCGTCACGTCGTCGGGGCCGAGTGCGGTGCCCAGTGCGGTGTTGACGGTGTCGAGCAGGAAGCTCACCTCCGACGGCGTCGGTTCCGGCTCATCGGGGATGGGTCCGGGCGCGTCTTCGTCGGTCAGCCCCAGGTAGACCCGGCCCAGCTGCTCGGGCATGGCGAATACGAAGCGGTTGATCTCTCCGGGTATCGGAATGGTCAGTGCGGCAACGGGATTGCCGAAGGTAGCGGCGTCGAACACCAGATGCGTTCCGCGGCTGGGTCGCAGCTTGATGGACGGGTCGACCTCGCCGGCCCACACTCCCGTCGCGTTGATCACCACGCGGGCGGCCAGTTCCAGCGTCTCCCCCGTCAGCTCGTCGGTCAGCTCCACCGAACTGCCTGCGGCCGACGTAGCCGACACCCGGGTCAGGATCCGGGCGCCGTGCTGCGCGGCGGTGCGTGCCACCGCGGCGACCAGCCGGGCGTCGTCGATGAGCTGTCCGTCGTAGGCCAATAGCGCACCGTCAAGGCCGTCGCGGCGGACGGTCGGGGCCATCTCCACGGCCTGCTGCACACCGATTCGCCGGGAGCGCGGCAGCGTCGAGGACTTGGTTCCCGCGAGCATGCGCAGTCCGTCGCCGGCGACGAATCCGACTCGTACCAGTGCCCGTTGAGCGCGACTCATGGACGGCAGCAGCGGAACCAGTTGCGGCATGGCGTGCACCAGGTGGGGCGCGTTGCGGGTCATCAGGATTCCGCGCTCCACGGCGCTGCGCCGCGCGATGCCGACGTTGCCGGTGGCCAGATAGCGCAGACCGCCGTGCACGAGCTTGGAACTCCAGCGGCTGGTGCCGAATGCCAGGTCGTGCTTTTCGACCAGCACCACCGACAGTCCGCGGCTGGCGGCGTCCAGGGCGATCCCGGTTCCGGTGATGCCACCGCCGATGACGACGACGTCGACGCGTCCGATGTCACCGAGGTCGGCCAGGTCGCCGGCCCGGCGGGCGGCGTTGAGGGCGGTGAGGTCGCTCATGGTGCGAGGTATCCGTTCAGTGCGTAGGACAGTTCGGCGGCCAGGGAGTCGCCGTCGAGGATGGGTTCGACGATCGGGCCGGACTGGATGGTGGATTGCGCGATCAGCAGGACCATCGCCGACATCTGCCGCACGTCGCCGGACCGGACGCTGCCGTCGGCCTGGGCGGTGCGCAGTTCGTCGGCAACGAGGTCGATCAGGATCTGCTGGCTGGTGCCCAGGCGTCCCGAGATGTAGACCATCGCGAGGTCGGGTGCCGAACGCAGCACCGAGGCGATCAAGCCGTCCTTGCGTAGCCGCCGGGCGACCTCCACGATCCGGGCGACCAGGCCTTCGCGGCCGGGCAGCCTGGGCGGGGTGGCGCGCCAGGCGCCGGTGACCCGGTCGGTGAGCAGGCCGGCCAGAATCGAGCGGGTGTCGGGCCAGCGCCGGTAGACCGTCGGCCTGCTGACACCGGCGCGCCGGGCGATCTCGGCGAGAGTGACGCGCTCGACCCCGAAGTCCCGCACGCAGCTGGCGGCGGCGGCCAGAATTCGGTCGCCGATGTCCACCGACTCGTCGTTACTGATTGACAGCATATGTAATACTGTAACGCATGGTCGACAACGATGCACCCAACCGCCTGCTTCCCCCGATGGCGTGGAACGCCTGGGGCGATCCGGACGCCGCCAAGCCGCTCTCCGACGGCATCCGCGGACTGCTCGAACAAGCGCTCGGCGTGACGCCCGCCGCGATCCCCGCTCCGGGCATCGACGAGGTGCAGTTGCGGCCGTCGGCGCTCACCGACATCCACCGCGACGGGCTGACCGATATCGTCGGCGCCGACTACCTGCATACCGGGACCACGAGCGCCTGCTGTACGCCGGCGGCAAGTCGACTCCGGATCTGTTGCGGCGCAAGCAAACTCACCAGGACGCGCCGGACGCCGTGCTGCTGCCCGCCGACGAGGACCAGATCGCGGCCGTGCTGGCCTACTGTTCGCACCACGGCATCGCGGTGGTGCCCTTCGGCGGCGGCACCAGCGTGGTCGGCGGGCTGGACCCGATCCGCGGCGAGTTCGCTTCCGTCATCTCGCTGGACCTGCGTCGTCTCGACGAACTGCACTCCCTGGACGAGATCTCTCAGGAGGCCGAACTCGGCGCCGGTGTCACCGGACCCGACGCCGAGCGACTGCTGGGCGAGCGCGGCTTCTCGCTGGGCCATTTTCCGCAGAGCTTCTTGTTCGCCACCATCGGCGGTTTCGCGGCTACCCGCTCCTCGGGCCAGAACTCCGCCGGCTACGGGCGGTTCAACGACATGATCCGCGGGCTGCGGGTCGTCACCCCCGCCGGCGTTCTCGACCTCGGCCGCGCCCCCGAGTCGGCCGCCGGGCCGGACCTTCGCGAGCTGTTCACCGGCTCCGAGGGCGTGTTCGGCATCATCACCCGGGTACGGCTGCGGGTGCATCCCACACCCGGAGACCGCGCTGTACGAGGCCTGGTCGTTCCCGGACTTCACCACCGGCGCCGCCGCGTTGCGCGCGGTGACCCAGACCGGCACCGGAGCCACCGTGCTGCGGCTGTCCGACGAGGCCGAGACCGGCGTCAACCTGGCCACCACCAGCACCATCGGCGAGCAGACCATCACCGGCGGATGCCTGGGCATCACCGTCTTCGAGGGCACGCCCGGAGCACGCCAAGAGCCGGCACGCCGAGACCAGGGCCGTGCTGGAGGCCAACGGCGGGACGTCGCTGGGCGAGGGCCCGGCCCGGGCCTGGGAGCACGGCCGGTTCGACGCGCCGTATCTGCGCGACTCGCTGCTGGCGGCCGGAGCGCTGTGCGAGACGCTCGAGACGGCAACCACATGGTCCAACGTCCCCACGCTGAAGGCCGCGGTGACGGAGGCGCTGACGACCTCGCTGGCCGAAAGCGGCACACCGGCGTTGGTGTTGTGCCACATTTCGCATGTGTACCCCACCGGCGCCTCGCTGTACTTCACCGTCGTGGCGGGACAGCGCGGCGACGTCACCGAGCAGTGGCGGACCGCGAAAGTGGCCGCCTGCGAGGCGATCACCCGCGTCGGCGCCACCATCACCCACCATCACGCGGTCGGTGCCGACCACCGCCCGTGGATGACCGCGGAAGTCGGCGAGCTCGGCGTCAAGGTGATGCACGCCGTCAAGCAGGTCGTCGACCCGGCCGGAATCCTCAACCCGGGCAAGCTGATTCCATGATCGTGACGGTGCTGACCAACCCGATGTCGGGTCACGGCAATGCGCCGCACGCCTCCGAACGGGCGGTGGCCCGGTTCCAGGAGCTGGGCATCGACGTGGTCCAGATCGTCGGGCGGGATGCCGCGCACGCCCGCGAACTGGTCGACGAGGCGCTGAACCGCGGCACCGACGCCTTCGTGGTGGTCGGCGGCGACGGCGTGATCCGGCTGGCGCTGCAGGCGTTGGCGCGCAGCGGTGTTCCGCTGGGCATCGTGCCTGCCGGCACCGGAAACGACCACGCCCGCGAGTACCGGTTGCCGACGGCCGACCCGGAGCGCGCCGTCGACATCATCGCCGCCGGGCACCTCGAGACGGTCGACCTCGGGCTCATCAAGGGGTCCGACGGCAGCAGCACGTGGTTCGGTACCGTCGCCGCAACGGGTTTCGACTCGCTGGTCTCCGATCGTGTCAATCGGATGAGCTGGCCGCACGGCCGGATGCGCTACAACGTCGCGATGGTCGCCGAACTGTCCAAGCTTCGGCTGCTGCCGTTCCGGTTGGTGCTCGACGGTGAGCGCGAGATCGTCACCCGGCTGACGCTGGCCGCGTTCGGCAACACTCGCAGCTATGGCGGCGGGATGCAGATCTGCCCGGGCGCCAACCACTCTGACGGCATGCTCGACATCACGATGGTGCATTCGGCGTCGCGCACCAGGCTGATCCGGTTGTTCCCCACGGTGTTCAAGGGCACCCACGTCAACCTCGACGAGGTGACGGTCGATCGCGCCCGAACCATCACGGTCGAGTCGCCCGGCATCAACGCCTACGCCGACGGCGACTACGTCTGCCCGCTGCCTGCCGAGATCTCGGCGGTGCCGGGAGCTTTGAAGATCTTCGTCCCGGCTTAGCGCTCCAGCGCCTTGGCGCAGGCCTGCAGGATGGCGCTGAAGTTCCACGGCAGCAGCCGGGAGGTGAGCGCCTCCATGGCCTTGCCGCCGCCGCGCAGCGGATGGGTGTAGCGCGAATCCCAGTCGACGTGCGTCCCGCCGGGTGCCGGCGTGAACGTCAGCGTGCCGCCCTCGTGGTCGAATGCCGGAACGGAACTGATGATCAGGTAGGAGTAGCTGCGCGGTGGGTCGTAGGCGGTGATCTCCTCGCGGAACCACATGCCGGTCGCGACCGCCTTCCGTACGGCTCCGACGCGCGGTTCCGAGACTCCCTTGACCCAGCCGGCCTGCAGAAGCAGGGGCGCGGTCGTCAGGTTGGCCGGGTCCGCCAGCCACGCGAAGACCTGTTCGGGCGGTGCGGCAATGGTGCGTTCGACGTGAATCTGGACCATGATTCCAGGCTAGGCGCGGGCGGGATTCTTGTCGGCGGGCGTCGGTATACTCGAACACATGTTCGATAGTGGGCTTCGGTCGGCGAGCGACGCCGCCGTCGTGGGCGCGATCGAGGAGTGGGCTCGCGAGGAGGCCAGGGCCGCCGCACAGGCGATCGGCCGCGGTCGCCGAACTGGTACGTCGCCGCTGCGGTGACGACGAGCGCGCGTACTGGGCCTGCGACTCCTGGGATGCCGCCGCCGCAGAGGTCTCGGCGGTGCTGGGTATCAGCGCGCGGCCGGGCTTCCGGTCAGATGGACCTCGGTCTGTCGCTGCGTTACCGCCTGCCGCGGATCGCCGAGCTGTTCATGGACGGGCGGCTCAGTTATCGGGTCTGCGCGGCGATCGCCGCACGCACCGAACTCGTCCAAGACCGGGCACTGCTCGCGCGCATCGACTCCGTGGTCTCGACCACGCGCTGAACTGGGGCGCTGCTCCGACCACAAGCTCGAGAAAGCCATCGACGTCTGGGTCGACCGGTACGACCCGGGCGCACTGCGCCACACCCGCGCCCGCGCCCAAGACCGCGGTGTTCACGTCGGCTCCCGCGACGACGGGGCGGGCATCACCGGGATCACGGGTCGGCTGTACGCCACCGACGCCGCCATCCTCGATCGCCGTCTCAAGCAGATGGCCCACGGGGTCTGCGATGACGACCCGCGGACCATCGCGTCAGCGGCGCGCCGACGCGCTTGGCGCATTGGCAGCCGGCTCGGACCGGCTCGCCTGCACCTGCGGTTCACCCGAGTGCCCGGCATCCGATGACGACGGGCGCGCCGCCAGCGTGGTCGTGCATGTGGTGACCGATGCCGACATCGAGAGCCCGCCGGCGATGCCGCGGCCAACACGCGACGCTGACCGGCCGCGGCGGCATCGTGCCCACCCCGTTACTGGCCGAGCTGATCGCATCCGGCGCCAAGGTCCGTCACCTGCGCCGCCCCTCCGACGAGCCGGAGCCGGGCTACCGGCCCTCGACAGCGCTTGACGAGTTCGTCCGATTCCGGGATCTCACCTGTCGATTCCCGAACTGTGACATGCCCGCCGAGTTCTGCGATGTCGACCACACGATCCCCTGGCCGCTCGGCCCGACGCACCCGTCGAATCTGAAGTGCGTGTGCCGAAAGAACCACTTGCTCAAAACATTCTGGGAGGGATGGTCGGACCGGCAGTTTCCTGACGGGACTGTCGAGTGGACGTCACCGACCGGCAAGACCTACGTCACGCATCCGGGCAGCCGAGATGCTGTTCCCGCGACTGGAACATCACCACGAGCCCGCTGCCGCCGCCACAGCAGATCGACCCATCACACGCACGCACGCTGATGATGCCGACCCGGCGACGAACACGAGCCGACAATCGGGCCTACCGCATCAAACGTGAACGCGCACTGAACGACGCCTACGTCGCCGAACGCAACCGGCCACCGCCGTTCTGACGGGCTAGCCGACTCCTCGGCTCAGCCAGCTGACCTCACCGCTGTCGCCGCCATCGCGATAGGGCTCCAGTGCCTCGTCCCAGGCGGTGCCCAGCACCGAGTCCAACTCGGAAGCCAGCGTGTCCGCACCCGCGGCCATCAAGGTGCGCAGCCGCATCTCGCCGACCAGGGTGTCGCCGTTGGCGCTCATCGAGCCGCTCCACAGACCCAGCTGCGGCGTGTGGCAGAACCGCTGCCCGTCCACGCCCGCACTCGGATCCTCGGTGACCTCGAAGCGCAGCACCGACCACGAGCGCAGCGCATTGGCCAGCCGCGCGCCGGTTCCGACGGGACCAACCCAGTTGGTCACCGCACGCAGCTGACCGGGCATGGCCGGTTGCGGCGTCCACTTCAAATTCGCCCTGGCATTCAGGGTCGACGACAACGCCCACTCGACATGTGGGCATACCGCCGCAGGCGAGGCGTGGATGTACACCACGCCAGTCGTCGCGTCGGCAAACTGGTTCGACGCACGCATCACTTGCTCCTTCGGCTCCACTAGGGACGTCTTCCCCAACGACCTGGTGTTTCCAAAGATGCAGTTGTTTCGTGCGTGCTTATTGTGCCTCTTGAGGCACGTGTTGCGCTAGTCCGGCCCGTACTCTCTCAGAACTTCATCAGAGAATGCAGGCCACAGCGGTTTGGCCCACTCGTCGAAATCGCGGCCCGTCAGCACCACCAGGGCCAGCTCGCGGTCGGGATCGACCCAGATGAACGTGCCCGTCTGGCCGAAATGGCCGAACGTTCGCGGCGAGTTGCCGCTCCCCGTCCAGTGCGGGGACTTGTCGTCGCGGATCTCGAAGCCCAGGCCCCAGTCGTTGGGCCGCTGGACGCCGAACCCGGGCAGCACACCGATCAGGCCCGGGAACTGCACGCTGGTCGCCGCCTCGTGCATCTGTGCCGACACCGTCCGGGGTTCCAGCAGGTCCGCGGCGAATACCGCCAGGTCAGCCACCGTCGACACCCCGCCGTGGCCGGCCTCGCGCCGCACCCCTGCGGCAACCGCGAGGCCACCATCCCCAGCGGCTCGAACACGGCCTCGGCCAGATAGCGGCCGAACTCGATGCCCGAGTGCTGCTCGACCGTCTCGGCGAGCACCTGGAAGCCGTAGTTCGAGTACACCCGCCGCGTGCCGGGTTCGGCCATCACCTCCGCGGAGTTCATCGACAGCCCCGAGGCATGCGCCAGCAGGTGGCGGACCGTGCTGCCGGGCGGCCCAGCCGGGGTGTCGAGGTCCACCACACCTTCCTCGACGGCCACCTGGGCGGCACGGGCGACCAGCGGTTTGGTCACCGAGGCCAGCCGATACTCGGCGGCCAGGTCGCCGTACTGCGCGAGCACACCGGATCGGCCCACCACCGCCGCGGAGGCAGCAGGGACCGGCCAGTCGGCGATCAGGTCGAGAGGCGCGGGCATCGGGTGCAGGCTAGCCGCCGCCGTGCAGGCCCGCAGCGGCCTCGTCTGCTGCCGCCAGGTCGTCGGCGCCCAGCCCGCGGTGCGCCGCGGCCATCCACCGGTAGGCCTCGGCGGCCTGGTGCTGCGACCCCCGCATCCGGTACTCGCGCAACGCCGCCCGCAACACGACCAGCGCGTCGCTGAACCGGCCGCGGCCGATCAGCAGCCGGGCCCGCAGAAGCGGATCTGCGGCCCCGGCGGCCTCCAGCTCACGGAAGTGGTGCTCGGCCTCGTCGACATCGCCTCGGGCCAGTGCGATCTCGACCGCGCCGCGCAGCAGCCCGGGCCGTGCACGCTCGTCGGCCGCGGCGATCGCCGCCTGAATCTCGGCCCACGCCGTGTCGACGTCACCCAGGCTGCACCGCAGCAGCGCCTCGCCGGGCTGCGGAGCGACACCGAAGTCGAACGCTCTGGCGTAGGCCGCCATCGCGCCGTCGACGTCGCCGCGGCGCCGGCGGACCTCGCCGAGCTGGTAGTACGCCTGACCCGCGGCGCGCGGAGTGGGCGCCCTCCAGGCGCCGCCCCAGCGCGGCCAGCCGCCGTTCGTCGAGCACCTCGCCGAGGTCGAAGGCCACCGACTCGGACTGCGGAACCCGGGTCGACACCTCGCGCAGCGCCGCCGAGCGCTCGGCAACCCGCTCGTCGTCGTCGGTGAGCACCGCGACCACGGTCTCCAGGTAGGTCAGCCGGACCAGCACCGAGCTGTCGGCCGCGCCGGCGAGCAACCCGCGGGCCCGCCGAATCCAGCTGTGCCCGACGGTGACATCACCCCGGGAGAGCCACGCCGTGCCGAGTTCGACGGCTTTGGTCGCCGCCGAGTTGGGGTCGGTTCGGGTCAGCCGGACGTAGACGAGTTCGCCGACGCGCATCGCCTCGCGGTCGTGGCCCGAGCGCCACGCGGCACCGGCCATCGCGTCGAGGTCGTCGACGCTCAACGGGCCGATCGCACTGGCCCGGGAGAACGCGGCATAACTGGTCTCCCAGTCGCCGCTGCGAAAGGGGGGGGGGAGGAGGGCGCTGCGGGCGGCGGCCAGGAGGTCGGCCTGGGTGTCTGGTCTCGCGGTGAGCAAGGCTCCACCGTATCGCTCAGCGGAACTGCCATGGGGCATTCCGGGGTCCTCACGCTAAGGTTTGACTCATGAGTCAAACAGTGCGCGGTGTGATTTCTCGCAAGAAGGGCGACCCCGTCGAACTCGTCGACATCGTCATCCCCGACCCCGGCCCGGGCGAGGTGGTTGTCGACGTCACCGCGTGCGGCGTGTGCCACACGGATCTGACCTACCGCGAGGGCGGGATCAACGACGAGTACCCGTTCCTGCTCGGCCACGAGGCGGCAGGCACCGTCGAATCCGTCGGCGAGGGCGTCACCAGACGTCGAGCCCGGAGACTTCGTCATCCTCAACTGGCGCGCGGTCTGCGGACAGTGCCGCGCCTGCAAACGGGGCCGGCCGTGGTACTGCTTCGACACCTTCAACGCCACCCAGAAGATGACGCTGACCGACGGCACCGAACTCACCCCGGCACTGGGCATCGGCGCGTTCGCCGACAAGACCCTGGTCCACGAAGGTCAGTGCACCAAGGTCGATCCCGAGGCCGACCCCGCCGTCGCCGGTCTGCTGGGCTGCGGCGTGATGGCCGGCCTCGGCGCGGCGGTCAACACCGGCGCCGTCGGCCGCGACGACACCGTCGCGGTGATCGGCTGCGGCGGCGTCGGTGACGCCGCGATCGCCGGCGCGGCCCTGGTCGGCGCCCGCACGATCATCGCCGTCGACACCGACAACAAGAAGCTGGACTGGGCCCGCGAGTTCGGCGCCACCCACACCATCAACGCCCGCGAGCTCGACCCGGTCAAGACCATCCAGGACCTGACCGACGGGTTCGGCGCCGACGTGGTGATCGACGCCGTCGGGCGCCCGGAGACCTGGAAGCAGGCGTTCTACGCGCGCGATCTGGCCGGAACCGTTGTGCTGGTGGGTGTTCCGACCCCCGACATGAAGCTGGAGATGCCGCTGGTGGACTTCTTCTCCCGCGGCGGCTCGCTGAAGTCCTCCTGGTACGGCGACTGCCTGCCCGAGCGCGACTTCCCCACCCTGATCAGCCTGTACCGGCAGGGCCGCCTGCCGCTGGACAAGTTCGTCTCCGAGCGGATCGGCCTCGACGGCATCGAGGACGCCTTCCACAAGATGCACGCCGGTGAGGTGCTGCGCTCGGTGGTGGTCCTGTGATGGCGGCATCGAGCGCGTGGTCACCCACGGCACCTTCGAACTCGACGGCGGCAGTTGGGAAGTCGACAACAACATCTGGATCGTCGGCGACGACTCCGAGGTGATCGTCATCGACGCCGCCCACGACGCCAAGGCCATCGAGGACGCCGTCGGCAACCGGCACGTCGTCGCCGTGGTGTGCACCCACGGCCACAACGACCACATCACCGTCGCGCCCCAGCTCAGCAAGGACTTCGACGCTCCCGTGCTGCTGAACCCCGCCGACGACATGCTGTGGCGAATGACGCACGGCGACAAGCAGTTCCGCACGATCGAGGACGGCCAGGTACTCAAGGCCGACGGCATCGAGCTGCACGCCATCGCCACTCCCGGTCACTCCCCCGGTTCGACCTGCCTCTACGCCCCGGCGCTGGGCGCGGTGTTCTCCGGCGACACCCTGTTCCAGGGCGGGCCGGGTGCGACCGGGCGCTCGTTCTCCGACTTCCCGACCATCCTGGGCTCGATCAAGGACAAGCTGGGCAAGCTGCCCGCCGACACCGTCGTCTACACCGGCCACGGGGACACCACCCGCATCGGCGACGAGCTGGTCAACTACGACGACTGGGTGGCCAAGGGCGGCTAGGGCGCCGTGGCCTCGCTGCGGGGATCGATGAGGATCTTCGCGTGGGTTTCCGGGTCGCCCAGTGCCTCGAAGGCCGCGGCGACGCCGCCCAGCCCCACCTTGCCGGTCACCAGCGGCGTGGCATTCAGCTTGCCGTCGGCCAGCATGTGCAGGGTGTCGCGGAATTCCAGTGGCGTGTAACCGAACACGAACCGCAGGTCGATCTCCTTGCCGATGGCCATGGCCGGACGGATCTTGTCGGCGCTCATGCAGACGCCGACGACGACCACCCGCGCGTTCAGCGGCGCGGCGCCGATGACACCGTCGATCATGCCCGGCACGCCGACGCATTCGAAGATCACCTGCCGCTTGGGTCCGGCCGCGCCGAGCGCGTCGGCGGCGCGGTAGACGTGCTGCCAGCCGGGCAGCTTGCGAAGCTTCTCCATCGACCCGACGGCAAGGTCGGCCAGCCCGGAGAAGTCGGTGACCACGCCCTTGCCCACCGCCCTGTCGTAGGGCGAGTCCACCTTCGGGTCCACCACGATGTCGGCGCCGCACCGGCTGGCCAGGGCACGCCGGCCCGGCGAGAAGTCACTGGCGACGATGGTCTGGACACCGAGGGCCTCGAGCTGGCAGATGACGGCCAGCCCGATCGGTCCGCAGCCGATCACGATCGCGGTGTCACCCTTCTTGATCTCGCTGCGCCGCACCGCGTGCAGGGCGATCGCCATCGGCTCGGTGAGCGCCGCGATGTCCATCGACAGCCCGTTGGGCACCGGGAACGTCATCGCCGCCTCGACCAGGACCTGCTCGGCATAGCCGCCCGGCGCCAACGGGGAAAGGCCGGTGAGCTGCACGCCGCCGTGGGCCCGCACCATCGGGAACGACACCACCCGGGTGCCGACCTTGAGCGACTTCGGGGTCTTGGCGCCGCGCTCGGCCACCTCACCGGAGAACTCGTGTCCCATCACCGTCGGGGTGCCGCTGCGAATGCAGTCGTGGTAGCCGACCTCGTCGAGCACGTCGGCCAGCTCGTCGCCGTGGTCCTTGGCATGCAGGTCGGACCCGCAGATGCCGCAGCTGTGGACGTCGAGCACCAGCTGCCCGTCCGCTGGCCGCGGCGCGGGCATCTCGACAACCGACAACGTTCCGTGTACACAACTGACTGCCTTCACGTCCGGCAGTCTAGACGCCCTAACCGCCGAGGATCCGGCGCTTCTCGGCTTCGAACTCCTCAGGGCGTCAGCGCACCCGAATCCCGCAGCGCGGAAATGGTTTTCAGCTGCTCGCAGCCGGACTCCCTCGTCCGTCGGGGTGTACG
The DNA here is from genome assembly GCA_963765445.1 of uncultured Actinomycetota bacterium. GTDB lineage: Bacteria > Actinomycetota > Actinomycetes > Mycobacteriales > Mycobacteriaceae > Mycobacterium. Next base: position 16,951 of record CAVXWQ010000049.1, read on the forward strand.
GGTCGACGGGCGCGAACGCCTGCGGCATCTCCTGCAGGCCCACCCCGGCCGACTGCCCCCGACCATGCATCCTCGCGAACACCCGCGACATGATCAGGTCCAGCAGGCCCACGCCGAACAGCGCCGGCGAACACCCAGTGCAGGTAGCCGTAGCTGCTCTCGTGGCCGAACGACAGCCGCGGGTTGATGTAGCCGTTGACCTCGCCGCCGGTCCGGATCCGGTAGACGCCTGCCACCGGGACCTGCGCGGTCCAGATCCGGATGTGGGTGTCGCTGTTGACTGTCGTTGTGGTGCCGCGGTTTTCGGTCAGCACCGGATCCGGCGCCCCCGCAGGCGGGTCGATGCCCAGCTTCAGCGCCGGTATCGGGAACGAACCCGACGGCGAGCCGGTGACCGCGGTGTGGAAGCTGATCGTGCACCTCACCGGCGGGCAGCTGCACCTGGCCGGTGCCGGGGATCGGGACCTCGCCGTAGGCGTCGAACTCGTCGAGGACGAAGGCGTTGAGCATGCCATCACGACGATGAACCCGATGCCGCCGACGATCATCGTCGATGATCCCGGAGATCGCCAGGATGCGTGGCACGGTCCAGCTGCCCTTCATGGCACGAAGTGTGTCATGACGGGCTTTGCGCGGCAGCCCCGATCAGCCAGGTCGTCAGGCCCGCGCGCAGGCCGTCGAGGAATCGGCAGTGCGGGTCGGGAAAGTCCAGCTCCGCCATGGCCTGCCGCACCGGCTCGGTCGGCACCGAGAACGGATACATGCCGGCCGCCAGCGTCAGGATCGCCTCGCCGATGAACCCGATGAACTCCGCGGGCAGCCACGGCAGCTGCCGGCCGACCAGGCCGGACAGCGCGGCGATGTTGCCCATGGCGCGCACCTTGAAGTCGCGGGCGAACTCAACCGAGATGTTGCGCTCCAGCACCCCGGCCATCGCGCCGAGCAGCTCGCACATCAGCCGCCGCTCGGCCAGCGTCTCAGCGATGATGTCGGCGATGCGGATCTCGTTGACATATGACGGGTTTTCGGGCGCGCGGCGGCCCGAACTCGACCTCGAGGTCGGCCAGCCAGGCCCGGCACTCCTCGTCGAGCAGCTCCAGGAAGATGGCTTCGCGGCTGTCGAAGTAGCGCAGCACGTTGGACTTGGCCAGCCCGACGCCTTCGCTGATGTCGCGCAACGTGACCTCGTCGATCCGCCTCGACTCCAGCGCGGCGCGCGCGGCGGCCAGGATGGCCGAGCGCCGGGCGGCCAGCTGCTCGGGCCGGCGGGCCCGCTGGAACGTCGACGTCACACCCGCCAATTTAGCAGACCAGCGTTCTATTGTTATCAGACCGTTGTTCTGTTAGCGTTCGTGTCATGGCTGACCTCTCCCTCACCGTTCCCGATCTGTCCGGAAAACTCGCCGTCGTCACCGGCTCCAACAGCGGGCTGGGCCTCGGCGTGTCCAAACGCCTGGCCGCCGCCGGCGCCGACGTCGTCATGGCGGTCCGCAACCGCGCCAAGGGCGAGGCGGCGGCCGCCGAGATCCAGGCCGCCGTCCCCGACGCCAAGCTGACCCTCAAGAGCATCGACCTGTCCTCGCTGGCCAGCGTCGCCGCGCTCGGCGAGGAGCTCAACGCCGAAGGACGCCCGATCGACATCCTGGTCAACAACGCCGGCGTCATGCAGCCGCCGGAGCGCGACACCACCTCCGACGGATTCGAGCTGCAGTTCGGCGCCAACCACCTGGGCCACTTCGCGCTCACCGGGCACCTGCTGCCGCTGCTGCGCGCCGCCGGGCACCGCGCGGGTCGTCTCGCTGAGCAGCCTGGCCGCGCGGCTGGGCGGCATCAACTTCGACGACCCCAACTTCGAGCGCTCGTACTCGGCGAACGCCGCCTACTCCCAGTCCAAGAGCGCCACGCTGATGTTCGCCATCGAGCTGGACCGGCTCAGCCGCGAGGCCGGCTGGGGCCTGGTCTCCAACGCCGCGCACCCCGGGCTGTGCAAGACCAACCTGCAGATCAGCGGCCCCTCGCACGGTCGCGCCAAGCCGACGGCCCTGGCGCGGTTCTACCAGTTCAGCTGGCGTTTCATGCCGTTCATGTGGCAGGAGGTCGACGAGGGCATCCTGCCGGTGCTGTACGCGGCGGCCGACCCGCACGCCCGCGGCGGGGTGTTCTACGGGCCGACGGGCTTCATGGAGATGGCCGGCGGCGGCGTCACCGAGGCGAAGGTCCTCGGCCGCGCGTCCGACCCGGAGAACTGCCGGCGGCTCTGGCAGATCTCCGAACAGCTCACCGGGGTGAGTTATCCCAAGAATTGAGCACGAGGCGACTACCGTCACCTGCTGACGCGCAAGTACGGGAGGTCGCCATGTCCCCAGACGAAACCAAGCCCGCCGGCGGCGCGGTGCAGCGCTTCGCGCTGCGCTACTGGCTGGCCATCCTGCTGGTCGTGCTCGCGGCGGTGTTCATCGGTCAGAACCGGGACCGCCAGCGGGTGCACGTCCTGTGGATCACCGTGGAGTCACCGATGTGGCTGCTGCTGACCGCGATGCTGGCGGTCGGCATCGTCGTGGGTCTGCTGCTGCATCGCCGCCGCCGCAACTGACGTGCCCGAGTCCAGCAAGGTGGTGCGTCCAGAACCGATGGACAGCGCCACCTACAGTGCATCCTCGCGTCTGCAGGCCGCTGGATTGCAGCCCGCCCTAACGCTTTTCGAGGAGGCGGCGCGTACCGTGCCGCTGCCGAGGGCGCCGCAGCCGATCGCCATCGCCGACTACGGCGCGGCCAACGGATACAACTCGCTGCTGCCGATCGGCGCCGCCATCGCCATCGTCCGCGAGCGCACCCGGCCCGACCACGCCATCCTGGTCGCCCACACCGACGTCGCCGAGAACGACTTCACCGCCCTGTTCCGCACGCTGGACGAGGACCCGGACAGCTACCTCGAGAAGGATGCCGCCACCTTCGCCTCGGCCGTCGGCCGCAGCTTCTACACGCAGATCCTGCCCTCGCACAGCATCGCGCTGGGCTGGAGCTCGTGGGCGGTGCACTGGCTGAGCCGGATCCCGATGCCGATCCCCGACCACGTGCAGATCTCCTACAGCTCGGATGAGGCCGCCCGCAAGGCCTACGCGCGACAGGCCGCCGAGGACTGGCACGAGTTCGTCGCGTTCCGCGGCCGCGAACTGGCCCCGGGTGGCCGGCTGGTGGTGCTCACGGTGGGCCTCGAACCCGACGGCGGTTCCGGTTTCCGCGCCGCGTTCGACGCGATCGTGACGGACGCTGCCCGCGCTGGTCGACGACGGCCTGGTCACCGCCGAGGAGGCGCGGCGCATGTCGATCCCCTCGGTGGGCCGCGACGAGAAGGCCTTCCGGGCGCCGTTCGCCCCGTCCGGACGGTTCGAAGGCCTCTCCATCGAGCACCTGGAGATGTTCAACGCCGAGGACCGGTTCTGGTCGCAGTACCGGCACGACAGCGACGCGGCGGCATTCGGCGCGAATTGGGCTGCGTTCCTTCGTGCTTCGGTCTTCCCGACACTTGCCGGGGCGCTCGAGGGCGGTATCGCCGACGCCCGCGCCGAGCAGTTCGTCGAACGGCTGGAAGCCGCGGTCGCCGAGCACCTGGCCGCCGCGCCGGAGCAGATGACCATCCCGCTGGCCAAGCTGGTCCTGGTCAAGAAGACCGGCTCAGCCTGACGCCTGCGGTTGCGGGAAGAACTGCGGCAGACCGGGGATCGTCGGAATCGGCGGGATCCTCGGGATCAGCGGCGCCTGCTGAGTCGGCGCGGCGTGACGGTGGCGGTCTCGGTCACCGGCGGCGGCGTGGACACCTCGGTGGTGACGACCGTCGTCGTCTCGGTCACCGGCGGTGGCGGCCTCGGACGCACCTGGGTCCGGGTGACCGGCTCGGGTGCCTGCACGACGGTGCGGGGGGCCTGCACCGCCTGGGTCTCGGCCACTGCGGCCGGGGCCGGCGGCGGGCCCTCACCGGTGCGGCCTCCGGGGCGGTGGTGGTGATGCTCGGGGCGGGTGCGGCCGGGGTCGCGGCGCTGCTGTCGTTGCGCAGGGCGACGAACGTTCCGGCGCCGGCCGCGAAGATCACCAGCAGCGCCGCGGCGACCACCGACAGCGGCCGCCGGTACCACGGCACGGCGTCGTCGGCCGGTTCGGCGGGCTCGGGTTCGAAGTCGAGCACGGGGCGCGCGCCGACCACCGGAGCCGGCTCGCGCACCGGTGGTGCCAGGTCGGGCACGTCGGCGGCTTCCGACCAGGCCAGCGCCCGGGCGGTCGCCGGCGCGAGCCGGCGCCGCTGCTGCCACCGCGGTGGCATTGTCGTCGGCCGGTCCGCGGGCGACCCGCAGTGCCGCGCCGATCGCCGCGGTGGCGGCCGGCCGCGTCGTGGTGACGACAGGCACCCGCAGGTGCTCCGACATGGTCGTGGTGACCACCGGAATCGCGGCGCCGCCGCCGATCGAGGCCACCGCGGCCAGTTCGGCGGGGCGCACCCCGGCGCGGGCCAGGGTGTCCTGCACAGCGGCCACCAGGTCGGCCAGTGAGCGGTGCACGGTGTCGTCGAGCTCGGCGCGGGTCAGCCGGACGTCACCGCGGAAGCCCGGCAGGTCGGCGGGAACGGCCGTCACCGTGACGGTCGACAGTCTCTCCTTGGCGGCCCGGCAGTCGGCACGCAGCCGGGTCAGCGACCCGATCGCCGAGGTTCCGGTGACATCCAGCGGGCCGCCTGCCGACAACTCCGTCACCACATGGGCGAGCAGGCCCTGGTCGATCAGGTCACCGGAGAAGTCCAGATGCCGCACGGTCGGCGCGATCGGCCGGTAGCCGCCGGCGGCGTCGAGCAGGGTGATCGAGGTTCCGCTGCCGCCGAAGTCGCACAGCGCGATCACTCCGCGGGTGGGCAGCCCGGGATCGGCCTGCAGCGCGGTGGCCGCGGCCGCGGTGTCGGCGATCAGCAGCGGCTCGTCGGCGGCCCACTCCGGGATGCGGCGCAGCGCCCGGCGCAGCGCCTCGACCGCGCCGGGGCGCCAGTGCGCGGGATGGGTGATGGCGGTGGCCGCGGGCAGCGGCCGGCCCGCGGTGGCGGTGTAGGCCAGTGCCCGCAGCGCGTCGGCCAGCAAAGTCTCCCCGCGGTGCACCGAGCCGTCGGGCGCGACGATGCCCACCGGGTCGCCGACCCGGTCGACGAAGTCGGCGGGCTTGCGGGTGACGGTGCGATCCGCCGTCACCGCGGTCAGCGTGGTGGCCCCGACCGACAGGCCGAGGGCCGGTTTCGTTGGGTCCGTCATCACCTGAATTTGTCGGTGCGGACGCCGGAGGCGTTACTCAGCGAATGGTGCCGCGACCCGCGATCAGCGGCAGGTCCAGCGGTGTGACCCAGCCCGGGGACAGGTCGTTCACCGCCGGGACGGCATTGAGCGCGCGCAGGCCGGTGGACAGGCAGCCGGCGGCGGCGGCGTCGCGGCCCGAGCCGTCGGTGAACCGGAACGCCGTCTCCTGGAAGATGCTCGGCGTGCCCTCGATGTCGACGCGGTAGACGTCGTCCTGGTCGCCCGACGGCCAGTCCGGGGCGGCGTCGCGACCGATGCGGTTGACGTGCTCGAGCTGGATGCGGGTCTCGCCCTTGTAGACGCCGTTGATGGTGAACCGCACCGCGGCCACGTGGCCCGCCTCGATCACGCCCTTGACCGTCTTGCGCTCGGTCGGCGTCACCCACTTGTCCCACGTGGTGGTGATCTCGTCGAGCTCGATGCCGGCCGCATGGGCGATCATCGGCACCGTCGCGCCCCAGGCGAACACCAGCACGTCGGAGTTCTGCAGCAGCGGCTTGAACTCCGGCTCGCGGCCGATGCCCATCTCGAACTCGTAGTCGCCCTCGTAGTTGGTGTAGTCCAGCAGCTCGGAGGCCCGCACCCGGCGCACCTGTGAGCACAGACCCATCAAGGTCATCGGGAACAGGTCGTTGGCGAACCCCGGGTCGATGCCGGTGGTGAAGCACGACGACCGGCCCGCCTCGCACGCGTCGGTGATCGGGTCGATCCAGTTCGGCGGGTTCAGGTGCATCTTGGGCCACACCCACGGCGTCATCGCCGTCGAGCACACGTCGATCCCGGCGCGCAGGAACCGGCTGATCAGGTCGATGTTGGCGTCGGCGTGCGCGGCGGTCGGGCCGTAGTGCACCAACGCGTCGGGCTTCAGCGCGATCAGGGCGTCGACGTCGTCGGTGGCGGCGATGCCCACCGGCTCGGCCAGGCCGCAGATCTCGCCGACGTCGACACCGACCTTGGCCGGGTTGCTGACCCCGACCCCGACGAGCTCGAACTCGGGGTGGTCGAGCACCTCCGGGATCACCATCTTGCCGACGAAACCGGTACCCCAGATCACGATGCGCTTGGCCACGCCAGGCAGCCTAACTGGATGAGTTGGCGCGCAGGTGATATCGGCGTTCGGCGTAGGCGAGGTCGTCGCGCCACAGCCGGGTGGCCGCCACCCGCATCAGCGGAGTGATCAACGGAGCGGCGCGCAGCGAGTGCTTGAAGCCGGTGCGGTCGGACTGCGCGATGACGGCCTCGATCACCGCGGTGCGCGGCCGCCCGTCGGGCCCGGGCCCCATCGGCGTCGCGTGGGTCTCCACCACACTGCCGGCGCCCTCGCCGTCGACGATCCGCATCACGATGGTCCGCGGCTCGGGGCAGGTGAACTCCGCGATCACCGGCACGCCGATGCGTCCCATCCGGAACGTGACGGCGACCAGGAAGCGGTCGTTCTCCTCGTCGGCGTCGACCGCCGGGGAGCTGAGCACCTCGAGTTGGGTGAACGAGTACGGGTGGAACCATCCGCCGTGCCACGGGTCCAGCCGGTTGGCGATGACGTCGGAGGGCTCGCAGACTCCCTCGAGCCGCGTCACCGCCGCCAGCCGCGCACCGGTGGGCCGGGCCGGGATCACCGGGGCGTCCAGCGGATCGCTGTGGCCCACCTTGTCCAGCCGGACCCAGACCAGCACGCCGTCGTCGAAGGCGGGCAACGGCTTCCAGCCGAACTCGCGGCCACCCTCGAGACGAAGGCCGTGCCACGGGCAGATCAGCGCACCGCAGTCCAGCGTCCCGGTCGCGAGGTCGGCCCCGAGATGCGGGCAGGCCGCGGGTCCGACATGCAGCCGGCGCTGCTGGTCGCGCCAGGCCACGATCTCCACCCCGCCGACCGTGGTGCCGAACGGCTTGTCGGTTCGCACGTCGGTGCTGGCGGCGAAGACGTACCAGTTGCCGCTGGGCCGTTCCTCGGCGCGGTGCAGCGCCGCCTCGATCAGTCCCGGCTGCGCGTCCTGGAAGGTGGGCTGCTGGTTGGCCCAGTCTGACTTTCGGAATGATCTGCAGCGGAATGTCTTTGGGCCACCTGGCGGCAATTCGCGATCTCAGGCTCATGCGCGCGCCCTTTCTCGAGTGGCCAGCCGACGCAGAACCGGCGAGCGACCCTGCACCGGAACGGTGTGCAGGGTGTGCCCGCTGACCCCCCAGCCGGCAAGCAGCTTGTTGGCCGCCGTCCATCCGGTGGTGGCGGCCCGCTCCATCAAGGCTACCGGCAGGTCGATGCGAATACCGTCCCCGGCCAGCATCAGGCCGGCGACCGGGGTGTCGACCGTGGGCCTGCTCCGATAGGCGCCGGGCGAGAACAGCGGGCAGTCGTCGCGCAGCAGCAGGGTCTCCCCCACGATGTTCGCCGCCGCGGTCTCCGGGTAGAGCTGGTGCAGGCGGGCCAGCATCCGCTCCCGCAGACCCTCGAACGGCGGCGGGTCGACCACCGAGTAGGAGTGCACCTCGACCACCGAACCGTTGTGCGCGCGAGCCCATTCCGCGGCTTGGCGTTCGTAGTTGCTGACCACGCTGATGTTGTCGACGGGCTCGAGGCCGCCGGTGCCGAGGAACGCCGGCCGGCCGGCGTCGACCGGACGGTCCAGCCACAGCCGCTGCACCACGAACGGCGGCGCGGTGCGCAGGCCCGCCACCCGGGCGCGCCAGGCGTCGTCGCCAAGGCCGGGTGAGGCCTCGACGATCTTCTGCAGTCCGGCCGGGTCGGTGGCCAGGACCACGCCGTCGGCGTCGATCGTGGTTCCGTCGGTGGCACGCACCTGCAGCACCTTGGCGCCGCCAACGCTGATCGACTCCGCGGACACCCCGGTCCGGATCTGCACGCCGCGCTCGATCAGATACTCCCGCAACGGATCCCACAGCGCGGTGTTGAAGTTCGACTCGGCGACGTCGAACACCAGCCCCTCGCTGGAGCCCAGGAAGTAGATGTGGAACATCGCCGCCAGCTCGGCGGCCGAGAGCCGTTCGGGCCGGGCGAAGAAGCTGCGGGCGAACACCTCGAACGCCAGGTGCCGGGCGGCGATCGGGAAGTTGATGTTGGTCAGGAACGTGCCCGCGTCGATGTCGTCGAGCTGCTCGTAGATCTTGGGCACCGACACCGCCGCCAGCGGCGCCGCCGCAACGGCGTTGAGCCGCACCAGATCCCGGAACCGGAAGGTGGGGCTGCGCAGCGCGAACACCAGCGCGTTCCACGGCGGGGTCTTGGGCAGGCCGCGGAAGGTGTCCTTGCGGCCCTCCCCGTCGACCAACGGGTAGTCCTCGACGGCGCGCAGCCGGTCGAGGCCGGGGTCGCTGCGGCGCAACAGCGCCCGCAGGTTGTAGTACTGGCGGAAGAACGCGTGGAACCCGCGGTTGTTGGCGACCTCGGTTCCGTCGGGCAGCTTCTCGGTCCAGCCGCCGACGCGGCCGCCCAGGTAGTCCTGACGTTCCAGGATCTCCACGGAGACCCCGCGTTCGGCCAGTCCGGTGGCGGCCGCCAGCCCGGCGATGCCGCCGCCGACGACGACCACGTGCGGGGTGTTGGGCAGGGCGTTGGCATGCGGCAGCCCGGACGGCGCCGGGTGGCTGACGCGGCGGGGATCGATCATTGCGGTGCGTCCGCCAAGAACGTGTGCACGATGTCGCGCTGCCAGCCGGGCATGGTCTCGCTGTGCACGCCGGTGAATCCCGCCGCGACGAGCCGGCGCTGGAAGTCCTTGGCGCCGTCGAAGGTGTTCACGCTGCGCCACAGGTGCCGGTACAGAGTGCTGTCGTGGGTCTGCCGCCAGCCGGCCGGGATGATGATCCCCCAGCACACGGCGTTCCAGATCGCTTTGGCCGCACGGGAATCGCGCACCGAGTACTCGTGCACGGCCAGGGTGCCGCCGGGCCGAAGGAGCTCTCGGAAGCGCCGAAGCTGGGCGTCCGGGTCGGCGAGGTTGCGCAACAGGTAGGCGGCCAGGATGCCGTCGAACGGGCCGTGCACCCCGGCGTCGGCGATCGCCTCGATGGGGCTGTGCACGAACTGCACGGCGTCCGGCCAGGACTTGGCTCCTGGCCTCGGCCAGCATGCCCGCCGAGGCGTCGACGGCGACGATCTCGGCGTGCGGGGCCGCCTCGAGCAGCGCGGCCGTCGAGGCGCCCGTGCCGCAACCGGCATCGAGCAGTCGCAGTCCGCGGCCGCCGTCGGGAATCCGCATCCGGCGCGCGGAGATCCTCAGGTGGTCGTGGTAGCCGGGGTTGGCACCGACCAGCCGGTCGTAGGCCCGGGCGCCGACGTCGAAGGCGCCGGGCACCTGCTCGCGTTGCAATCCCTTGCTGCCGACGCTCACCACTGCCGGTCCTTTCGGTCGTTCGATCGTGGTCGCTGCTTCTCCCACAGCAGCAGCACCGCGGTCACCAGGGACCAGCCGAACAGGAAGTCCTCGACCGGGATGTCGAACGGGAACCGGATCCCGGTGCTGTGCTGCTCGTTGTAGATGACGATGGGAGCCGACAGCTTGGTCAGCCAGCCGTCGACGATGACCTGGAATGCCACCACGATCCCCATCGAGATCCAGTATTCGACCTTGCGGAACAGTCCGGTGCGCAATACCGCCAATTCCAGCGCGATCACGATGACGACCGAGACGACCGCGGGCAGCGTGTAACCGAGGCCGGTCATCGGCGGACCTGCTCGTCGCGGGCGCGCACCCGGCGCCGCAGGAAGCCCCATGATCGTGCTCACCGCCGAGTAGGTCAGCAGCCCGCACAGCGGGATGACGATGAAGAACAGCAGCTCCTCGAGCGGGATCGAGAACCCGACGTCGATGCCGGTGATGAACCGCGGGTTGTAGGTCCACACGTCCCCGGCGATCGCGATCGCGTCCCAGACCAGGAACACCAGCGCGACCGGCAGCACCGAGAGCAGCAGCCGCACCGGCTGGCGGTACACGCCCGCACCGAACACCTCCAGCGGCGCGGTGATCAGCACGCACCCGCCCAGAACGATCAGGTACTGCCACTGATCCATCAGGCGGCGCCGTACCTTCGGGCCCGCCGGGCGCGGACCAGTCCGCTCGCGAACACCCGCACCCGCCGGGCCGTGCCGACCGAGGCGCGCTGACTGAACACCTCGAAGTCGAGTGCCTCGATGCGGTCCAGGATCTCCGAGTACAGGGTGAACGCGGTGGTCACACAGGGCCGCGACTGCGGGGCGAGCAGCGCGATGCCCTTGCGCGCCTCGCGGTAGATGCCGCGGGTGATGTCGTGCTGGGCGGCCAGCGCCTGTCGCACCCGCTGATCGGTGCGGCGGCTGCGGTGGCACCAGGTCAGCAGGTCGCGGTCCACCCCGAAGGCGGCCAGTTCGTCGGCAGGCAGGTAGACGCGGTTGCGCTCCAGGTCCTCGTCGACGTCCCGCAGGAAGTTGGTCAGCTGGAACGCCCGGCCCAGCGCCGCGGCGCCGGGCTCGGCCTCGGCGACCGGCCCGACCGTGCCGAGGATGGGAAGCATCTGCAACCCGATGACCTCGGCCGACCCGCGCATGTAGTGGTTGAGCGCGGCCCGGTCGGGATAGTCGGTGACGGTCAGGTCCATCCGCATCGAGGTGAGGAAGTCGTCGAACAGGTCCAGCGGGATGCGGTAGGTGCGGGCGGTGTGCAGCACGGCGGGCAGCACGGGCTCGCTGGGGTCGGCGGTGCCGCTGAAGAACTTCGCCGACAAGGTGTCCAGGCGGGTCTCCCGCTCGGCGACGGTGGCCGTCGAGTCCAGGTCGTCGAGGATGTCGTCGGCGTAGCGGGCGAACCCGTACAGGGCGTGCACCGCCGGCCGCTGCGACGGTGCCAGCAGGCGGGTGGCCAGGAAGTAGGTCCGCCCGTGCTGGGCGTTGAGCCGGCGGCAGTAGCGGTAGGACTCGCGCAGCCGTTCGTCGTCGATCCCTGCGGCGTGCAACTCGGTGTGGATCATCGCTACCTGCTTCCCGACCTGGTGATGGTCCGCTTACCTGAGATGTCGTCGACCGGCCCGGTGATGCGCTCTGCTGCCAGCTTGCCCGACAGCAGCGCGGTGGGCACCCCCACGCCCGGCACGGTGGAGCCGCCGGCCAGCACGGCGTTGTCGATGCCGCGCACGGTGTTCGCCGGCCGGAACGGCCCGGTCTGGGAGAAGGTGTGCGCCAGCGCGAACGGCGAGCCCGCGGCCATGCCCTGCCGTGCCCAGTCCGCGGGTGTCACGATGTCGAGGATGTCGGCGTCGTCGGCCAGGCCGGGCAGCAGCCGTTCGGCCGCCTTGGCGACCACCTGGTGCGCGTAGGCCTCCCCGTCGGCAGCCCAATCCACAACGCCCACTGCGAGATTCGGCGACGGCGCCAGGATGTAGAGCAGGTCCCGGCCGGCCGGGGCGAGGCTGGGGTCACCGGCGGTGGGCCTGGTCACCAGCAGCGACGGGTCGCTCATCAGCTTGCCCTCGCGGATGATCTCGTCGAAGGTGCCGGCCCACTTGTGTCCGAAGCTGATGTTGTGGTGCACCAGCTTGTCGCCCACGGCGGGCACGCCGACGTGCACGACCACGGCCGACGGCGCGGGGCGCACCTTGATCGGACGCCTCGGGGTGCGGCCCAGCAGCTCATAGGTCAGCGGCAGCTCGGTGGTGAGAACCACTGCGTCACAAGCGATCCGCTCACCGGAGTCGGTGCGCACGGCGGTGACCCGCGAGCCGGAGCGCTCGAGTGCGGCGACCGACGACTGAGTAGCGGAACTCCACACCGGCGTCGGCCGCCGCGGCGGCCAGCGCCTCGGGCACCGCGCGCATGCCGCCGCGCGGGAAGTACACCCCGGCAACGGTGTCCATGTAGGCGATCACCGCGTAGGCGGCCAGCGCCTGCTGGGGCGGGACACCGGCGTAGAGAGCCTGGAAGGTGAAGACCCGTTGCAGCCGTTCGTCGGTGATGAACTTGCTGACCATGCGCTCCCAGCCGCGGAACCCGCCGATCGCGGCCAGCCGCGCCAGTTGCGGGGTCAGCAGCGACAGCGGCGAGTCGAAGTTGGAGGAGATGAACCCGTTCATCTCCAGCTTGTAGAGCTCGGTGAGCCAGTCGCGCAGCCGCTGGTAGCCGGCGGCCTGCTGCGGGCCCGGCGAACTGCTCGATCGCGGCGGTCATCGCGGCGGCGTCGGTGTGGACGTCCAGCGAGCTGCCGTCGGCGAAGGTCGCCCGGTAGGCGGGGTCGACCAGCGCCAGCTCCAGGTGATCGTCCATCGACGCGCCGACGGCGGCGAAGGCGTCCTCGATGATGTCGGGCATCGTCAGCACGGTCGGGCCGGTGTCGATGCGGTAGCCGCGGATGTCGGCCTGCCCCATCCGTCCGCCCGGGAACGGGTAGCGCTCCACGACGGTGACCGAACGCCCGGCGCCGGCCAGCTGCAGGGCGGCAGACAGGCCGGACAGCCCGGCTCCGACCACCACGACGTGGTCGGTCGCCCCTGGGACGGTACGCATATCGACTCCTCTTGCTTTGTAACTCAGGTCACGCGCAGTGTGCAGGCCGCGGCCATGTTGGCCAGCGTGGACTGCACCCAGTCGTCAATTCGGTTGTCGCTCAAGTGTTCCTGGGCCGCGGCGACGCGTTCGGCGATCATGTCCTCGATCCACTCCACCGCTCCGGTGGCCACGATCAGGTTGCGCCAGCGGGTGATGTCGGCCTCGTCGAGGCCCTCGGCGTTCATCAGCTCGACGAACTGGCGGCGGATCGCGGTGTCGGCCATCTGATGGGCGGCGACCACCACGCTGGTGGCCTTGCGCTCGGCGAGGTCGCCGCCGATGGGCTTGCCGGTCACCGTCGGCGACCCGAAGACGCCGAGGACGTCGTCGCGCAGCTGGAAGGCCTCACCGATCGCGCTGCCGTACCCGCCGAGGGCGTCGATCAGCTCCTCGCGGCCGGACATCGCCAAGCCGATCTCCAGCGGCCTGCGCACGGTGTAGTTGCCCGACTTGCGGCGGGCCACGTCGAGCACCGCGTCGAGGGTGGGCAGCGCGCCGTAGTCGTTGGCGACGTCGGCGAACTGGCCGACCGCCAGTTCGATGCGCATCGCGTCGTAGCGGCGCCAGGCCCGCGCCAGCGCGTCCTGGGGTACGCCGCTGTCGCGCATCATCTGCTCGGCCCACACCAGGCACAGGTCGGAGAGCAGGATCGCCGCCGAGGCGCCGAACCGGCGCCGCGAGCCGGACAGGCCGTGGTCGCGGTGCCATTCGCCGAACTGGACGTGTGCGGCGGGCAGACCGCGGCGCATGTCCGAGTCGTCCATGACGTCGTCCTGCAGCAGGGCGAAGGCGTGCAGCAGTTCCAGGCCGGCCGAGGCGCGCAGTGCGGCGTCGTCCTCGTCGGCCCCGCACAGCCAGCCCAGGTACATGAAGGTGGAGCGCAGGCACTTGCCGCCGCCGACGAACTGGACCAGCACGTCGGCGGCCACGTCGATACCGGTGCCGGCCAGCTGCGGGACGCAGTGGTTGTCGACGAAGTCAGCGACGTGGGCCAGCGCGGCGTGCCGCACGCCGTTGCGCCAGATCTCGAACTGCGCATCGTGTTCGACCGCCACGCCGGCGGTCGTCGGGATGCGCGCGCCGCTCAGCGAGACGGCATCGAATGCGCGCAATGGCTGCTCCTTCCCCGTAGCGGGCTGCGTGAGCCCGGGCCGAGCACCGTGCATGCGATACCCCCTGACTGAGAATGCAATCAGACGGCGGTGCTCTTGGGACCAATTCAATGCGACCGACGGCCTCGGCGCCCTCCGGGAGGGCACATGGTCACGTACGCGTAATTTTCTCGGACCTGGCCCAAGATGGGACGGTCGGCCGACGCTTCTAGCTGCACATTCCGGTGAACTGCGGCACCGTGTCACCGGAAGAGTTGACGATCCGCTCGGTGGCGCCGTCCCGAGTCGATCGGCATCGAGCCGTGACTCACCGTAGGCACGTGCGTCGCGGGATCGCTCTCGACGGCGGGCAGCGCGGCGGTGGCGGGATCGATCGCGACGGCGGGCAGTGCGGCGGTGCCGGTTCGGTCGCCACCGCGGGCAGCGCCGCCGTGGCCGGGTCCGTCGCCACCGCGGGCAGCGCGGCCGTCGCCGGATCCATCGCCACCGCGGGCAGCGCCGTGATCGCCGGCTGCGTGATCACGCTCCTGTCGGTGCTGATGCGCGAATGTGTCGCGTGCGCGGCGTGTTTCGCGTGCCGTCGCTGTATGGCGTGCCTGGCGTGTGCACGGTGCACCGACTGCGTCGGTTGCGTGGGGTGCTACAACTGCTCGGGATTGCGCAACGCGGTGGGGGTCCGCAACGTCCACGCCGAGAAAGGGCGGGCATGACACAGCTGAGCGGAAAGGTCGCCCTGGTGACCGGGGCCTCCTCCGGACTGGGCGCCGCGGTGGCCCAGGTGTTCGCCGAACGCGGCGCGACGGTGTACGGGATCGCCCGGGACGCCGAGCGGATGGCGACGGTGTTCGAGTCCGTCCCGGGCGGCGCCTACGCCTCGGTCGACATCACCAGCGCGCAGGCCTGCCGGGACGCGGTCGCCGGATGCGTCGAGCGCTTCGGCCGGCTCGACGTCCTGGTCAACGCCGCGGGCTTCCATCAGATGCGGCACACCACGTCGGTGGCCGACGCGGACTGGGACTACGACCTGGCGGTCAACCTCAACGGGCCGTTCTACCTGTGCCGTGCGGCGCTGCCGCACCTGCTGGAGGCCGGCGGCAACATCGTCAACGTCACCTCCATCGCCGGGGTGGAGGGCGAGGTCTACTCGGCGGGGTACTGCGCCGCCAAGCACGGACTGGTCGGGCTGACCCGCGCGCTGGCCATCGAGTTCACCAAGGACCGGTTGCGGGTCAACGCGGTGTGCCCCGGCGGCATGCTCACCCCGCAGGTGACCGACTTCGTCGCGCCCGAGAACGCCGACTTCAACCTCATCATGCGGATCGCCGCGCCGCGCGGAATGATGGCCCCGGCCGACGTGGCGAAGGTGATCGCGTTCCTGGCCAGCGACGATGCGGCCGCCATCCACGGCGCGGTCTACAACGTCGACAACGGCAAGACGGCCGGCTAGCCGCGGTTCTCGAAGTGGCGGCGGATGCCCGCCAGCATCTCCTCGTGCGCGGCGACCGCCTGGCGGGCGGTCATCCCCAGCAGCGGCCAGGGCGCGCTGATCCGGATCCGCTCGGTCAGCCGGGTGCCTGCCGGGATCGGGTCGAAGGAGACGACGCCGTCCAGGCGCACCGCGGGGAACTGCCGGGCTTCGGTGAGCACCGGGCCGCTTCTGGGCACCTGCAGCGTGGCCGTGTAGCTGATCGGCAGGGTCGCGAAGCCCAGCGGAATGCGGTCCTGGACGCGGTAGGTCTGGACGTATCCGTCGTCGGAGTCGCTGCGGTGCAGGGTGACGACCGAGACCACCAGCGGGTGGACGTCCTTGATGTTGTCCAGATCGACGTAGTGGTCGCGGACCTGGTCGGGGGTGGCGGGCACGTCCTGCGGAGACGGTGCGCTCGACGGAGCCGGCCATGAGCGGTGCCCTACTGGGCGGCGGCCCGCTGCAGCACGCCGATCTGGTCCGGGCAGTACGTGGTGATGGCGGCGCCGAGGAACTGCACCGCCTGAGCCTGGGTGGAACCGTGCTGCAGGTTGGTCAGGATGAACTTCGCCGACGCGTAGGCGTCGCCGTCGAGGCCGGTGGCCAGCCGCTTGCAGGCGATCTTGCCCAGCCAGGCGTTGTAGTCGCGCGGACCGTAGATGCCGTAGGTGTGCAGCTGGTTGGCGAAGTCGGTGTCCGGATCGGCGTGCGATGGTGCGGCCAGGACGACCGGCGCCGCGACGGCCGCCGCGGCAACCATGGCAAGCCTCGCGAAGTTCATGGAACCAGATTGTAGGCCAGCTAAGCAGTTGCGCACCAGCGGCCCGGGCAGCCGATGTGACCTCGCTTACCGAACGGCAGGTCGGAGTCGGGCGCCGAAGCTACCGCGGGGTATCGTCCGATCAGTTAAGTGAGCTAATCTCTCGGTTAAACCGGCTAAGCTGTCGCGGCGCGAGAAGATGGGTTTGAGATGACACGAACGACCACCTTCACGATCGGCGTGGCAGCATTCCGCGCGCTGTCCGTGACGGGATCCTAGGGTCGTCGACAGGAACGGGTCGCGGGAAAACCTATGGTCAAGGCATTGCGGCGGGCATGGATACCGCTGGTCATCATCCTCGTGGTGGCCATCGCGGTGTTCTCCGTGTACCGGCTGCACGGGGTGTTCGGCAAGACCGAAGTCACCCGCGCCGGCAGCGGCCTGGCCAATGACACCAAGCCGTTCAACCCCAAGCAGGTGACCTACGAGATCTACGGCCCGTCCGGCGCGGTGGCCACCATCAACTACCTCGATCTCGACGCCAAACCCCAGATCGTCCGCGACACCACACTGCCGTGGTCGCTCACGCTGACCACGACGGCCCCGGCGGCCAGCGCCAACATCGTGGCCCAGGGTGACACCGACACCATCGGCTGCCGGATCTACGTCGACGGTGTGCTCAAGGACGAGAAGACCTCCGACGGCGTCAATGCCCAGACCTTCTGCCTGGTGAAGTCCGCATGACCCGCCAGCACGGAGTGCACCCGCTGATTCCCCGGTTCGTCCGGATGTTCTCGGTGCCCATCGTGCTGTTCTGGATCGGGCTCGTCGCGGTGCTCACCCTCGCCGTGCCGTCACTGGAGAAGGTGAGCCAGGACCACACCGTGTCGCTGGCGCCCGCGGATGCGCCGTCGATGCAGGCGATGAAGCGGATCGGCAAGGACTTCCAGGAGTTCGACTCCAACAGCACCGCGATGATCCTGCTGGAAAGTGACCAGCCGCTGGGCCCGGAGGCGCACCACTACTACGACGGCCTGATCCAGAAACTGCGCGACGACCCCAAGCACGTCGAGCACATCCAGGACTTCTGGGGCGATCCGCTGACCGCCGCCGGTTCCCAGAGCGCCGACGGCAAGGCCGCCTACGTCCAGGTCTACCTGGCCGGCAACCAGGGCGAGAGCCCTGGCCAACGAGTCGGTCGACGCCGTCCAGAAGATCGTCAACGCCAATCCGCCGCCGCCGGGGCTCAAGGTCTACGTCACCGGCCCGACGGCATTGAGCCACGACCAGCACAACGTCGGCGACGCGGCGGTCAAGACGGTCGAGGCTCTCACCATCGCCGTCATCTTCGTGATGCTGCTGCTGGTCTACCGCTCCATCACCACGACGATCCTCGTGCTGCTGATGGTGTTCCTCGAACTCACCGCGGCCAGAGGCGTCATCGCGTTCCTGGCCAACATCGAACTCATCGGCCTGTCGACGTTCGCGGTCAACCTGCTGGCGACCCTGGCCATCGCCGCGGCCACCGACTATGCGATCTTCCTGATCGGGCGCTACCACGAGGCGCGGTTGGACGGCGAGGACCGCGAAACCGCCTACTACACGATGTATCACGGCACCGCGCACGTGATCCTGGGCTCGGGCCTGACCATCGCCGGCGCGACGTTCTGCCTGCACTTCACCCGCATGCCGTACTTCAAGTCGCTGGGCTACCCGCTGGCCATCGGCATGCTCGTCGTGGTGTTCGCGGCGCTGACCCTGGGCGCCGCGGTGATCGCCATCGGCAGCCGGTTCGGCCTGTTCGAGCCCGAAACGCAAGATGAACACCCACATGTGGCGCCGGGTCGGCACCGCCGTGGTGCGCTGGCCGGCTCCGATCCTGGCCGCCTCGACGGCGCTCGCCCTGGTCGGACTGCTGGCCCTGCCGTCGTATACGACCAACTACAACGACCGCAACTACCTGCCCAAGACCATCCCCGCCAACGTGGGTTACGCCGCCGCCGACCGGCATTTCCCGCAGGCCCGGATGAACCCGGAACTGCTGCTCATCGAGACCGACCACGATGTGCGCAACCCGTCCGACATGCTGGTCATCGACCGGATCGCCAAGAACATCTTCCACATTCCCGGCATCGGGCGGGTGCAGACCATCACCCGGCCGCTGGGCACACCGATCGAGCACACCTCGATCCCGTTCATCATCAGCATGTCGTCGACCAACCAGACGATGAACATGTCCTATCTGCAGGACCGCATGAAGGACATGCTGAAGATGGGCGACGAGATGCAGGTCACCATCGACACGATGGAACGCATGCTCGCGCTTGACCAAGCAGATGGTCGGCATCACCCACAGCATGGTGGTCTCGACCAAGCAGATGGTGGCCGACACCAACACAATTCGGGACCACCTGGCCGATTTCGACGACTTCTTCCGGCCGATCCGCAACTACTTCTATTGGGAGCCGCACTGCTTCGACATCCCGATCTGCTTTGCGATGCGGTCGGTGTTCGACAGCCTCGACGGAATCGACGCGCTCAGTGACGATCTCGCGCAGATGGTCGTCGACATGGACAAGCTCGACACCCTGATGCCGAAGATGGTCGAGGTCATGCCGCCGATGATCGCCACCATGAAGTCGATGAAGACGTCCATGATGACGATGCAGTCCACGATGAGTGGATTCCAGGATCAGATGCAGGCCATGCAGGACAACGCGACCGCGATGGGCCAGGCCTTCGACGCCTCGAAGAACGACGACTCGTTCTACCTGCCGCCGGAGGTGTTCAACAATCCGGATTTCAAGCGCGGCCTGAAGATGTTCGTCTCGCCGGACGGAAAAGCGGTGCGGTTCATCATCTCCCACGAGGGTGATCCCGCGACGCCGGAAGGCATCTCGCACATCGACAAGATCAAGAACGCCGCGTTCGAGGCCCTCAAGGGCACCCCGCTCGAAGGCTCCAAGGTCTATATGGGCGGCACGGCCTCGGTGTACAAGGACATGCAGCACGGCGCGAACTACGACCTGCTGATCGCCGGGGTCGCGGCGCTGTGCCTGATCTTCATCATCATGCTGGTCATCACCCGAAGTGTGGTGGCGGCCGCGGTGATCGTGGGCACGGTGGTGTTGTCGCTGGGCGCCTCGTTCGGTCTGTCGGTACTGCTGTGGCAGCACATCCTCGGCCAGCCGCTGCACTGGCTGGTCCTGGCGATGGCGGTGATCATCCTGCTGGCGGTGGGGTCGGACTACAACCTGCTGTTGGTGGCCCGGTTCAAGGAGGAGATCCACGCCGGGCTCAACACCGGGATCATCCGGTCGATGGCCGGCAGCGGTTCGGTGGTGACCTCGGCCGGCCTGGTGTTCGCGTTCACCATGGGATCGATGGCGATCAGCCCGCTGCGGGTCGGCGGTCAGGTCGGCACGACCATCGCGCTGGGTCTGCTGTTCGACACGCTGGTGGTGCGCTCGTTCATGACGCCGTCCATCGCCGCGCTGCTCGGCAAGTGGTTCTGGTGGCCACAACGGGTGCGTCAGCGGCCGGTGCCGCAGCCCTGGCCGCAGCCGCGAGCGGAATCCGAGCCGGAATCGACCGAGCAGCTTTCCGTGGGCGCGGGCCCCACAGAAGATTCGCCATAATGGCTCGGGTCCAGACATGTTGTGTTCGACACATGTTCGACGGCTGTTTCCCGATCGGCTACTGAGAACAGGACTTTGCTGTCATTCTTGACGGGCGCCACCAATCCGGCCGCTGTGAGGAAGGACCGAAATGTCACTCCATCTGCGCTACGTCGCGCCGCTGCTGATCGGCGCCGGCGCGTCGATCGCGTTGTCCCCCTTGGCCTTCGCTGATCCGCCCAGCATCCCGGAGCCGGGTTCGGAGTCGGCGGCCGCCACCATCGGCGACCTCGACAGCGCGGGCTATGACGTCTCGCTGCAGTACGAGAACGGCGTCCCCAACGTCTCGTTGTCCGAGTGCACGGTGACCGACATCAACACCGCCGGCTCGGCAGGCAGCCAGCCGATCGCCTACGTGACGATCAACTGCCCCAAGTAGTTTCACCCGGCGCGGCGCAGGGCCGCGACGGTCTCCAGTTCCTCGAGAGCGGTCACCGCGCGCCGTAGGCCCTCCAGTGCGATGCCGTCGTCCTGCAGGCCGCCGAGCCCGGCCGTCGACAGTGCGGACAGGTACGGGTGAATGACGGCCTGCCGGTACCGGTTCCACAACTCGTCAGCGATCGAGCTCGGGACCTCCTTCGGCAGCCAGGGCCTGCCGATAGGTCTCGAGCAACTCCCGCTCGACGCCATGGCGATCCGCAGCCGGTGTGCCCAGGACGATCGCGTAGGCCAGATCGCGGGCCGGGTGCCCACGGCGGACCACCTGCCAATCCAGCAGTCCGGCCCGGCCGTCGCGGATGTAGGTGTTGCCCGGGTGCGAGTCACCGTGCAGGACGGTGTGCGGACCGCTGTCCACGATGGCGGTCGCGTGCGCGAAGTTCTCCCAGATGTAGCGGCCGGCGTGCACCGGGATGGTGGTCGACGTCCGCGAGGCGCTTCGCGGACATCTTCATCACCGACGGCGTGAGCAGGTTGGCCGGATCGGACGACGGCGCCTGCAGCCAGCCGTATTGGCCACTGCCGCCGGGCTTTTGCGGCAGCCTGCCCCAGAAGGTGGCGTGCAGGTGGGCCAGCACGCCGACCACCTGGGCCAACTGGTCGGCGCTCAGCGGGTGAAGGGTGTCGGGGAACTGGCAGCTCGAGGTGGTCATGTCCTCGAGCACGACGACGAAGCGCCCGGTCAACGGGTCGAACGCGGATCCGTATGACCGCGGAAGTCCCCTGCGCAGCTGCGGGGCCAGCTCGCGGTAGAACCGCGCCTCGGTCTCCCCGAGACCGGCCAGCTCGCCGAGCATGCGGATGCCCGCGGTCCCGGCGGACATCTTGACGAACACCGACTCCGGGACACCGTCTCCGGTCAGCGCGAGCCGCGCCCGGCTCGATGTCCCCGCCGTGGCATCCAGCGGACGCAGCGTGGACACCCGCGCGCCGATGATCGCCGACAGGCTCTCCGGAGTGAGGTCTTCGACGCGACGCGGGAATCGCCGCCTGTCGGCCAGGGCCGCATCGGCGGTCAGCCGTCGCACACCGCGGCCGACGTGGGCACCGAAGCGCAATACCGAACGCATCGCGCCACCATACCGGCGCGACGGCCCACATAGTTACAAATCTCGTGCAAATGTGTAAACTACGCACACCGCGGACAAGAAAGGCAACGCAATTGGGCATCGTGACCACGAGTTCGGAGACGGCCTTCACGCACTCCGCCGAGACGCTCTACGACTTCGTCACCAATCCGGCCAACTGGACCAAGACCTATCCGGGCAGCAACTACGTGGGCAAGCTCGACACGCTGCCGCTGCAGGTCGGTGACACCTGGGAGGAGGGCGGTCCGGACGGCGAGCGGATCTTCACCTGGCATCTCGCGATCGCGGTGCGACCCAGGCTGTGGGTGTTCACCTCGGTCGGCCGGCTCGGTCACGACCGGCAGGGCAACGGCGGGATGGACGGCCGGATCACCGTGGAATACCACTTCACCGCGCCGGGCGAGGGTGTCACGCTGTTCACCAGGACGATGACCATCGAAGCGCCGAAGGACTCCCCCATGCCTGACGGCTTCTTCCGAATCGTCAACCCCGCCAACATCGATCGCTATCACGCCGCGATCGCTCGCGAGCTCGGGACCTGAGGCTCGCGCGGTCACCGCCGTAGCGACGGTGATTGTGGTTGCCGGGGGCCTGGGTCGGCGGGGGCGGGGCCACGACGGTCGGGGTGAACTTGTTACCGCCGTTGGGGGTCAGGGACTTCTCGGTGGGTGATACCGGCACGCTGCTCGTCGAGGGGCTCGGCGTCGACGGAGCCTCCTTGCCGTTGTTGCCACAGCCCGCGGCGAGCGAACTGACGGCGAGGAGCGCGGCGGCGAGGGCGGTGACCGCCCTGCGACGTGCGAAGCAGATCTGGTTCAAGGTGTTTCCCTAGGAAATCGGCGAAGAGATGCTTCGCCACGAAAGTTTCGGTCGGCATGGCGAGGCTTCGCCGATCCTCCGCAGCATGTCACGTTGACCAGCGTTCGGCAACCTTCTGAGCCGAGTGATGTCGTTTGCTGAAGATCAGCGGGCCGCGGACTGCCGCCGCCGATTTTCACGCATGCGCAGATACTTCGGCCACCACGCCGCGGCGCCTGTGGGACGCTGGATGTCCCGCAACGCGAAACGCGGCCCTGGCAAGGAGAACGACGTTGACACCTCCGGTCATCGAGCGCTGGCTCGCCTTCATCGAATCCGGGCACACCGATGAGCTCGAGGACATGCTCGCCGAGGACGCGGTGTTCTACTCCCCCGCGGTGTTCACCCCGCAGCGCGGCCGCGAGAAGGCGGCGGCGTATCTGCGTGCGGCCGAGAAGTTGTTCTCCGGCAACAACTTCCGCTACGTGGGCAAGTGGTTCGACACGCATTCGGCCGTCCTGGAGTTCACCGCGGAACTCGACGGCCTCACGGTCGAGGGCATCGACATGATCCAGTGGAACGACGAGGGCAAGATCGTCTCGGTCAAGGTGATGATCCGGCCGCTGAAGGCCCTGCAGGCGCTGGTTCCCAAGATGGGCGAGCTCCTGCTCAGCTCCTGATCGGTGCCAATGTTTGCGACACATCGTGACCAGAGTGACACAAGTGGTTTGCCGGTTGGGTACCGTCAAGGTCAGCGGCCATGCAGGTGAGGCCGAAGCGCGGGCCCAGAAGTTTGCGATAGGGGTGGAGTTGATGAGTCCCTCGATGAGTGCGGCAGTGCATGTGGGCCGGTTGGGCGCGCTGGCGGTGGCCCTGGGCGTGGGGGCGGCCATCGCCTCCGGCACCGCTGTGGCCTGGGCCGATGCCTCCGGGGACTCCGGCTCGGCCACGCATGACACGTCCGCTTCGGCGTCCAACAGCAGGCCGCATCGGGCGGCCTCCCCGCGCCGCTGCGGCGGCCGGCGACGTCGTCGCCGTCGGCAAGGCGGCCGAGCCCGCCACCGCGACCATCAGCCCATCGCGGGTGCCACGCAGCACCACCGCTGTGGCGAGCGCGCCGGCAACGGGTGCGGGCGGTTCTCCCACGACTCCGGCCTCCGCGCCGGCCGTGTGGGCATTGGCGGCATGGGCGCGCCGCGACTT
Organism: uncultured Actinomycetota bacterium; assembly: GCA_963765445.1. Classification (GTDB taxonomy): domain Bacteria; phylum Actinomycetota; class Actinomycetes; order Mycobacteriales; family Mycobacteriaceae; genus Mycobacterium. Next base: position 40,353 of record CAVXWQ010000049.1, read on the forward strand.
CCGCCCCGCCACGTCGACTTCGCAGGCCGCGTCCGCCACGACTTCCCAACCGGTGACGCCGACGGCCGCGGTGGTGACCTCGCCGAGCACGCTGAAGTCGACTCCGGTCGGCTGGGTGACGGGCCAGGCCAACAACGCCTACCCCGGCGCCAACTGGCCGCAGACCAACAACACCGCCGGCTTCAAGGCATCTGGGGCACCGACGTCGGCGTCATGTGGTTGAACGGTCTGACCAAGAACATGCAGGTGGCCTTCGGCGACACCTTCAGCGGCCCGAACCAGACCGGTGACTGGCGTTCCAACGTCCTGCTGCTGCAAGACAGCGACATCGAATCTGGTCGACGGTCTGAAGCTCCTACCGACCGGCCCCGCCTACCAGTTCATCCCCAGCGCGCCCGGCGCACTGTTCCCGATCCTCAATTCCGAGGTGACGATCATCCCGACCTCGGCCGTGTCGTGAACGACCAGCAGTACGTCAACTACATGTCGGTCAAGTCGTGGGACACCCCCGGCCGGTGGACCACCAACTACTCGGCCATCTCCCACTTCGTCCCGGGCCCGAACGGCGGCAAGTGGGTGCTGCAGACCTCGACCATCCGCCCGGCCGGCTGGTTCCGGTCCTCGACGCCCTATCAGGCGGGCGATCAGAACTTCCAGCAGGCCGCCTACGTCCTGCAGCCGGCCGACCAGGTTCCCGCCGGGGCCACCCAGTACCTCTACGCCTTCGGCACACCGTCGGGCCGGGCCGGCTCGGCCTTCCTGTCGCGGGTGCCGGCCGGTTCGGAGACCGACCTGACCAAGTACGAGTACTGGGACGGCAGCAACTGGGTGGCCGACAAGCCCGCGGTGGCGGTGGCGATCCTCGGTGACTCCACCAAGTCGGCCGGACTGTTCGGCTTCATCAAGGACATCGCCAACAACCCGAATTTCTTCGGCGGCTACTTCGCCGGACTGACCGGCGCCAAGACGGGCGGCAACGTCAGCGAGATGTCGGTGCAGTACAACGACTACCTCGAACAAGTACGTGGTGCTCTACGGCAACGGCAGCAACAACGTAGTGCTGCGGACCGCCGATACGCCCGAAGGCCCATGGTCGGATCCGGTGACCATCGCGACCTCGCTCCAGTACCCGGGGCTGTACGCGCCGATGATTCACCCGTTGTCGGGCACCGGCCAGCTCAACTCCAAGGCCGACGGCTCCGGCACGCCGGACGTCAGCAACCTGTACTGGAACATGTCGATCTGGGGCAACTACAACGTCGTGCTGATGCAGACCGACCTGACCCCGCTGAAGACGACGCTGGTCTGATCCCGTGAGTTTGGTGGCGGGCCGGGGCCCACTCGGCCCGGACCGCGCCGGCCGGTTCTCCGAACCGGTGCCCGACGACGTGGCCTACATCGAGCCACATCCCCAGGCGGATCGAGGCAATCCGCAACGGCCGCAAGGTGATCGACACCGAACGCGCCCTCATGGTGCACCGCGCGGGCCGCCCGCTGAGCTACGCCTTCCCCGAGGACGTGGTCGGCGATCTGCCCCACGAACCCGAACCGCTGGCGCCCGGCTACGTCGCAGGTTCCCTGGGACGCGGTGGACACCTGGGTGGAGGAAGGCCGCACGCTGGTGCACTACCCGCCCAATCCGTACCACCGCGTGGATTGCCGCCCCACCACCCGGCGGCTGCGAGTCGACGTCGCCGGAGACCACGCTGGTCGACACCACCGACACCGTGATCGTCTTCGAGACGGCACTCGAGCCGCGACTGTACGTGTCGCCCAAGCACGTTCGCACCGATCTGCTGATCAGAAGCGACACCGGCAGCTACTGCAACTACAAGGGCACAGCCACCTACTGGTCGGCGAGCATCGGCGACGTCGCCGTCGAAGACATCGCGTGGAGCTACGACGATCCGCTGCCGGAAAGCCTGGGCATCAAGGGGTTTCTGAGCTTCGACGCCGCCAGGGCCGACGTTCAGGCTGAGCTTCCCGCCGGCGGGGAGTAGTTCGGCCGGCCCAGGCCCAGCCGGTGCTGGGCGATCATGTTGCGGAAGACTTCGAGCGTCCCGCCGTAGACGCCCATCGGCCCGGCGAGCCGGAACAGGTACTCGGCGGCACCGTCGTCGGCGCTGCCGTCGGTCTCGACGGGCAGGCTTCCCGCGGAGCCGAGGACATCCATCAGGTCCGAGGAGATCTCCCGCATGGTCGCGGCGATGGCGACCCGGCCGTACATGTCGGCGGTGCTCGACGCGGCCTCCATCCGGGCGACGCTGCGGCCCAGGCGATATGCCACCGAGTCGTCGTCGATGCGGCCGACGATGCCGGCCACTTTGTCGACCGCTTCGGCCATCAGCAGCCCGTGCTCGGTCATGGTGCACAGCCGCTGCAGGCCCTGCGCGCCCCGTTCGCCGACGCCGTGTTCGGCGTCGAGGGCCATGCGCATCACCGTCCAGCCGCCGTTGACCTCGCCGACCCGGTACCGGTCGGCGACCCGGACGTCGCTGTAGTAGACGATGTTGGTCCGGTCGCCGTCGACCGTGCGGATGCCCTGGATCTCGATGCCCGGGGTGTCCAGCGGCACCAGGAACATGGTGAGGCTCTTGTGTTTTGGCGCCTGCGGATCGGTGTTGGTCAGCAGGAAGACGTACTGGGCGTTGTGCGCGTTGGAGGTGAACATCTTCGCCCCGTTGATCACCCAGCCCGTCGCCGTCGCGCACCGCGCGGGTCTTGCAGGTCGCCACGTCGGAGCCGCCCTCGGGCTCGGTGTAACCCAGGCACAGCCGGATGCGGCCGTCGAGAACGCCGGGCAGCACTTCGGCTATGACGTCGCGGCGGCCGAACTCCTCGACCATCTTGGCCACCTGCGCAGTGGTACCCCAGTGAAACCACGGTGTGTGGGCGCGGCCCACCTCCAGGTCGAAGATGCGACGGCGCACCGCGCTGAACCCGCCATCGGCCAGCGTCTTGTAGTCGCCGGCGAGGTAGCCGTGGGCGCCCAGGGCAAGGTGCACGACCTCGTCGAAGTTCTGCCCGGTTTCCCGGTCCCGGCGGATCACGTCCTCGGTGACGATCTCGCCGAGGAATTCGCGCAACTCGTCCTGGAATTCGCGGTCCTCTTCGGAGAGTTCGACAAGCGAGAAGTCCACGCCCGAAGCGTGACAGTCCTGGCCGGAGTTGTAAAGCGGTAGGTTGAGTCACATGAAATACCTCGAGGTCGACGGAGTCGGTCGGGTCAGTCGAATCGGTCTGGGCACGTGGCAGTTCGGCTCCAGCGAGTGGGGCTACGGCGACGAGTACGCGGCGGGAGCCGCCCGCGACATCGTGCAGCGCGCGCTGGCCATGGGCGTCACCTTGTTCGACACCGCCGAGGTCTACGGATTCGGCAAGAGCGAGCGGATCCTGGGCGAGGCACTCGGCGACGAGCGGGCCAACGTGGCCGTCGCGAGCAAGATCTTTCCGGTGGCGCCGTTTCCGCCAGTGATCCAGCAGCGGGAGCGCGCGAGCGCCCAGCGGCTGCAGCTCGACCGGATTCCGCTCTACCAGGTCCACCAGCCCAACCCGGTGGTGCCCGACTCGGTGATCATGCCCGGCATGCGCAGCCTTCTGGACAGCGGCGCCATCGGCGCGGCCGGGGTGTCCAATTACTCACTGGCGCGGTGGAAGAAGGCCGACGCCGCCCTGGGGCGGCCGGTGATCAGCAACCAGGTCCACTTCTCCCTGGCCAACGCCGGACCGCTCGAGGACCTCGTCCCGTTCGCCGAGCGGGAGAACCGGATCGTGATCGCCTACAGCCCGCTGGCGCAGGGACTGCTCGGCGGCAAGTACGGGGTCGACAACCGGCCGGGCGGAGTGCGCTCGATGAACCGGCTCTTCGGTACCGAGAACCTGCACCGGATCGAGCCACTGCTGCAGACGCTTCGCGACGTCGCGACCGAGGTCGGCGCCAAGCCGGCCCAGGTTGCGCTCGCCTGGCTGATCAGCCTGCCCGGCGTGGTGGCCATCCCCGGCGCCTCCAGCGTCGAACAACTCGAGTTCAACGTCGCCGCCGCCGACATCGAACTGCCCGCCGAGTCCCGCGAGGCGCTCACCGCCGCCGCGCGGGCGTTCCGTCCCGCCTCGTCGGCCCGCTTCCTCGCCGACATGATCGGTGAGCGGCTAGGACGCCGCTGACACCACCGGTTCCGGCCGGACGGCCCTGCTCCACGCGAAGGGGTTCAGGTTCCGGTACGGGTCGGTCTCGCGCAGCACTTGCAGGTCGGCCAGGATCGTCTCGAGCGCCGTCTGGGTCCGTTCCTTGACGTCCAGCTTGCCATTTCGCTGCTTGGGCACGAGCCGGTTTGGTGGTCTCGATCGGCGTGCCGAAGCGCAGATACATCCGCTTGGGGTCCGGGATGAGAGTGGGCCCGAGGCCGCGGATCGGCGGGATGGCCATATCGGGTCGCCCGCCGAGGCGTCTCCCGACGAACTGACTCACTCGGCCCAGCGCACTGTCGCGCTCGACCAGACCGTGATAGACGTCGTCGCCGCCGACCAGTCCGACCGGAACGATCGGATAGTCGTGCGCGATGGCCAGCCGCGCGAAGCCGCTGCGGCCCTCCCAACGCAACTGGTACTCCTCACCTTTGAACTTCGGCATCTCCCGGCCACCGCCGGGGAAGACGAGCACGGTTTCGTCGTTGAGCATCAGTTCGGCGGCGTTCTCCGGCTCTCCCACCACCGCGCCGGCGGCCGCCAGGACATCGGCGGCCAGGCCGCGCACGTCGCCGAAGCCTCGGTCGGCGAGCCCACGGACGCGGACGCCGAGCTGACGGTGCACGAAGTAGGGAATCATGACGATTTCGGCCATCCCGAACGTCGTGTGGTTGCCGACCAGCAGGAACCGACCGTCGCACGGCAGGTTCTCCAGTCCGTCGACGTAGGGACGGGACAGCTCGACGACGGGGTCGAGGCGGTCGGCGACGGTGAAGATCGCTCTTCGTGAGCGCCTGCACGCGGGCGGGCTGCATCGTTGGCCGCCAACGAGTTCCGGGCGCGTATCGGACATCGACGTCTCCTGTTCTGAGGAGTCCCACCTGTCCCCGATGGTAGCGCACAGACTGACCAAACGACCATTCTGGTCAGTTTGTTCATTCAGGAGGCGGTCGGGAGCCCCGCCGATATAGTCACGCCGGTGGACACCTCCGTCGGGGAACTGCCCGAGAAGCACTCGGCGAAGGCGGCGCGGCTTCTCGAAGCGGCCGGCGAACTGCTCGTCGGCCGCGGCGCCAAGGGGTTCACCGTCGCCGACGTCGCCGCGCGGGCTCACGTCGGAAAGGGCACCGTCTACCTGTACTGGCCGACCAAGGAAGACCTCCTGATCGGGCTCATCGGCCGCGGCTTCCTCAGCCTCATCGACGACCTGATCCAGCAGCTCGACGACGAGCCCGAACTGGCCCGCCCGTCACGCTTCTGCCCGACGATGCTCCAGGTCGCGACCAGTCAGCCGCTCATCGCGGCACTGCAGCGCCACGACGAAGACCTGCTGGGCATCCTGGCCCACCATCCGCGCTCGGTTGCGTTGCACGACACGCTCGGCCCCAGCGCCGTGCTGAAGGCGGTGCTGCCCATCTGGCGTCGCCACGGGCTGGCCCGCACCGACTGGGACAGTGCCGATCAGACTTTCGCACTGCACGCGCTCATCACCGGTGCGGCCATGTCACTCATCGGCCCGGCGCCGGCACCGGTCAGCACCGACGATCCGATGGCCGTGCTGGGTGCCGCGGTCACCGCACTGCTGGGGCCGGAGCGCGCCAGCCAGAAGCAAATCCGCTCCGCCGCAACCGAAATCATCAGCTTTCTGCGTGACGGGCCAGGCCGCCGCGCTCCACGTCATCGACCCACCGAGATCCCGTGAATGAGCGCCGTCGAGGACGGTGAGGCCGACGGCGACACCCCTGCCGCCAGGCGGTGGCCACATATTCTGCGACTGGGGTGTTCGCCGCCTTCCTGCTCACGCTGTTCTACCTGGTGGCCGTGGCCCGCGTCATCGACGTCCGAGGAGTTCGTGACGCCGTCGCCGCGACCGGGACCTGTCGCGCCGCTGGCCTATCTCGCGGCATCCGCGGTGCTGGCGGCGATCTTCGTTCCCGGTCCCCTACTGGCCGCCGGCAGCGGGTTCTTGTTCGGGCCGGTGCTGGGGACGTTCGTCACGCTTGGGCTCGACGGTGACGACGGCGACGATCGCGGCGCTGATCGGCAGGCGGGCCGGGCCGCAACAGTGCGCGGGCACTGCTCGGGGCCGAGTGGGCCGAGCGCATCGACACGCAGATCCAGCGGCGCGGGATGTGGGCGGTGGTCGGCCAGCGGTTCGTCCCCGGCATCTCCGACGCGCTGGCCTCCTATGCGTTCGGCGCATTCGGTATGCCGCTGTGGCAGATGGCCATGGGGGCCTTCATCGGGTCGGCGCCGCGCGCGTTCGTCTACACCGCGCTGGGGGCGTCCATCTCGGACCTGTCCTCACCGCTGGCCTACGCGGCGATCGCGGTCTGGTGTGTCACCGCGATCATCGGGGCGTTCGCCGCGCATCGGGGGTATCGCAGTTGGCGGGCCCGCAGCCGATAATGGGCCGGTGGCTGATCGCAACGTGCTCGGTGGCGACCTGGAACCCTGTGGCACCGACCCGCTCACCGGTTTCTACCGGGACGGCTGCTGCTCAACCGGCCCCGACGACGTCGGCCTGCACATCATCTGCGCCGTCGTGACCGCGGACTTCCTCGAGCATCAGCGCTCGATCGGCAACGACCTGTCCACCCCGATGCCGCAATACCGATTCCCCGGCCTGGCGCCCGGCGACCGGTGGTGCGTCACCGCGCGGAACTGGCTTCGCGCTCACCAGGACGGCTGCGCCGCACCGGTCGTACTGGCCTGCACGCACGAACGCGCCCTGCAGATCGTCCCGCTGGAGACGTTGCGGGAGCATGCGGTCGACGTTCCGGACGACCTCGGCGGCCTGTGACCTGCGACAGCCATACCGGCCGTTGCCACCCGATACGCGATTCTTCTGTGAAGTTCCCACACCTTGCCTGAGAGTCGCTAGTCTTTGCTGATACGACTATCTGGGGTGTGAACGATGAGCGCTTCACGATTTGTTGGCCGCGTGGGGGGTCTGGCGGTCCTCTTCGGGGTGGGCGTCGCGCTTGCGACGACGACGAGCTATGGGATCGCCTCGGCCGATTCCGGTTCCACCGACTCGGCCTCGCCGTCACCGGCCCATTCGGCGTCCGCGCGCACAGGCGCTGCGCACGCCGCGAAACGGGCCACCGGTAACACGCAGGCGCAGCACGGGCTGGCGCCAGTGACGCCGAGGCCGCGCGCGTCATCGACGTCGACGGACGCGATCGCGGACCCGGCGACACCGGTACCACAATCAACAAGCGCCGGCCCGGCCGGACGCACCGCGACCAGGAAAGCGGCCGTGGCGACGTCACCGGTATCAGCCGCCGGCAACGCACCGACTCTGACAGCGATAGCGACCGCCAACAGTTCGCCGGCGAACCCGAACAACTTGCCCCCGCACTTTTCGGCGCTGGCCTTTACGGTGGCCGCCTTTGGCATCGCACTCGACTATGCGCTGGCGCCATTGCGGCAATTAACCCTTGCCACCTATCGGCATACCACGCCAGGCACGGTCCCTACGCTCGAACTGAACGGATACAACCTGGTGGCCGGCTCCACCGCGGAGATCACGTCGTTCTATGGAAACTGGACGAACTGGCCGGGTGGGCCGACCACAATTCAGGGTAAGCAGCAATTCGACGTCGTCAATCCGCAGACCGGTCTGAATGTTGGTTCCTTCGACGCCCTGGTGAGCTCGGGGTCCCCGCTCTTGCTCGGCGCCAAACTCGTTGAGCTCCTTGTCATCTCGCCAGACGGCCCGAACTCGGGGATCGGCCCCGGCCAGATTCCGCCTTACGGCTCGATCATCGCCACCCAGAGGTTTGGCCCCTTCGGGTTCGGCTGGTCGTACTCCGCCATACCCTCTCCGTCGGGCACCGACGTCGTCACATTGAAGCTATCGACACCGTTCGGGAGCATCCGCCTTCCGGACAAGTTCGACGCCGCCGAAGGGATCGCTGACCATACCCTGGACAACAACCCCATCGATCTCGGCAACGGATACAGCATCACGCCCGCAGACCCTGACGGCGAAACCTACACCGCGGTAACCGGAGTCATGCCGCTGTTCTCAGCCATCCAGGGCCATCAGGTATTCCACATCAACGATTCGTCCGGAAATACGGTGGGAAGCTTCGAGGGCGTCTTCACTCCCACTCACGACTTCCGAGGTGGGCATACCGAGGCAATCATCGTCACCAAAGTCACCGACGGCACCGTCGGCGTCAACCCGGGCGAGGTGCCGCCGGTCGGCTCGGTGTACAACGTCTTGTACTTGCACGGCGCTACCAGGAATTTCCTCTACTCCTCCCTACCGTCGTCGCCTGATGACGTGATCTCCTTCTTGGACATCAACGCCGACAAGGTGAAAAACGTTGGGACACTTCCTTTTACGCTTCTGAACGCATCGGCACCGCCTCCCATCGAGCGGCTAGCAACCCCCGGCGGCATCAGCTTCCGTCCCGTTTCCCCGCTTGTCACCTCGGGAGTCAACGGGCTGCCACCGAGGGAGGTAGAGGTGCAGGGTTATCAGCAGTTCGGCGTCTACGATTCCGCCGGCAATCGAACGGGCAGTTTCGATGCCGATGTAACTACGCAGTGGGACCTCTTCGGGGTCCATAGCCAGGCGCTTCTCGTGACCAACGTAGCGGACGGCACCGTCGGAACTGCTCCTGGCGACGTTCCGCCGGTTGGCTCGGTGTTCGACTACGTCTACCTCGGTAACACCGGCTTCGGGACCTTTTACTCAGCCATGCCATCGTCATCCGGTGCTGTGACCACGTTCAAACTCCTGACGCCACTGGTCGACATCCCAGGCTCCACGAAATTCGACGCCTCGACCGATCCGGGCGACTACGACTTCTACGACTCCTTCGCTTCCTGAGGCGAAGTTGCAAACTTCCGTGTGGCGGCCTACGGCGATTGGCCGCCAGAGCATGCAAACTCTGACGACCGTGCAGATTACGAATGGGCCGATCAGTGGATGCATCCCGCTAGTGTGGTGTGGAACACAGTGAATATGGTGAGCAGAGGGGCTCGGCACATGACGATGCTTGCAACACTTTTCGCGGCGCGGGTCAGGTAGAACGATGAGCGCTTCGACATGCATCGGTCGGGTGGGAGGGCTGGCGGTCGCCCTCGGGGTGGGCGCCGCGATCGTGACGACATGCGGGATGGCCTGCGCCGACGACGGTTCCTCGAATTCGTCGCACCCGTCAGCAACCAGTTCTACGACCGGGAGCACCGATTCCGCAGCCGCCCCGCGCACCGCTAAGCGCCTGCTGCCCACGCGAAACCGCCCAGCTGCTACCTCCCAGGCCGCGGGCGCGGCCGCCGAACCCCACCTGAGCACCGTGGACGCACCGCCCCCCTCGACGAAATCCAGCAGTGGCAGCGGCGGGAAGGTGCTCGCCGACCACCCCAAGGGCGGCGCAGCGTCACCGGCCGCGGCGACGGCGGCCCCGAACGCACCCGCAGACTCGATGGCGGCGCCTGACCCAGCCGCAGAGTCGGCGGCGGCACCCACCGCTACCGCACTACCGAAGGCGACGGTGCGGACCGCACTGTCGGCGGCGGCGTCGACGTCGAACAGCCTTCAGGCTGTGCCCACCGCGAACATCGGCACGGTGGCCGTGCCGTCCAGCGTCTTCGGCCTGCTCTTTACACGGCGTGCTCGAACTCGGGCTGGTCGCGACCGTTTCCGCTCGTCAGCCCGATCGTCCCGAGCCCAACCGTGCCCAGCCCGACGCTCTCCCTCAACGGCTACAAGATCGTTCCCAATTCCCCCGAAACGGTCACCTCGTTCTACGGGCAGTGGGCGCATCTGCCTGGGTCGCCGAGCCTGGTGCAGGGTAAGCAGCAATTCGACCTTGTCGATCCGAAAACCGGTATGAAGGTGGGCACCTTCGACGCCCTGGTGGGCCGAGGTGACGGCTACAACTACACCGAACTCCTCGTCACCTCCACCAGCGGAGCCAACGTGGTACCGGCGCAGGGCAAGTTCCGCCGGTCGGCTCATTGATCTCGCATTCAAGATCGGCCCGTTCGGAATCGGCCTATACCGCCATGCCGACGACATCCGGCGACGTCGTCTCGTTCAAGCTGTTGACGCCGTTCGGGGACATTCCGCTTCCCATGCCCTTCGACGCGGCCAAGGGTATCGCTGACCAAACGGTGGACGACAGGCCAGTGCGCCTCACCAACGGCTACTACATCGCTCCCGCCGACCTCAAGGGCGAGAACATAACTGGGATAAGCGGAATACTGCCGTTCTTCACGTCCGTTCAGGGCAATCAGAAGTTCAACGTCTACAACCCAACCGGTCAGGCGGTGGGAAGCTTCGATGGCGTCTTCACCACAACGTCCGACATCATGCACCACCTACACCCAGGCAATCCTCGTCACCGGCAGCGACGGAGCGGAGCACCGTTCCGCCAGTCGGCACGGTGTACAACGTCGTCTACAGCGGTTCTGACGACAACTATGTTCTGTACACGTCGATGCCCGGCGGCGTGGTGACGCTGTCGAGGTCGACTCCCGACGGAGTGACCAACAGCGACCTGACATTCCTCGACGCCTCGACACCGGCGTCCACCCAGCCGCTGAAGGCCCCCAACGGCCACACGTTCGTTCCCACTTCCCCACTGCAGCCTGTCGGAGTGAACGGACTGCCGCCCAGGGAGGTGCAGTTCCAGGGGTATCAGCAGTTCGACGTTTTCGATTCGACAGGCGTACGAATCGGGAGCGTCGATGCCGACGTGTTCACCCAATGGGATTTGCTCGGCATTCGTAGCGAGGCGCTGCTCATCACCAAGGTCACCGAAGGCACCGCCGGCACCGGTGCGGGGGACGTGGCGCCGGTCGGGTCGGTGTTCAACTTCGTCGACTTCGGCAACGGCTTCGGGATCGGTCAAATCCGTCATGCCCACGCCGACGAACGATGTGAGCAGGTTCGAACTCATGACGCCGCTCGGAGATATCCCCCTTCTCCCCGTCATCACACCGATCCGGCCCCGCACGACCGTCATCTTCTGACCGCGCCTCGGAATTAGCTCACACGCCCGTTGGCCTAACCACCCTGGCCACCGGGTGTGGCTTGTTCGCGTCGTTCTGACGTAAAGTTCGCCCGCTGTTCATTCGACCGCGTCACGGTGAGCCATTGCCGCCACTAGGGTCGATCCACCATGCATAAGACATCAATCTCGCGCTATTCGATACTGGCAATCGTCGGGTTGACCGCATTGTCGACCGTGGCCTGTAGTTCGTCTGACAAGGGTTCGCCAAGCTCGACTTCGGCCGCACCCAGCACCACGTCCGCGGTGGCAGCGCGCGTCTCCGTCTCCGTCCCAGTCTCCGGCGAAGGTCAACGGTGAGGACGAGGTGAGCGGATCCATCGATTCGGTATCCGGTAACCGGATCGAGGTGAGCGGACCACAGGGATCGGCGTCGGTCACCTTCACCCCGGCGACGAAGGTCATGGAGTTGACCCCGGCCAAGCCGACCGACATCACCCCGGGTCTGTGCGTCACCATCCGGCCCGCAAGCGGAGCAGAAGGCGGCACGGTCACCGCAGACGCGGTAGTGGTCGGCGCGTCCAGTGGCGGTGAGTGCAAGAAGACCGGCGGCGCTGACAACGCAGGGCTTCCGGCCAGTCCACTGGGGGGCTTTCGCGGCAACGTCGATTCGATCAACGAGAAGACGATCGCCATCACCACACTCGGCGCCGATGGAAGTAAAACCAAGACCACGGTCGAGTTCAACGACACGACCTTGTTCGCCGATCGCCACAAGGTGGGCGCCGACGCCATTGTCGAGGGCAAGTGCATCATCGCCGGCGGGACCAACGACACCGGCGGTGTGCTGCAGGCGTTGACGATCAACCTGCCGTTGGTCGTCGACGGGAAGTGCCCGGCGCCCAAGGGCAGTTGACGCCGGCCGCCACCGCCGTCAGCACCGCCCGCGTCGAGGACCGGTCGCCGACAGTGACGCGCACGGCACCATCGTCGTAGTGGCGAACCCTCAACCCGGTGCCGTCGAATACCTCACGCCACGGCTTGCGCGCAGCGGGCAGATACACGAAGTTCGCGTGCCCGTCGGTGGCGTAAACCCCCATCGCGGTCAGTCGCGCCCGCAGTAACCGGCGCTCGGCGGCGATCGCCCGAATCCGTTGTTGCAGTTGATGTTCAGCGTCGTAGGACGCCGCGACGGCGACCAGACTGGTGATGCCCATCCCGAACGGCAGCTGCATCTTCCACAGCTTTCGGGTCAACTCGGCCGAGCCGAAGCCGTAGCCGATCCGCAGACCCGCCAGGCCGTAGGCCTTCGAGAACGTGCGAACCACAAGCAGGTTCGGAAAGCGGTGGATCAGCGAGAGCCCGTCGAGGCGGTACTCGGGTGCCACGAACTCGATGTAGGCCTCGTCGAGCAACACGATCGTGTCACCGGGGACGCGGCGCAAGAACCGCTCGACCTCGTCCGCCGGTTCCAGGGTGCCGGTCGGGTTGTGCGGTCGGCACAGCACCACAACCCGGGCCTGGGCGGCGGCGCCGGCGAGAGCGTCGAGATCGTGCCGGCCGTGCTCGTCGAGTTCCACCGTCAGTGGCTGGAGGCGGGCCATCCTCGCGAAGATCGGATAACCGTCGAACGTCGGCGCCGCCATTGCGATCCGGTCACCCGGATCGGTGGTGGCGTGCAGCAGCTGCATGGTCACCCCCGTTGCTCCCGCGCCGAGCACCACCTGGTCCTCGGCCACACCGACCCGGTCGGCGATCAACCGGCGCAGACTTTCGGGCAGGAACTCCGGGTAGCGGTTGACCGAGTCGATCGCCGATACCAGCGCCGAGCGGACCGCGGGAAGCGGCGAGAACGGATTCTCGTTGAGCGACAACGCCAATGGGTCGACAGCATCGGGCAGCGCGGCGACGGCAGCTTCCGCCACCCGCTTGAGCGAGCCCATCAGCGCGCCCGCCCACCCCAGCGGACCGCGGCCGCGCCGGCGAAGTCGCCTGCATGCGCGAATGCCGCCATCAAGACGGTGTCACCGGCCGAGATCCGCCCATCGGTGACCGCCCGGTCGAGGTTGATCGGGATGGCGGCGCCGAACAGGTTCCCGCACTCGTCGAAGGTGTCGACGTGACGCTCTTTCGGCAGTTCGAGTGCATCCCGCCAGTTGCGCAGGAACACCCGATTGGGCTGGTTGGTGACGAAGAGGTCGACATCCTTGGACTTCATGCCGATTCGGTCGCAGACCGCGAGCGCCACTTCGGGCACCTGCCGGTTGCCGCGGGCCAGCACCTTGGTGATCTTCGACTCGGTGAACCCGATGTAGGCCTCGCCGGTGCCGGGCTGCCACCATTTGCGCGGGGGATCCATCGCGATCGTCATGTCACCGGCGAACTCACCGTAGGTCCGGGTTTCGACGTCGAGTATCGGGGAGTCCTCCGACAGCGTGACCAGGCCGACGGCGGCGCCGTCACCGGGAACCGCGGCCTGTGCCTTGCGACGTACGGTGGGCTGGTCGAAGATCTGCCCGGCGGCGTTCTGCGCCACCGCAATCAACGCGGTGTGCCCCGCGCCGGAGGACAACAGTTGGCGGGCGAGCTGCAGACCGAGCACGAATGCCGCGCAGCCGCCGTTGTGAAGATCGAGTACCACGTTGGGGCGCATCCCGAGTCGGTGTGCGACCGCGCCGCCACCACCGTAGAACGGCATGTCCGGCAACTGGGTGTGGGTGATCAGCACGTCGGCGCCGACGACGACCTCTTCGCCGTGCCGTTCGATCAGGCCCGCGGCGGCGCGCTCGATCATGTCGGTCGCCGTCTCGTCCGGTGCCACGTGGTGACGGAACTTGGGCGCCCGGAACATCAGATTGTCGCGGAGGTCGTCGGAGTCGGCGAACTGCGCGTAATAGTCGGCGGGGATCGGCTCGCCCGGCAGGTAGCTGGCGACGTCGATCAGGCTGACCGTGGGTTGACTCATCGCTGTGCTCATCTCATCCAGTCCGGGGTCACCGGCAGTCCGTGGCGGTGGCGGTATTCGGCAATTGCCTTGAGGTTCTTCATCTCCAGCTCGTGGCCGGCGCCGAACATGTCCCAGAAGTCGCCGACCCAGACCGGGCGCTCGGGCGGCGCGGTCTGCGGGTACGGGTTCTCGTCATAGAACGGGTGGTGGCAATTGGTCCACAGCACAACCGAACCCGGCTTGTCCAGCACCACCTGCGCGTCGACCACGCGCATCAGGTAGACCATCCACAGGTGCTTGCCCTGGTCCCAGGCGCAGTGGTAGTCGACGGTGCGCGCCTCCGGGTTGGCGACGGTGCGGGTGTAGATCTTCGTCTCCGAACCGAGCCGGTCGTAGGCCACCCAGAGGCCCGGTTCGTCGGTGGTCTCGAAGCCACGCAGGCTGTAGGTCCACTCCTCCAGCGAGCGGGTGTCCGAGAGGTACTCGTAGAGTTCGTCGGGCGGGCACTCGACGTAGTCGTTGACGGTGCAGTACTGACCGAAAACCTGATCGTGCGGATAGACCGAGCGCATCATGTCCATGATGACCGGGGTGGCCTTCTCCCGCGGTGAGGTCTCGATGCGGGTCACCCCGGCGATCGGGTCGGCGGACCCGGTGTGGGCGACGATATCGTCAAGCGCGGGCAGCGACATGTTCTGCGTTCTCCTTCGGTGTGGTTGCGGAGCCGGCGCTCGGCCGAATGCTTCAGTGCGGTCAAAAATGGTGCGAAGGGCGGGATTTCGTCGGCAGCGCACTCGACAGTGACGACTGACGGACCGTCGGCGGCCAACGCCTCCCGCAGCGCGGGTGACAACTGGGCCAGCTCGCCAACATCCGATGCCGGCAGACCGGGGAACATCGCCGCGAGCCCAGCCCCGAGCCTGCTGTCGCGAAATCTGTTGTAGCTGTAGCAGATCGTCGTAGTACAGCGTTCGCGCGTCACACACATCGCGTGTGCGTTGTTGTTGAACAACACGAAGGTGATGGGCAACTGGTACTGCAGCGCGGTGTGGACTTCCATCCCGTGCATGAAGAACGAACCATCGCCGGCCACCACCACGATCCGGCGCGCAGGCCCAGGCCCGCTGTTGCGCCCGAACGCCATACCGATGGCGGCGCCGAAGCTGTAGCCCATGCCGCCCATGCCGAGTGCGACGATGAACCGGCCACCGCGCCGCACGGGAAGGTGATGAACCACCGCCGCTCCGGTGTTTCCCGCGTCGACGACGATGTCGACTGAGTCGGGCAGCGCGGCATCGAGCGCGGAAACTGCATCGCGGTAACGGATTCCGTCTCCGTCGTACTGCGGCGGGGTCAACTCGGCACGTCCGACGGAGTCCGGCACGCGCAGGCTGGATGGCCTGCCCTTTCCTGCCAGCACCATGGCCAGCTGTGCCAACGACGCACGCAGGTCGTCGGTATGGATGTGGGTGCACGGAATGTACGGCGCCGCGGACCCGATCGACATGGTGGTGGCCGAACTCAGCGCGTCGTCGAGACCGGCACGGGCAGTCACGTTCAGCCGGGTGCCGATCAGCAGGCACAGTGCGCTGCCCTCGATGGCGTCGGCCACTCCCGGATGACCCATCACGCCGGTGACGCCCAGCGCGGACGAGGAGCCGAATACCGGCGATCCGCTGACGTCCTTGGCGTCGGACTATTGGAACCGGTTCCCTGAAAAGATCCGGGCCCTCACCGCCGAGGAGGTTTGGAACGCCGCTCGCCAGCGGCTTGCGCCCGACAACAATATCATTGTCTTGGTCGGGAACCTCTCCGGCTTCGAGAAGGACTTGAAGAAACTCGGCCCCGTGGGAGTCCATTCCCCTGGCCGAAGTGGACTTCGGTTCTGAGGAGCTTCGCCCCAGCGGTGGGAGAGCACAACAGCGAAAATAGGTAGGAAGTGATGAAAAGAGCAGCCC
>CAVXWQ010000050.1:0-28523 GCA_963765445.1 uncultured Actinomycetota bacterium
GTGCGTCCGGGCTGTCGACGGCGATGTCGCTGGAACCGAGGAGCAGCACCCGTAGGCCTTTGGCGCCTATTTCCTCGGCCTGTTCGGCCACCGGTGATGCGGGGTCCAGCAGCACGTCCGGCGCGCCGATGACCCAGTTACCGTGCTCGCCGTAGGAGGCGCCGCTCCACTTGGCGGACGACTTGAACGGCGCGATCGCGGTGGCCGTCCAGCCGGGCGACCGGGCGTAGGCCTCGGCGATGGCCTGCATGCTGGCATTGGGCCGGGTGTCGTCGGCGGCCAGGGCAGCGAGAGCGTCGGTGACATCCGTTTCGGTGAGCGCCTTGAGATCGCAGACCCGCATCCCGTTCTCGGTGAGCGTGCCGGTCTTGTCGGCGCACACCACGTCAACGCGGGCCAGGCCTTCGATCGCGGGCAGTTCCTGTACCAGACACTGGCGGCGGCCCAAGCGCACGACGCCGACGGCGAACGCGATCGACGTCAACAGCACTAGACCCTCGGGCACCATCGGAACCAGGGCGCCGACCATGCGGAGCACCGCATCGCGCCAGTCGGCACCGGTGGTGAACAGCTGGGTGTAGATGGTCAAGAGCCCGGCGGGCACGAGCAGGTAGGTGATGAACTGCAGGATCTTGTTGATGCCGCTGCGCAGTTCGGATTTCACGAGGGTGAACTTGCTGGCTTCTTCGGCCAGCTTGGCGGCGTACGCTTCCCGACCGACCTTGGTGGCCCGGTAGGCGCCCGTGCCCGCGACGACGAAGCTGCCCGACATCACCGTGTCCCCGGCCGCCTTGTCGATCGGGTCGGCCTCACCAGTGAGCAGCGACTCGTCGACCTCGAGTGCCGAGGCTTCCACGATGTCGCCGTCGACGACGATCTGGTCGCCGGGGCCCAGCTCGATGACGTCGTCGAGCACCACTTCGTTGGGGGCCAGCGCGACGGTGCCGGACTGGCGGCGCACCGTTGGCTTGGCCTGCCCGACAATGGCGAGCTTGTCCAAGGTCTGCTTCGCGCGCAGTTCCTGAATGATGCCGATCACGCTGTTGGCGATGATCAGCAGACCGAACAGGCCGTTGATCAGCGACCCGGTGGCCAGCACGATGAGAAACAGCACGCCCAGGATGGCGTTGATCCGGGTGAAGACGTTGGCCCGCACGATATCTGAGACACTGCGCGACGCCCGGGACGGGACGTCATTGGTCTTGCCGTCGGCGACCCGGGCGGCGACCTCGGCGTCGCTCAGCCCGGCGGCAGTACTGATGGTCATCGGGTAAAGGTCCCCATCTTGTCGTCGTCGAAGTACTCCAGCGTCAGCTTGTCGCCGTCGAACCTCGCGGTGGAAATGGTTCCGGGCGGGGCGTTTTCGGTGACGAATCTGAACGTGAACACGTCACCGTCCCAGTGCGTCAGCTCATAGGTGTCCGGGCGCGGGCCCAGCGCCACGGTGAGCTTGCCGTCCTTTTCGGTCACCGTGGCGGCTCCCCAGTAGTCGTTCTTGTAGGTGCCGACGTAGGCCGCAGGCGGCTTGGCCGGGGCGGGGCTGGCCGGCGGCTTCTGGCCGACCAGGGAGCCTTCCGGCTTGTCCATGTCGGCGAACGCGTCGCCGTAGAGCTTGCGCCAGTCCTCGCGCACCTCACCGAACTGGACCAGGTCGGCGAACTCGGCGGTCAGCGTCTCGGGGATGCCCGACGGGGTGGCATTGGTCAGCGCGACGATCGCGACGTCGGCCGACGGGATGATCACGAAGTTGGTGCCCGCGCCGAGTTCGAAGGCTCCCGAATGGCTGAGCTGAGTCCTGGCGGCCGAGGTGGTGCCAACGTTGAACCCGTAGCCGTAGAAGCCGGAGCGCATGGCGGGTTCGCTGGGCGGGCTGGAAACGATCTGCGGTGTCAGCGCGGGCAGCAGTGCGTCGGGCGCGACGATCTGCTGCCCGTTGTAGCTTCCGTTGGCCAGCACCATGGCCAGCCAGTGGGTGAGGTCGTCGACCGAGGAGCTCACGCCGCCGGCGGGGGCTTCAGGATCCGGGTCGCGCTTGTAGAGCGGCTGATACTTCCCGTCGATGTGGATGTGGCCCAGCGCCTTGTCGGCGCGGGCCTCGAAATCGGCGAACCGGGAACTCGTCGAGGTCATGCCCAGGGGCCGGTAGAGCACCTGCTCGCTGAGGTCCTCCCACGGCTTGCCCGCAGCCGCGGCGACCGCTTCGGCGGCAGCGGTGAGCCCGAAGTTGGTGTAGGCATATGAGATTCGGAACGGATCCAGCGGAAGTTGGCGCAGCCGCTCGAGGATGTAGCGGCGGTCGTAGCCGAGATCTTCCAGCTTGTCGCCGGCATGGTCGGGCAGCCCGGAGCGGTGCGAGTACAGGTCGCCGACGGCCACCATTTTGCTCACCGCCGGGTCGGACAGCGCGAACCACGGCAGCTTGTCCACCACCGGGGTATTCCAGCTGATCGCTTTCTCGCCGACCTGGTGGGCGACGACGGTGGCGCCGATCGGTTTGGACACCGACGCCAGCTGGAACACCGTGGCGGGGTCCACCTTGTTGGCCGGGTCATCGGCCGGCTTGTTCACATCCTTGACGCCGAATCCCTTGGCGTAGATCGTCTTTCCGCCGTGGACGACGGCGACGGCCATTCCGGGGATGCCGAGGACTTCATCAGCTCGTCGGCGATTCCGTCCAGCTTGGCCACCGCGTTGTCAACGGCGTTGTCCGGCAGCGCCATCGCGGGCACCAGCGGGGGCGGCAGAGTCGAGGGCGCCTTGGAGGTCTCTGGTTTGGTGGCGGTACCGCTACACGCAGTCAGCGCTACAAGCAGCGCGGCGATCGCGGCCCGTCTTGCCAGAGCGGTCATGGCTTGCACCGTAGTGGTTCACAGCCGCCACCACCGATCTATTGCCGCCTCCGCGGCGGGGCGCTCTATTGCCGCCTCCGCGGCGGGGCGCTCGATTGCCGCCTCCGCGGCGGCGCTCTATTGCCGGCGCGGCCTCCTTGACCACCCGACCGCCGGGCTTGGGTACCGCGACGTCCACCCCGGCGCCGTCGGCGGCGGTCAGCAGCCGTTCGACGGGTTCCGCCCAGGGATGGGGCGCCAGCCTGAAGGTGCACCAGTGGATGGGAACCAGCAGCCCGCCGTCGGAAATGTCGCGGTGGGCCTGGACGGCTTCCTCGGGGTTCATGTGGATGTCGGGCCAGGCTTTGTTGTAGGCCCCGATGGGCATCAGCGTCAGGTCGAAGGGGCCGTGGTCGGCACCGATCTGGCCGAAGCTGCGGGTGTATCCGGTGTCGCCGCCGAAGTAGGCGCGGTGCCGTGGTCCGACGATCGCCCACGACGACCACAGTGTCGTGTTGCGGGACAGGAACCGGCCGGAGAAGTGCCGCGCCGGCGTGCAGACCAGGGTCAGATCGCCGATCCGGTGCTCCTCGTTCCAATCCAGTTCCACGATCCGTTCTGGCGGGATGCGCCACTGGCGCAGGTGGGCGCCGATGCCTAGTGGCACCACGAACGGCGCCCGCTGGGTGCGGGCCAGTGCCAGCACGGTGTCCATGTCGAGATGGTCGTAGTGATCGTGGCTGACCAGCACGGCGTCGAGGGCGGGCAGGGATTCCAGCGGGGTGGGAACCGGGTGCAGCCGCTGCGGGCCGACCGTGCGCGACGGTGAGCAGCGCTCGCTCCAGATCGGGTCGGTCAGCACCCGGTAGCCGTCGATCTCCAGCAGCGCGGTGGAGTGGCCGAACCAGCTGACCGCCAGCGGCTCGGAAGCGGCCGGCGCGGGCGGGTCGGCGAGCGGGATGGCGGCCTGCGGACGGCTGGCCGAGCGGCTGGAGAACATGTCGAACAGGACCAGCCGGTTCTCCTCGACGTCCAGGCGCAGCGCCGAGGAGGGCTCGAGGTTGTGGAACACGCCATCGCGGTAGTGCGGCGAGCGGTCGGCGACCGGTCCGATCTCACCGGGTCCGGCGCCCAGCGAGGCGGGTGCGTCGTTCAGCGCGCGCAGCACCCAGCCGCCGGTGGCCAGCGATGCGGTCCCGGCGGCGAACCTAAGCGCCGCCTTCCCGGAGGGCAGGAGCGAAGCGACCCGGGGAAGACCGAGCACGTCAGGCTCCCTGGAACCTCGGGGCGCGCTTCTCGATGCGCGCCACCTGGGCCTCGATCACGTCCTGGCTTCCCCACGCCCGGTCGAACAGTTCCTTGTGGGCCGACCCCTGCTCCTCGTAGGCGCCGTCGTCGTTGAGCACCCGCTTGGAGGCCTGCAGCGACAGCGGGGCCAGGCCGGCGATCTCGGCGGCCCAGGCCTGCGCATCGGCCAGGTCGCCGATCCGGTTGGCCATGCCGGTCATCAGCGCGGTCTGCGCGTCCAGCTTCTCGGCGGCCAGCAGCATGCCGCGAGCCCGGCCGTAGCCGGCCAGCGAGGACAGCCGCCGTACACTCCAGTTATCCAGCGCCAGGCCGTATTTGGCGATCGGGAACTGGAAGTAGGCGCCTGGGGCCACCACGCGCAGATCGCAGATCATCGCCAGCTGAACCCCGGCGCCGATCGCGGGGCCGTTGATGGCGCCGATCACCGGGACCGGGACCGCGTCGATGGCCTTGTTCAGGGCGATCGCCTTGTCCGGGAAGTCGGCGGCGAACACGTCGCCGGAGAGGTCGGCACCCGCGCAGAACACCGTGCCCGCGCCGGTGAGCACGATGGCGCGGACGTCGTCGCTGGCAGCCTTCTCCACGGCTTCGCGCAACGTATCGACGAGTTCGGAGTTGAGCGCATTACGCCGTTCCGGGCGCTGCATCTCAATGGTGGTCACATCCCCCACGCGGTTGATACCGATCATGAAGGCAAGCCTACTGGCCCGCTAACCTCGTCTGGTGAGCCGCATCGGGGCTGCCGAACTGCGCGACGCCGTGCTGGACAGCGGCTCGTTCCGAAGCTGGGACAGCGCACCGCCGGACGTGCCCGAAGATCCCGAATACGCCCGTGAGCTGGCGCGGGCACGCGCCGCCACCGGCCTCGACGAGGCGGTGCTGACCGGCGAGGGCACGGTGTTCGGCCGCCGGGTCGCCGTCGTCGCCTGCGAGTTCGACTTCCTCGCCGGCTCGATCGGGGTCGCCGCCGCCGAGCGGATCACCAGCGCCGTGGAGCGGGCGACCGCCCAGCGCCTGCCGCTGCTGGCCTCCCCCAGCTCCGGCGGCACCCGGATGCAGGAGGGCACCGTCGCCTTCCTGCAGATGGTCAAGATCGCCGCCGCCGTCACGCTGCACAAGCGGGCGCACCTGCCCTACCTGGTCTACCTGCGGCACCCGACCACCGGCGGGGTGTTCGCCTCCTGGGGATCGCTGGGCCACATCACCGTCGCCCAGCCCGGCGCACTGATCGGGTTCCTCGGCCCCCGGGTCTACGAACAGCTGTACGGCGAGCCGTTTCCGGCGGGCGTGCAGACCGCCGAGAACCTGCTGCGCCACGGCGTCATCGACGGCGTCGTCGGACTCGAGGCGCTGCGGCCGACGCTGGACCGGGCGCTGACCGTCATCGCCGACCCCCGGCCGAGCCACCGGCGGCCCCGCCGGTCGAGGAGATTCCCGAGGTGCCGGCCTGGGACTCGGTGGTGGCCTCCCGCCGGCCGGACCGGCCCGGGGTGAGCTGGTTGCTGCGCGAGGGCGCCACCGACCGGGTGCTGCTGTCGGGGACGCACGGCGAGGCGGCCACCACGGTGCTGGCGCTGGCCCGCTTCGGCGGTCAGCCCGCGGTCGTGGTCGGACAGCAGCGAGTGGTCGGGGGCGTGGTAGGCCCGGCCGCGCTGCAGGAGGCCCGCCGTGGCATGGCACTGGCCGCGAGCCTGCGACTGCCGCTGGTGCTGGTGATCGACACCGCCGGGCCTGCACTGTCGGCCGACGCCGAACAGAACGGTCTGGCGGGCGAGATCGCGCGCTGCCTGTCCGACCTGGTGACCCTGGACACCCCGACGGTCTCGGTGCTGCTCGGCCAGGGCAGCGGCGGACCCGCGCTGGCGATGGTGCCCGCCGACCGGGTGCTGGCCGCCCAGCACGGCTGGCTGGCGCCGCTGCCGCCGGAGGGTGCCAGCGCGATCGTGTTCCGCGACACCGAGCACGCCCCGGAACTGGCTGCAGCCCAAGGTATTCGGTCGGTCGATCTGCTGCGCAACGGGATCGTCGACGATATCGTGCCCGAACATCCCGATGCCGCCGACGAACCGGTGGAGTTCGCCCGGCGGCTCTCCGCGGCGATCGCCCGTGAGCTGGACGGCCTGCGGCGGCAACCGCCGGCCGACCGGTATGCCGCGCGACTGGAGCGCTACCGCCGGATCGGTCTGCCCGCCTAGGCCATCACCGATCCGCCCGCTCGAGCAGCTCGCACACCTCCTCGTCCGAGGTCTGGGCGAAGTTGCGGTAGCCCTGCCCGACGGCGTGGAAGTAGGCCGGGGCGCCCAGGCACACGACGTCGTCGGCGTAGTGCCGCAACTCGGCGACGGTGTCGGCGGACCCGATCGGCGCGGCGAGCACCACCTTGGCCGCGCCCTGCGCGCGGGCGACCAGGCAGGCCGCGCGCGCGGTCGATCCGGTCGCGAACCCGTCGTCGACGATCAGCACGACCCGGCCGTCCAACGGACGCTGCGGGCGGCCGCCGCGGTAGCGGTCGACCCGGCGTTGCAACTCGGCGCGCTGGGCGGCCTCCACCTGCGCGATCTCGGCGTCGCTGACCAGGACGTGCTGCAGGACGTTCTCGTTGAGGACGCGCGCACCGCCCTCGCCGATGGCGCCGAACGCCAGCTCCGGCTGGGTGGGCACGCCCAGCTTGCGCACCACAAGTACGTCCAGCGGCGCGCCGAGGGCCTCGGCGACCTCGTAGGCAACCGGCACCCCGCCGCGCGGCAGCCCGAGGACCAGCACGTCGTGCCCCCGGTAGTCCAGCAGCCGTTCGGCCAGCCGCCTGCCCGCGTCGGCACGGTCGGCGTAATGGTTCACAACTTCAAGTATCCGGCCCTGCGTCGGTCTCGAGGTAGCGCTGGATGGTCGGTCCCGGCCAGGACACGATGTCGTCGATGTTCGATCGGCGCCGACGTCCAACGCGGTCAGCACCCAGTCCACCCCGTGATCCGGCGCTGGACGGCTCGGTTCGAAGTCGGCTTTGCTTCACTTTGGGTGCTGAACTCGCTTGAACCGGCGTGGCTAGAGGCCTCGCTGCGACAGCCAGGCGTCGATGTGTTCGGCAACTTCGGCCCAGCCGCGTTCGAGCATCATGTCGTGGCCAATCCCTGGGAAGACGTCGGCCGTGGTGCGGTATGCGTTGGCGGTCGCGTGCACTTCGCGTGGTGTGATGGCGCCGTCAAGCGCTGCTCCGATCACCAGCATCGGTGCACTAACGCGACGGGGCCGCGGCAGATCGAGTCCGAGCGCGTCGAGGGCGGCGCGCACGCTCGCTTCCTGCAGCAGCCCAGCGCAATTCACACGTCCGATTGGGGCGTATCCGAACAAAAGAACAGCGCGCGAGCTCTGTGCGGTGTGTTGACGAGGGGCAATGACTTGCCGGTGGCCAGGGTCTTCAGATACTGGCGCGGGTCGCGTTTCAAACAGCGCAGGCTGAATCCGACACCCCCTCTTGGCGGCACAGAGGCCATCAACACTGCGGCGGGACTATCGCGCGACTCGAGATACTTCTGAACGACCAGGCCTCCGATCGAGTGACCGATCAGCACCGGCCTGGTTGGTAACCGAGCCACGATGTCGTCGACATCGTCAACGTAGTCGCTGAGGCGCGCTGAGCGCCGAGGCTTCGGCGTGGTGCTGTTGCCGTAGCCGCGCAAACTCAAGGCCAGGGCATGGAAGCCGCGATCGGCGAAGAACTGCAGAAAGCCGCGATCCCAACACCAGGCTCCATGCCAGGCGCCGTGGACGAAGAGCAGGGGCACCGGGTGGCGCTTAGTGACTTCGCCGCGTTCGAGAAGTTCGAGCACCGTCGCCTCCGTCAACTGACTCAAAAGGTGTTCACAACACCCGGTTGCGAACACCGACGTCAACGCCCGCTCGTTCGCATGCCGGGACGTCCACGACCCGTGGTGGTGTAATTCTTGGCATATAATCCTACATCAAATCTTCGCGATGCTCGAACGTGGTCGCGGCACCAATCACCACGAAGCCGTCGCGAACCGCCGGATGCCCTGCGTCGTTCAACACGGTGAAGTGTGCAGTGATCGTCCCGTCGGGTGCCTCGTCGACGACACTCAACGTGGGACTGATCCTCGACGGCACATCGACCAAACCACGAAAAGACCCGCCGACCCGTTTCACGCGTTCCGCATCGACCTCCAGCACCGACAGCACCCAGTCCACTCCGTGGGCGAGGTTGGCCGATCCGTGCATTATCACCCCGGGGAGGCCGGCCGCCCGCGCGATGGCCACGTCGGTGTGAATGGGGTTCCAGATCCGGGCACACTCGGAATACACGTGGGGTGCAAAGAGCTCCACCGGGACGATCTTGCTGCGTATCGCCTCGGGGTTGCCCACTACCGTAGGGGTGTCGGGAACCGCTGCAAGGTAACGGTCTTGACCAATCACGTCTACACCCCGGTACAGCGATCCCATCCACGTCGTCCATAGCGGGCCATCGCTGTCTGCTCCGTCGAACCGGATCGTCAGTAGCGCGCCGGGCGCAGTCTGCGCGATGCCCACAATCTGCGCTGACACCGTTACGTCGGTGCCGGCGCGAATCGTGCGGTGTAGATGAAGATCGTGGCGGGCGTGTACGCCGCGAAGGCGCTCCGCACCCGTCAGGCCGAGTGCCTCGAGCCCCGATCCCGCCGCCGTGATCAGGCCCCATTCGACGGCTATCGGAAACAACGGGTGGTTGACGACACCACCGGTCCGGGTCGTGTCGAGGTAGGCCGGTGCGCTGTGTCCTAGTCCTGCTGCATACGACATCATCCAGCGGGCGTCGATGTGGGAGGTCAGCGGACACAGCTCAGTCCCGACCTGGGAACTGTTGAGCGACAAACTATTTCCTTAGAATTCCATGTAGAACGATGTCCATCCAGTCCTCGGCGATCTGGCGCGGACTCAGGTTGGTCGACCGGAGGTAGTCGGGGTCTGCCAGCTTGGTCGAGCCGGCCTCCCACACGACGGCCAGCACATCGGTGTTGATCGGCCGGAACTGTTTCTGGGCAATCCCGGCGTCGAGAATGACGTGCAACACCTCGACCCAGTAGTGCACGTACGTGGTCAGAACACCCCGCACCCCAGTGTGGGTACCGAGGTCGTTCAAGAATGCCCGCGACATCAACGAAACCCCGTGGATGGTCGACGCGGTCCAGCTCTCCAACTGTGTGGTAGGCGTTTTCGCCTTACCCAACAGGCGGAGCGCCTCGCGGATGGTGGCGTCGTACCACCGCTCGAACGCCAGCGTGACCAGTTCGTCTTTACTCGGCGCGATCTGGTACAGCGTCGCGAATGAGGTTCCGAAACGCTGGGTGAGAGCCGTCATGCGCAGGTTGCGGAAGCCGTCGGTGATGATGATCTCTTGGATCGTGTCCAGGATCTCCTCCTGCCGGACCGTGAACTGGGCGAATCGCGGCTGGGGCGGTGCGGGCAGGGTGAGGCTTTTGGTGGCTATGGCATTCCCCCTCTACAGGCACGACCCGGTGATGACGGGCGCAACTCAGTGTAAAAGACCGCATCCGCGGTTACACGTTGCGCTGCGACGGAGGTGGTCATGACCGCGGCGGCTCTCGACGGGCGGTCGGCCTGCCCGGCACCCGCCGCGCGGTGCGACCAACCGATGGGCCCGGGTTCGTCATCCTGGCACCGACGGTCGACAAATGAACTCGATACCCGCCGACTCGAGGAAGGCGAGACCCTAGGTGTCGTCCGGGGTGGCAGACTCGTCGCCTGGATTCAGCCCCGTGCAGGGGACAGTTCCCAGGACAAAGGTTGGACGCCGGCTCAACACCAAAGCATTCCGGACCCGGGCGGGTCGCTTCTTTGACCGCGTCGCGGCGGGACAGACATCGAAGTCTTCTACTAAGGCAGGGCCATCACCCGCATCTCGGCGTCCGGCCTGGTGTACCCCTAGGCCAACGAGTCCAGCCAGGCCCGGTGCAGCGCGGCGTACCGGCCCTCGCCGCGGCCGATGAGTTCGTCGGGCGGACCGTCCTCGAGGATGCGGCCGTGCTCGAGGACCAGCACCCGGTCGGCCACCGCCACGGTGGACAGCCGGTGGGCGATGATCAGCGCGGTCCGGTCGGCCAGCACGGTGCGCAGCGCCCGCTGCACCAGGCGCTCGCTGGGGATGTCGAGCGACGACGTCGCCTCGTCGAGGATCAGCACGGCCGGGTCGGCCAGGAAGGCCCGGGCGAAGGCGACGAGCTGTCGCTGCCCGGCCGACAACCGCCCGCCGCGCTTGGCCACGTCGGTGTCGTAGCCGTCGGGAAGTGCGTCGATGAACCCGTCGGCACCGACGGCGGCGGCGGCCGCACGCACCTCGGCATCTGAGGCCGACGGCCGGCCGAACCGGATGTTGTCGGCGACGGTCCCGGAGAACAGGAAGTTCTCCTGGGTCACCATCACCACATGACGGCGCAGGTCGCTTTGCGCGAAGTCGCGCAGGTCGATGCCGTCGAGAGCGACCGAGCCCGAGGTCGGGTCGTAGAAGCGGGCGATCAGCTTGGCGATGGTGGTCTTGCCCGCTCCGGTGGTGCCGACCAGGGCCACGGTCTGGCCGGGCGGCACAACCAGGTCGAGCCCCGGCAGCACGGGGCGATCCGGCACGTAGCTGAAATGCACGTCGCGGAAGGTGATTTCGCCGCGGACCCGCGTCCGGGCGCACGGGGTCGGCCGGGTCGGCGATCGCCGGTTTCTGGGCCAGCACCCCGGCCAGCTTCTCCAGCGCCGAGGACGCGGACTGGAAGGTGTTGAAGAACTGCGAGATCTCCTGCATCGGTTCGAAGAACATCCGCAGGTACAGCAGGAAGGCCGCCAGCGTGCCGATCGTCATCTGGCCGTGCAGTACCCGGTAGCCGCCGTAGAGCAGCACGACGCCGGTGGTCAGGTTGCCCACCAGCTTGACCGCGGGCATGAAGATCGCCAGCAGTTGGAAGGTTCTCTCGTTGACGTCGCGGTACTGGTCGGCGACGTCGTCGAAGATCTCCTGGTTGCGCGGCTCGCGGCGGTAGGCCTGCACCGCCTTGATGCCCGTCATGGTCTCGACGAACTGCACGATCACCAGCGCCGCGCTCTCCCGCACCTTGCGGTAGGTCTTGGCCGACTCGGCGGAGAACCACCAGACCAGGGCCACCAGGATCGGGAAGGCCGCCAGGCACATCAGCCCGAGCCGGACATCCAGGACCACCAGCAGGATCGCGGTGCCGAACAACGTGAGGACCGCGGTGATCAGGCTGTCGAAACCGGTCTCCAGCATGTCCTGGATCGCCTCGACGTCGTTGGTCAGCCGGCTGACCACCCGCCCGGAGGTGTAGCGGTCGTGGAAGGCGACGTCGAGGCGCTGGAAGTGGCGGAACACCCGGCGACGCACCTCCAGCAGCACCCGCTGCCCGATGCGCCCGGAGCGGTTCAGGAAGAACATCCGGCTGACCGCCTGCAGCACCACCACACCGCACAGCGTGGCCACCACGATGATCAGTTCACGGGCGGAACCGCCGGCCACCAGCGGCGGGATGGCGTGGTCGATGCCGCGCTGCACCAGTAGCGGAACAGACAGCCGCGCAACGTTTTCCACGATGACGACCAGGGCCAGCAGTCCGACGGTGACCTTGAACGGCCGCAGCAGCGACCCGAGCAGGGCGCGAGCCTCGCGGCGGCGCGGCTCCGCCTCGTCGATCGGCAGGTCGTCGGGCTGCTCGTCGAGCCGGCCGCGCCACTCGGTGGCCGTCATCGCCTGCCACCTTCCGAGGCCGCGTAATTGGCTGGGCGGCGGGTGGTTTCGCGCTCCTCGCAGCCCTCCTCGTAGGCGTGGTCGAGGCGCTCCCGGGCGTCGTCGTCCTCCCAGTCGGGCCGCGGTTCGCAGCCGTCGTCGAGTTCGTCGTCGGCGGCCAGCAGGTAGCGGTAGCGGGGAACGGTCGCCAGCAACTCGGCGTGGGTGCCGATGTGGGTGATGGTGCCGCCGTCGAGCAGAGCGACCTTGTCGGCCAGCAGCACCGTCGACGCGCGGTGGGCCACCACCACCCCGGTGACCCCGGCCAGCACCCGCTGCAACGCCTCGGTGACCGCCGCCTCGGTGTGCACGTCGAGTGCGGACAGGGTGTCGTCGAGCACCAGGATGCGCGGCGCCGACAGGATCGCGCGGGCCAGCGAAAGTCGCTGTCGCTGACCGCCGGACAGGCTCATGCCCTGCTCGCCGATGCGGGTCTGCAGTCCGTACGGCAGGTCGTAGACGAACTGGGCGGCGGCGATGTCGATCGCCTGCGCCAGGTCCTCGTCGGTCCGCGTCACGGCCGGCCCAGCCGCAGGTTCTCGGCCACCGACATCGAGAACAGCGTCGGGTCCTCGAAGGCAGTGGCGACCACGGTGCGCAGCGCCGCCAGCGACAGGTCACGGATGTCGGTGCCGTCGATGCGGATCGAGCCTTCGGTGACGTCGTAGAGCCGCGGCAGCAGCGCCACCAGCGCCGACTTGCCCGCGCCGGTGGCGCCGACGAGCGCCAGCGTCTCCCCCGGTTCGACGGTGAGGTTGACGTGGCGCAGCGTGGGTGTATCCGGAGCCGCCTCGCCGGCGACATCGGTCCCGAATCCGGGAAGCGGAAGCCGACGTCGATCAATTCCAGACGCCCACCGCGCGGCACGTCGGCACGTGTGCCGTCGGTGATCTCGACGGGGCGCGTCGAAGATCTCGGCGATCCGGTTGGCCGCCGTCATCGACTCCTGGGTCATCGACAACAGGAAGCCCAGCGAGGCGATGGGCCACACCAGCGACAGCATCATCGTGATGAACGCGACCAGCGTGCCGAGAGTCACCAGTCCGTGCCCGGCGGCGTAGGCGCCGAAGCCGAGCACGACGATCAACGTGAGGTTCGGGATCACCTCCAGCAGGGTCCAGAACTTGCGCCGACACCGCGACTTTCTGGATCTGCGTGTCGTAGAGCATGCGAGGCCTGCTCGTCGAACCGCTCGTAGACGTAGTCCTCACGGCCGAACGACTTGACCGCGCGCAGACCCAGCGCCGACTCCTCGACGTGGGTGGCGACGTGGCCGGCCTGGTCCTGCGCCAGGCGCGACAGCCGGGTGAATTGGCGTTCGAAGTGCAGCACGATCAGCGTGATCGGCGCGATCGAGACCAGCACCACCACACCCAGCGGCCAGTACATCGCCAGCAGGATGGCGGTGACGATGCCGATCTGCAGGACGTTGAGCATCAGGAACACCAGGCCGAACGACAGCAACCGACGAATCGTGTTGAGATCGTTCATGATTCGCGACAGCAGCTGGCCGGACTGCCATTGCCCGTGAAAGGACATCGGCAGGATCTGCAGCCGGGCATAGAGGTCCTTGCGGATGTCGGCCTCGACACCCAACGTCGCGCTGGCCACCAGCCACCGCCGGATGAACCACAGCAGCGCCTCGGAGACTCCGATGGCCATCGCGGCCGAGCCCACCACCCACAGCCCGCGCTGATCCTGGTGGCGCACCGGACCGTCGATCACCGCCTTGGTCATCAGCGGGATCGCGACGGTGGCGCCCAGGCTGACGATCGCGACGACGATCATGGCGATCCAGCGCGCCCGGTAGGGCATCAGATACGGCATCAGCCGCCACAGGTCGGAGACGGCGCGCGGGTGCGGACGCGGCGCGGCGATGGCCGGATCCGTGCGCAGCGCGCGCGGTTCGGGGGTCACCTCGCCCAACAGACCGTCTCCCTTGTCATCGACCGCCGATATCTACCTCTGGCACCAACGCCGCGGTCGACCCCCCGATTCCGATGATCCCACGGGCCGCAACGGGTTAACGGCCACGACATCCCCACGCTAGAACCTCAACAGTGATTGAGGTCAATCCGGCGGCGCGTGTCCAGGTCCGGCCTCCCACGGGTACAGGCGGCCATCAGGCAAGATGGGTCCATGGACAGTAGTTCGGCCGCACCGCGGGTGCTCGTCGTCGACGACGACCCCGACGTGCTCGCATCGCTGGAGCGCGGGCTGCGGCTCTCCGGCTTCGAGGTGGCCACCGCCGTCGACGGCGCCGAGGCGCTGCGGTCGGCGACCGAGACCCGGCCCGACGCGATCGTGCTCGACATCAACATGCCGGTGCTCGACGGGGTGAGCGTGGTGACGGCGCTGCGCGCGATGGACAACGACGTGCCCGTCTGTGTGCTGTCGGCCCGAAGCTCGGTCGACGACCGGGTGGCGGGCCTGGAGGCCGGCGCCGACGACTACCTGGTCAAGCCGTTCGTGCTGGCCGAACTGGTGGCCCGGGTCAAGGCGCTGCTGCGCCGGCGGGGGTCGACGGCCACGTTCTCGTCGGAAACCATCCAGGTCGGCCCGCTCGAGGTCGACATCCCGGGCCGCCGCGCCCGGGTCAACGGCGTCGACGTCGACCTGACCAAACGCGAGTTCGACCTGCTGGCGGTGCTCGCCGAGCACAAGACGGCGGTGCTGAGCCGTGCCCAGCTGCTGGAGCTGGTGTGGGGTTACGACTTCGCCGCCGACACCAACGTCGTCGACGTGTTCATCGGCTACCTGCGCCGCAAGCTGGAGGCCGGCGGCGCGCCCAGACTGCTGCACACGGTGCGCGGCGTGGGCTTCGTGCTGCGCACCCAATGACGTGATGCTGTCGCGCATCTTCCGCCGAACGCCTTCCCTGCGGACCCGGGTGGCGTTCGCGACGGCGATCGGCGCGGCCATCGTGGTGACCATCGTCGGCACCATCGTGTGGATCGGCATCACCAACGACCGCCTCGAGCGGCTCGACCGCCGCCTGGACGAAGCGGCCGGCTTCGCCGTCCCGTTCGTGCCGCGCGGCCTCGACCAGATCCCGCCGTCACCCAACGACCAGGACGTGGTCATCACCGTCCGCCGCGGCGAGCAGGTCAAGTCCAACTCACCCGTCGTGCTGCCCAAGCTGACCTCCGACTACGCCACCACCGACATCGACGGGGTCACGTACCGGGTGCGCACGGTCGAACTGCCCTACCCGGAAGCCACCACCCTGGCGGTCGGCGCGACCTACGACGACACCATCGCCGACACCAACAACCTGCACCACCGGGTCCTGATCATCTGCGTCTTCGCGATCGGGGCGGCCGGCCTGCTGGGCTGGCTGCTGGCCACCTTCGCGGTGCGGCCGTTCCGGCGGCTGGCCGAGCAGACCCGCCAGATCGACGCCGGCGACGTGACACCCGACATCGACGTCAGCGGGGCCAGCGAGGCGATCGAGATCGGCGAGGCGCTCAAGGGCCTGCTGGGCCGGATCGGGACCGAGCAGGACCGCACCAAAGCCGCGCTGGCCTCCGCCCGCGACTTCGCCGCGGTGTCCGCCCACGAGTTGCGCACACCGCTGACCGCGATGCGCACCAACCTCGAGGTGTTGGCCACCCTCGACATGCCCGACGATCAGCGCAAGGAAGTGCTCGGCGACGTCATCCGCACCCAGAACCGGGTCGAGGCGACGCTGAGTGCGCTGGAGCGGCTGGCCCAGGGCGAGCTGTCCACCGAGGCCGACCAGGTGCCGGTGGACATCACCGAGCTGCTCGACCGGGCGGCGCACGACGCGATGCGGGTGTTCCCGGACCTCGAGGTGTCGCTGGCGCCGTCGCCGACCTGCATCATCATCGGCCTGCCCGCGGGGCTTCGGCTCGCGGTGGACAACGCGATCGCCAACGCGGTCAAGCACGGCGGCGCCACCCGGGTGCAGCTGTCGGCGGTCAGCTCACGCGAGGGCGTGGAGATCGCCGTCGACGACAACGGCACCGGTGTCCCCGAAGCCGAACGCACGGCCGTGTTCCAGCGGTTCGCCCGCGGGTCGACGGCCTCGCACTCCGGCTCCGGGCTGGGCCTGGCGCTGGTCGCTCAGCAGGCCGAACTCCACGGCGGCACAGCGTCGTTGGAGGACAGCCCGCTGGGCGGCGCGCGGCTGATGCTGCGGCTGCCGGCGCCGCGGCTAGCGGACCTGGTGCAGCGACTAGCGGAAGTTCTTGTCCCACTTGTCGAAACCGGCCGCCTTGGCGGTCTCCTCGTCGAAGAACCACACCTCGGCGATGGTCTCGTTGTAGGCGGGGCTGTCCGGCGGGTGGTAGAGCATCGAGTCTTCGTTGCCCTTGATCAGCCAGCCGGCCGGACCACTGCCGCCGGTGCCTGCCTTGGCCGAACCCTTGCCGTACGGGCCGGGCGGCACGTCGGCCAGCGAGGCGATCTTGGCGCCCTTGCCCTTGCCCTTGTCGGCGTCCCACCGGGTGAACCCGGCGGCCTGGGCGAACTCCTCCTCGGCGAACCACACCTCGGCGATGGTCTGCTTGTACGAAGGACTTTCGACGGTGTGGTAGAGCATCGAGTCCTCGTTGCCCTTGATGGTCCAGCCCGACGGACCACTGCCGCCGTCGCCGGCCTTCGCCGAGCCCTTGCCGTGCGGCCCGGGCGGCACGTCGGCCAACGAGGCGATCTTGCCGCCCTTGTCGGCGTCCCACGGGTGAACCCGGCGCGCTGGGCGCTGTCCTCGTCGGCGAACCACACCTCGGCGATGGTCTGCTTGTACCAAGGACTTTCGAGGGTGTGGTAGAGCATCGAGTCCTCGTTGCCCTTGATGTCGTATCCCGACGGGGCGGCGGCACCGGCGGCCAGCCGGACCGATCCGGTGCCGTAGGGCTCCTCGAGCTTTCCGCCGCCGGTGAGCTTGGCCGCGGCACCGCCCGCCGCGGCGGCACCGGCCGCAACGGCACCCGCGCCGGACAGCTTGACGTCCGGCACCGAAACATCCGGCAGATCAGGCGCTTTCGGGCCCTTCACGCCGAGGCCGGCAGACACCGCGTGCTTCACCGGGACCTCACGGGTGACCCGGCCGATCATCAGCAGGAACGTCAGCAACAGGCCCAGCACGAAGGCCAGTGCCATCAGCCACCAGTTCACGTCATGCATCAACGGGCTCCAATCTCACGCGAGCCGGGCAGGTCGGCGATGGCTTCGTCCTCGCTCGTCCGCTTGACGGTCGCGACGGTGATCGCCCACGCCACCGCCGAGCCGACCAGGAAGGCCAGCAGATACCACAACCACTGAACAACGAATCCCATGTCGACTGCTCCTAGCTCACGGTGATCTCGACGCGACGGTTCTGTGCCCGCCCGGCGTCGGTGTCGTTACTGGCGACCGGGTTGGCCGCACCCTGCCCGCTGGTGGTCACCTCGCCGGCCGAAACCCCTTGCGAAACGAGGTAATCGCCAACCGACTTGGCGCGGTTGTTGCTCAGCGGGATGTTGATGGCGTCATTGCCGGTGTTGTCGGTGTAGCCCGTCACGGCGATCTTGGCCTGCGGGCAGGCCTTGATCTTGGCGGCCACCGCGGTCAGCATCTGCTGAGTCGCCGGGGTCAGGGTGAAGCCGTCGGTCTCGAAGTTGATCGGCGCGTTCAGGGCTGCCTTGATGTCGCTTTGCAGCGAACCGCAGTCCCCACCGGTGGTGGCGGGCGTCGCAGTCGCGCCCTTCACCACGATGTTGTTGACGATCGTGGCATTCGGCCAGGCCGCCTTGGCAGCGGCCTCGGCCGCGGCCTTGACGTCGTCGGAGGGTGCGGTGCCCGTCAAAGTGATGGTGCTGCCGTCGAACTTGTAGCTGAAGTCCGGGATGTCGGCGGAAGCCTTGAACAACGCGCCCGCGGCGGCGAAGTCGGGCGCGCCGACGCCGGCCTGGATGCTGAGATTGTCGATGAAATTGACCGCCGGGGAAGGCCGCCTTCAACGAGTCCAGCAGGGCCGTCTTGGCGTTGAGGTCGGGCAGGATCCCGGTCAGGGTGAAGTCGTTGCCGTTACGCAGGATCGACAGCCCCGCGAAGTTCAGCGACGGCACCGACAGGCTCGGTGCAGTCACGCTGATGCTCGGTGTGCTGACGCTGACCTTGGGCTTACCCAGGGTTCCCCAGCCGATCAAACCAAGCAGCAGCGGTATCAGCAGCAACCCCAGCAACCAGCCAAGGCCGGGTGTGCGGCGGTAGTATCGCGACTCACGGCGCCACTCGGTTGCCGTCGCGCTTACCCGCGCATCTCCGGAACCCGTCATCGGTCCCTCCTCCGCCAGCTTTCCGGCGCGTCAATTACTCGAACCGATGCACGATACGACGTTGGACGCCACAACACCGAAGAATGGTGAGATTCACGTCTTCCGCGACGGAAGGCAACAACCGCCTGCTGTCTACCAGCACGACGAGGAAGCGTCCGGCGATTGGGTCAGCCGTCCCGACGGGTGATGCCCCAGCGGACAAGCGCAACCTGCTAATTCAGATCGCGGCCGAGGTTATCACCGCCTAAGCGAGTTCTTGCATTCGTCCTGAATGCGTTTCACCGGCGTTGATGACCGCTGCCACATGTCGGCGAAATGCACTTTTGGCGAATGCACGGTCACGCGAAGGGTTCTGGAACATGGGCGACGTCGCGATCGTGGGGATCGGGTGCCGGCTTCCGGGTCGGGTACATGGACCCGATCAACTCTGGCAGTTCCTGGTCTCCAGGGGTGACGGCATCGTCGAGGTGCCTGAGGACCGGTGGCGGCTGGACCGCTACTACGACCCCGATCCCGAGGTGCCGGGCCGGATGTACACCCGCAGCGGCGGCTTCCTGCAGGACTCGCTGTGGGATTTCGACCCGGAATTCTTCGGTATCTCCCCGCGCGAGGCCTCG
The DNA here is from genome assembly GCA_963765445.1 of uncultured Actinomycetota bacterium. GTDB lineage: Bacteria > Actinomycetota > Actinomycetes > Mycobacteriales > Mycobacteriaceae > Mycobacterium. The sequence continues at coordinate 18,830 of CAVXWQ010000050.1, forward strand.
ATCATGGACCCCCAGCAGCGGCTCTTGCTCGAGGTGGCCCAAGAAGCGATGGACGACGCGGGGATATCCGGCCGGGTGGCAGGCCGACCGGTCGGCGTGTACGTCGGCGGATTCACCGCCGACAACATGGTGTTGCGCCACCTGCCCAGCACGCGGGCATCAGCCAACTCCCACACGGCGACGGCCGCGATGCTCACCATGTTGTCCAACCGCATCTCGTTCGTCTACGACCTACGCGGCCCCAGCATGACGATCGACACCGCGTGCTCGTCATCGTTGGTCGCGCTGCACGAGGCCACCAAGGCGATCGCCCGCGGCGAGATCGAGGCGGCCTTGGTCGGCGGGGTAAACGCGATGCTCACACCGGAGATGTTCGTCGGCATGTGCAAGGGCCGCTTCCTGGCGCCGGACGGCCACTGCAAGAGCTTCGACGCCGCGGCCGACGGCTACGCCCGCGGTGAAGGCGCCGGTGTACTCGTCCTCAAGCCCGTAGCCGACGCGATCCGCGACCGCGATCGAATCTACGCTGTCATCCGCGCCACCGGCGTCAACCAGGACGGGCGCACATCAGGCATCACAGTGCCCAATCCGGAGGCGCAGGCCGAGCTGATCCGCCGGGTGACCGCCGAGTCGGGGCTGCGCCCGGAGGAGATCGGGTATGTCGAGGCGCACGGCACCGGCACCGCGGTCGGTGACCCGCTGGAGATGGCCGCGGTCGGTGCCACGCTGGGCAACGTCAAGGGCCGCACAACCGATCTCGTTGTCGGCTCGATCAAGAATCGATCGGCCACCTGGAGGCCGCCGCCGGTGTGGCCAGTGTGATCAAGGCGGCGCTGACGGTGCACCGCCGCCAGATAGCACCACAGGCGCACCTGACGCAACTCAACCCGGCCATTCCGTTCGCCGAGCAGCGGCTCCGGGTGCCGACCGAGGCCGAACCCTTCCCGCCGCAGTATCCCACCGCAGCGGTATCGGTGAACGGTTTCGGCTATGGCGGCACCAACGCGCACGCCATCCTGGTCGAGCCGCCCGAGGCTGCCCCGCCGGTCGAGCGGCCCGCGCCGGTGGGGGTGCTGCCGCTATCGGGGCGCAATGACACCGGCGCCCGGCAGCTCGCGCGCGATCTGCTACCCGTCGTCGCGGACCCGGCTGTCGACCCAGCCACGCTGGTGGACGGCCTGTGGTCGCGGCGGGCCCACCACAACTACCGATTCGCCGTTCCATTCGGCGACCGCGACCAGTTGCTCAGCCGGCTCACCGCCATCGTCGACGGGACAGTGTCGGGCGGCAGGACCGCCGTCGACGGGGCGGCACCCGCCTTCGTATTCAGCGGAATGGGCCCGCAGTGGTGGCGTATGGGCCGCGATCTGCTCACCGCGGGCGGTCCGTTCGCCGGGGCTGCCGGCGAGGTCGACGAGGTGTTCGCCGGGCTGGCCGGCTGGTCGCTGCGCGACGAGTTGCGCCGCGACGAGGCCGACTCGCGGGTGACCGCCACCGAGGTCGCGCAGCCTGCGAATTTCCTTGTACAGGTGGGTCTTGCGGCCGAACTCGCCCACTATGGTGTGCAGCCCGCCGCCGTCGTCGGGCACAGCGTCGGGGAGGTCAGCGCCGCCTATGTCAGCGGCATGCTCAGCCTCGAAGACGCCGTCACCGTGAGCTATCACCGATCGCGGCTGCAGGCCACGACGGCTGGAACGGGCGGGATGCTGGCAGTCGGCCTCAGCGAAGCCGAAGCCGTCGACGCGCTGGCGGCTCGCACGGACCTGTGCATCGCGGCCGTGAACAGCCCATCCGCAGTGACGCTGGCCGGCACACACTCTGCGATCGGCGAGCTAGCCGACGAATTGACGACCCAGGGCGTGTTCGTACGCCGACTCCAAGTCGAGGTCCCCTACCACTCGCAGCTGATGGACCCGATCCTGGCGGAGCTGACAAGTGCGCTGGCCGATCTGAGGCCTCGGACTCCGACCTTGCCGCTGTACTCCACGGTGACCGCCAAGCAGGTCACCGGACCGGACTGGGATGCGACCTACTGGTGCGCCAACGTCCGCGAACCGGTGCGATTCGCCGACGCGATGACGAACATGGTCGTAGGCGGGGATCGGGTCTTCCTCGAGATCGGCCCACACCCGGTGCTGTCGGGAAGCATCAGGGAGATCATGGTGCGCGCGGCGGTGCCCGGGACCGCTGTCGCCACGTTGAACCGGCAAAGCGACGACCACACCAGCATCCGGACGGCGCTGGCCGACCTCTATGTCGCTGGCGCACTGGACACCGCGCACGCGCCGGGCGCGCCCATCGAGCTGCCGCCGCAGCGGCCGCTTCCTTCGCACCGCTTCCAGCGCACCCGGATGTGGTCGGTGGAGCAACTCGTCGCCGACGACTTGTTCGGCAGCAGCGATGCGCGTGCGCTGCCCGGCGATCCGATCGAACCGGGGCAGACGGAATGGCGCACTGAGCTGGCTGCCGCGCGGCTGCCGTGGCTGCGGGACCACGCCGTCGAGGACATGGTGGTGTTGCCCGGCGCGGCCTATATCGACGCCGCCCTCGCCGCCGCCGCCGAGCTCACCGGACGGTCTGCGCCCGCGCTTGAAGATGTGCGATTTGTGACGCCACTTGTGCTGGAGGACAATGACATTCCCGTCCTTCGCCTGACCGCCGATCCCGCCAGTGGGCGATTCTCGGTCAGTTCGCGGAGCGGTTCGGCCAGCGGCTGGACTCGGCATGCGCACGGTCGCATCGTCGACGGACTGCTGCGGCCGACGCTGAGTCCGCCGAACTTCACGGCGCGGGTCCGGGTGAGCGCCGACCAGCTGTACCCGCGGCTGGCCGATCGCGGGCTGGTCTACGGGCCCCAGTTCCGGCGGATCGTCTACGCCGAAGTGGATGACGGCCAGGTGGTCGCGCGGGTGGATGCCACGGCCACCGGGATCGACGCCTCCAACCACCAGGCGCACCCGACAGTGGTCGACGCCGCCCTGCAGTGTGTGGCGCTGCTTGTGGATGGCAGCGACGCCGCCGATGGCGCGGTGGTGCCCGCCGGGGCGCGCTACGTGCGGCAGTTCGCCGCGCTGCCCGACCAGGTTCTCGTCGCCGTCACTCGCCGTGACCCGCAGCCGGGTGAGCCCGAACTGGTCGCCGATGTGGTGCTATCCGATCTCGACGGGGTGGTGCTCCTCGAGTTGCACCGGGTGCAGTTCCGGCCGATCAGTCCGCGGCGACCGGTGCTCGCGAGGCTCGAAAAGCTCTGGGCCGAGCCCCGATTCGAGTCGCGTGAACCGCGCGATCCGGCCGCCATGGACGCGGCGCTGGCCACCGAGCGGGTGATGGTGATCTCCGCCGGTGAGGCTTCGACCGACTGGGCCGACGACTACGCCGCCAGGCGTGGCGCAAAGCGGCCGCTTACCGTGAGCGGCAGTGATCCGGCCCTGGTCTGCTCGGAAGTTCAGGCTGCGCTGGGCGCGATGGTGATGTCCGACCCCGAGAACATCAGTCCGGTCGTCGTCGCCTTCATCGCGGCCACCACTGCCACGCCGCCGCCGGCGGCGCGCGCCGCGGAACTGCCCGCCCTGTTGGTCGGCACCGCCCGCGCGATGCAGAACATCGCCGATGAGGCGCTGTCGCGCGGCGTAGAACTGCCCCTGCGCGGCCTGGTGATCACGCGGGGCGCGTTGCCGGTCGGCTGGGACACGGTCGACCCCGATGTGGCCGGTTCGACTCTGGTCGGTGCGCGGCGGGTGCTGCGCAACGAGCAGCCCCAGCTGAGCTGGCGGCTGGTCGACGTTGACGACGCCAGCGGGGCGGACACCATCGTTCGGGAGTGCCTGGCCGGCGGCGCCTACGACAACGATGACGTCGACGAGGTCGCGCTGCGCGGCGACCAGCGCGTGGTGATCGTCACCAGGTCGGCCCTGGCGGACCGGCTGGCCGACCTGGAAGAGGCACGGCCGCTGACCGACCCGGAGGCCAACTTCGAGATTGCCGCTCCGGCGTCGGGGCGGCTGGCCGACCTGGCGTTGCGCGAAATCCCTCGCATCGCACCGGGTCCCGGCGAGTTCGAGATGCGCGTCGAGGGGATCGGACTCAACTTCAAGGACCCGATGAAGGTGATGGGCGTGCTGGGTGAGGCCGAGCTCGCGGGCACGCATTTCGGTCTCACCATTGGCATGGAGGGTCTCGGCGTGGTCACCCGAGTCGGGCCGGGCGTCACCGGTGTTCGCATCGGCGAGTCACGCTTCGTCGCCGTCGCCGGCATGGCGCAGCGCTACGTCATCACCCGAATCGACGCCGGCGAAACCGTCCCCGGCCACGACCTGCCGCTAGAGGCCTACGGCTCGATCGTGGTGCTGATGACCGCGCACTACGCACTCAAGCACGCGGCCCACGTTGAGCCCGGCGACTGGGTACTGGTGACGGGAGGGGCCGGTGGCGTCGGGATGGCCGCGGTGCAGATCGCCGCGAAGGCCGGCGCCAGGGTGATCGCGACCGCATCCACACCAGATCGCGCCGCGGTGCTGCGCAGCCTGGGCGCCGAGTACGTCGTCGATTCCCGCTCGCTCTCGGCGATGGACGAGGTCCGTGCGCTGACCGGTGGGCACGGTGCGGATGTGGTGATCAGTGCTGCCCCGGGCGAGGCGGTGGTGACCAACCTCAAGGTGGCCGCGGAGTTCGGCAGAGTCGTGGAAGTCGGCAAGACCGAGATATTCGGTGGCCGGCTGCTCGACATGGCGGTATTCAATAAGAACCTGGCGCTGATCTCGATCGACCTCGACCGGATGATGGCACGGCGCAGGGACCTGATGGCCCGGGTCAACGACGAGGTGCTCGGCCTGATCGCGTCCGGGGAGTACGAATTGCTTCCGACTCGCATTCTGCCGGTGTCGCAACTGGTGGACGCGTTCGACCAGGTGGCCAGGTCCAACCAGCTGGGCCGGGTGGTGCTGGACTTCCGCGACCCGGCGCCGCCGGTGAAACCCGGCCGTCCGATCGCCCGCATCCGGTCCGACGCCGCGTACCTGATCACCGGCGGCCTCGGCGATTTCGGTCTGGCCACCGCAGCCTGGCTCGCGGCCAGGGGCGCGGGCAGAATCGTGCTCGCCGGCCGCCGCGGGGCGGTCACCGACGCCCAGCGCGCGGCGGTGGCGGCGCTGGCGGCTCGAGCCGAGATCCGGGTGGAACAGCTCGACGTGGCCGAACGGTCCAGTGTCGACGCGCTGCTGGCTAGGCTGTCGGACGGCCCGCAGTTGCGCGGAGTCTTCCACGCGGCCGGTGTGCTGGCCGACGAGCCGCTGGATCAGGTGAGCACCTTCGGCCTGGAAGCGGTACTGTCGCCCAAGGCCCGCGGAGCGCTCAACCTGCACGATGCCCTGGCAGAGACCGACCTGGACATGTTCGTGTTGTACAGCTCGGTGACGAGCATGGCCGGCACGGTTCCGCAGTACAGTTACGCGGCAGCCAACTCGTTGCTGGACTGGCTGGCCCACTATCGGAGAAACCTTGGGCTGCCGGGGCTTTCAATCAACTGGGGGTCACTTGCCGGCGGTATGGCGGCGTCCAGCCGCGAAATCGCCACCTACCTGTCCCTCAACGGGCTGCGGCCGATTCCGTTGGCCGACGCCTGCGAGTATCTCGATGCGGCGATTGCCCTCGATCCGGGCCAGGCCGTGATCGCCGATATCGACATGGGCGTCTGGGGCTCGATGCACCCGGCATCGGCGGGCACCCCGAGATTCGCCGAGCGAGTCACTGCGGCCAGAGCCGCGGACGGTGCAGGCGGCTCCGTGCGCGCGGAGTTGGCCGCGATGGCCGGTGAGCAGCGCATCGAGTCACTCGCCACGCTGCTCACCGAGATGGTGGCAGCGGTGCTGGGCATCCCCAACGAGGTGGTGGACGTACGCACGCCGTTACCCGATCTCGGGCTCGATTCCCTGATGGCCGTCGAGTTGCGAGCCCGGGTCAACATGACACTGGAGATGGAGATCTCTGCGATGGAACTCAACCGCAGCGGCGGCCTGTCCTCGCTGGCCGCCCGGCTCGCTGACCAAATTACCACGGCGCGTTGATATTTAGCGTGGCGTTACCACGCCTCGTCGAGCAGGCCCGTTGACACGTCCAGCCTGGTGAACTCATTGTCGCGGTAACGCTGCACGCAGAGTGACCTCCGTACCTTGCCGCTGGTGGTCAGCGGGATCGCACCGGTTGGCACCAGCGCGAGATCGGCCGCCCGCAGTCCGTGCGCAGTGGAGATGGCGGCGAGGATCTTCCGCTTGATAGAGCGGAACTTCTCGGCTTGCATGCCGTCGGCTGACGCCTGCTCGGCGAGCTCGGCGATGACGACCAGCCGCTCGGTGTTCTCGTCGGGTACCGAGATCGCGGCCACGCGGGCGCCGGTGATCTCGCGGACGGTCGTCTCGATGTCGTCGGGGTAGTGATTGCGCCCATCGACGATCAACATGTCCTTGAGGCGGCCCATCACGAACAGCTCACCGTCGACGACCGCACCCACGTCTCCCGTACGCAACCAGGAGCCCTCGGGTGTGCCAGGTATCGGGTCGACGATCCGTGCGCCGAAGGTGTGGTGCGATTCCCCGGGTTTCTGCCAGTATCCCATCGCCACGTTCTGGCCGTGCACCCAGATTTCGCCGATGATCCCCGGTGCCGTCTCGATCCCGCTGTCGGGGTTGACGATTCGCACGAAGCACATTCCCGGCCCGGTTCGGCCGGGCCCGTAACTGACCAGGTCCGTGCCGCCCGCGGCCGTACCGCACGGCTGGGCGAACCCCTTGGCGAGCTCAGCGTAGTCGAATCGGACAGTCTTGACCGGAGTGCCCATCTTGGGCGCGGCCACACACAGGGTGGCCTCGGCCAGTCCGTAAGACGGTTGGATCGCGGTGCTCTTCAGGTTGTATCGCGCAAAGCGCTCGCAAAAGCGCGCGATGGTGCTGGCGTGCACGCGTTCGGCGCCGTTGATGATCGCCAGCACGCCGCCCAGGTCGAGGCCCTCCATGTCTTTGTCGGAGGTTCGCCGTGCGGCCAGCTCGAAGGCGAAATTCGGTGCACAGGAATATGACTGCGGGTATTGGGCCAGCAGTTGGAGCCAGCGCGCAGGCCTTTGCAGAAAGGACACCGGCTGGGTGAACGTGACGGGCGTGCCTGCGTACATCGGGGTGAAAACTGTGAAGAACAACCCCATGTCGTGGTGGAAAGGCAGCCATGAAACCAGCCGAAGGCCCGGCGGCGGCGCGCTTCCGTAATCCTCGAAGTAGACGACCGCGGCTTGGCCGAGGTTGGCAATCATGTTCTGATGCGACACGATCACACCGGCGGGAGTGCGGGTCGACCCCGATGTGTATTGCAGATAGGCCGCGCTGGGAAGGTGCCGCTCACCCGCGTCGACGTCGCACTGCGACCGCACGTCCAACAAGTCCACTTCGATGATCGTGATCGACCCGCCCTGGGCGCGGGCATACTTGCTCACTTCGTCCACCACCGACGAGGTGGTGAGAATGACCGACGCAGTGCTGTCCCGCAGCGCAGATGACACCCGCTCGTCATGCACGCGGAACTGCGGAACGGGCAGCGGCACGGCGATGAATCCGGCCTCGAGGGCGCCGAGGAAGGCCGAGATGTAGTCCAGGCCCTCCGGGGCCAGGATGGCGGCCCGGTCGCCTGGCCTGCCGTATCGGACAAGCTCGTCGGCGACCGACAGTGCGCGCCGATGAGCTTGTCGCCATGTCAGAGTTTCGGGGAATCCGGCTGGGTCGATGTCGAAGTTCACAAACGTGTACGCGAGTACGTCCGGGTCCGTTCGGACACGTTCGTGGAGCAGGGAGGGAAGGGATGTGTGCGTCGTCATGTGCGCTCCCTGGGACTGCTCCGGAAGATAGCAATAACCTACGACATCGCAGGCGAGCCCGTCGGGTGAGGGCGGTCAGGAACTAGTCCACCCCGCATGCCCTCGAGACTGCAGCTCCGAAAGCTATCGGGTTCCCAGCAGGTCGATGACGAAGATGAGCGTTTTGCCGGATAGCTGGTGGCCGGAGCCGGCAGGACCGTACGCCTGTTCGGGCGGGATGGTCAGCTGGCGGCGGCCGCCCACCTTCATGCCAGGGATTCCGTCCTGCCAGCCCTGGATCAGGCCCCGCAGCGGGAAACTGATGGATTCGCCGCGATTCCAGGAGCTGTCGAACTCTTCGCCGGTGTCGTAGGAGACCCCTACGTAGTGGACGTCCACGACGTCGCCGGGCTTGGCTTCGTCGCCGTCGCCCACCACCACGTCTTTGATGACCAGTTCGGTGGGGGCCGGACCTTCGGGGAAATCGATCTCGGGTTTGGTCGTCACCGCACCCACCCTAGTCGTCGGTTTCTGCGGGGGAAGCGGGTCAGGCGCTGGAGATGGACCGCTCGACTCGGCCGTCGGTGCCGCGACGCTCTCGCGCCGTGACCGTCGAGGTGGTCGCGGTCAGCCGCACCCGGTCAGCCCGGAAGAGGTCGTAGGCATACTCGAACGGCCGGTCCGAGGCGTCGTGGGTGACCCTGGTGATCGCCAGCAGCGGCTGGCGGTTGGCGATGCCCAGCCAGTCGGCCTCCCGCGGGCTGGCGCTGACCACCTCGATCATCTCGGTGGAGGTGGCGGGCACCACGCCGTACCGCACGGCCAGCAGTTCGTAGATCGAGCCGCCCAGCGGCTGCTCGAGAAGATCGACCACCTGATCGGCCACGAAGCAGGCGAAGTCGACCGACAGCGGCACGCCGTCGGCGAACCGCAGTCGCCGGATCGCGAAAACCTCTTCTTCCGTGCCGATTTCGAGCGCAGCCGCCTCGGCAGGCGTGGCCGGCCGGCGGTCGGTGGCCAGCACCCGGGTGGTGCTGGTGTGCCCGCCGCTGCGCAGCCGGGCCGGCAACCCGGCCAGTTCGGCGGCATTGCGCTGCACGACGTCGGCGCGGACGAAGGTGCCGCCGTTGCGGCCGGTGCGCCGCTCCAGCACGCCGGCCCGGCTCAATGGCAGCAGCGCACTGCGCAGCGTCGACCGCGACACCGCGAACTGTTCGGCCATCTCGCGTTCGGTGCCCAGGCGCGAGCCGGGCCGCAATGCGCCTTGCGCGAGCATGGACAGGATTCGCCGCCGGACGTCCTCGGCGATCGGTCCCCCCTCGGACTCCTCCATGGGCTACGGACTCACGGCGGCCAGCGACTCGGGCAGCACCTGCCCGCCGTCGACGGCGAGGGCCTGCCCGGTGATGTAGCCGGCCTCCCGGTCGCGAGGAACGCGGCAGGTAGCCGATGTCCTCCACCTTGCCCAGCGCGCCGGCCGGGATCGCTCGCCATGCCGGCGGTAGTCCTCGCCCATCTCGGCGAGGCCCTCGGTGGCGACGTTGCCCGGCAGCACCGCGTTGACGGTGATGCCCTGGGGCGCCAACTCGATCGCGGCCGTTCGCATGAAGCCCAGCTGGGCGGCCTTGCTCGCTCCGTAGTGCGACCAGCCCGGGAAGCCGGTGATCGGGCCGGTGATCGACGACGTGAGGATCACCCGGCCGTGCCCGGAGGCGGTCAGCGCGTCGAGGCAGGCCTGCACGCTGTAGGGTGCCCTTGATGTTCGCGTCGAATACCTCGTCCAGTTGTCCGCGGTCATCGTGGTGAGCGGCGTCGGGGAAGATGCCGGCGTTCGCGCACAGGACGTCGATGCCGCCGAAC
>CAVXWQ010000051.1:0-17257 GCA_963765445.1 uncultured Actinomycetota bacterium
ACGACGCTTCAGCGCGTCGGCATCGTCCTGGTGGTCGCGGTGATCTTCGGGCTGGTGAACGCGTTCATCAAGCCCGTCGTGCAACTGCTGTCGATCCCGCTCTACATCCTGACTCTGGGCCTGTTCCACGTCGTCATCAATGCGTTGATGCTGTGGATCACCGCGTGGATCACCGAGCACACCACGCACTGGGGACTGCAGATCAACCACTTCTGGTGGACCGCGATCTGGGCCGCGATCGTGCTGTCCATCGTCGGCTGGCTGTTCTCGCTGCCCTTCCGCAGCGCCGAACGCGCAGTCGGCGGCTGACCGGCACACTGGAGTCATGCCCGAACTGCCAGAAGTCGAGGCCCTTGCCGACCACCTGCGCCGGCATGCAGTCGGTGCGACGGTCGGACGAATCGACGTCGCTGCGCTCTCAGTGCTCAAGACCTTCGACCCGCCGCCGACCGCCCTGTACGGCCAGACCGTCACCGACGCGCATCGCTGGGGCAAGTATCTCGGCTTGCGGGCCGGCGAGTTCTACCTGATCACCCACCTGTCCCGGGCGGGATGGCTGCGGTGGTCGGACAAGCTCGCCGCCGCCCCGCTCAAGCCCGGCAAGGGTCCGATCGCGCTGCGCGTCCACCTCGGAACACCGGGCGAGTCGGCAGGTTTCGACCTCACCGAGGCAGGCACACAGAAGCGGCTGGCGGTGTGGATCGTGCGCGACCCGGCGGAGGTTCCCGGTATCGCGACGCTGGGTCCCGACGCGCTCGAGCTCACCGACGAGCAACTGGCCGCGGTCCTGGCGCCGCAGTCCGGTCGGATCAAAACGGTGATCACCGACCAGAAGGTCATCGCCGGAATCGGCAACGCCTACAGTGACGAGATCCTGCACGTCGCCAAGTTGTCGCCGTTCGCGACGGCGGGAAAGCTGACGCCCGCCCAGCTTTCGGCCCTGCACGACGCGATGGTCTCGGTGCTCACCGACGCGGTGCAGCGATCGGTCGGCCAGCAGGCGGCGACGCTCAAGGGTGAGAAGCGATCCGGCCTTCGGGTGCACGCCAGGACCGGGATGCCGTGTCCGGTGTGCGGGGACACCGTGCGCGAAGTGTCGTTCGCCGACAAGTCGTTTCAGTACTGCCCGACGTGCCAGACCGGCGGCAAGGTGCTGGCCGACCGCCGGATGTCGCGGCTGCTGAAGTGATCGTTAGGCTGGCGCGGTGACCCGGCAGAAGATCCTCATCACCGGCGCCAGCTCCGGTCTCGGGGCGGGCATGGCCCGGGCGTTCGCGGCCATGGGACGCGACCTGGCGCTGTGCGCCCGCCGCGTCGACCGGCTCGACGAGCTCAAGGCCGAGCTGACGCAGCGCTATCCCGAACATCACCGTGGCCGTCGCCGAGCTCGACGTCAACGACCACGAGCAGGTGCCCAAGGTGTTCGCCGCGCTGTCCGACGAACTCGGCGGCATCGACCGCGTCATCGTCAACGCCGGCATCGGCAAGGGCGCCCCACTGGGCTCGGGCAAGCTGTGGGCGAACAAGGCCACCATCGAGACCAATCTCGTCGCGGCGCTGGTTCAGGTCGAGACCGCGCTGGAGATGTTCAAGAAGGCCGGCTCCGGACACCTCGTGCTGATCTCCAGCGTGCTGGGCAACAAGGGTGTGCCCGGAGTGAAGGCCGCCTACGCGGCCAGCAAGGCCGGGGTGTCATCGCTGGGCGAGTCACTGCGCGCCGAATATGCTTCCGGCCCAATCAAAGTCACGGTTCTCGAACCGGGCTACATCGAGTCGGAGATGACGGCGAAGTCGAACTCCACCATGCTGATGGTCGACAACGAGACCGGTGTGCGGCAGATGGTGAAAGCCATCGAACGCGAGACCGGCCGCGCGATCGTTCCCGGCTGGCCGTGGGTGCCGCTGGTGACGCTGCTGCAAGCTGTTGCCGCCGCGGTTCACCAAGCCGTTCGCCTGACCGCAGGGAACTGCGAATTCCCTGATCGCCATGCGGTGACGGGCTTAGTATTCGCGGATGAAAGCAAAAGCCGCACGAGCAGCGACCACCGCGGCGGTGTTCGCCGGCCTCAGCTTGGCCGCCTTCGCCGTCGGGTCCGGCCCCGCTCATGCCTACACCTATGGGCCGTTCCAGTGGTGTCCCGGCCAGCCGTTGCCCAACGACCCGCCCCGACCGGACGGTCAGCTGAACTGGGACATGAGCGTCTGCCACACGTATTACTACGACTGGAACGTGTTCACGCACTCGGCAGCGAACTACTGGGAGGGGCCGAACCTCTACCCGACCCCGATACCGCCGCCGCCGGGACCGCCCCCGGGAACGCCGTTCTGCACCCCGCGTGGGGCGCTGATCATCATCCCGCCGATCTGCGACGAGATCGGGGTCGATTGGCCACCGGGAAGCCTCGGCAATCAGTGACACATGCCGCTCAGCGAACCCTGCCCCGTTCCTCGCGGTAGCGGCGCACCAGCTCGTCGGTCGAGCTGTCGGTCTGCTTCGCCGGTGAACCGTCACTGGTGATCACCCGAGCAGCGCCTTGGCCTGCGTCTTGCCCAGCTCCACACCCCACTGGTCGAACGAGTCGATGCCCCAGATCACGCCTTCGGTGAACACCTGGTGCTCGTAGAGCGCGATCAGCTGGCCCACCACCGACGGCGTCAGCCGGTTCGCCAGGATCGACGTCGTCGGCCGGTTGCCCGGCATCACCTTGTGCGGCACCACTTCTGCCGGTGTGCCCTCTGAGGCGATCTCCTCGGCGGTCTTGCCGAACGCCAGCACCTGGGTCTGTGCGAAGAAGTTGCTCATCAGCAGGTCGTGCATGCTGCCGTGCCCGTCGGCGGTCGGCAGGTCGTCGGTGGGCTCGGAAAAGCCGATGAAGTCGGCGGGCACCAGCCGGGTGCCCTGGTGCAGCAGTTGATAGAACGCGTGCTGGCCGTTGGTTCCCGGTTCACCCCAGAAGATCTCGCCGGTGCCCGTGGTCACCGGTGTGCCGTCGGCGCGCACCGACTTGCCGTTGGACTCCATCGTCAGCTGCTGCAGGTAGGCCGCGAAGCGCGACAGGTCGTTGGAGTACGGCAGCACCGCGCGCGTCTCGGCGCCGAAGAAGTCGGAGTACCACAAGCCGATCAGCCCGAGCAGAACCGGCGCGTTCTCCTCCAGCGGCGCGGTCGCGAAATGGCGGTCCACGATGTGGAATCCGGACAGGAAGTCGGCGAAGGCCTCCTTGCCGATCACCGCCATCACCGACAGGCCGATGGCCGAGTCCACCGAGTAGCGGCCGCCCACCCAGTCCCAGAAGCCGAACATGTTCGCGGTGTTGATTCCGAAGCCGTCGACCAGCTTCTTGTTCGTCGACACCGCGACGAAATGCTTGGACACCGCGGCGTCGCCGAGCGCGTCGGTGAGCCAGCGCCGCGCGGCGGTCGCGTTGGTCAGCGTCTCCAGCGTCGAGAACGTCTTGGACGCGACGATGAAAAGCGTTGTGGCGGGATCCAACCCGTCGAGCTTGGCCACCAGGTCCGCCGGGTCGACGTTGGAGACGAACCGGGCCGAGATCCCGGCGTCGGCGTAGTGGCGCAGCGCCTGGTACACCATCACCGGACCCAGGTCCGAGCCGCCGATGCCGATGTTGACCACCGTCTTGATCCGCTCGCCGGTGGCCCCGGTCCACTCGCCGCTGCGCAGCCGATCGGTGAACGCGCCCATCGCGTCGAGCACCTCGTGGACGTCGGCGACCACGTCCTGGCCGTCGACCATCCAGCTGGGCATCACGCGGCAGCCGCAGCGCGGTGTGCAGCACCGCGCGGTTCTCCGAGGTGTTGATGTGTTCGCCGGACAGCATCGCGTCCCGGCGCTCCTCGAGGTGCGCCGCGCGGGCCAGGTCGACGAGCAGGGCCAGCGTTTCCCGGGTGATGCGGTGCTTGCTGTAGTCGATGTAGAGGTCGCCGACGGTCATGGTGAGTTCGCGGCCGCGGTCGGGGTCTTCGGCGAACAACTCGCGCAGGGTGGTCTTGGCGATCTGGTCGTGGTGGCGGCGCAGCGCGGTCCATGCGGGACTGGCGGAAATGTCTGCGGTCATTCCACCGACCCTAGTGCGGGCCGGGGGCCCGAGGGTGTACATCATTGAGGTATGAGCACCCCAGACATTGAACGGCTGTTGTCTTCGGTTCCGACCGGATTGTGGATCGGTGGACAGGAGCGGCCCGGCTCGTCGACGTTCGACGTCCTCGACCCGTCGAACGACCAAGTCCTGATCTCGGTGGCCAATGCCACCGCGGCCGACGCGATCTCCGCACTGGACGCCGCCTGCGCGGTGCAGGCCGACTGGGCCGCCACACCGGCCCGTGAGCGGGGCGAGATCCTGCGCTCGGTCTTCGAGACGATCATCGCCCGCGCCGACGACCTGGCCGCGCTCATGACGTTGGAGATGGGCAAGGTCGTCGCCGAGAGCATGGGCGAGGTGAAGTACGGCGCGGAGTTCTTCCGCTGGTTCGCCGAGGAGGCGGTCCGCATCGGTGGCCGCTTCGTCCCCAGCCCGGCCGGCAACGGGCGCATCATCGTCACCAAGCAGCCCGTCGGCCCGTGCTACGCGATCACCCCGTGGAACTTCCCGCTGGCCATGGGCACCCGCAAGATCGGGCCCGCGATGGCCGCCGGCTGCACGATGATCGTCAAGCCCGCACAGGAGACGCCGCTGAGCATGCTGCTGCTGGCCAAGCTGATGGCCGAGGCCGGCCTGCCCGAGGGCGTGCTCTCGGTGCTGCCGACCAACCAGCCGCGTGAGGTCACCACCGCGCTGATCGACGACGGCAGGCTGCGCAAGCTGACCTTCACCGGCTCCACCGGGGTCGGCAAGGCGCTGTTGAAGCAGTCGGCGGACAAGGTGCTGCGCACCTCGATGGAGCTCGGCGGCAATGCGCCGTTCCTGGTGTTCGACGACGCCGACGTCGACGCCGCCGTCGACGGCGCGATGCTGGCCAAGATGCGCAACGGCGGCGAGGCGTGCACCGCCGCCAACCGCATTCACGTGGCCAACGCGGTGATCGAGGAGTTCACCGACAAGTTCGTCAAGCGGATGGGCGAGATCAACCTCGGCAACGGTCTGGACCCGAGCGCCAAGCTGGGCCCGCTGGTCAACGCCAAGCAGGTGGCCAGCGTGCAGGAACTCGTCGACGACGCCGTCGAGAAGGGCGCCACCGCGGCGCTCGGCGGGCAGGCCCCCGGCGGTCCGGGCAACTTCTACCCGGCCACCGTGCTGGTCGACGTGCCGCTCGACGCCCGCATCCTCAAGGAGGAGGTGTTCGGCCCCGTCGCCCCGATCATCGGGTTCGACACCGAGGCCGACGGCATCGCCGCCGCCAACGACACCGAGTACGGCCTGGCCGCCTACATCTTCACCGAGTCGCTGGACCGGGCGCTGCGGGTGGCCGAGGCGCTCGAGGCGGGCATGGTCGGGGTGAACCGCGGCGTGATCTCCGATCCGGCCGCGCCGTTCGGCGGCGTCAAGGAGTCCGGGTTCGGCCGCGAGGGCGGCTACGAGGGCATCGAGGAGTACCTCGACACCAAGTACATCGCGCTGACCAAGTAGGCGGCCGCGCTGACCAGGTGATTCGCTGGCTGTGGCCAGCGTCACGCTTGCAAACGCAAGCATACGGGGAACCCTGTCGTTGTTCTTCGTGTCAGCGATGGGAGCCCGCGATGAATACCACCAGCGGCAGAAGTGACGACGTCTCGAGACGACCGGTACGTCGTGGAGTTCCAGACCTGGTCGTCGCCCAGCTCCTCGGGGTGGTCGGCGGGCTGAAGCTCGCTCTGGACGGGCTGGTCACGCCGCCGCCGAAGCGGTACCCGATCGTCGACAGAGATTTGACGCGCTGCTAGCTGCGCGCCTTCGCCGCTGTCCGGACTTTCGCACTTAGGGTGAGAAATCCGGACCAAGGGAGGGCTCCACGTGACCGCGGCGCCGTCGCGCTCTGCCGGGCAACGTCGATGGGTCGCCAGCGCCGCTGCACCCCGTGGGCCGACGCCAACCGGCACCCCCGGCGAGCACCGGCGTACCCGCCCTCAACGGCATCCGTGGCATCGCGGTCGCGCTGGTGGTGGTGGGCCACGGCGGCATACCGGGCGTCGCAGGCGGATTCATCGGGGTCGACGTCTTCTTCGTCCTCAGCGGATTTCTGATCACCTCGCTCCTGCTCGACGAGCTGGGCCGCACCGGCCGGCTCGATCTCCGCGGCTTCTGGACCCGCCGCGCCCGCCGGCTGCTGCCGGCGCTGCTGCTGATGGTTCTGGCCGTGGTGTTCGTCCGCGCGCTGTTTGCGCCGGAATCCGTGGCGACGCTTCGCGCCGACGCGGTCGCGGCGTTCCTGTGGAGCGCGAACTGGGCCTTCATCGCACACAAGGCCGACTACTTCAGCCAGGGCGCCACCCCGTCGCCGCTGCAGCACACCTGGTCGCTCGGGGTGGAGGAGCAGTACTACCTGGTCTGGCCACTGCTGCTGGCCGCGGTGGCGCTGCTGCTCGCCGCGATCGCACGGCGCCGCGGCGGCACGGTCCCGACGCTGGCGCGGGTGCGCACGGCGGTGTTCGTCCTGGCCACTGTGGGCGTGCTGGCGTCCGCGGCCGAGGCGGTCCTGCTGTCATCGGACGCCGCACTGAATCGCGTCTACTTCGCCACCGATACCCGCGCGCAGGCGCTGCTGATCGGTGCGGCGGCGGCCGCGCTGCTGGTCCGCGACTGGTCGGCGGTCATGGCCGGGTGGTCGCTGATCCGCTCGCGGTGGGTGAAGTGGGCCGCCCGCGTGGTGCCGGTCATCGGCCTGGCGGTGCTGGCGGCGGTCACGCATGTGGCGACGGGCAGCGCCGCGGAGTTCCGCGGCGGTCTGTTGAGCGTCGTCGCGCTCGCCGCGGTCGCGGTGATCGTGCCCGTCGCCCTCGATCAGGGCGGCCCGGTGGCGCGCGTGCTGGCGTTGCGGCCGCTGGTGTGGCTGGGCGTCATCTCCTACGGCGTCTACCTCTGGCATTGGCCGATCTTCTTGGTGCTCAACGGAGAACGCACCGGCTGGTCCGGTTACGGCCTGTTCGCCGCCCGCTGCCTTGCGACGCTGGCGGCGGCCGGCCTGTCCTGGTGGCTGATCGAGCAGCCGATCCGCCGCTGGCGGCCGGCGCACCTGCCGCTGCTGCGGTTCGCCGGTGCGACGGTGGCCACCGCGGCCGCGGTGACGATGCTGGTGGTGCCGATCGGGATGCGGCCGGGCCAGGGGCCGGATGTGTCGGCCGCCGCGATGGCGTCACCCGTCGAGACGGTCCGGCCGGCTACGCCACTGCGTGCCGGCGTTCGGCTGCACACGGTGTCGGTGTTCGGCGACTCGGTGGCGTGGACGCTGATGCGGTATCTGCCGCCCACGCCCGGCATCAACTTCCTGGACCGAACCACCATCGGCTGCGGCGTGGTCCGCGGCGGCCCGTACCGCTACTCGGGCCAGCAGCTGGAACAGAAACCCGAGTGCGACACCTGGCCGGAGCGCTGGGAGCAGCGCATCGCCCACGACCGCCCCGACGTCGTGCTGCTGACGATCGGGCGCTGGGAGACCGTGGACCGGATGTGGCACGGGCAGTGGACGCACATCGGCGACGCCGACTTCGACAAGTACTTGGTTGGCGAGCTGAACGCGGGCGCTGGACATCCTGCAGTCGACCGGCGCGCGCGTGGTGATGACCACCGAGCCGTTCAACCGGCACGGCGAGCGCGCCGACGGCAGTCTCTATCCCGAGGACCAGCCCAGCCGCGTCAAGCAGTGGAACTCGCTGCTGCGCAAGTGTCGCCGCCGAGCGCGACGGTGTCGACGTGCTGGACCTGAACAAGAAGCTGGCGCCCAACGGCAGCCTACACCAACAAGATCAACGGCGTGCTGGTGCGCAGCGACGGCGTGCATCCCACCCCGAACGCGGTGACGTGGATGACGCCCTGGCTGGTCGACGCAGTCGAGCTGAGTCCGGGCGTCAGTGCCCGAGCCGGCCCCTGCCCATGCGCAGCAGCAGCATCGCCAGGTCCTTGCCGTCCGGACCGAGCTCGCTGTAGCGCTCGATGACCTTCATCTCGCGGCTGTGCACCAGCCGGGTACCGCCGGAGGCCATCCGGGCCCGGCCGATCTCCTGCGAGACTTCCGTGCGGCGCTTGACCGCGGCCAGGATCTCCGCGTCGAGGCGGTCGATCTCCAGGCGCAGCGCGTCGATATCAGGCATCTGTTCGGTCTCTACAGTCATCGCTTCGCTCTCCTCGTGTGTGTTCTGGTCTCATTCGGGTTCCGGACCTCACACAAGAGACGAGCCCCGGATCCGGATGCGGACCGCGGGGCTCTCGGGTTCGAGCAGCTATGCCACCACGGGTACCGCGATCCGGTACCCGTAGAAAAATCGCTGCGGTGCAGTGAGCACGAAATGAGTGTGCCACCACGCGCCGCTCTTGTGCAAAAAACTGTCGCCATACAGCGGTAAGTTGGGTCAGACATGACTGTGCACGTGACGGACTACAAGCCACCGGCTGACGCGGCCGAACTCCTCGACGGTCTCAACCCGCAGCAGCGGCAGGCGGTGCTGCACGAGGGTGCGCCGCTGCTCATCGTCGCCGGTGCCGGGTCGGGCAAGACGGCCGTGCTGACCCGCCGGATCGCCTATCTGCTGGCCGCCCGCGACGTCGGTCCCGGCCAGATCCTGGCCATCACGTTCACCAACAAGGCCGCCGCCGAGATGCGCGAGCGGGTCGTGGCACTGGTCGGCCCGCGGGCCCGCAACATGTGGGTCTCGACGTTCCACTCCACCTGCGTGCGCATCCTGCGCAACCAGGCCTCGCTGCTGCCGGGGCTGCAACTCCAACTTCTCCATCTACGACGCCGACGACTCGCGCCGCCTGCTGCTGATGATCGGCAAGGACATGGGCCTCGACGTCAAGCGCTACTCGCCGCGCCTGCTGGCCAACGCGATCTCCAACCTCAAGAACGAGCTCATCACACCCGAGGACGCCGTCGCGGCGCTGGAGCCGGGCTCCGACGAGCTGGCCCGCACCGTCGCCGAGCGTCTTCGGCGAGTACCAGCGGCGGCTGCGTGCGGCCAACGCGCTGGACTTCGACGACCTCATCGGCGAGACCGTCGCGGTGCTGCAGAACTTCCCGCAGATCGCGCAGTACTACCGCCGGCGGTTCCGGCACATCATGGTCGACGAGTACCAGGACACCAACCACGCGCAGTACGTCCTGGTCCGCGAGCTCGCTGGGCACGGAGCCGTCGGCGCTGATGAGGTGCCGCCCAGCGAGCTGTGCGTCGTCGGCGACGCCGACCAGTCGATCTACGCGTTCCGCGGCGCCACCATCCGCAACATCGAGGACTTCGAGCGGGACTTCCCCAACGCCACCACGATCCTGCTCGAGCAGAACTACCGCTCCACGCAGAACATCCTGTCGGCGGCCAACTCGGTGATCTCCCGCAACGCCAACCGCCGCGAGAAGCGGCTGTGGACCGACGCCGGCGACGGTGAGCTGATCGTCGGCTACGTCGCCGACAACGAGCACGACGAGGCGAGGTTCGTCGCCGGCGAGATCGACGCGCCTGGCCGACGATGCCGGCTGGCGACATCACCTACAACGACGTCGCGGTGTTCTACCGCACCAACAACTCGTCGCGCTCGCTGGAAGAGGTGTTCATCCGGGCGGGCATCCCGTACAAGGTCGTCGGCGGCGTTCGGTTCTACGAGCGCAAGGAGATTCGCGACATCGTCGCCTATCTGCGGGTGCTGGCCAACCCCGGCGACGCGGTCAGCCTGCGGCGCATCCTCAACACCCCGCGGCGCGGCATCGGCGACCGCGCCGAGGCCTGTGTCGCGGTGTACGCCGAGAACACCGGATCGACCTTCGCCGACGCGCTGGCCGCCGCGGCCCAGGGCAAGGTGCCGATGCTCAACACCCGCTCGGAGAAGGCGATCGCCGGCTTCGTCAACCTGCTCGACGACCTGCGCGGCCGGCTCGACGACGAACTCGGCGACCTCGTCGAGGCCGTCCTGGACCGCACCGGCTACCGCAACGAGCTGGAATCCTCCAGCGATCCGCAGGACCTGGCCCGCCTGGACAACCTCAACGAATTGGTCAGCGTCGCACACGAATTCAGCACCGACCGGGCCAACGCCGCAGCGCTGCGCGGAGGACGCCGACCGACCGACGAGGACGTCCCGGAGACCGGTGTGCTCGCCGAGTTCCTGGAGCGGGTGTCGCTGGTCGCCGACTCCGACGAACTCCCCGAGCACGACTCGGGTGTGGTCACCCTGATGACGCTGCACACGGCCAAGGGACTGGAGTTCCCGGTCGTCTTCGTCACCGGGTGGGAGGACGGCATGTTCCCGCACATGCGGGCGCTGGGCGATCCCGCCGAGCTCTCCGAGGAGCGGCGGCTGGCCTACGTCGGCATCACCCGGGCGCGCCAACGGCTCTACGTCACCCGGGCCAAGATCCGCTCGTCGTGGGGGCAGCCGATGCTCAACCCCGAATCCCGTTTCCTGCGCGAGATTCCCGAGCATCTCGTCGACTGGCGCCGCACCGACCCGACACCGACGTTCAGCGCCCCGGTCAGCGGCGCCGGACGGTTCGGCACACCGCGGCCGTCGCCCACGCGGGGCTCGGCCGGCGGCGGCAAGCGGCCGCTGATGGTGCTCGAGGCCGGCGACCGGGTCAA
Organism: uncultured Actinomycetota bacterium; assembly: GCA_963765445.1. Lineage (GTDB taxonomy): Bacteria > Actinomycetota > Actinomycetes > Mycobacteriales > Mycobacteriaceae > Mycobacterium. The sequence goes on from CAVXWQ010000051.1 coordinate 10,718, forward strand.
CCACGACAAGTACGGCCTCGGCCGGGTCGAGGAGGTGTCCGGCATGGGGGAGTCGGCGATGTCGCTCATCGACTTCGGCAGTGCGGGCCGGGTCAAGCTGATGCACAACCACGCGCCGCTGCAGAAGCTCTAGAGGTGGAGCAGATACGGGCCCGGCGGCGACGGCTTCGGGCCGGCCGGTGTGCTGGTAGTCGTATTGCTCGCGCTGTTCGCTCGTCGGTGGCGATGTGGGTTGCACGCCGGCCGCAGCTGCTTGCCCGGGCTGTGGGCGCGCATCCGAGGTTCGACGAGCGCGGCCTGGGCAGAACGACAGCTCGGAGGCGTCGCGAGGCCATGGCGACGGCGCTATTCGCTCAGGTCGTCGCGGGACTGGCGCTGCTTGCCGGTTTCGTCGTCGTCGCGGGCTCTGGCTGACCGCATTTACCGAGATGCTCGAGGAGTCCTTGTCGGTGACGGCATCAACGGTCGTCGACGAGCCCGCCGCCCGCTGGCTGGCCGGCACCGTGAGCTGTGGCTGACATCGACCTTGAAAGTGATTACCCTGCCTGGGCAATTGACCGAGTTCATCGGCACGGTCTGGCCGTGCTGGTCACCGCGATCGTCGTGTGGCGGACAGGACGTGGTTGCCGGCCGTATTCGGACTGGTCGGGGCCGGCGGCATCGGACTGGTGATCGCCACCGCCAAGGCGATCGTCGGCCGCAGCAGACCGGGTTCGCCATTCGCAGTGGTCGTCCGAGGACGGATTACTCATTCCCGTCCGGCCACGCCACCGGCACTGCGGCGGTGACGTTGATGTGTGCGTGGATGCTCAGCCGGTGGGTGATAGCTCATGGGCGGGCCGGGTGGCGGCGTGGAGCCCTGGCTATCGGAGTGACCGGCGCTGTGGGCTTTTCCCGGGTCTATCTCGGTGTGCATTACGTCAGTGACGTGCTGGCGGGCTGGTTTCTCGGCGCGGCCTGGGCCGGGACCGGTCATGCTGGTCGGCTCCTGGTGGGAAGCCACGCGGCGGGCACCGGAACGTCGGCTAGCGGACCCGGCACCACCGCTTCGTCGAAGAATGAAGTGCCAGAATAAGACTCGCCAGCGGTAACACCGGAATCAGGTAGACCGGCCACGGGATTCGGGCCCCGGCGATGAACACGCTGCCGAATGTCATCAGCGCGACCACCGCGCCGAAGGTGATCAGGTAGCGGCCCACCGACCGTCGCAGCAGCAGCAGGATCACGCCGGCGATCGTGGTGCCGGCGAACAGCAGGGCGAGGAAACCGACTGCGACGCAGAACAATCGGTCGGTGTGCCACCAGCCGGTGATCAGGTCGGTGGCCACCACGGCCGTCGCCCAGCCGCTGACGATGCTCACCGCGCTGGCCGCGATCGCGGTGCGGCCGGTGGAGATGTCGATGTCGACGGGCGCCCGGGCCGGCACCGCCACCGGTTCGGCCCGGCGGATCAGCCCGGTCGGCGCATCCTCGAGCGGTGGCGCCGGAATGTGGGTGGTTTGTCCCTCGGCGATCGGCGGGATGGGCCCGGTGGGCGCGCGCCGGATGATGCCGGTGCGGGTGTCATCGGGCAGGGGAACAGGCGTGGTGGGTTGTCGCCGGATGAACGGCGGCGCGGCACGTTGGGTCGGGTCGGTGGGGTGAGCCAACGGCTCAGCCGACGTAGGGGCCCAGGGAGATGCCCCGAGCGGCAAGCCACGGCACCGGGTCGATGTAGTTGGTGCCGTTCTGGAGAACCGAGAAGTGCAGGTGCGGTCCGGTCGAGTTACCGCGGTTGCCGATGGTGGCGATCTGGTCGCCGGCGAACACCCGCTGACCGATCTGGACGGTCCAGGTGTTGACGTGGCCGTACAGCGTCACGCTGCCGTCCGAATGCCGGATCTTGACCCAGGCACCGTAACCGGCGGTCGGGCCCGGCGTCGACGACGACGCCGTCACACGGCGGCGTAGATCGGGGTGCCGATCGGGCCGGCCAGGTCGATGCCGGCGTGCAGGGCGCCCCAGCGGTAACCGAAGCCGGAGGTGAACACGCCCTTGGTGGGCATCACGAACAGCGGCCGCTGCAGTCGTGCTTCGCGCTCGGCGCGCTCCTGGGCGAACGCCGCGCCCTTGGACAGTTCCTCGCTGTGCAGCGCGGCGTCGGCCACCGGCTGGACGGCGATGATCTGCATGCCGCGCGGCGCGGTCGCAGCGCCGTCGATAGAGGTCTTCTCGGCGGCCAGCACGGTCCGGGTGGTGGTCTCACCGGCCGGCTTGATCGCGGTGTAGGCCGCGGCGGCCGCGGCGCCCGCGGCCATCGCGACGATCATCACGCGGCCCTTGGCCGCACTGGTCGGCTGCCTGCGGTGCTGCGGCGTGCGCGGCAGCATGTCGGTGATCTCGGTGTCGACGAACCGCGGCTGCTCGGCGCGCTTGGCGTCTCGTCTGGCGGCGAACTCGGTCGGGTACCACGAGTCGCAGCGGTGTCAGGTCGTCGGCGTCATGCATGTCATCTAGTTCCGGGGAGTGCACCACCTGCGCTTCGAAGTCGAACGCGGTGTGCTCGCGGAAGTCTACGTCGCCCAGATCGCCGAACTCGTTGAAGGGGATGATGTCGGTGACGTCGACCCGCTCGGGATCAAAAGCCCTGGCTGTGGCACGTGTGGTCCGGGTTTCTCCGGGGAGATTCGCGTCCGACCTCTGCTGCCGCAAAACCCAAAGCCCCTCTAGTCGTGACCAAAGCGTTATCTAGACCCCAGAGACCGTAACCAAATTGGGCAGTGAGTGGCAACCGATGCCGTTATTCCACGGGTGATTGTGAGTTGAATCACTTCAGGTGCCCGGTGAGATGGACCACATGAGTGGTGGGCGGGGGCGGCACCTGGATCCGGCCTCGATACAGTTCCCCCGGAGCGACTTCCTCAATCAATTGTCAGCGCCGACCAGACAGTGAGCCCATGGATCTTTTCGAGTATCAGGCGAAGGAACTGTTCGCCAAGCACAACGTTCCCACCACTCCGGGCCGCGTCACCGATTCGCCGGAGGACGCCAAGGCCATCGCCGAGGAGATCGGCAAGCCCGTGATGGTCAAGGCCCAGGTGAAGGCCGGCGGCCGCGGCAAGGCCGGCGGTGTCAAGTACGCCGCCACCCCCGAGGACGCCTACACCCACGCCAAGAACATCCTCGGCCTGGACATCAAGGGGCACATCGTCAAGAAGCTGCTGGTCGCCGAGGCCAGCGACATCGCCGAGGAGTACTACATCTCCTTCCTGCTCGACCGCGCCAACCGCACCTACCTGGCCATGTGCTCGGTCGAGGGCGGTATGGAGATCGAGGAGGTGGCCGCCACCAAGCCCGAGCGGCTGGCCAAGGTTCCGGTCGACGCCGTCACCGGCGTGGACCTCGCGTTCGCCCGCTCGATCGCCGAACAGGGCCACCTGCCCGCCGAGGTGCTCGACGCGGCTGCGGTGACCATCGCCAAGCTGTGGGAGGTCTTCGTCAAGGAGGACGCCACCCTGGTCGAGGTCAACCCGCTGGTGCGCACCCCCGACGATCAGATCCTGGCGCTGGACGGCAAGGTCACCCTCGACGGCAACGCCGACTTCCGTCATCCCGACCACGCGCGAGTTCGAGGACAAGGACGCCACCGACCCGCTGGAGCTCAAGGCCAAGCAGAACGACCTGAACTACGTCAAGCTCGACGGCCAGGTCGGCGTCATCGGCAACGGTGCGGGCCTGGTGATGTCGACTCTGGACGTGGTCGCCTACGCCGGCGAGAAGCACGGCGGCGTCAAGCCGGCCAACTTCCTCGACATCGGCGGCGGCGCCTCGGCCGAGGTGATGGCCGCGGGTCTGGACGTCATCCTGGGCGACAAGCAGGTCAAGAGCGTGTTCGTCAACGTCTTCGGCGGCATCACCGCCTGCGACGCGGTGGCCAACGGCATCGTCAAGGCGCTGCAGATGCTCGGCGCCGACGCCAACAAGCCGCTCGTCGTCCGGCTGGACGGCAACAACGTCGACGAGGGCCGCCGGATCCTCGCCGAGGCCAACCACCCGCTGGTCATCCAGGCCGAGACCATGGACGCCGGTGCCGACAAAGCCGCCGAGCTGCGCGAACAAGTAAGGGACGCAACAGATGTCGATCTTTCTGAACAAGGACTCCAAGGTCATCGTCCAGGGCATCACCGGCGGCGAGGGCACCAAGCACACCGCGCTGATGCTCAAGGCCGGCACCCAGGTGGTCGGCGGTGTCAACGCCCGCAAGGCCGGCACAGAGGTGAGCCACGTAGACAAAGATGGCAAGGACGTCGATCTCCCGGTGTTCGGCACCGTGGCCGAGGCCATCAAGGAGACCGGAGCCGACGTGTCGATCGCGTTCGTGCCGCCGGCCTTCTCCAAGGACGCGATCATCGAGGCCATCGACGCCGAGATCCCGCTGCTGGTCGTCATCACCGAGGGAATCCCGGTGCAGGACACCGCTTATGCGTGGGCCTATAACGTCGACAACGGCGCGCAAGACCCGCATCATCGGCCCGAACTGCCCGGGCATCATCACCCCCGGTGAGGCGCTGGTCGGCATCACGCCGAACAACATCACCGGCAAGGGGCCGATCGGCCTGGTGTCCAAGTCCGGCACCCTGACCTACCAGATGATGTACGAGCTGCGCGATCTCGGCTTCTCCACCGCCATCGGCATCGGCGGCGACCCGGTCATCGGCACCACCCACATCGACGCCATCGAGGCGTTCGAGAAGGACCCCGAGACCAAGGTCATCGTGATGATCGGCGAGATCGGCGGCGACGCCGAGGAGCGGGCCGCGGACTACATCAAGGCCAACGTGTCCAAGCCGGTCGTCGGTTACGTCGCGGGCTTCACCGCCCCGGAAGGCAAGACCATGGGCCACGCCGGCGCCATCGTGTCGGGTTCGTCGGGTACCGCGGCGGCCAAGAAGGAAGCCCTCGAGGCAGCCGGGGTGAAGGTCGGCAAGACGCCGTCGGAGACCGCGACGCTCGCCCGGGAGATCTTCGAGAGCCTCTAGGCCGCAACGTTCGACGCGATTTCGACGGCCTCCACGCAATCGGTTAGCCTGTCGAACTATGGTTGATCCACGCACCCCCGTCCTCGTCGGCGTCGGTCAGTTCACCGAACGACTCGGTGACTCCGACTACCGGGGCATGTCGTCGGTCGAGCTGGCCACCGAGGCTGTGCGTGCGGCCCTGGCCGACACCGGTGCGGACGTGACAGCAGTGGCTGAGGCAATCGAGGTGTTCGCCGGGTTGCGGCAGTTCGAGATCTGCTCCCCGTTCGCGAAGCCGCCGCTGGGAGCCTCGGACAACTATGTGCGCTCGGTGGCTCGCCGGGTCGGTGCCGACCCCGCGCGCGCGGTGCTCGAGTCCATCGGCGGCAACGGCCCGCAGAAGCTGGTGACGGAATTCGCCGGCTCCATCGCCGCCGGCGAGATCGAGGTGGCCCTGATCCTCGGCTCCGAGCCGGGGTCCACCGCAAAGTACTTCGCGGGCCGTGACGACAAGCCGGACTTCACCGAAGAAGTGGGTGGCCAACTCGAGGACCGCGGCTACGGCTACGAGCAGTACATGAGCGAGTACACCGCCACGCACGGGTTGACCGGCGCGCCGGTGCAGTACGGGCTGCTCGACAACGCGCGCCGGGCTTGGCTGGGACGCAGCGTCGGCGAATACCGTCGCGAGATGGCCGAGCTGTTCGCGCCCTTCTCGAAAGTCGCTGCCAAGAACCCATTCTCGTCGTCACCCGTGGAGCGGTCGGTGGCCGAGCTGATGACGGTCACCGACGAGAACCGGATGATCTGCGACCCGTACCCTCGGCTGATGGTGGCCCGCGACACCGTCAATCAGGGCGCCGCGGCGCTGATAATGTCGGTGGCCGCTGCCCGGCGGCTCGGCGTCGCCGAGGACAAGTGGGTGTACCTGCGTGGGCATGCCAACCAGACCGAACAAGCCCTGTTGGACCGTACCGAACTCCACGTCAGTCATGCCGCGAAAAATGCTGTGGCCGAGGCGCTTCGGACTGCCGAGATCGACATGGACGCCGTGGCCACCTTCGACCTCTACAGCTGTTTTCCGTTCCCGGTGTTCGCGGTGTGTGACGCTTTCGGCCTGGCGAGCGATGATCCGCGCGGGCTCACACTCACCGGCGGTCTGCCGTACTTCGGTGGCCCGGGCAACAGCTACTCGCTGCACGGCATTGCCGAGACGGTTGCGCAGATGCGAGACAGGCCAGGCGCGTTCGGCCTCGTCGGCGCCAACGGCGGCATCATGAGCAAGTACTCGGTCGGGGTGTACTCCACCGAACCCGCCGACTGGGTGCCGGACCGCAGTCAGGAGTTGCAGGCCGAAATCGCTGCGCTGCCAACGCTCGCGGTCACCCGCAACGTCGACGGCTCCGGAGTGATCGAGACCTACTCGGTGCGCTACGACTGGCCGGAACGCACCGGCATCATCATCGGCCGGCTCGACGAGGACGACAGCCGATTCTTGGCCATCACCACCGACGAGGCCCTGGTCACCCTGATGTCCGACGGC
>CAVXWQ010000052.1:0-30357 GCA_963765445.1 uncultured Actinomycetota bacterium
GCGGTGCCCGTTCGGGCTTCAGTGGTTCAAGGCGAATGGTCATACCCTCCAGACACCGCCGGCTCCCCGAATGTGACAGAGCGGGGTTAGGAAAAAGCCTTGACGGCCTAACTATTCCGTTAGGGTGCGCAGTGTGGATTTCGCCCTCGACGCCGACCAGCAGGCCTGGCTGGCCGAGGTGCGTGAGTTCCTGCAGCAGAACGTCACTGACGCCCTGCGTGCGGAGATCGCCGAACACAACCTGGAGTATCCCGGCGGCGAGGTGGCCGCCTTCCGGCGCAAGCTTGGCGCCAAGGGCTGGTTCGGGCTCAACTGGCCGGCCGAGTACGGCGGACTCGGCCTGGGTGCGGTGCACCTGCACCTGTTGATGTCGGAGTTCGAGTACTGGGGCGCCCCCGGGCCGGATCTGACCGTCACGTCGATCGCGCCGATGATCATGCGCCACGGCACCGAGCAGAACAAGCGCGAGTTCCTGCCGCTCATCGCCCGCGGCGAGATGACTTGTGCCCTGGGGTATTCCGAGCCGGACGCGGGCACCGACCTGGCGTCGCTGCGAACCCGGGCCGTCCGCGACGGCGACGAGTGGGTGATCAACGGGTCCAAGATCTGGAACAGCGGTGCCCAGCGCTCCACGCACGAATGGCTCTGTGTGCGAACCGATCCCAATGCGCAGCGGCATCGCGGCATCTCGGTGATCGTCGTTCCCGTGGACAGCCCCGGGGTGCGGATCCGGCCGTTGATCGCGTGGTCGGGGTACCGGACCAACGAGGTGTTCTTCGACGACGTCCGGGTTCCGGTGTCCAACCTCATCGGTGAGGAGAACCGGGGCTGGGCCTACATCACCGGGGCCCTGGACCTGGAGCGCGGCGCACTGACCAACGCCGGTGACCTGCGCCGCGCACTCGACGAGTTGCAGGTGCTGGCCCGGATGCCACGCCGCGACGGCAGCGTGCCGATCGACAATCCGGCGTTCCGGCGCCGGCTGGCCCAGACCGAGGCCGACGTCGAGGTCGCCGGGCTGATGGGTTACGAGGCGTCCTCGATGCTGGCCGACGGAGTGATCCCGACGGTGGAGGTGAGCGTCGAGAAGGTGTTCAGCAGTGAACTGCGCCAACGCATCGCCGATCTCGGCATCGACCTGCTGGGCGCTGAAGGCCTGCTGGCACATCGCAACCCGGAGGCCCCGGCGGGTGGACGGTTCGAGAAGCTGTACCGATTCGCGCCGCTGATGCGGTTCGGCGGCGGCACCAACGAGGTCCTGCGCGACGTCATCGCCCAGCGCGGCCACGGCATGCCTTCCTACGGACGCTGACATGAAACTCGTTGCCACACAGGATGACCGCGACCTCGAGGCGATGCTGCGCGGGCTGTTCGCCGCCCGTGGGCCCGATGCGTGGGACGCGCTGGCGGCCGCGGGCATTCTCGGTCTCGGCATATCGGAGGAGTACGGCGGCTCCGGCGGAACCCTGTCGGAACTCGGGATCTTCGCCCGCGAAGCGGGTCGTGCGCTGTGCCAGCTCTCGGTCTACAGCACGGTGCTGGCCGCGCACGCCGTGCTCATGCTCGGCGGGGAGGAGTCCCGTCATCGGTGGCTGCCGGATCTCGCTGCCGGTCGCACCTCGGCCACCACCGCGCTGTGGAACGCCAATGACGCGGCCGACGTCACCGCCGCACTGCGCGCCGACCGCGAACCGGACGGCGGCTGGCGGCTCACCGGCACAGCCGATTTCGTCAACGACGCCGAAACCGCCGCCGTCGTCGTTGTATCGGGGATGGACGCCTCCGGGCGCACGCTGGGGTTCGTCTGCAACCTGCGGGGACCCGGCGTCACGGTGCGGCCTCTGACGCTGATGGGTGGGCACCACGCCGCATGCGTGCGGTTCGACGACGTGGCCGTCGACGATGTGCTCAACGACGGCAAGCCGCTGGACCGCGACCAACTGCGTCGCACCGCCAACGCGGCCGTCGCCTTGACCTCACTGGACCTGGTTGGCGTCGGGGAGGCCGTACTGGACCGCACCGTTGCCTACACCACCCTGCGTCACCAGTTCGGCCGGCCTATCGCCTCCTTCCAGGCCGCCCAGCACATCGTGGCCGACATGCACATCGCGCTGACGGCGGCCCGGCTGGCCGCCCAGTCCGCTGTCTTCCGGATTGGCGGCGGCGCTGTGGCGGTACGCGAAACTGCCATTGCCCGAATGCATTCGGCCACTGCTGCCAAGTGGGCCACCCTCGATGCGCACCAACTGCACGGCGGGATGGGCTACGTCGTCGAGACGGACCTGTACCTGTGGTCCGAACGCGCCCGGGTGCTCTCGACCCTGGGCGGGGGAGCCGACGTCGCCGCGACCTGGCTGGACGACGACGAGATCAGTCGCGCGGCGATCGGGGAACGGCTGCGGCGAAAGGACGGCCTGTGACCGAGAGCCTGATCGACGCGGAGACCGCCGCCCGGGTCGGTACCGTCGCCGCGACGGCCACGGGGGAGGTGATCCGGCGCGACTGGCAGCGCTGGGCCGCCGCGGTCGGCGACGACAATCCGCTGTGGTTCAACCCGGACTACGCGCGCGCCAACGGTCTCCGCGACGTGATCTGCCCGCCGCTGTACCTGCAGTACGCGATCCTGGGCGTGGCGCCGCTGTCGAGCCTGCGGCCCGACGGTTCGTCGGGCGCGGTGTCGGGCAGCCTGTCCTTCCCCAACGCCCCACGCCGGATGGCCGGCGGGGAGAGTACGACGTTCCACCTGCCCGCCTACCACCGCGACGAGATCGAGATGGTCCGCACCATCTCCTCCATTGTCGAAAAGGAGGGCCGGTCAGGACGATTCGTGCTCGTCACCTGGCACACCGTCTACCGCAACCAGAACCGTGAACTGCTGGCCGAGGCCACCACGTCGATGATCGCCCGACCATGACCCAGCTGTTCTACGACGATGTGGAACCCGGCGACGAACTGCCCACGCTGACTGTCACCGTCGACGAGACACAGATGTTCTTCTTCTCGGCCGCCACCTACAACGGCCATCGCATCCACTACGACAAGCAGTGGGCGCGCGACGTCGAAGGCTACGACGACGTCCTGGTGCAGGGTCCGCTGCAGGCCGCTCTGCTGGCCCGCGCGATCACCGACTGGATCGGCGGACGGGGCAGGCTTGTCGAGTACTCGGTGCAGAACCGCGGAGTCGCGTTCCCCGGGCAGCCGTTGACGTTCGGTGGGACGGTCACGGCCAAGCGGGTCGACGACGGTCGCGGCCTGGTCGAGCTCGACATCGCCGGGCGCCGCGACGCCGACGTCCTCATGCCCGGCACCGCAACCGTCGAATTGCCGCTCCGCGAAGGGGGTTCGTGATGCGGCTGGCCGGGGAGGCGGCGATCGTCGGGATCGCCGAGCTGCCTGCCGAGCGCAAACCGACGCGGCCCGAGCTGTTCACGCTCGACCAGTACGCGCAGCTGGCCAAGATGGTCCTCGACGACGCGGGGCTGGAGGCCGGCGTGGTCAACGGCATCATCTCGCACGGGCTGGCCGAGTCGGACATGTTCGTCCCCGCCACCCTGTCGGAATACCTAGGCCTGCCGATCGACTTCGGCGAGCGGGTGGACCTGGGCGGGGCGACCTCGGCCGCGATGGTGTGGCGCGCCGCCGTCGCCGTCGAACTCGGGCTCTGCGACGCTGTCCTGGCCGTGGTGCCCGGATCGCGGGCGCTGCCGCGCTCGACCCGCCGGCCGGCGTCGAGCCCCAATTGGTATGGGGCGTCGAGCAACAACTACGGCTCACCCCAGGCCGAGTATGAGATCCCGTACGGCAACGTCGGCCAGAACGCCCCGTTCGCGCAGATCGCGCAACGCTATGGCGCGCAATACGGGTACGACCCGTCGGCGCTGGCGAAGATCGCGGTGGATCAGCGCACCAACGCCTGCGCTCATCCCGGTGCGGTGTTTCACGGCCAGCCCATCACCGAGGCCGACGTGCTGGGCAGCCCGATGATCGCCGACCCGATCCACATGCTGGAGACCGTCATGCCGGTCCATGGCGGAACCGCTGTACTGGTCGCCAACGTCGACCTCGCTCGGCGTTCGCGGCACCGCCCGGTGTGGATCAGGGGCTTTGGCGAGCACATCGCGTTCAAGACTCTCACCTATGCGCAGGAGCCGATGGTCACCCCGATCGCCCGAGCGGCAGGCCGGGCGTTCGACATGGCCGGGCTGGGTCCGGCTGATGTCGACGTCGCCTCGATTTACGACTGCTACACCATCACCGTCCTGATGACGCTCGAGGACGCCGGCTTCTGCCCGAAAGGGCAAGGCATGTCGTGGATCTCCGGGCGCGACCTGACCTACCGGGGTGACTTCCCGCTCAACACCGCCGGCGGACAGCTGTCCTACGGGCAGGCCGGGATGTCGGGTGGCATGCACCATGTGGTTGACGCCGCCCGCCAGCTGATGGGGCGCTCGGCGGCGGCGCAGGTGCGTGATGCGAACACCGCGTTCGTCGCGGGCACGGGCGGGATCATGAGCGAGCAGGTGGCCCTGGTGCTGGGAGGTGACTGATGGCCGAGCCGATACCCGTCCCGGAACCCACGCCGGTGTCCCAGCCGTTCTGGGACGGCCTGGCCCAGCATCGCATCCTGGTGCAGTACTCGCCGTCGGCGCGGCCGCTATGTGTTCTATCCGCGCACGCTCGCCCCCGGGACCTTGGCCGACGACTTGGAGTGGCGCGAAATCGACGGCGCCGCAACGCTGTACACCTACACCGTCGCCCGCAGGCCCACCGGGCCGCCGTGGGCCGACGCGTTGCCGCAGCTACCCGCGGTGGTGCAGTGGGACGTCGGCCCGCGGTTCTCCACCGAACTGGTCGACGTGGAACCCGACGACATCCGCATCGGCATGCGGCTGGAACCAGTGTTCTGCGACGTCCCGGACACCGGCATGACCATGCTGCGCTACCGGCCGGTGCGATGATCGACACCTTGCAGGCGCTGCTGCGCACCCGGATGGATGACGACGCCGTCGCGGTGCTGTCGCCGGAGCGCAACTGGACGTGGCGGGAGCATCTGGCCGAAGCGGCCGCCGAAGCCTCGGCACTGATCGCGCTCGCCGACCCGGACCGGCCTCTGCATGTCGGTGCGCTGCTGACCAACTCACCCGGCCTACGTTCGCTCGATGGCCGCCGCCGCACTGGGCGGCTACGTGCTGTGCGGCATCAACACCACCCGCCGCGGCGAAGGTCTGCTGTCGGACATCCGCCGCTCGGACTGCCAGCTGCTGCTCGTCGACGCCGACCACGCGCCGATGCTCGACGGCCTGGACACCTCCGGAATCACGGTGCTCGACGTCACGCGGCCCGCGCTACGCCGACGCCGTCGCGACACGCGGGACCGCTTGTGCCGCATCGCGAAGTCAGCGGCACCGACCCGTTCATGATGATCTTCACCTCCGGCACCAGCGGCAACCCCAAGGCCGTCCCGTTCGTGCACGCGATGAGCGTGATGTGCGGCATGAGTCTGGCGGCGCAACTCGACATCACCGACGACGACGTGTGCTACCTGTCGATGCCGCTGTTCCACTCCAACGGGGTGGCCGCCGGCTGGTCGGTGGCCATCGCCGCGAAGGCCACCATGGTGCCGGTGAAGTTCTCGGTGTCGCGGCTGCTGCTCCGACATCCGGCACTACGGCGCGACGTTCATGAACTACGTCGGCAAACCGCTGGCACTGGTGCTGGCCACACCCGAGCAGCCCGACGACGCCGACAACCCGCTTCGGGTGATGTACGGCAACGAGGCGACCGACCGCGACATCGAGGAATTCGCGCGGCGATTCGACTGCCGCATCGTCGACGGGTTCGGCTCCAGCGAGTTCGCCGTCGTCGTGGTGCGCGAGGACGGCACCCCGCCGGGCTCCATCGGCAAGGGCTGGCCCGGCGTGGCGATCTACGACCCGCAGACCCGTACCGAATGCGCGACCGCGGTGTTCGACGACCACGGTGCCCTGGCGCAACTTCGACGAGGCGGTCGGTGAGCTGGTGAACACCGAAGGCGCGGGGCCGTTCTCGGGCTACTACAACGACCCGGACGCCACTGCCGAGCGACTGCGCAACGGCATGTACTGGACCGGCGACCTGGCCTACCGCGACGCCGACGGCTGGATCTACCTGGCCGGGCGGACCGCCGACTGGATGCGGGTGGACGGGGAGAACCTCGCGGCCGCGCCGATCGAGCGGATCCTGCAGCGGCTGCCGCAGCTCAACCAGGTGGCGGTCTACGCGGTACCCGACGAGACCGTGGGCGATGCGGTGATGGCGGCCGTCGTGCTGCGGCATGGAGAGGCGTTGACACCCAAGGGGTTCGAGGAGTTCCTGGCCGCGCAGCCGGATCTGTCGCCGAAGGCGTGGCCGCGCTATGTGCGGATCAACGACGATCTGCCGCACACCGCCACGAACAAGATCCTCAAACGCGAACTCAGCGCGGCCGGCGTCACCGCAGGCGACGGTGTGCTGTGGGAGCGCGAGCCGCGCGGGCGGAGCTACACGCGTCAGCGCGTGAACATCAACGCGCGCTTGACTTCCTGGATCGCCTTGGTCACCTCGATGCCGCGCGGGCAGGCGTCGGTGCAGTTGAACGTGGTGCGGCAGCGCCACACCCCGTCGACGTCGTTGAGGATCTCCAGCCGCTCGGCGGCCCCCTCGTCGCGGCTGTCGAAGATGAACCGGTGCGCGTTGACGATCGCGGCGGGCCCGAAGTAGCTGCCCTCGTTCCAGAACACCGGGCAGCTCGTGGTGCAGCACGCGCACAGGATGCACTTGGTGGTGTCGTCGTAGCGGGCCCGGTCGGTCGGGCTCTGGATGCGTTCGCGGGTAGGCGCATTGCCGCTGGTGATCAGGTACGGCTTGACCGCGCGGTAGGCGTCGAAGAACGGCTCCATGTTCACCACGAGGTCCTTCTCCACGGGCAGCCCGCGGATCGGCTCGATGGTGACGGTCAGCGGCTTGTTCTTCTTCGGCAGCAGGTCGCGCATCAGCACCTTGCACGCCAGCCGGTTGACGCCGTTGATCCGCATCGCATCCGAGCCGCACACCCCGTGCGCGCACGACCGCCGGAAGGTCAGCGTGCCGTCGAGGTAGCTCTTGACGTAGATGAGCAGGTTCAGCAGCCGATCGGACGGCAGGCACGGCACCCGGAAGCTCTGGAAGCCTGCGCTGTCGGGGTCCTCGGGGTTGAACCGCGCGATCTTCAGCGTCACCATCACCGCGCCCTCCGGGATCGGCGGCAGGGCGGGTTCTTTCAGCTCAGGTGCGATCGTCATTAGCCCTCACTTTCGCGCAAGCGCTCATCGTCAGTACTTCCGCTCCATCGGCTCGTAGCGGGTCTGCACCACCGGCTTGTAGTCCAGCCGGACGTCGCTGAGCAGATCCGTGCCTTCCTTGTAGGCCATGGTGTGCCGCATGTAGTTGGTGTCGTCGCGGTTGGGGTAGTCCTCCCGGGCGTGGCCGCCGCGGGACTCCTTGCGGTTGAGCGCGCCGACCACGGTGACCTCGGCCAGCTCCAGCAGGAAGCCCAGCTCGATGGCTTCGAGCAGGTCGCTGTTGTAGCGTTTGCCCTTGTCGTGCACCGAGATTCGCGAGTAACGCTCCTTGAGCGCGTGGATGTCGGTGAGCGCCTGCTTGAGGGTCTCCTCGGTGCGGAACACCGCGGCGTTGTTGTCCATCGACTGCTGCAGCTCGCTGCGGATGTCGGCCACCCGCTCGTTGCCGTGCTCGGAGAGGATGTCGCCCACCCAGCCGACGACCATGGCGGCCGGATCCGGCGGGCAGGTCGACGTGCGGGTTGCCCGCCGCGTAGTAGGCGGCGGCCAACCCGGCGCGGCGCCCGAAGACGTTGATGTCCAGCAGCGAGTTGGTACCCAGCCGGTTGGCGCCGTGCACCGACACGCAGGCGCACTCGCCCGCGGCGTACAGCCCGGGCACGACGGTGGTGTTGTCGCGCAGCACCTGTCCGATCAGCGTGGTCGGGATGCCACCCATGAGGTAGTGGCAGGTGGGGTAGACCGGCACCAGTTCGGTGACCGGGTCGACACCGAGGTAGGTGCGGGCGAACTCGGTGATGTCGGGCAGCTTGGCTTCCAGCACGTCGGCGCCGAGGTGGCGCACGTCGATGTAGACGTAGTCCTTGTGCGGGCCGGCGCCGCGGCCCTCGAGCACCTCGAGCACCATCGAGCGGGCGACGATGTCGCGCGGCGCGAGGTCGACGATCGTCGGCGCGTAGCGCTCCATGAACCGCTCGCCCTCGCCGTTGAGCAGCCGGCCGCCCTCGCCGCGCACCGCCTCGGAGATGAGAATGCCCAGGCCGGCCAGGCCGGTCGGGTGGAACTGGTGAAACTCCATGTCCTCCAACGGAAGTCCCTTGCGGAAGACGATGCCCAGCCCGTCACCGGTCAGGGTGTGGGCGTTGGAGGTGGTCTTGTACATCCGGCCCGAACCGCCGGTGGCCAGCACGATGGCCTTGGCGTGGAAGACATGAATATCGCCGGTCGCCAATTCGTAGGCGACCACACCGGTGGCGATCGGTCCGCTCGGGGTCTCGGTCAGCACCAGGTCGAGTACGTAGAACTCGTTGAAGAACTCGACGTCGTGCTTGACGC
This sequence comes from uncultured Actinomycetota bacterium, assembly GCA_963765445.1. Lineage (GTDB taxonomy): Bacteria > Actinomycetota > Actinomycetes > Mycobacteriales > Mycobacteriaceae > Mycobacterium. The sequence goes on from CAVXWQ010000052.1 coordinate 8,634, forward strand.
AGTTCTGGTACAGGGTCTGCAGGATCATGTGGCCGGTGCGGTCGGCGGCGTAGCAGGCGCGGCGCACCGGGGCCTTGCCGTGGTCGCGGGTGTGCCCGCCGAAGCGGCGCTGGTCGATGCGGCCCTCGGGGGTGCGGTTGAACGGCATCCCCATCTTCTCGAGGTCGAGGACCGCGGTGATGGCCTCCTTGCACATGATCTCGACGGCGTCCTGGTCGGCGAGGTAGTCGCCGCCCTTGACGGTGTCGAAGGTGTGCCACTCCCAGTTGTCCTCTTCGACGTTGGCCAGTGCGGCGCACATGCCGCCCTGGGCCGCGCCGGTGTGGCTGCGGGTGGGGTAGAGCTTGGTCAGCACCGCGGTGCGCACCCGCGGGCCTGCCTCGACGGCGGCGCGCATGCCGGCGCCGCCGGCGCCGACGATCACGACGTCGTAGCGGTGTTCTTGGATCATCTTCTCTGCCTCAGGCGATGTTCGGGTCGAAGGTCAACAACACGTAGGTGCCCACCACCAGCACGATGAGCATCGAGACGACCAGCAGCGAGTTGAGCCAGAACTTGGTGGAGTCCTTGCGCGCGTAGTCGGCGATGATCGTGCGCATGCCGTTGCCGCCGTGCAGCTGCGCCAGCCACAGCAGCAGCAGGTCCCAGGTCTGCCAGAACGGGGAGGCCCAGCGCTGGGCGACGTAGGTGAAGTCGATGCGGTACACCCCGCCGTCCCACATCAGCCCGATGAACAGGTGACCCAGCGCCAGGAAGATCAGCACGACGCCGGAGAACCGCATGAACAGCCAGGTGTACTTCTCGAAGTTCGGCATCCCGGAGCGACGGCGCGGGGCGCGCGGGTTGTCCAGGCCGGCGGGCCGGTCGTGGTCGCGTTCCAGGATCGGGGCGGGCGGGCCGAGCCGGCTCTCGGGCGCGGTCACAGGAACCGCTCCGCCATGTGCTTGCCGATGATGACCAGCGAGGGGACCATGACCAGCAGCCAGACCGCCGCCACACCCCACAGCATCTGGCGCTGGTAGCGGGGGCCCTTCCACCAGAAGTCGATGAGGATGATCCGGACGCCGTTGAGCGCGTGGTAGAGCAACGCGGCGACCAGGCCGATCTCCATCAGGCCGATGATCGGCGTCTTGTAGGTCTCGACGACCTCGTTGTAGGCCTGCGGGCTGACCCGGACCAGGGCGGTGTCGAGGACGTGGACGAACAGGAAGAAGAAGACCGTCGCGCCGGTGATCCGGTGCAGCACCCACGACCACATGCCCGGGTCACCGCGGTACAGGGTGCGCCGTCTGCGAGACGATTTGTCGCGCGGCGCCGGCACGGCCGGGGCGGTTGTACTCATCGGTGCCTCCAACGCCTTCGTTGAGGTTTTGAGTGGACTCTAACTCCGTTTGTACTGTCTAAAGAATTACGGTGCCGTGACAAGGGTGGCTGCGCAGTCGATTTGGCCTGCCCAAACCTGCCCGTCGAGCGTGCCGAGGTGGCAGGGTGAATGCATTCAGTACCGGCGTGGGAAGTGGTTGATGGCGAGCTCGTTTGATTGGAAGACGCTGCGTGACAGGGCAATTGATGCCTCCAAGGCTGCCTACGCGCCTTATTCGGAGTTCCCGGTGGGTGCCGCGGCGCTGGTCGACGACGGCCGGATCGTGGTGGGCTGCAATGTGGAGAATGTCTCATATGGCCTAGGTCTCTGTGCCGAGTGCGCGGTGGTCTGCGCCCTGATCTCGGGCGGGGGCGGGCGGCTGCTCGCCCTGGCGGTGGTCGACGCCACGGGGACCGCGTTGATGCCGTGCGGGCGCTGCCGGCAGCTGCTTCTCGAGCACGGCGGGCCGGAGTTGCTCATCGATCACCCCGGCGGTGCGCGTCGGCTGGCGGACTTGCTGCCGGAGGCGTTCGGGCCGGCCGATCTGGATCGGGTGCGTCGGGAAAAGCCGTGACCCAGTTCACATTCGACGCACGCGAGCCGATGTCGCGTCACTTCGACGCTCCGACGGTCATCCGGACCAAGCGCGACGGCGGCCGGCTTGTCCGACGCCGCGATCGACTGGGTGATCGACGGCTACACCCACGGCCGGGTGGCCGACGAGCAGATGTCGGCGTTGTTGATGGCGATCTTCCTGCGGGGGATGGACCGCGCCGAGATCTCCCGGTGGACCACGGCGATGATCGCCTCCGGTGTGCACCTGGACTTCAGCGATCTGCGCCGCGACGGCAAGCCGCTGCCGACGGTGGACAAGCACTCCACCGGCGGGGTGGGCGACAAGATCACCATTCCGCTGGTTCCGGTGATCGCCGCCTGCGGTGCGGCGGTTCCGCAGGCGGCCGGCCGCGGTCTGGGCCATACCGGAGGCACCCTGGACAAGCTGGAGTCGATTCCCGGCTTCACCGCTGAACTGACGAATGGTCAGATCCGACAACAACTTTCCGACATCGGTGCGGCGATCTTCGCCGCCGGCGAGCTGGCCCCCGCGGACCGCAAGATCTACGCGCTGCGCGACGTCACCGCGACGACGGAGTCGCTGCCGCTGATCGCCAGCTCGGTGATGAGCAAGAAGCTGGCCGAAGGCGCCGACTCGCTGGTGCTCGACGTCAAGGTCGGCCGCGGGGCGTTCCTGAAGACCGAGGCCGAGTCCCGCGAGCTGGCGGCCACCATGGTGGAGCTGGGCAACGCGCACGGGGTGCCGACCCGGGCGCTGCTGACCGATATGAACGTCCCGCTCGGGCGGACCGTCGGCAACGCGTTGGAGGTGGCCGAATCGCTGGACGTGCTGGCCGGCGGCGGTCCGGCCGACGTGGTGGAGCTGACGCTGCGGCTGGCGGGGGAGATGCTGGAGCTGGCCGGGGTCGACGGCGTCGACCCGGCGCAGACGCTGCGGGACGGGACCGCGATGGACCGGTTCCGCGCGCTGATCGCGGCGCAGGGCGGCGACGTGGCGGCACCGCTGCCGATCGGTGCCCATTCCGAGACCGTGACGGCACCCCGAGGCGGCACAATGGGGGACATCGACGCGATGGCAGTGGCGCTGACGGTATGGCGGCTGGGTGCTGGCCGAGCCCGCCCGGGTGAACGCGTGCAGTTCGGCGCCGGCGTGCGCATCCACCGTCGCCCCGGTGAGCCCGTCGCCGCAGGCGAGCCGCTGTTCACGCTCTACACCGACACCCCCGACCGGATGTCCGCCGCGATGGCCGAGCTCGACGGCGGCTGGAGCATCGGCGACGCCGCACCGCCGCCCCGTCCGCTGATCATCGATCGGATCACCTGATGACCACACCGCTGACGCTGGAGATGATCGGCCAGGCGCCCAAGGCCCTGCTGCACGACCACCTCGACGGTGGGCTGCGGCCCTCGACCGTGCTCGACATCGCCGGGCAGATCGGCTACGACGAGCTGCCCGCCGACCGACGAGGCCGCGCCTGGCGAACTGGTTTCGCACCGCCGCGCACAGCGGGTCGCTGGTGCGCTACCTGGAGCCGTTCGCGCACACCGTCGCCGTCATGCAGAGCCCGGAGGCGCTGCACCGGGTGGCCTTCGAATGCGTCGAGGACCTGGCCGCCGACAACGTGGTGTACGCCGAGGTGCGGTTCGCGCCCGAGCTGCATCTCGCCGGCGGCTTGTCGCTGGACGACGTGGTCGACGCGGTGCTGGCCGGTTTCGCCGACGGGGAGAAGGCCGCCGCGGCCGAGGGACATGCCATCGTGGTGCGCTGTCTGGTGACGGCGATGCGCCATGCCGCCCGGTCACGCGATATCGCCGAGCTGGCGATCCGGTTCCGCGACAAGGGTGTCGTCGGCTTCGACATCGCCGGCGCCGAGGCCGGGTATCCGCCCACCCGTCATCTCGATGCGTTCGAGTACATGCGAAGCCAGAACGCCCGCTTCACCATTCACGCCGGCGAGGCGTTCGGCCTGCCGTCGATCCAGGAGGCGCTGGCGTTCTGCGGGGCCGACCGGCTGGGCCACGGGGTGCGGATCGTCGACGATATCGAGGTGCTTCCCGACGGCACCGCAGTGCTGGGCCGGCTCGCGGCGATCCTGCGGGACAAGCGGATTCCGCTGGAGATGTGCCCGAGCTCCAACGTGCAGACCGGCGCGGTGGAGAGCATCGAGAGCCACCCGTTCGACCTGCTGGCGCGGTTGCGGTTCCGGGTCACCGTCAACACCGACAACCGGCTGATGAGCGACACCACGATGAGCCAGGAGATGCTGCGGCTCGTCGAGGCGTTCGGCTACGGATGGAGCGACCTCGAACGGTTCACCATCAATGCGATGAAGTCGGCGTTCATCCACTTCGACGAGCGGCTGGCGATCATCGACGAGGTGATCAAGCCCCGCTACGCGGTGCTCATCGGCTGATCATCTCCCGGAGCACATGAAGGGGAACCCGCACCACGGCTTCTGCAGCGCCTCCGGCGGCGGTGCATCGGGTCCCTCCCAAATGCCGGGGGCGACGTTCCCGTGCCCCCAATAGACGCCCCACCAGACGTGGCATTGGCTGCTGTCCCAATCAACGTCCGTCCCTGGGCATCCGCGACCGGTGTGTGGGTGAGTCCGCCCGCTCTGTCTTGCGGGCAGCAGGTGTACGGCCCTGATGCGCCGTGCGGTACCGGATCTGCCTGAGCGGTACCAAGGGTGAGCGCCATTCCGGTGGCAGCAATGGCGACCGACAGCAGCGCCCTGGCAATCACTTTCTTCACTGCGCCAGTCATGTCCATAGCGGCAAGTTCACACGGACGGGTGCGCTACCGATCCCAATAACACCGAATCGGCTAGAAGGGCGGTGGCTCGTCGCCGGGCTTGGGTGGCACCGGCTCCGGGAACCAGCACTCGACCCAGCGGCGGTGGCGCTCAGCGCGGGCTCGCTGGTTGCGGACCCGCTCGGCGCGAATGCTGGCGCTTCGGTGCTGGCGACGGGTCCGTCTGCGTTCGGGCATCATCGCGGTGCGCTCACCGCAGCTGTCCTCGGGGCGCTTCGACGACACCGGCACCGGCAGGTCGCCCGTCGACACGGCCAGCGACGGGAACAACAGTGCACTGCCCGGACGTGGTCACGTAGGTGCGTCCCGACGGGGCGGTCCAGATGACGGTCCCGTCTGGCAGCTGCTTGTCCGTCCAGCCCCAGAAAGTCTTCAGTAAGTGGTGACTGCGACTCGCTGAAGAACGTTTTAACGGCCTCGGCGCACAGGTGCCGCTTCCGCCGATTTACGGGATAGGCCGCCGGTCAGTCCGTGCCTAGGCAATGCTTGGTTGAGCCTTCAGCCGGATGTGTCAGATCGAGGGGTAAGCCCGATGCGAACAGCGAGCATGCGGCGGTCCGTTGCAGCACCAATCGACGAGGTGTTCGACTGGATCGCAGATGGGACGAACTGGGCCTCCGTGCCCGGAATGTTCTACTCCCGTGTCCAACCCGTCGATGGACCCGAGCCCAACGGTGTCGGCTCGATTCGGGAATTTGCCGGCGGCGCATCGAAGGTCAGGGAGATCGTCACTGGTTTCGAGCGACCGCGTTTCATGAGCTACAAGGCTCTTTCCTCGGTTCCCCCCACTGACCACGACGGCGGGTCGATCACGTTTCGAGAGATTGCTGGTGGCACTGAAGTGTTCTGGACCACCACATTCCGAATCAATGCTCCAGTGTTTGCGGGCCTGCTCACACGTTTGTATGCGCGACTCGTCCCAATGGGGATGGCGGGTGTGACGCGCGCTGCTGAGAGGGCGTTGACGCGTAGGCCCGACGTTCGCTGACGCATCACGTCTTGAGCAAGTGATGGCAGCAACTGGGTGAAGTACGTTTGCGAGTTTGACGTTGCAGATACATACCTTGGACAAGTGCCTAACATTGCTCCATGAGCGAAGATGCCTTCCCGGATGTGCGCTGGGGCAAAGAACCACCCTCCGCAATCAGGCGACCGATAGTCAGCCTTCTCAGCACGAAGTTTGGTTCCTTGTTGATGGCGAAACTCGCCCCGTTGGACCGCCAGCTTCTACGCCGAAGCAAAGGTCGGCTCACGATCTTCGGCCCAGTCGGACTACCGTTGCTTCTGCTGACCACTACTGGCAGAAAGTCGGGTGAGCGCCGGGAGATACCACTGACTTACATGCGCGAAGGCGACCGTCTATTCCTGGTCGGAAGCAACTACGGGCAGGCTAATCACCCTGCGTGGTCGTGGAATCTGCTGGCCGATTCGAACGCCTGGGTCACGATGGGCGGCAAGGAAATCGCGGTGTTGGCGACCCAGTTAACGGGCACCGAGCACGATGGCATTTTGCGAAAGTTCGCCGATTTCTCAGCGAACTATGACGCCTACACAGTACGGACGGACCGGGAACTGCGCGTGTTCGAATTGACGAGGCGATAACGTCTTCGACTTTCGGACGGACATCCGGCCCGTCGCGGGCAGTTTTGACCAGGTGGTGAAAACGGCAGAGGCACTTCAGGTTTGACGCATGCGTGCGCCCACCGGCGCCGTACGGAACCGTGTGGTCGATGTCGCAACGGGTGGCCGAGCGATCGCAGCCCGGCGCCCGGCAGGTCAGGTCGCGGGCACGCACGAAGTCGGCCAGCTTCCTCGACGGCTGATAGCCCGGCTCCGGAGCAGAGTAACCCGGAACCGTCAGCGGCTGCAGCTTGGCCGACTTGGCGAGTTCGCGGAGCACCTCGGCGGGGATGAGCCCGTTGCCCTCGACGACGGCCGGGTTCTCGCTCGTGCCGTCCAGCGCGGATTGATCGGCCACCACGTGCATCACCACCCCACTGCGCCGCCCGCGGGTCGACGCCACCTCGCACTCGGCGCGGCCACAGCCGCAGACCAAGCGATCGGCGCCTGCGGCAAGAGCACCCAGCGCATCCGCCCGCCGCTGAGCCACGGTCCTGGGATCGTCGGTGCACACCGTTGCGGCCAGTTCGTTGAGCCGGCGATCCAGCGCCTCCCCGGTGGTGGCGAACACCACGCCGTTCAAGCAGGAGAACCCCGTATCAGTCGGGGTGACGTCAAAGCGGCGGTCGGCGATGTCCTCCCTGCTCCGGCGCAGCGCGTCGCGGTCGACCTTCGCGACGACCCGGTCCACCGCGGCGGCCAGCCGGTGCGAGGTCATCGCGGCCCAGCGCCGGGCTCGCAGGGCTAGCTGGGCGTCCAGCGCCTCGAGCGCAGCCTCGTCGGTGACGAGATCGGTCCGGTAGACGATGATCCGGAACAAGCGGAAGTCGATGTCGCCGGCCCGGAAGGCGTCGGCGACACGGGGGAGCCGCTCTCGCATCGCCTTGGCGTAGCGCAGATTGCTGTGGCCCATGGCGACGCTGGTGTGCAGCGCCGCGGCGACCTCGGCCGCCACCGCGTCGTCGGTGTCGATCGCCCACTGCCCCCGTTCGCCGTGCTGCGCGAGCCGAAGCGCATACAGGTCGCCGATGGCAGAAAGCCTGTCGGCGGCGGCGATCGCTTCCGAGCGGGCAGCGTCACCCATGCGGTCGAGGAAGGTCGGCGCGCGTTTCGAACATGTGTTCGATTATGCCAGTCGCCTAATGACAAGACGTGCCGCAGCCGATCCGCGAACTCGGCCGACGCCCCGAGGAATCCGCCTGCAGTCGCCCGGGAAGTCCACCGGCTTGATACCGGGCAGCTCAGCGAGCGCGACGCTGGTGCGATACGTGATGGGGGTGTCGGTCATCGCCGGGTCATTCGCGGCGCAGCCGTGACTCCACGAAGCGCTCGAGTTCTTCCCACTCCTTGACCGCCGCGGCATACGGGCCGTTGGGGCGCGGGTGCTCGTCGGGCTCCAGCACGTGGTTGACCAGCTTGCCCAGCGAGCGGTCGTCGCCCAGCAGCCGGTCGACGGTGTCTTCCTCCGAGTAGTCCCCGACGTCGCGAACCAGTTCCACGGCCAGCTCCAGCTGTTCGCGGTCGATGGCGTCCGGCCCGTCCGAGATGTCGTCGGACAACCCGGTCAGCACGTAGATGTTCTCGTCGGTGACCTCGACCCGCAGCGAGCCGTCGGTGGCCGCGGTCCGGATGTCGTCATAGGTGCTCAGGTCGGACAGGTCGTGGTCGTGCTCGTCGGCCAGGTACCGGGCCAGCGTCCGCTCCGACGGGAACACGCTGATGCGCCCGTTGCGGCCCAGGAAGATCGGCCGGTCGTCGAAGTAGCAGCGCAGCGTGTACAGCGTGCCCCCGGCCGTCAGGATCCGCACCGGGTCGATGCCGACCTGCGTCCAGAAGTCCTCGTCGCTGCCGAGCACCACGGCCGCGTGCGAGGCCGCCGCGACCACCGGCTCGGACGCCTCGGAATCCTCCTCGTCGTCCGCCGAATCGGTGACGTCGTCCTCGACGACCTCTTCTTCCTCGTAGGGCTCCGCCAGCTCGTCGGCGGCCAGCTTGGACGCCCGCTCGTCGACGTCGGGCGTCGAGATGACCTCGTCGATCGCCGCGAGCACGCCGTCCCAGCCCCGCGCGACGATGTCGCCGACGGTGCTCCAGCGCTTCAGCCCGGCCTTGCCGGTGAACTGCTCGATCCCGCCGGACACCAGCCCGAGGTTCGGGTTGCCGTTGAAGAACCGGGTGACCGCCGGCAGCTCGCACACCGATCCGATCGACGACACCACGGCCAGCGTGTTCGCCAACGTGGTCACCGACTCCTCGGTGGGCTTCTCGGCCAGCAGCTCCTCGACCGCGACCAGGTCGGCATGCCGGTTCTCGCCCGGCTCGAGCTTGTGCGCGTTCGCCGTGGTCAGGGCCTCCCACGCCGGGTGGTCGGCGAGGTCGTTGTCGGTGTTGGTCCGCACGAACGCCACCAGGTCGGCGACCGATTCGAAGGCGTAGAGGTCGTCGTCCTTGCCGAGAAACGCCTCCCACTCGTCACCTCCGTCGCGCCAGCGGGGCGCCCACAGTGTGTAAAGGTCACCAGCGGTCACACCCAAGCGGACCGGAACGAGCTCAGCAGCCATGCCGGACAGCCTAACGACCTACAGTCTGTGCTCATGGACGTGAGTGTCGTCAACCACCCGCTGGCTGCCGCACGGCTGACCACTCTGCGCGACGAGCGGACCGACAACGCGGGGTTCCGCGCCGCGCTGCGCGACCTCACCCACATGCTGGTCTACGAGGCCACCCGGGACGCCGCGTGCGAGGAGATCAGCGTCCGCACCCCGCTGGCCGACACCATCGGCGCGCGGCTGGCCCGTCCGCCGCTTCTGGTGCCCGTGCTGCGGGCCGGCCTGGGCATGGTCGACCAGGCGCACGCGCTGATCCCCGAGGCGAGGGTCGGCTTCGTCGGCGTCGCGCGCAACGAGACCACCCACCAGCCGACGCCGTACCTGGAGTCGCTGCCCGACGATCTGCGTACGCAGCCGGTGATGGTGCTCGACCCGATGCTGGCCACCGGCGGCTCGATGGCCTACACGATCGGGCTGCTGCACAGCCGCGGCGCGGTGGAGATCACCGTGGTCTGTGTGGTGTGCGCCCCGGAGGGCATCGCCGCGTTGGAGAAGGCCGCACCCGAGGCGAAGCTGTACACCGCCGCCATCGACGACGGCCTCAACGACATCGCCTACATCGTGCCCGGCCTCGGGGATGCCGGCGACCGGCAGTTCGGCCCGCGCTGACTACCAGCCGCGCGCGGCCTCGAGCAGCTTCTCCTGGATGTCGGCGGCCGCCCGGCGGGCGGCGGTCAGCTCACCGGTGACTGCCCGGCGAACTTCGGTGTAGCACTTCACCTTCGGTTCGGTACCCGATGGCCGCACCACCACCCGCACCGAAGTCTGCTCGTCGCCGCCGGCCAGGATCAGTGCGTCGGTGCGCTCGATCAGGTCGGTGGTCGTGACGGGGAAGCCGGCCAGTTCGGTGGGAGGTTGCGCTCGCAGCCGGGCCATGAGTGCGGCGGCCTGTTGCGGGTCCTCGACGCGGCGGGACAGCGCCGCGGTGGTGTGCACGCCGTACCGCAGCGCCAGCCGGTCGAGGACGTCCGGCACCGAATCCTGTTGCTAACCAAGCGCGGCCACCAGATCGCAGGCCAGTACCGCGGCGCTGATGCCGTCCTTGTCGCGCACGGCGGCCGGGTCGACGCAATGACCGATGGCCTCCTCGTAGGCGTACACCAGATGCGCGCCGGGAATGCCTGCGTCGGCGCGGGCCAGCCACTTGAACCCGGTGAGGGTCTGCACATGGCGGGCGCCGTGGTCGGCGGCGATCGCGGCGAGCAGCTGGGAGGAGACCACGCTGCTGGCCACCACACTGGTAGCGGCGTCGTGCGGTCGGCAGTCGTGGACAGGATGTAATCGCCCAGCAGCCAACCGGTTTCGTCACCGGAGAGCATCCGCCACCCGGCGATGGTGGGAATGCCCACCGCGCAGCGGTCGGCGTCGGGATCCAGCGCGATGGCGATGTCGGCGCCGACGCGCGCGGCCAGCGCCAGCAGCGCGTCGGTGGCGCCGGGCTCTTCGGGGTTGGGGAAGGCCACCGTCGGGAAGTCCGGGTCGGGGCTGAATTGGCGTTGCGACGGCGTGCACGTCGTCGAAGCCGGCGAGATGCAGCGCGCGCAGCGCCAATTCGCCGCCGACGCCGTGCATGGCGGTCAGGGCAATGCGCACCGATCCCGAGGCGCGGCGCACGGTGGCGGCGCGCTGCACGTAGAGGTCGACGAGTTCGGTGCCGGTGGCGGTGACGGGTTGGCGTGGGATCTGGTCGGCCGGCGGCGCGGTGGCCATCGCCGCCTCGATCTCGCGGTCGGTCGGGGAGATGATCTGCAGGCCGCCGTCGAAGTACACCTTGTAGCCGTTGTCGGTGGCCGGGTTGTGGGAGGCGGTGATCTGCACACCGGCAGCGGCTCCGGTGTGGCGGACCGCGAAGGCGACGACGGGCGTCGGCACCGGGTGCGGCAGCGCACGTCACCGAAAACCCTTGAGCGCGAAGCACTTCGGCGGTCGCCGCGGCGAAGGCGTCGGAGCCGTGCCTGGCGTCCCGTCCGACCACCACTGTCGAGCCGCCGAGTCCGCGGTCGGTCAGCACCGTGCCCACCGCCCAGCTGGCCCGGGTCACGACGGCCACGTTCATCGCGTCGGGCCCGCCGCGGACCGGGCCGCGCAACCCGGCGGTGCCGAAGCTCAGCGGGCGGGCGAACCGAGCCGCGAGCTCGTCGGCGTCGCAGGCGGCCAGTTCGGCCGCGGTGACCGGGTCGGGATCGTGGGCGATCCATTCCTCGGGCGTCACGGCACTGATTGTGCCGTGTGGTCGGCGTCGGCCAGCTTGCGCAGTACCGGCGCGGTCAGCATCAGCAGGTTGAACTCCAGCTCGGTGAGGTGGTCGCGCATGGTCTCGAACAGCCACGTGTCGCGCTGCGCCCTGTCCCGCATCAGCAGCTCCAGGCCGTCGGGCGTCAGTTCGATCAGCTGTCTGCGCCGGTCGGCGTCGTCGGGCCGTCGGGAGATGAGCCCGCGCGCCTCGAGTTCGTTGATGCCGTCGGTCAGCGACTGCACCCGCACCTGCAGCCGGGCGGCGACCTCGGCCGGCGTCGTGACCCCGGCGCGGCTGACGTCACCGAGGAGTTCCAACTGGCTCAGCGCCAGCCCGTTGTCCGGGCGGTGGCGGCGCAGCTGCCGGGCGAGCGCCATCATTGCCTCGCGCAGATCGGTGGCCGCGGCGGGCTGGGGTTCGAGGTTTCCGCTCATTACCAAGTTATACCTTGTTAATCAATCGATCTAGATGCACATGAAAGCACCGTATTAAAGCAAGGGTAGACTTGGTATATGCGGTGGATGTTGCTGGTTCTGGTCACGGTGGGGGTCACCGTGCCACTGGACCTGCTCGGCGTCCCGTCCGCGGCCCTGTTCGCCGCGCTCCTGGTCGGGGTAGTCCTGGCCATCACCCGACTCGCCCCCGCTGCCGTGCCACGGCGTGCGGGGCTGGCGGCGCAGGGCGTGCTCGGCGTGTACATCGGCACGATGGTGCACGGCGACGCGCTGGGGGCGCTCGGCCCGCACTGGCCGGTGGTCGTCGGCGTAGGTATCGCCACGCTGCTGTTGAGCATCGCCGCCGGTGCCCTGCTGGGGCTGCACCGCGACGTCAACGCCCTCACCGGCGCGCTGGCCCTGGTTGCCGGCGGCGCATCCGGCCTGGTGGCGATCGCCCGCGAACTCGGCGGTGACGACCGCATCGTCGCCGTCGTGCAGTACCTGAGGGTCGCCGTCATCACCGCGGTGATGCCGCTCGTCGTCACCCTGGTGTTCCATGCCGACCGGTCGTCCGCCGGCAGCACTGGCCGCCACGAAAGCGCCTCGGCTCCTTGGTATCTGAGTCTGGCGGTGATCGTTGCTCTGGTGGTGGTCGGCTCGCTGGGCGGCCGGTTTGCCCGGCTGCCCGGCGCCGGTCTGCTGGGGCCGATGACGTTGACCATCGCACTCGAACTCTTCGGGGTGTCCTTCGGCCTCACGGTCGCCGACCCGCTGATTCAGGTGTCATACATGCTGATCGGTTGGCAGGCCGGGGTGGCCTTCACCCGCGAGTCGCTGCACGCCATCGAACGTCTACTGCCGGCCGCGCTCGGGTTGATCGTGCTGCTCAACGTCGCCACCGCGGGACTGGGTGTGGCCCTGGCCAAGCTGACCGGGTTGAGCATGCTCGACGGATACCTGGCCACCAGCCCGGGCGGTATCTACGCCGTGCTCGCCACCGCCGTGGAGACCGGATCGGACGTCACGTTCATCATCGCCGCGCAGGTGCTGCGGGTACTGCTGATGCTGTTCGCGGCGCCGATGCATGGCCCGCGGATTCGTCCGGCTGACTCAGAGCCGGGCCAGGACCGCGCCCAGCAGCGAACCCATCGCGGTCGCCGACGCGCGCCCGGCGGCCAGCACCTCGGTGTGACTGAGCGGCTCGCCGGTCATCCCGGCGGCCAGGTTGGTCACCAGCGACACCGCGAGGACCTCGGCGCCGACCGCGCGGGCGGTGATCGTCTCGTGCACCGTCGACATGCCGACCAGGTCCGCGCCCAGCGTCCGCAGCATCCTGATCTCGGCCGGCGTCTCGTAGTGCGGGCCGGGTAGCCCGGCATACACGCCCTCGGTCAGGTCCGGATTCACCTCGCGGGCCAGCGCCCGCAGCCGCGGCGAGTACGCGTCGACCAGGTCGACGAACTGCGCACCGGTCAGCGGCGAGCGCGCGGTGAGGTTGAGGTGGTCGCTGATCAGTACCGGCTGGCCGACCTGGTACTCCGGCTCGGAGCCCGCCGGCCGCGTTGGTCAGCACCACGACGTCCGCGCCCGCCGCCCGCGCGGTGCGCACCGGGTGGACGACGTCGCACAGCTCGTGGCCCTCGTAGGCGTGGATCCGGCCCAGGAAGACCAGCACGTTGTGGGAACCGATCGGCACCGACAGCACCCGGCCGCGGTGCCCGAGGGCGGACGGCGGGATGAAACCAGGCAGTCCGGACATCGGGATGTCGGCGGCCGGTGTGCCCAGCGCCTCGGCCGCGGGAGCCCAGCCCGAACCGAGGATCACGGCGACGTCGTGGCGCGGCACGCCGGTGCGCTCGGCGATGACGGACGCCGCGTGCTCCGCGTCTGGACTCACAGCCAGGAAGCCTATCGCTCAATGCGATACTTCCGGGATGCCAACGATCACTGCGTCGACCCGCGTCGAGGACGTGGTCGCGGAACGTCGCGGTGATCTGATCGAGCTCTCGCACTCCATTCACGCCGAGCCGGAGCTGGCGTTCAACGAGCACCGCAGCTGCGCCAAGACCCAGGCTCTGGTGGCCGAGCGCGGCTTCCGGATCAGCGCCGCGCCCGGCGGCCTGCCCACCGCGTTCCGCGCCGACTACGGCTCGGGCCCGCTGGTGATCGGGATCTGCGCCGAGTACGACGCCCTGCCCGGCATCGGACACGCCTGCGGGCACAACATCATCGCCGCCTCGGCGGTCGGCACCGCGCTCGCGCTGGCCGAGGTCGCCGACGACCTCGGGCTGACCGTGGCGCTGATCGGCACCCCGGCCGAGGAGTCCGGCGGCGGCAAGGCCCTGCTCATCGAGGCCGGGGTGTTCGACGACGTCGCCGCCGCGGTGATGCTGCACCCCGGGCCGATCGACATCGCGGCCGCGCGCTCGCTGTCGCTGTCGGAGGTCACCGTCACCTACACCGGCCGCGAGTCGCACGCCGCCGTCGCGCCGTACCTGGGTGTCAACGCCGCCGACGCGGTGACCGTGGCCCAGGTGGCGATCGGGCTGCTGCGCCAGCAGATGGCCCCCGGCCAGATGGCCCACGGCATCGTCACCGAGGGCGGGTCGGCCACCAACGTCATCCCGGGCCGGGCCAAGCTGCAGTACACGATGCGGGCCACCGACACCCCGTCGCGGCTTGCGCTGGAGGACAAGATGCGCGCCTGCTTCGAGGCGGGCGCGGTGGCGACCGGCTGCCAGTACGAGATCGTCGAGGCCGCACCCGCCATACGCCGAACTGACCCCGGACCGCTGGCTGGCCGAGGTGTTCCGCGCCGAGATGGTCCGGCTCGGACGCACGCCCGGTGCCCGCCGAGGTGGAGGCCGCGCTGCCGCTGGGCAGCACCGACATGGGCAACGTCACCCAACTGCTGCCCGGCATCCATCCCGTGGTCGGCATCGACGCCGGGGGAGCGGTCATCCACCAGCCCGGCTTCACCGCGGCGGCCGCCGGTCCCAGCGCCGACCAAGCGGTCATCGAAGGCGCAATCATGTTGGCGCGCACGGTCGTTGCGCTGGCGGAGACACCCGCCGAACGGGATCGGGTGCTGGAACGCGAAGGCGGATCGCGCATGAGCCTGGCCGACACCGCCGAATCCTGGCTGGCCGCCCACTACGACGACCTGGTCGAGTGGCGCCGCCACATCCACCGCCATCCCGAGCTCGGCCGCCAGGAGTTCGCCACCACCCAGTTCGTCGCCGACCGGCTGGTCGAGGCCGGGCTGAACCCCAAGGTGCTCCCCGGTGGAACCGGTCTGACCTGTGACTTCGGCCCCGAGTACGCGCCGCGGATCGCGCTGCGCGCCGACATGGACGCGCTGCCGATGGCCGAGCGCACCGGCGCCCCGTACGCGTCGACGGTGCCGAACGTCGCCCACGCCTGCGGCCACGACGCGCACACCGCGATGCTGCTCGGCGCCGCGACCGCGCTGGCCGGGGTGCCCGAACTCCCGGTCGCGGTGCGGCTGCTGTTCCAGCCCGCCGAGGAGCTGATGCCCGGCGGTGCCGTCGACGCGATCGCGGCCGGCGCGCTGACCGGGGTCTCGCGGATCTTCGCCCTGCACTGCGACCCGCGGCTCGCGGTCGGGCGGGTGGCGATCATCCCCGGCCCGATCACCTCGGCCGCCGACTCCATCGAGATCACCCTGCACTCGCCGGGCGGGCACACCTCGCGACCGCATCTGACCTCGGATCTGGTCTACGGGATGGGCACGCTGATCACCGGGCTGCCCGGGGTGCTGTCGCGGCGGATCGACCCGCGGCACGGCACGGTGATGGTGTGGGGCGCGGCCAACGCCGGTGTCGCGGCCAACGCCATCCCGCAGACCGGCACGCTGGCCGGCACCGTGCGAACCGCGAGCCGGGAGACCTGGGTTTCGATGGAAGCGCTTGTGCGCGAGACTGTTTCGGGTCTGCTGGCGCCGCTGGGAATCGAGCATTCGCTGCAGTACCACCGCGGTGTCCCGCCGGTGGTCAACGAGGAGCGCTCCACCCAGATCATGACGCACGCCATCGAGGCCGTCGACCCCGAGGCGCTGGCCGACACCCGGCAGTCCGGCGGCGGCGAGGACTTCTCCTGGTACCTCGAGGAGGTGCCCGGCGCGATGGCGCGACTGGGTGTGTGGAGCGGGAGCGGACCGCAACTCGACCTGCATCAACCGACGTTCGACCTCGACGAGCGGGCACTGGCGGTCGGGGTGCGGGTTCTGGTCAACGTCATCGAACAATCGGCGGCATTCTGATGAAACTTCTGGTCACCGGCGGCGCCGGATACGTCGGCAGCGTCTGCGCCAAGGTGCTCCTCGAGCAGGGGCACGAGGTGGTGGTGGTCGACGACCTGTCGACGGGTAACGCCGACGCGGTGCCCGACGGCGCGCGGTTCGTGCAGGCCGACATGGTCGACGCCGCACCGGAGCTGCTGAGCGACGAATCCTTCGACGGGGTACTGCATTTCGCGGCCAAGTCGCTGGTGGGCGAGTCGGTGGTGGCGCCGGAGCTCTACTGGCACGGCAACGTCGTCAAGACCCTGCAACTGCTGGAGGCGATGCGCGCGGCGGGCACCCCGAGGCTGGTGTTCTCCTCGACGGCGGCCACCTACGGCGAGCCGGAGTCCGTGCCGATCACCGAGGACGCCCCGACCCGGCCCACCAACGCCTACGGCGCCACCAAGCTGGCCATCGACCACGCGATCACGTCGTACGCCGCCGCGCACGGCCTGGCCGCCACCAGCCTGCGCTACTTCAACGTCGCCGGCGCCTACGCCGGGCTCGGCGAGCGCCACGCCACCGAGACGCACCTCATCCCGCTGGTGTTGCAGGTCGCGAGCGGCAAGCGCGAGGAGATCCTGGTGTTCGGCGACGACTGGCCGACCCCGGACGGCACGTGCATCCGCGACTACATCCACGTCCGCGACCTCGCCGACGCGCATGTGCTGGCGCTGCAGACCGCACAGCCCGGCTCGCACCGGATCTACAACCTGGGCAACGGGACCGGCTTCTCGGTGCGCGAGGTGATCGCGTGCTGCGAGCGGGTGGTCGGCACACCGATCGCGGCGCGCGACGTCGAGCGCCGCGCCGGTGACCCGGCGGTGCTGATCGCCTCCAGCGAGAAGGCCGTCACCGAACTGGGCTGGCAGCCGAAGCACACCAGTCTGGACGAGATCGTCGCGGACGCTTGGGAGTTCACCCAGTCGCGAGGCTAGCCGTATTGATCGCGAGCGTGCGTGTCGGTGCAACGACACGCCGTGTTGAGTGACTTTCCGCGCACGCTCGACTATCCACAGGGGTGACTTTCCGAGTGGCGCGCCGAGGTTGCAGCATCACGCGGCGTGGATGACGAGCTTGCTGCACTCTTCGACAGCCAGGACGGAGTGGCGACGGCCGAGCCAGATTCTTGCCGTCGTGAGTCGGCGGCATCTCGAGATGTTGCTGGAATGCACAGCAGTAGAGCGCATCTGGCGGGGCGTCTACAGCCGGGGCACTCGTCGACACGGCTCGCAGGCTCAAGGGTCTCGACTTGGCCTGCGGTGAGGTGGTCGGCATCTGCATGGCCACTGCGGCGCGCGCCTACGGTTTCGACATCCAGGACACCGCAGATCTGCATGTGCTGAACCCGCCTGGACACCAGCTGCGGTCCGCCGAAGGTCTTGTCGTACATCGCCGCGACGGCGCCCCGCTGATCAAGGTGTCAGGTCGGCCGGCGACGGCCCCGGCGTGGACGGCGGTCGAGGTGGCTCGCACATTGCGCCGCCCGCGGGCGCTGGCCATGCTCGATGCCGCGCTCCGCTCAGGGCGGTGTGATCTCGCGGAGCTGTCACGCGCCGTGGTGGCGCAGCAGGGGCGGCGGGGCATCGTGAAGGTCCGCCAGCTACTTCCGCTAGCCAACGGCAGAGCCGAGTCGCCGATGGAAAGCGAGGCTCGCCTGGTGATGATCGACGGCGGGCTTGCCCAGCCCGGTACTGCAGTATGAGGTTGTCGACGCTCGCGGCACGGTTGCGCAGGCTCGATTTCGCTTGGCCGACACACCGGGTTGCCGCCGAATACGACAGCGGTGAATGGCACGTCGGAGCGGAAGCGCTCCGGCGCGATCGGGAGAAGCTGGCCGCACTGCAAGACCTCGGTTGGATGGTCGTGCCGATCGTCGCCGACGACGTGCGGCGCCGGCCGAGCGCGCTGGTCGACCGTATCCGTGCCCATCTCGATCGCGCCGCCGTTGCGTGAGCGTGCGTGAAGTGCGCACTGCTGACGGCGTGTCGGCGTGCAGACACGCACGCTCGCACGGGAAGAGAATCAGCCGCCGTGGCCCGGGCCGATGTTGCGGGCCGGGCGGGTCCGCAGATCGTGGACGTACTCCGCAGGCGCACCGGCGATCTCGGCCGCGTCGGCCATCACCCCGATGTAGCGCGCCGACGGTAGTCCGCCCTCCCAGGCGTCCACCACGTACAGCCACGCCAGCACGGGATCGGTTGTGGTGTCGGAGGATTCGCGGTCGATGCGGCAGCGGATCTTCTTGTGGAAGCCGAGCTCGGACCCTTCCCAGCGGTCCAGGGTCTCCTCGTCGGCCTGCGTCATGTCGTAGAGCACCACGAACACACTCGAGTCAGGGTCTTCGACGAGGGTGGCCAGCGCGCCCTCCCAGCCGATGTCCTCACCGGCGAAGGTCAGCCGCCAGCCGTGCAGCCAGCCGGTGCCGGCCATCGGGGAGTGCGGTGCCCGCTCCAGCATCTGCTCCGGATGCATGTTGGAGCCGTAGGCGGCGTAGAGCGGCACGGGGAAAGCCTAAAGGGTCGGACGCCACGAGAGCGCACCGACTCCGGTGATTGGATTCGGTGGGCAGGAGCGAAGCGACCCGGGTGATTAGATAGAGCGCGTGACGACGCGGATCGTGATCATCGGCGGGGGGCCGGCCGGATACGAGGCCGCGCTGGTCGCCGCAGGCCGCGGCAAGGACGTGGCCGAGGTCACCATCGTGGACTGCGACGGCATCGGCGGGGCGTGCGTGCTGTTCGACTGCGTGCCGTCCAAGACCTTCATCGCCTCGACCGGCGTGCGCACCGAGCTGCGCCGCGCCTCGGGCCTGGGCTTCGACATCGGCATCGAGGACGCCAAGATCTCGCTGCCGCAGATCAACAACCGCGTCAAGACGCTGGCCCGCTCGCAGTCCGCCGACATCGGCACCCAGCTGCTGCGGGAGAAGGTCAACGTGGTCGCCGGCCGCGGCGAGCTGATCGACGACGTGCCCGGCATGGCCCACCACCGCGTCAGAGTCACCACGAACGACGGCAAGGTCGGCATCCTCAAGGCCGACGTGGTGCTGATCGCCACCGGCGCGAGCCCCCGCGTGCTGCCCAGCGCGGTCCCCGACGGGGAGCGCATCCTGACCTGGCGTCAGCTCTACGACCTCACCGAACTGCCCGAGCACCTGGTGATCGTCGGCTCCGGCGTCACCGGCGCGGAGTTCTGCAACGCCTACACCGAGCTGGGCGTCACCGTGACGGTGGTGGCCAGCCGCGACCAGATCCTGCCGCACGAGGACAGCGACGCCGCCGCCGTGCTGGAGGAGGTGTTCGCCGAACGCGGTGTGACCCTGGTGAAGAACGCCCGCGCCGACTCGGTGGTCCGCACCGCAGGACGGCGGTGCGGGTGACCATGGCCGACGGCCGCACGGTCGACGGCAGCCACGCCCTGATGACGGTCGGCTCGGTGCCCAACACCGGCGGCCTGGGCCTGGAGCGCGTCGGCATCGACCTCGGCCCCGGCAACTACATCCCGGTCGACCGGGTGTCGCGGACCACCGCGGCGGGCATCTACGCCGCGGGTGACTGCACGGGGCTGCTGCCGCTGGCCTCGGTCGCGGCGATGCAGGGCCGCATCGCGATGTACCACGCGCTGGGCGAGGGAGTGGCGCCGATCCGGCTGCGTACCGTCGCCTCGGCCACGTTCACCCGCCCGGAGATCGCCGCGGTCGGGGTGCCCCAGACCGCGATCGACGACGGGACCGTGCCGGCCCGCACGATCATGCTGCCGCTGACCACCAACGCCAGGGCCAAGATGTCCCTGCTGCGCCGCGGCTTCGTCAAGATCTTCTGCCGGCCGGCCTCCGGCATGGTGATCGGCGGCGTCGTGGTGGCCCCGATCGCCTCCGAACTGATCCTGCCGATCGCCCTGGCGGTGCAGACCCAGGCGTCGGTGACCGAACTGGCACAGACGCTGTCGGTGTACCCGTCGCTGTCCGGATCGATCGTCGAGGCCGCCCGTCGTCTCATGGCCCACGACGATCTCGACTAGCCTGGGCCCTATGAGCGACCCGATCCTGCGACCGGGCAACGACCAGACCTTCCTCGGACCAACGCAGCGTGCAGAGGCCTGGGAGCGGCTGGGCAGCGAACAGTTCGACGTCATCGTCATCGGTGGCGGCGTCGTCGGCGCCGGCTGTGCCCTGGACGCGGCGACCCGCGGACTGAAGGTGGCGCTGGTCGAGGCGCGCGACTTCGCCTCGGGCACGTCGAGCCGCAGCTCGAAGATGTTCCACGGCGGTCTGCGCTACCTCGAGCAGCTGGAGTTCGGCCTGGTGCGCGAGGCGCTGCACGAGCGTGAACTCTCGCTGACCACGCTGGCCCCGCATCTGGTCAAGCCGCTGCCGTTCCTGTTCCCGTTGACCAAGCGGGTGTGGGAGCGGCCCTACATCGCGGCGGGCATCTTCCTCTACGACCAGCTCGGTGGCGCGAAATCCGTTCCGCCGCAGAAGCATTTGACGAAATCGGGTGCGCTGCGGCTGGCGCCGGGCCTCAAGCGCAGCTCACTGATCGGCGGCATCCGCTACTACGACACCGTGGTCGACGACGCCCGGCACACCATGACGGTCGCGCGCACCGCGGCGCACTACGGCGCGGTGGTGCGGACCTCGACCCAGGTGGTGTCGCTGCTGCGCGAGGGCGACCGGGTGGTCGGCGTGGCGATCCGCGACTCCGAGGACGGCGCGGTCACCGAGGTGCACGGCCACGTCGTGATCAACGCCACCGGGGTGTGGACCGACGAGATCCAGGCGCTGTCCAAGGAGCGCGGCCGGTTCCGGGTGCGCGCGTCCAAGGGCGTGCACGTGGTGGTGCCGCGCGACCGCATCGTGTCCGAGGTGGCCATCATCCTGCGCACCGAGAAGTCGGTGCTGTTCGTCATCCCGTGGGGCACGCACTGGATCATCGGGACCACCGACACCGACTGGAACCTCGATCTGGCCCACCCGGCGGCCACCAAGGTCGACATCGACTACATCCTCGACACCGTCAACACCGTGCTGGCCACCCCGCTGACCCACGACGACATCGACGGGGTGTACGCCGGGCTGCGCCCGCTGCTGGCCGGGGAGAGCGAAGAGACCTCCAAGTTGTCGCGCGAGCACGCGGTCGCGGTGCCGTCGCCGGGCCTGGTGGCGATCGCGGGCGGCAAGTACACCACCTACCGGGTGATGGCCGAGGACGCCGTCGACGCCGCCGCCGAGTACATCCCGACCCGGGTGGCGCCGTCGATCACCGAGAAGGTGCCGCTGATGGGCGCCGACGGCTACTTCGCGCTGGTCAACCAGACCCAGACCGTCGGGGCGCGGTACGACTTGCACCCGTACCGGGTGCGCCACCTGCTGGACCGCTACGGCTCGCTGATCGGCGAGGTGCTGGCACTGGCGGTCGACCGCCCGGAGCTGCTCGAGCCGATCACCGACGCCCCGGTGTACCTGAAGGTCGAGGCGGCCTACGCCGCCGCCGCCGAGGGCGCGCTGCATCTCGAGGACATCCTGGCTCGCCGGATGCGGATCTCCATCGAGTACCCGCACCGCGGGGTGGACTGCGCGGCCGAGGTCGCCGACATCGTCGCGCCGATCCTGGGCTGGAGCGACGCCGACTGCGCCCGCGAGGTGGCGACCTACCTGGCGCGGGTGGAGGCCGAGGTGCTGTCGCAGACCCAGCCCGACGACGCCTCGGCCGATGCGCTGCGCGCCTCGGCGCCGGAGGCCCGCGCGGAGATCCTCGAACCGG
>CAVXWQ010000053.1:0-60083 GCA_963765445.1 uncultured Actinomycetota bacterium
CCGACACCACCGCTTCGTCGAAGAATGAAGTGCCAGAATAAGACTCGCCAGCGGTAACACCGGAATCAGGTAGACCGGCCACGGGATTCGGGCCCCGGCGATGAACACACTGCCGAACGTCATCAACGCAACCACCGCGCCGAAGGTGATCAGGTAGCGGCCCACCGACCGTCGAAGCAGAAGCAGGATCACCCCTGCGATCGTAGTGCCGGCGAACAGCAGGGCCAGGAAACCGACTGCGACGCAGAACAATCGGTCGGTGTGCCACCACCCGGTGATGAGGTCGGTGGCCACCACGGCCGTCGCCCAGCCGCTGACGATGCTGACCGCGCTGGCCGCGATCGCGGTGCGGCCGGTGGAGATGTCGATGTCGGCGGGCGCCCGGGCCGGCACCGCCACCGGTTCGGCGCGCCGGATCAGCCCGGTCGGCGCATCCTCCAGCGGCGCGGGGATGTGGGTGTTTTGCCCCTCGGGGATCGGCGGGATGGGCCCGGTGGGCGCGCGCCGGATGATGCCGGTGCGGGTGTCATCGGGCAGGGGAACAGGCGTGGTGGGTTGTCGCCGGATGAACGGCAGCGAGGCACTCGGTTGGGTCGGATCGGTGGGGTGAGCCACCGGCTCAGCCGACGTAGGGGCCCAGGGAAAGACCCCGAGCGGCAAGCCACGGCACCGGATCGATGTAGTTGGTGCCGTTCTGAAGAACCGAGAAGTGCAGGTGCGGTCCGGTCGAGTTGCCGCGGTTGCCGATGGTGGCGATCTGGTCGCCTGCGAACACCCGCTGACCGATCTGGACGGTCCAGGTGTTGACGTGGCCGTACAGCGAGACGCTGCCGTCCGCATGCCGGATCTTGACCCAGGCACCGAAGCCGGCGGTCGGGCCCTGCGTCGACCACCACGCCGTCGGACACCGCGTAGATCGGGGTGCCGATCGGGCCGGCCAGGTCGATGCCGGCGTGCAGGGCGCCCCAGCGGTAACCGAAGCCGGAGGTGAACACGCCCTTGGTGGGCATGACGAACAGCGGCCGCTGCAGCCGTGCTTCGCGCTCGGCGCGCTCCTGGGCGAACGCCGCGCCCTTGGAGAGTTCCTCGCTGTGCAGCGCGACGTCGGCCGCCGGCTGGACGGCGATGATCTGCATGCCGCGCGGGGCAGCCGAAGCGCCGTCGATGGAGGTCTTCTCGGCGGCCAGCACGGTTCGGGTGGTCGTCTCACCGGCCGGCTTGATCGCGGTATAGGCCGCGGCGGCCGCGGCGCCCGCGGCCATCGCGACGATCATCACGCGGCCCTTGGCGGCGCTGGTCGGCTGCCTGCGGTGCTGCGGCGTGCGCGGCAGCATGTCGGTGATCTCGGTGTCGACGAACCGGGGTTGCTCGGCGCGTTTGGCGTCTCGTCTGGCGGCGAACTCGGTCGGGTACCACGAGTCGCAGCGGTGTCAGGTCGTCGGCGTCATGCATGTCATCTAGTTCCGGGGAGTGCACCACCTGCGCTTCGGAGTCGAATGCGGTGTGCTCGCGGAAGTCTACGTCGCCCAGATCGCCGAACTCGTTGAAGGGGATGATGTCGGTGACGTCGACCCGCTCGGGATCAAAAGCCCTGGTTGTGGCACGTGTGGTCCGGGTTTCTCCGGGGAGATTCGCGCTCCGACCTCTGCTGCCGCAAAACCCAAAGCCCCTCTAGTCGTGACCAAAGCGTTATCTAGACCCCAGAGACCGTAACCAAATTGGGCAGTGAAGTGGCAACCGATGCCGTTATTCCACGGGTGATTGTGAGTTGAATCACTTCGGGTGCCCGGTGAGATGGACCACATGAGTGGTGGGCGGAGGCGGCGCCTGGATCTGGTCTCGATACAGTTCCCCCGGAGCGACTTCCTCAATCAATTGTCAGCGCCGACCAGACAGTGAGCCCATGGATCTTTTCGAGTACCAGGCGAAGGAACTGTTCGCCAAGCACAACGTTCCCACCACTCCGGGCCGCGTCACCGATTCGCCGGAGGACGCCAAGGCCATCGCCGAGGAGATCGGCAAGCCCGTGATGGTCAAGGCCCAGGTGAAGGCCGGCGGCCGCGGCAAGGCCGGTGGCGTCAAGTACGCCGCGACCCCCGAGGACGCCTACACCCACGCCAAGAACATCCTCGGCCTGGACATCAAGGGACACATCGTCAAGAAGTTGCTGGTCGCCGAGGCCAGCGACATCGCCGAGGAGTACTACATCTCCTTCCTGCTCGACCGCGCCAACCGCACCTACCTGGCCATGTGCTCGGTCGAGGGCGGCATGGAGATCGAGGAGGTGGCCGCCACCAAGCCCGAGCGGCTGGCCAAGGTTCCGGTCGACGCCGTCACCGGCGTGGACCTCGCGTTCGCCCGCTCGATCGCCGAACAGGGCCACCTGCCCGCCGAGGTGCTCGACGCGGCCGCGGTGACCATTCAGAAGCTGTGGGAGGTCTTCGTCAAGCGAGGACGCCACCCTGGTCGAGGTCAACCCCCTGGTGCGCACCCCCGACGATCAGATCCTGGCGCTGGACGGCAAGGTCACCCTGGACGGCAACGCCGACTTCCGTCATCCCGACCACGCGCGAGTTCGAGGACAAGGACGCCACCGACCCGCTGGAGCTCAAGGCCAAGCAGAACGACCTGAACTACGTCAAGCTCGACGGCCAGGTCGGCGTCATCGGCAACGGTGCGGGCCTGGTGATGTCGACCCTGGACGTGGTGGCCTACGCCGGCGAGAAGCACGGCGGGGTCAAGCCGGCCAACTTCCTCGACATCGGCGGCGGCGCCTCGGCCGAGGTGATGGCCGCCGGCCTGGACGTCATCCTGGGCGACAAGCAGGTCAAGAGCGTGTTCGTCAACGTCTTCGGCGGCATCACCGCCTGCGACGCGGTGGCCAACGGCATCGTCAAGGCCCTGCAGATGCTCGGCGACGACGCCAACAAGCCGCTCGTCGTCCGGCTGGACGGCAACAACGTCGACGAGGGCCGGCGGATCCTCGCCGAGGCCAACCACCCGCTGGTCATCCAGGCCGAGACCATGGACGCCGGTGCCGACAAAGCCGCCGAGCTGGCGAACAAGTAAGGGACACTAACATATGTCGATCTTTCTGAACAAGGACTCCAAGGTCATCGTCCAGGGCATCACCGGCGGCGAGGGCACCAAGCACACCGCGCTGATGCTCAAGGCCGGCACCCAGGTGGTCGGCGGCGTCAACGCCCGCAAGGCCGGCACGACCGTCAGCCACAAGGACAAGGGCGGCAACGACGTCGAACTGCCGGTGTTCGGCACCGTGGCCGAGGCGATGAAGGAGACCGGAGCCGACGTGTCGATCGCGTTCGTGCCGCCGGCGTTCGCCAAGGACGCGATCATCGAGGCCATCGACGCCGAGATCCCGCTGCTGGTCGTCATCACCGAGGGAATCCCGGTGCAGGACACCGCCTATGCGTGGGCCTACAACGTGAACAAGGGCGCCAAGACCCGCATCATCGGCCCGAACTGCCCGGGCATCATCACCCCGGGTGAGGCGCTGGTCGGCATCACGCCGAACAACATCACCGGCAAGGGCCCGATCGGCCTGGTGTCCAAGTCCGGCACGCTGACCTACCAGATGATGTACGAGCTGCGCGATCTCGGCTTCTCCACCGCCATCGGCATCGGCGGCGACCCGGTCATCGGCACCACCCACATCGACGCCATCGAGGCGTTCGAGAAGGATCCCGAGACCAAGGTCATCGTGATGATCGGCGAGATCGGCGGCGACGCCGAGGAGCGGGCGGCCGACTACATCAAGGCCAACGTGTCCAAGCCGGTCGTCGGTTACGTCGCAGGCTTCACCGCCCCGGAAGGCAAGACCATGGGCCACGCCGGCGCCATCGTGTCGGGCTCGTCGGGTACCGCGGCGGCCAAGAAGGAAGCCCTCGAGGCGGCCGGGGTGAAGGTCGGCAAGACGCCGTCGGAGACCGCGGCGCTGGCCCGGGAGATCTTCGAGAGCCTGTAACCCCGGCCGAGCAGACGGGGTACAAAAGCCCCCGCACGCCCGGCGTGTCGGGGGCTTTTGCGTCTGCTCGCCGCAATCGGTTAGCCTGTCGAACTATGGTCGATCCACGTACTCCCGTCCTCGTCGGCGTCGGTCAGTTCACCGAGCGACTCGGTGACTCCGACTACCGGGGCATGTCGTCGGTCGAGCTGGCCACCGAGGCTGTGCGTGCGGCCCTGGCCGACACCGGTGCGGACGTGACAGCAGTGGCGGAGGCAATCGAGGTGTTCGCCGGGTTGCGGCAGTTCGAGATCTGCTCCCCGTTCGCGAAGCCGCCGCTGGGAGCCTCGGACAACTATGTGCGCTCGGTGGCTCGCCGGGTCGGTGCCGACCCCGCGCGCGCGGTGCTCGAGTCCATCGGCGGCAACGGCCCGCAGAAGCTGGTGACGGAATTCGCCGGCGCCATCGCCGCCGGCGAGATCGAGGTGGCCCTGATCCTCGGCTCGGAGCCGGGGTCCACCGCAAAGTACTTCGCGGGCCGTGACGACAAGCCGGACTTCACCGAAGAAGTGGGCGGCCAACTCGAGGACCGCGGCTACGGCTACGAGCAGTACATGAGCGAGTACACCGCCACGCACGGGTTGACCGGCGCGCCGGTGCAGTACGGGCTGCTGGACAACGCGCGCCGGGCTTGGCTGGGACGCAGCGTCGGCGAATACCGTCGCGAGATGGCCGAGCTGTTCGCGCCCTTCTCGAAAGTCGCTGCCAAGAACCCATTCTCGTCGTCACCCGTGGAGCGGTCGGTGGCCGAGCTGATGACGGTCACCGACGAGAACCGGATGATCTGCGACCCGTACCCTCGGCTGATGGTGGCCCGCGACACCGTCAATCAGGGCGCCGCGGCGCTGATGATGTCGGTGGCCGCTGCCCGGCGGCTCGGCGTCGCCGAGGACAAGTGGGTGTACCTGCGTGGGCATGCCAACCAGACCGAACAAGCCCTGTTGGACCGTACCGAACTCCACGTCAGTCATGCCGCGAAAAATGCTGTGGCCGAGGCGCTTCGGACTGCCGGGATCGACATGGACGACGTCGCCACCTTCGACCTCTACAGCTGCTTTCCGTTCCCGGTGTTCGCGGTGTGTGACGCTTTCGGCCTGGCGAGCGATGATCCGCGCGGGCTCACACTCACCGGCGGTCTGCCGTACTTCGGCGGCCCGGGCAACAGCTACTCGCTGCACGGCATCGCCGAGACGGTTGCGCAGATGCGAGACAGGCCAGGCGCGTTCGGCCTCGTCGGCGCCAACGGCGGCATCATGAGCAAGTACTCGGTCGGGGTGTACTCCACCGAACCCGCCGACTGGGTGCCGGACCGCAGTCAGGAGTTGCAGGCCGAAATCGCTGCGCTGCCAACGCTCGCGGTCACCCGCAACGTCGACGGCTCCGGAGTGATCGAGACCTACTCGGTGCGCTACGACTGGCCGGAGCGCACCGGCATCATCATCGGCCGGCTCGACGCGGACGACAGCCGATTCTTGGCCATCACCACCGACGAGGACCTGGTCGCCCTGATGTCCGACGGCGAGCCGCTGGGCGCACCGATCGACGTCAAGTGCGACGGCGAGGGCGTCAACCGCGCGACGCTGGGCTAATCGCGCCGAAAGCGGCGACGGTGGCCTAACCGCGCCGAACGCGGGTGGCGAATCGGGTCCGGGCGGGCTTGCGCCCGCGGCGGGTGCGGCGAGGGGTGTGCTCGACGCTGTCGATCACGTGGATGATGAGCGGGCTGATGGATGGCATGGCATCCTCCTTCAGTTCGTCAGCCGATACGTACGGCCTGAACTGTCGTCGGACCCGGATGCCGCGGCACGAGTGGAACCCCACTCGAATAGCCGCGCTCCTACCCCCTAAGCGAGCGCGGCGAGCTTGCCGGCCAGCCGCTCGACGTAGGCGGCGACCTCGTCGGCGGGCTTGTCGGGCAACCCGAACAGCACCTCGGTGACGCCGAGTTCGCGCCAGTGAGCCAGCTTCTCGGGCACCGGCTTGAAGTCCAGCGCGACGATCTGCGGTGCGCCGTCGCGGCCCGCGTCCGCCCAGGTGTCCTGCAGCAGCTTCACCGGCGCGTCGATGTCGAAGTCCCGCGGCGTGGTGATCCAGCCGTCGGCGCTGCGCGCGATCCACTTGAAGTTCTTCTCGGTGCCAGCCGCGCCGACCAGCACCGGGATGTGGGACTGCACCGGCTTGGGCCACGCCCAGCTGGGCCCGAACTTGACGAACTCGCCGTCGTAGGAGGCTTCCTCCTTGGTCCACAGCTCGCGCATGGCCTCGATGTACTCGCGCAGCATGGTGCGCCGGCGGCCCGGGGGCACGTTGTGGTCGGCCAGCTCGTCGGTGTTCCAGCCGAACCCGACGCCCAGGCTGACCCGGCCACCGGAGAGATGGTCAAGTGTGGCAATCGATTTCGCCAGCGTGATCGGGTCGTGCTCGACGGGCAGCGCCACCGCGGTGGACAGCCGTACCCGCGAGGTGACCGCACACGCCGTTCCCAGGCTCACCCACGGGTCCAGGGTGCGCATGTAGCGGTCGTCGGGAAGTGACTCGTCACCGGTGGTGGGGTGGGCGGCCTCGCGCTTGACCGGGATGTGGGTGTGCTCGGGCACGTAGAACGTGGTGAAACCCGTGGTCGTCGGCGAGTTTGGCCGCCGCGGCGGGGGTGATGCCGCGATCGCTGGTGAACAGAACGAGCCCATAATCCATGCCGAGGATTAGAACGTGTTCCATTCGCGTGGGCAAGGGCCGGTCCCACTGTATTGTGCTGTGCCTCCGACAGAGGTGCGCGTGTTGTGTCCCCCGACACAGGTAGGCCTCCACTCGTGACGCTGGTCCGCGGGCGGATCACCGTCATGGCATGGACAACGGCTCGTCGGCTCGAGCGCAAGCTCGCAGAGTGGGTTCGCCGTTATCTGCCGTGCGAAATCGCCGGGACCGTCGGGGAGTTGGGTGGCGCCGGCCTGCTGTTCGTGCTGACCGAGTCGTTCGCCGCCGCGGCGGTGGGCGGCACCATCGGGGCGTCGGTCGGCTTCTATGCCATCGCGTTCGGCAGCGCGGCGCGGTTGTCGTACGCCACGCAGACGCACCGCCGGTGGCCGGTGCGGTTCGCCGCGGCCAACGGTCTCGCGCTGCGCAGCGTGGCGATCGAGTTCGGGCCCGCCGAGCTGGTGGACTCGCTGGCCGTCCGCCCGCTGGCCTACTACCTCGGCCCCGCCCTGGTGGACACCGCGATGCTCGGCTGGATCGGCGCGAAGTTGTTCTCGGACTTGGCTTTCTACGCCTTCGCCGTCGTCAGCTATGAGCGCTTCAACCGCTTGCTGGCCGTGCAGGGGAAAACACAGAGAGAAGGTGGATGATGAACCGGTCACGACGGCTCGCGCTGCGTAACGATCTGCGCGCCGAGGCTCGGCGCAACTCCTGGCAGGACCTCGTCGCCGTACACGGCACGCCACTGCTGGTGCTCGACCCCGACCGGGTCGCCGCCCGCTACCGCCTGCTGGCCAAGCACCTGCGCGGGTTCCGGCTGCACTACGCGGTCAAGGCCCTGCCGCACCCCGCCGTCCTGATGACGGTCGCGGCATGGGGCGGCGGCTTCGACGTGGCCACCAATGCCGAGGTGGACCTGCTGCGGACCATGCGCCTGCCGATGGACCGCTGTGTGCACACCCACCCGATCAAGAAGCCCGCCGACATCGAGCATGCCTACCGTGCGGGAGTGCGGACCTTCGTGGTGGAAAACGCCGTCGAGGCACAGAAGTTCACCTCGATGCCGGCCGACATCGAGGTACTGGTGCGCCTCGGCTTCCCGAACCCGGCCGCGAAATCCGACCTGTCGACCAAGTTCGGCGTCTCGCCGCGCGAGGCGGACCTGATCGTCAAGCACGTCGTCGCGGCCGGAGTTCGCTTCGCGGGCTTCAGTTTCCACGTCGGGAGCCAGAGCGCCTGCGTCGAGCCCTACCGGACCGCGCTGCGCGAGACACTCGAATTGGTCGACCATGTCGAGCGCACCCTCGATGTGCGCGCCAGGGTGATCGACATCGGCGGGGGATTTCCGGTCGACTACCGCGAGTCGATGCCCGGGATCGAGTCGATCGGCGCCATCGTCGACGACGTCCTCGGCGAGCGGCGGCGCGAGTTCGCGCTGATGGCCGAGCCCGGCCGGTTCCTGGCCGCGGATTCGATGACGCTGCTGAGCAGTGTCGTGGGCACCGCGTTGCGGGACGGCCGCACCTGGCACTACCTCGACGACGGGGTGTACGGCAGCTACTCCAACGTGCTCACCGAAGATGTGCACCCACCGATCCTCGCGCTGCGTGAGGTGCTCGACGGCGGCCCGGACGAGCACAGCTTCGAATCCGTCACCCTGGCCGGGCCCACCTGCGACAGCGCCGACGTCGTCGCTCACGACTATCCGATGCCACCGCTGTCCGTCGGCGACATCGTCGTCAGCCCGATGATGGGCGCCTACACGTCGGTGACCGCGTCGCGGTTCAACGGCATTGCGGCAACGCCGATCGTGTTGGCCTGACTTTCGTTCAGCGCGCGCCTTACCCGCGACGAGTCCGTCCGCGCGCTGTTCTGATGGCACACCATGACAACTGAACGCATCGCGGACAACGTGAAATTCGCCTACTGGGTGCCGAACGTCAGCGGCGGTCTGGTGACCAGCACGATCGAGCAGCGCACCGATTGGGGCTACGACTACAACGTGAAGCTTGCGCAGACCGCCGAGAACAACGGCTTCGAGTACGCGCTGAGCCAGGTCCGCTACGAGGCGAGCTACGGCGCCGAGTTCCAGCACGAGTCGACCAGTTTCTCGCTGGCGCTGCTGCTGGCCACTCAGCGGCTGAAGGTCATCGCCGCCGTCCACCCCGGGCTGTGGCATCCGGCGGTGCTGGCCAAACTCGGTGCCACCGCCGACCACCTCTCCGGCGGGCGGTTCGCGATCAACGTCGTCTCCGGCTGGTTCAAGGACGAGTTCACCCACCTCGGTGAGCCGTGGCTCGAGCACGACGAGCGCTACCGCCGCAGTGCGGAGTTCCTCCAGGTGATCCGCAAGATCTGGACCGAGGACAACTGTGGACTTCCGCGGCGACTTCTACCGCATCCACGACTTCACCCTCAAGCCCAAGCCGCTCAACACCGCCGAGCGCCCGAATCCCGAACTGTTCCAGGGCGGTAACTCCACGGCCGCGCGCCGCAACGGCGGCTACTACTCGGACTGGTACTTCTCCAACGGCAAGGACTTCGACGGGGTCACCGAGCAGGTCGTCGAGGTCCGCGACCACGCGCGGGACGCCGGCCGGGAGGTCAAGTTCGGTCTCAACGGCTTCATCATCGCCCGCGACACAGAGAAGGAAGCGAAAGAAGTCCTGCGGGAGATCATCGCCAAGGCCAACCGTCCGGCGGTCGAGGGCTTCGGTGCCGCGGTCCGGCAGGCCGGCAGCTCCACCGGCGACAAGCGCGGTATGTGGGCGGACTCCACCTTCGAGGATCTGGTGCAGTACAACGACGGGTTCCGGACCCAACTCATCGGAACGCCCGAGCAGATCGCCGAGCGCATCGCCGCCTACCGCAAGCGCGGGGTGGACCTCATTCTCGGCGGCTTCCTGCACTTCCAGGAGGAGATCGAATACTTCGGTGCGCGCGTGCTGCCCCTGGTGCGCGAAATCGAAGCCGCTGACAGCGATTCGGTCGGCGCGCCGCTGCTGGCCTCCGCCTGAGCGGTGCGGGCTGGTTGGCAACCGGCTGTGTGACACGCCGATGGTCGCCGCCCCCGCCGGCGCTGTGCGCTAGCGTGGGTGTTCGAACTGGGCCCATCGGTCCGTTCGCGCGCCATAACCGACGCAGCGCCGCAGGGGAGCGCGGCGACACAAGGCTGAAGGAGAGGCCATGAGTTACCCGCCCACCAACCCGGGCTACCCACAGACACAGCAACCCGGTCCGTACGGGGCGCCCGGGCCGTCGTACGCGCCGGCCGAGGCCGGACCGAGCAAGCTGCCGCTGTACCTGACCATCGCGGTGGTGGTGCTGGGTCTGGCGGCCTACCTGGCCAGCTTCGGTCCGGTGTTCACCGTCAGCGCTGAGCTCGGGCCGTTCGGCGGCGCTGAGCTGACCGGCAGCGGCGGCGGTTACCCGATCATCGCTGCGACCCTCGCGGCCCTGCTCGCGGCGGTGAGCCTGCTGCCCAAGGTCAAGGGTTACAGCGCCGTCGTCGCGGCGGTGGCGGTGCTCGCAGTCCTCCTGGTCATCGCCCAGTTGGTCAGCAAGCCGACCGGCTTCTCGGTCGGCTGGGCGCTATGGCTGGTGCTGGCGTTCACCCTGCTGGAAGCGCTGGCCGCGGTGGCTGTGCTGCTGTTCGAGTCCGGAGTCATCACCCCGCCCGCGCCTCGGCCCCGGTACGACCAGTTCGGCGGCCAGTACGGTCCGCCGCCCGGCGGCTACTACGGCCAGGGGCCGGCTCAGCGGCCGAACTACCCGTCACAGCAGTACGGCGGCTACTCGTCCGGACCGTCCACCGGCGGCTTCGGCTCGGCCGGCCGCAGAACGGACCGCCGACGCCGCCCACCGGATTCCCCAGCTTCAGTCCGCCGCCGTCGGTCGGATCTGGTCAGCAGCAGCCGGAGCCCGGGCAGCCCGGTCAGCATTCGCAGGCGCCGTCATCGTCGCCGCCGTCGGGCCCGACCCCGTCCTGAGCCGCTCTTCGCGCACCTCGAATAGCCGGCGCGACGAGTGACACGGATGGAGGACCAGCGGGCGGTCGGCGCGCGCCAGGCGCGTGACCTGGTTCGGGTTGCCTTCGGCCCGTCCCTGGTTGCGCTCGTCGTGATCGCGGCGGTGACGCTGCTGCAGCTCGTCATCGCCAACAGCGACATGACCGGCACCCTGGGTGCCATCGCCAGCATGTGGCTGGCTGTTCATCAGGTGCCGATCTCGATCGCCGGCCATCAGCTGGCCGTGCTGCCGCTGCTGCCGGTGCTGCTGATGGTGTGGGGAACGGCACGCACCACCGCGCAGGCCACCTCACCGCAGGCGTCGTGGTTCGTCGCCCGCTGGATCGTCGCGTCGGCGCTGGGCGGTCCGCTGTTGATCGCGGCCATCGCGCTCGCGGTCATTCACGACGCCTCCTCGGTGATCACCGAGTTGCAGACACCCAATGCGCTGCGGGCGTTTTCGGGCGTGCTGGCGGTGCACGCCGTCGGTGCGCTGATCGGTGTGGGCTCGCGCATCGGGCGCCGCGCGGTCAGGTCGCTGGGGCTGCCCGGGTGGCTGGCCGACACCATCCCCGCGGCCAAGGCCGGGCTGCTGGCGCTGTTCGGGCTGTCCGGGGCGGTGACCGCGGCCTCTCTGGTCGTGCACTGGGGCACCATGCACGACCTGTACGCGATCACCGACTCGCTGTTCGGTCAGCTCAGCCTCACGGTGCTGTCCGCGCTGTACGCCCCGAACGTCATCATCGGCACCTCGGCGGTCGCCGTCGGCTCCAGCGCGCACATCGGCTTCGCGACGTTCAGTTCCTTCACGGTGTTCGGCGGCGACATCCCGGCGCTGCCGATCCTGGCGGCGGTGCCCACACCTCCGCTCGGGCCGGTGTGGGTCGCCCTGCTGATCGTCGGTGCCGCCTCGGGCGTCGCGGTGGGTCAGCAGTGCGCGCGGCGGCCGCTTCCGCTGCCTGCCGCGCTGGCCAAGCTGGCGGTCGCCGCCGGGCTGTCGGCCGCGACCATGGCGCTGCTGGGCTATGCCAGTGGGGGTCAGCTGGGCAACTTCGGGGACGTCGGGGTGGATCAGACGACCTTCGCCCCGGGAGTGTTCTTCTGGTTCTTCGTCGTCGGCGGTCTGACGGTCGTGATGTCCGGCGGCGTGACGCGCCGTCCCAAGCGGGTGCCCGCGCCCGCCGAGCCGGTCTCTGATCTCGAGTCCGAGCCGTTCACCCAGCCCATCGTTCTCCCGGAGACCCCGCCCGAGCCCGAACCGGAGCCCCAGCCGGACGACGTCGCGGCTGAGGAGCTCGAGCCTTCGCCCGAACCGGACCCGCAGCCGGAACCCGAGCCGCGCCACCGCCGCGGCCGGTGCGGCCCGCGCCCGACCTCGAGGATGTCGAGGACCTGATGGTCGTCGACGACGACATCGCGCCCGAGGAGCCGCACCCGCCGCGCGACTGAGCTCACGCAGAGACAAGTGCGAGTGATCAGCTGCGTGGTGTCAATCTCGCGGTCCGCGCCCGGTCGTCGCCGGCGACAAACCACGGTTAGGCTCATCGCCGTGCAGCATCCGCTCAGCGTCCCGCCCAGCGCGCCGGCTCGCGTCGTCGTGCTGGCCTCGGGGACCGGGTCGCTGCTGCAGTCGCTGCTCGACGCCGCGGTGGGGGACTATCCCGCCCGCGTCGTCGCGGTCGGCGTGGACCGGGACTGCCGCGCGGTGCAGATCGCGCAGGCCGCCGGCGATCCCCACCTACTGCGTGCGCCTTGGTGACCATCCCGACCGTCCCGCCTGGGACGCCGCGATCGCCGACGCCACCGCACTGCACCGCCCGGACCTCATCGTCTCGGCCGGCTTCATGAAAATACTTGGCCCCGAGTTCCTTTCGCGCTTCATCGGGCGGGTGGTCAATACCCATCCCGCGCTGCTGCCGTCGTTTCCCGGCGCGCACGCGGTCCCGGACGCGCTGAGCTACGGCGTGAAGGTCACCGGGTGCACGGTTCACCTGGTGGACGCCGGGATGGACACCGGCCCGATCCTGGCTCAGGAGGCGGTCGAGGTCCTCGACGGCGACGACGAAGACACGTTGCACGAACGCATCAAGGTCGTGGAGCGACGACTGCTGGTGGACGTGCTTGCCGCGGTGGCGAACCGCGGTGTGACCTGGAGTGGCAGAAAGGCGACCATAGGATGACGTCGGGGACATTGATCGGCAAGCGGCCGATTCGGCGGGCGCTGATAAGCGTGTACGACAAGAGCGGCCTGATTCCGCTCGCCCAAGGCCTGCACGAGGCCGGCGTCGACATCGTCTCGACCGGATCGACCGCGAAAACCATTGCCGACAAAGGCATTCCGGTGACTCCCGTCGAGCTGGTGACCGGTTTCCCCGAGGTACTCGACGGCCGGGTCAAGACGCTGCACCCGCACATCCACGCCGGCCTGCTGGCCGACACCCGCAACGCCGAGCACATGCAGGCGCTGGAGCGGCTCAAGATCGAGCCGTTCGACCTCGTCGTCGTCAACCTCTATCCGTTCAGCGAGACGGTGGACTCCGGCGCGGAGATCGACGAGTGCGTCGAGCAGATCGACATCGGCGGTCCCTCGATGGTGCGGGCGGCCGCCAAGAACCACGCCAGCGTCGCCGTCGTGGTGGACCCGCTGGGCTACGACGGCGTGCTCGCCGCGGTCCGGGGCGGCGGGTTCACGCTCGGTGAGCGCGCGAAGCTGGCCTCGCTGGCGTTCCGGCACACCGCCGAGTACGACGTGGCCGTGGCCACCTGGATGGGCTTCACCCTGGCGCCCGAGGACGGTGACGCGCCGGCGTTCCTGCCGCCGTGGCTGGGCCGGAACTGGCGGCGCACCTCGCAGCTGCGCTACGGCGAGAACCCGCATCAGCAGGCGGCGCTCTACAGCGACGACGTCGGTTGGCCGGGCCTGGCGCAGGCCGAGCAACTGCACGGAAAAGAGATGTCCTACAACAACTTCACCGATGCCGACGCGGCCTGGCGGGCGGCGTTCGACCACGAACAGATCTGCGTGGCGATCATCAAGCACGCCAACCCCTGCGGCATCGCGATCTCGTCGGTGTCGGTGGCCGACGCCCACCGCAAGGCCCACGAGTGCGATCCGCTGTCCGCGTTCGGCGGCGTGATCGCGGCCAACACCGAGGTGACGGTGGAGATGGCCGAGTTCGTCTCGGAGATCTTCACCGAGGTGATCATCGCCCCCGCCTACCAGCCCGGCGCGGTGGAGATCCTGGCCCGCAAGAAGAACATTCGCGTGCTGGTCGCCGCCGAACCGCCGATCGACGGCGTGGAGATCCGGCAGATCAGCGGCGGCCTGCTGATGCAGGAGCGCGACAGCATCAACGCGCCCGGCGACGACCCGGCCAACTGGACGCTGGCCACCGGCGAGGCCGCCGACGCCGCGACGCTGGCCGACCTGGCGTTCGCCTGGCGCACCTGCCGTGCGGTCAAGTCCAACGCGATCGTCATCGCCGCCGACGGCGCCACCGTGGGCGTGGGCATGGGTCAGGTCAACCGGGTCGACGCCGCCAGGCTGGCCGTCGAGCGCGGCGGTGAGCGGGTCCGCGGCGCCGTGGCCGCCTCCGATGCGTTCTTCCCGTTCCCGGACGGCCTGGAGACGCTGACCGCCGCCGGAGTCAAGGCGATCGTGCACCCGGGTGGCTCCATGCGCGACGACGTGGTGACCGAGGCCGCGGCCAAGGCCGGCATCACGCTGTACCTGACCGGGGCGCGCCACTTCGCCCACTAGATTTCCGCCGAATTTCCCGCCGAACGTGGATTACCCCCACGCAAACCGTGACGAACGTGGGTCAAGTCCACACTCGGCGGGGCGGTAGGGCGACGAGCCGTCGTAGCGTGGAGAGGTGACCTCAGCTGACACCCTGCCCCGCACCCTTGGCGAACTGCGCGCATCCGGCCATCGGGAGCGCGGCGTCAAGGAGGAGCTCCGGGAGAACCTGCTCGCCGCGCTGGCCGAAGGAAAGAACGTCTGGCCAGGTATCTTCGGCTTCGAGGACACCGTGCTGCCGCAGCTGGAGCGCGCGCTGATCGCCGGCCACGACTTCGTCCTGCTCGGCGAGCGAGGCCAGGGCAAGACCCGTCTGCTGCGCTCGCTGCAGAACCTGCTCGACGAGTGGACGCCGGTGATCGCCGGGGCCGAGCTCGGCGAGCACCCGTACACGCCGATCACTCCGGAGTCGATCCGGCGGGCCGCCGAGCTCGGCGACGAGCTGCCGGTCGCGTGGAGACACCGCAGCGAGCGGTACTACGAGAAGCTCGCCACACCCGACACCAGCGTGGCCGACCTCGTCGGTGACATCGACCCCATCAAGGTCGCCGAGGGACGCAGCCTGGGTGACCCGGAGACCATCGCCTACGGCCTGATCCCGCGGGCCCACCGCGGCATCGTCGCCGTCAACGAGCTGCCCGACCTGGCCGAGCGCATCCAGGTCTCGATGCTCAACGTGATGGAGGAGCGCGACATCCAGGTCCGCGGCTACACGCTGCGGCTGCCGCTGGACGTGCTGGTGGTGGCCAGCGCCAACCCGGAGGACTACACCAACCGCGGCCGCATCATCACCCCGCTCAAGGACCGGTTCGGCGCGGAGATCCGCACCCACTACCCGCGCGAGCTCGACGCCGAGGTCGGCGTGATCGGCCAGGAGGCACACCTGTCGGCGCAGGTTCCGACCTATCTGATGCAGATCATCGCCCGGTTCGCCCGCTACCTTCGCGAGTCCAACTCCGTCGACCAGCGCTCGGGTGTGTCGGCGCGGTTCGCCATCGCGGCGGCCGAGACCGTCGCCGCGTCGGCCCGCCATCGCGGCGCGGTGCTCGGCGAGGACGAGCCGGTGGCGCGGGTGGTCGACCTCGGCACCGTGATCGACGTGCTGCGCGGCAAGCTGGAGTTCGAGTCCGGCGAGGAGGGCCGCGAGCAGGCGGTGCTCGAGCACCTGCTGCGGCGCGCCACCGCCGAGACCGCGCAGCGGGCGCTCGGCGGCATCGACGTGGGTCCGCTGGTGGCCGCCGTCGAGGGCGGCTCGGCGGTGACGACGGGCGAGCAGGTGTCGGCCAAGGACGTGCTGGCCGCGCTGCCCGACCTGCCGGTCATCGACGCGATCGCCGACCGGCTCGGCGCCGAGTCCGACGGCGAGCGCGCGGCCGCGCTGGAGCTGGCGCTGGAGGCGCTGTATCTGGCCAAGCGCATCGGCAAGGTCACCGGGGAGGGCGAGACCGTCTATGGCTAAAGCCCGCGGCACGCGCACGACTCCCGGTACTCCGCGTACACCGGGGGCCCGGATCCACTGGCGCCGCCGGTGGATCTGCGGGAGGCGCTCGAGCAGATCGGCCAGGACGTCATGGAGGGCACTCGCCGCGCCGGGCGCTGTCCGAGCTGTTGCGCCGCGGCACCAAGAACATGCGCGGGGCGGACCGGCTCGCCGCCGAGGCCAACCGCCGACGCCGGGAGTTGTTGAACCGCAACAACCTTGACGGCACCCTGCAGGAGATCAAGAAGCTGCTCGACGAGGCCGTGCTGGCCGAGCGCAAGGAGCTGGCCCGCGCCCTCGACGACGACGCCCGGTTCCAGGAGTTGCAGATCGAGTCGCTGTCGCCGTCGCCGGCCAAGGCCGTGCAGGAGCTGTCGGACTACGACTGGCGAAGCCCCGAGGCGCGGCAGAAGTACGACCAGATCAAGGATCTGCTCGGGCGGGAGATGCTCGACCAGCGCTTCGCCGGGATGAAGCAGGCGCTGGAGAACGCCACCGACGAGGACCGCCAGGCCGTCAACGAGATGCTCGACGACCTGAATGACTTGCTGGACAAGCATTCTCGCGGGGAGGACACCCCGGATGACTTCCAGGACTTCATGCGCAAGCACGGCCAGTACTTCCCGGAGAACCCGAAGGACGTCGAGGAGCTGCTCGACTCGCTGGCCCAGCGGGCCGCGGCGGCTCAGCGATTCCGCAACAGCCTGACCCCCGACCAGCGCGCCGAGCTGGATGCCTTGGCGCAGCAGGCATTCGGCTCTCCGCAGCTGATGAATGCGCTCAACCGGCTCGACGCCCACCTGCAGGCGGCGCGGCCGGGGGAGGACTGGGACGGTTCCGCGGAGTTCTCCGGCGACAACCCGCTGGGCATGGGCGAAGGCGCCCAGGCGCTGTCGGACATCGCCGAACTCGAGCAGCTCGCCGAACAGCTGTCGCAGAGCTACGCCGGCGCCACGATGGACGACGTCGACCTCGACGCGCTGGCCCGGCAGCTCGGCGACCAGGCCGCCATCGACGCCCGCACACTGGCCGAGCTGGAACGCGCGCTGATGAACCAGGGCTTCCTGGACCGGGGCTCCGACGGCCAGTGGCGGCTTTCGCCCAAGGCCATGCGCCAGCTCGGTCAGGCCGCGCTTCGCGATGTGGCACAACAGCTTTCGGGCCGCCACGGCGAGCGGGACACCCGTCGCGCGGGCGCGGCCGGCGAGCTCACCGGCGCGACGCGGCCGTGGGCGTTCGGCGACACCGAGCCGTGGAACGTCACCCGCACGCTGACCAACGCCGTGCTGCGCCGGGCCGGGACCGAACCGACGCGACGGGGCGCTGCAGATCGCGGTCGAGGACGTCGAGGTGTCCGAGACCGAGACCCGGACCCAGGCCGCGGTGGCGCTGCTGGTCGACACCTCGTTCTCGATGGTGATGGAGAACCGGTGGCTGCCGATGAAGCAGACAGCCCTGGCGCTCAACCACCTGGTCAGCACGCGGTTCCGATCGGACGCTCTGCAGATCATCGCGTTCGGCCGCTACGCCAGGACCGTCACCGCCGCCGAGCTCACCGGGCTCGAGGGTGTCTACGAGCAGGGCACCAACCTGCACCACGCGCTGGCCCTGGCGGTGCGCCACCTGCGGCGGCATCCGAACGCCCAGCCGGTGGTGCTGGTGGTCACCGACGGTGAGCCGACGGCGCACCTGGAGGACTTCGACGGCCAGGGGTCGTCGGTCTTCTTCGACTACCCCCCGCATCCCCGGACGATCGCTCACACCGTGCGTGGCTTCGACGAGGTGGCCAGGCTCGGGGCACAGGTGACGATCTTCCGGCTGGGAAACGATCCCGGCCTGGCCCGATTCATCGATCAGGTCGCTCGCCGGGTCGAAGGCCGCGTCGTCGTCCCGGATCTCGACGGGCTCGGCGCCGCCGTCGTCGGCGACTACCTGCGGTCGCGCCGACGCCGCCGCTGAGCGAGCGAACAGATCCGCGAGCAGACATGTCGGCATCGGCCCGCCGGCCGGGATGTTCCGGAGCGTCGCATGGCAAACATTCTCGGAGCGGCCGTTTCGCCGCGTTGACGTGCAAGGTGAGCAGGCGCCCGACCAGGGACGCATCGCCTTCTGACCGAACTCTGGCAGCACATATTCGAATGGCCCTAGCCGGTGCGTGCGAGGGGACCGAGAGTGATGGAGTGGACGCGAGTTTTGCGGTTCCACTTGCTAGGGGGCAAACTTCCCCTTACGATTCATCAGGATCTTCTAAGTTTCGCATCAGCAAATCGATATGTTCGCCGATAAGTGTGGCGAACTCGCACTACGAGGGGAAATTAGCAATGGCGTCACGCACTCGGCCGTTTGTCATGACGGGAGCGGCGCTGGCCAGTGCTGCCGCGATTGTTGCCGCCACGCCGGCATTCGCGCCCGGCAACATCTCGGTGGCCATGCCCAGCACGCACGCCCTGTCGACGGCGAAGTACGAACTGACCGACGTGCAGGCCCTGCTGGCCCTTACGCCCCTCGACTACCAGAACGCGTACTTCCTCGGCTGGGGCGGCGCGATCCCGGCCGACAACCCCATTGCCCCGTACGACGCCGGACTCAATTCCCCACGGCCTCTTATCGGCTCCCCAGCTCCCCGGCGTCGTGTACCTGGCCCTCGACACCCTGATCCACGGCAAAGTCAACACCGGCAACGACTGCGGTTCAGCCGCAGATTCGCCGACTTGCTACAACGGCTACGGACCGATCAACTACCTCTACGAGGTCGGTACCAGCGCTGCTATTCAAGCCGTCCTGCAGGACACCATCGGCAAGATCAGTCCGATCATTTCGGGCGCCATCACCACCTTCTTCAACATCCCGGCCACCATCAACGCGCTGATCTACACCGCGGCGCAGCTCCTGCCCACGATTGCCATCGGTCCCGTCACCGTCGGCGGCGGCATCCTGGCCGGCCTCTACTACAACGGCGTGACGCCTGACGGCAGCTTCCAGGCCGGTTCGTCCGGAATCCCCGGGATCCTCGATTACATCACCAACAGCATCGCCGGTGCGGTGTCCGCCGTCGCCGCAGTTCCGGTCGCGGCCAGCAAGTCGGCCGCGGCGGTCAAGACGCTCGAGGCGACGACCACCGACGCCACGAGCAACACCGCGACCGACACCGCGACGACCGACACCACCGCTGCAACCGACACCGCGACGACGGATGCTCCCGCGGTCACACCGAAGTCGCGGGTGCGGTCCACCGGGTCGAGCAAGGCGACGACCACCGAGGTTGCGTCCTCTGTCGCGTCGGTCAAGCCGGCTGACTCCACGGTTGCGCCGACGACCGGCACCGAGGCCACGACGCCGGCCACCACGTCCGATGCGCCGTCTGCCACTCCCAAGGCTGACAGCTCGAGCTCCTCGGCGCCCGCGCCGAAGAAGCAGGAGAACAAGCGGCCCAAGCACGCTGCGCGATCGGGCAGCGGTTCGGACAGCTGAGCACGTTCTAGACAACGCCGGCCTCCTCCTCGCGGAGGGGGCCGGCGTTGCTTTGACTGGGTATCTGCGGTTACGGAGACAGCGGCTCGGGGCCGCCGGTCTTGCGCTTCTTGCGCTTGATGCCGACGCCGCCCCACAGCGAGAAACCGCGGATGGTGACCTTCGGCGCGCCGGGCGCGCCTTCGGCGTCGACGTTGTTGTCGAAGCCGCCCATCACGCCGACGCCGTGCACCTCGACGTTGACCTCCGGCGGCAACAGGATGGTCTGCCCGCCCATGATCGAGTAGGCGTGGATCTCCACGTCGGCCGAGGTGAAGTCGGCGTAGCGCAGGTCGACGACGCCGCCGCCGAACAGGGTGAACGTCGTCATCCGCCCGGGCACGTTCCAGCGGCCGCGCCGCTCGAACCCGCTCAGGATGGCCAGCAGCAGCGTGGACGGAGCCGGTTTGCCGGAGCCCCGCCGGCGGGACGGTTCTGCCGCGCCCGGCAGGTCGTCGGTGAGCCGGTCGAGTTCCTCGTAGGTCTTGGCCGCATACGCCCGGGCCAGCCGGCGCTCGTACTCGCTCAGATTCAGACGGCCCTGAGCAGCGGCTTCACTGAGCAACTGCGCGACCTGGATGCGGTCGCTGTCAGCGGCCCGCGTCGATGCGTCCCGCGGCGTCAAGTTGCTCATCGGTTATGAGGGTACGACTCTGGTTCGCAACCGCAAGGGCGTTCGCTGAACTGTCACAGGAGCGTTCTATTGCAGCCAATTCGGCGGTCGCTTCTGCAGAAACGCCAGCATCCCTTCGCGCGCCTCATCGGAGACGAACAACCGCGCCGACTCCGCTGCCAACCGCTCGGCATCGCGGTCGAACCCGGCCAGAATCTCCGCCGTCGTCAGCGCTTTCGACGCCGCCAGCCCCTGCGGCGAGCCCTTGCCCAGATCGGCGAGCAGACCGGCCAGCTCGGCCTCGAGGTCGTCGGCCGCCACAGTGACCAGACCGATCTCGGCGGCCCGTGCGGCGGTGAACGTCTCGCCGGTGAGGTAGTAGCGGGCGGCCGCGCGCGCCGACATCTTCGGCAGCAGGGTCAGCGAGATGATCGCCGGGGCGACGCCGATCCGCGCCTCGGTCAGCGCGAAGGTGCTCCGCGGCCCGGCGACCGCGATGTCGCACGCGGCGACCAGGCCCATGCCGCCGGCCCGGACGTGGCCGTCGACGGCCGCGACCACCGGCAGCGGAGACTCCACGATCGCGCGCAGCACCCCGGTCAATTCGCGGGCGCGCTGCGCCGTGGTCTCGAACGGGTCGCCGCCGGAGGCTTCGCTGAGATCGGCACCGGCACAGAACGTCCCGCCGGTGTGGCCCAGCACCAGCACCCGCACCGCCGGGTCGGCGGCCGCTTGCCGCAGGCCGAGCGTGCAGTTGCTCGACCAGCCGCGCCGACAGCGCGTTGCGGTTGTGCGGCGAGTCCAGCGTCAGCCGGGCGACGTGACCGTCGACCGCGTAGGAGACGAGGGTGTCTGACATGGACTCAGTACGACCGCGGCAGACCCAGCGACGTCTGCGCGACGAAGTTGAGGATCATCTCCCGGCTGACCGGGGCGATGCGCGACAGCCGCGACGCCGGACAGCATCGCCGCCAGGCCGTACTCCTGGCTCAGTCCGTTGCCGCCGTGCGAGTGCACGGCCTGGTCGACGGCGTGGGTCGACGCCTCCCCGGCGGCGTACTTGGCCATGTTCGCCGCCTCGGCGGAACCGGCGTCGTCCCCGGCGTCGTAGAGCGAGGCCGCCTTCTGCATCATCAACTTGGCGAGCTCGAGCTCGATGTGGGCCTGCGCCAGCGGATGTGCGATGCCCTGGTGCGCGCCGATCGGGGTCTTCCACACCTGCCGCGTCTTGACGTACTCGGCGGCCTTGTTCAGTGCCAGGCGCCCCATGCCGACCGCACTGGCCGCGCCCATGATCCGCTCCGGGTTCAAGCCCGGCGAACAGCTGCGCGATCGCGGCGTCCTCGGAGCCGACGAGCGCGTCGGCGGGCAGCCGCACCTCGTCGATGAACACCTGGAACTGGCTTTCCGGCATGGTCAGTTCCATCGGGATCTTGGTGAAGGTGAATCCGGGGGTGTCGGTGGGCACGACGAACAGCGCCGGGCGGAGGTTGCCGGTCTTGGCTTCCTCGGTGCGGCCGACGACCAACACCGACTCAGCCTGGTCGACGCCGGAGATCCACACCTTCTGGCCCGACAGGATCCAGTCGCTGCCGTCGCGGCGGGCGGTGGTGGTGATGCGATGGCGAGTTCGACCCGGCGTCGGGCTCGGTGATGGCGAACGCCATGGTGATCGAACCGTCGGCGATCCCCGGCACCCAGCGCTTCTTCTGCTCGTCGGTGCCGAACTTGGCGATGATCGTGCCGTTGATCGCCGGGGAGACCACCATCATCAGCAGCGGGCAGCCGGCGGTGGACAGCTCCTCCATCACCAGTGACAGCTCGTACATGCCGGCTCCGCCGCCGCCGTACTCCTCGGGAAGGTTCACCCCGATGAAGCCCAGTTCGCCTGCCTCCCGCCACAATTCGTCGGTGTGCCCACCGGAGCGGGCCTTCTCCAGGTAGTACTCCTGGCCGTAGTTGGCGCCCAGCGCGGCCACGGCCTTGCGCAGCGCCTGGCGTTCTTCGTTCTCGATGAAGCTGGTGTCTGTCATGACTCTCCTTCTGCAGATGCCGGGCTTTCCACCCGAGCCAGAACGGTTCCCACTTCGACCTGCTGGCCGACACTGACGTCGA
The DNA here is from genome assembly GCA_963765445.1 of uncultured Actinomycetota bacterium. Classification (GTDB taxonomy): domain Bacteria; phylum Actinomycetota; class Actinomycetes; order Mycobacteriales; family Mycobacteriaceae; genus Mycobacterium. Next base: position 22,243 of record CAVXWQ010000053.1, read on the forward strand.
GTTGCGCCAGGACGCCGTCCGACGGCGCGGTGATGGTGTGCTCCATCTTCATCGCCTCCAGCCACACCAGCGGCTGTCCGGCGGTGACGGTGTCGCCGAGTGCGGCGCCGAGCCGGATCACCGCGCCCGGCATCGGCGCCAGCAGCGAGCCCTTCTCGACGACGGAGCCGGGCTCCGGGAACCGCGGGACCACCGACAGGGCGACCGCGCCCAGGGCAGAGTCGACGAAAACATCTGTGCCGTAACGGCTTACCGTGAACGGCGTGGCCACCCCGTTGGCGTCGGCCAGCACCACCTCACCGGGCGTAGGCCGAGACCAGATGCACGCCGTCGTCGCCGGGCAGCACCACACCGGACGCGGGTGTACCGGTAGGACACCCGGTGCTCCTGCTCGGCGGAATCCCGGTAGGCCTTGTGCTGGTCGCCCGACACCAGATTGCGCCAGCCGCTGGGAATCTCGGCCTGCACGGTGGCCGTCGCCCGGTTGTGAGCGGCGTCGGCCAGCGCCGCCGCCACCGCGGAGAGTCGCACGGCCCGCTCGTCGGCCAGCGGGCGGGCCAAGTCGGCCAGCCGGTTGTCGAAGAAGGCGGTGTCGGTGGCTCCGTCGAGAAAGTCCTTGTGCCGCAGCACGTTCACCAGCAGATCGCGGTTGGTCCGGACGCCGTGCAGCCTGGCCCGGGCCAGCGCGCCGGCGAGCACCTGCGCCGCCCGCCGCCGGGTGGGGGCGTAGGAGATCACCTTCGCCAGCATCGGGTCGTAGTGGATCGAGACGGTGGCGGAGTCCACGATGCCCGAGTCCAGCCGAACGCCGGTGCCGTGGAAGAGGCCGAATTCCCTTGCCACACCCGGTACGTCGAAACGATGCACCTGACCGGCCTGCGGCTGCCAGTTGCGGGCGGGGTCCTCGGCGTAGATGCGGGCTTCGATGGAATGTCCGCGCGCGGCGGGCGGCTGAGCACCCAGCCGGTCGCCGTCGGCGACCGACAGTTGCAACTCCACCAGGTCCAGGCCGGTGGTGAGCTCGGTGACGGGGTGCTCGACCTGAAGGCGGGTGTTCATCTCCAGGAAGTAGAACTCGCCGTCGTCGTCGGCGAGGAACTCCACGGTGCCCGCGCCGGCGTAGCCGATGGCGCCCGCGGCCAGCCGCGCGGCCTCGAACAGGCGCTCCCGCATACCGGGAACCCGCTCGACCAGAGGAGACGGCGCCTCCTCGATGATCTTCTGGTGGCGGCGCTGGATGGAGCACTCCCGCTCGCCGACGGCCCACACGGTGCCGTGCTCGTCGGCCATCACCTGCACCTCGACGTGGTGGCCGGTCGGCAGGTATCGCTCGCAGAACACCGTCTCGTCGCCGAAGGCGGACTTGGCTTCTCGTTGCGCGGCCTGCACCTGGGCGGGCAGATCGGCCAGCTCCGTCACCACCCGCATGCCGCGCCCGCCCCCGCCCGCGGAGGCCTTCACCAGCACGGGCAGCTCGGCCGTCGGTCACGGTGGCGGGGTCGAGTTCGGCGAGCACCGGCACGCCGGCGGCGGCCATCATCTTCTTGGCCTCGATCTTGGAGCCCATCGCGCGCACCGCGGCCACCGGCGGGCCGATCCACACCAGGCCGGCGTCGATCACCGCTGCCGCGAATTCGGCGTTCTCCGAGAGGAATCCGTAGCCGGGGTGGACGGCGTCGGCACCGGAGGCCTTGGCGGCCGCGATCAGCTGGCCCGCGTCGAGGTAGCCGGTGACGTTGTCCAGCCGTACCCGGACGTCGGCCTCGGCGACATGCGGTGAGCGGGCGTCGGGATCGGTGTAGACCGCGACGGTGCCGATGCCGAGCCTGCGGCAGGTGGCGAAGACCCGGCGGGCGATCTCGCCTCGGTTGGCGACGAGTACGCGGGTGATCACTTCTGCCCTCTGCTCTTCGCGCAAGCGCTCATCGCTGCTCACATCCGGAAGACGCCGAAGTTCGACGTCCCCTCGATCGGGCCATTGGCGATGGCGGACAGGCAGATTCCCAACACCGTGCGGGTGTCGCGGGGGTCGATCACCCCGTCGTCGTAGAGCCGGCCGGACAGGAACATCGGCAGCGACTCCGCTTCTATCTGGGCCTCGACCGCGGCGCGCAGCGCCGCGTCGGCGTCCTCGTCGACGGTGCCGCCCGCGCGCCTCGGTGGCGGCCCGGTTCACGATCGACAGCACGCCGGCGAGCTGGGCGCCGCCCATCACCGCGGACTTCGCGCTCGGCCAGGCGAACAGGAACCGCGGGTCATACGCGCGCCCGCACATGCCGTAGTGGCCCGCGCCGTAGGACGCGCCGATCAGCAGTGAGATGTGCGGCACCCGCGAGTTGGACACGGCGTTGATCATCATCGCGCCGTGCTTGATCATCCCGCCTTCCTCGTAGGCCTTGCCGACCATGTAGCCGGTGGTGTTGTGCAGGAACAACAGTGGCGTGTTGGACCGGTTGGCCAGCTGGATGAACTGCGTCGCCTTCTGGGACTCCTCGCTGAACAGCACGCCGCGGGCGTTGGCCAGGATGCCCAGCGGGTAGCCGTGCACGGTCGCCCAGCCGGTCACCAGCGAGGACGCCGTACATCGCCTTGAACTCGTCGAAGTCGGAGCCGTCGGCGATGCGGGCGATGATCTCGCGGGGATCGAACGGGATGCGCAGGTCGGTCGGCACGATGCCCAGCAGGTCATCGGGGTCGGCCAGCGGCGGGATCACTGTCCGGGGCTTGGGCCCCTGCTTGACCCAGTTCAGCCGGGCCACGATGCGGCGGCCGATGCGGATGGCGTCGAGCTCGTCGACGGCGAGGTAGTCGGCCAGACCCGAGATGCGGGCGTGCATCTCGGCCCCGCCCAGCGACTCGTCGTCGGCCTCCTCGCCGGTGGCCATCTTCACCAGCGGCGGGCCGGCCAGGAAGACCTTCGAGCGCTCCTTGATCATCACCACGTGGTCGGACATCCCCGGCACGTAGGCGCCGCCGGCGGTGGAGTTTCCGAACACCAGCGCGATGGTCGGGATGCCCGCCGCGGACAGCCGGGTCAGGTCGCGGAACATCTGCCCGCCCGGGATGAAGATCTCCTTCTGGGTGGGCAGGTCCGCGCCGCCGGACTCGACCAGGGAGATCAGCGGCAACCGGTTCTCCAGCGCAATCTGGTTGGCGCGCAGGATCTTCTTCAGCGTCCACGGGTTGCTGGTGCCGCCCTTGACGGTGGCGTCGTTGGAGACCAGCACGCATTCGACACCTTCGACCACGCCGATCGCCGATCACCACACTGGCGCCGACCTGGAAGTCGCTGCCGTAGGCGGCCAGTGGGCACAACTCGAGGAACGGGGCGTCGGCGTCGACCAGCAGCTCGATGCGTTCGCGGGCGGTCAGCTTGCCCCGCGCGTGGTGGCGTTCGACGTACTTCGGGCCGCCGCCGCCCAGCGACTTGGCCAGTTCGACGTCGATGTCGGCCAGCTTGGCCGCCATGGCCTCGGCGGCTTCGGCGTAGGCCGGTGAGGTCGGGTCGAGTGTGCTGCGCAGGGCCGTCATGACTGGTAGCCAAGGACTTTGGCGGCCAGGCTCGTCATGATCTCGGTGGTGCCGCCGCCGATGCCGAGAATCCGCATGTCGCGGTACTGGCGTTCGATCTCGCACTCGGCCATGTAGCCCATTCCGCCGAAGAGTTGCACTGCCTGGTTGGCCACCCATTCGCCGGCCTCCACGGCGGTGTTCTTGGCGAAGCACACCTCGGCGATCAGGTTGGTGTCGCCCGTCGAGTTGCCGCTCGATGACGTTGCGGGAGTACACCCGCGCCACGTCGATGCGCCGCGCCATGTCGGCCAGCGTGTTCTGCACGCGACTGCCGGGAGATCAGCGGCTTGCCGAAGGTCTCGCGGTCCCGGCACCACTGGCACGGTCAGGTCCAGGCAGCGCTGAGCACTCGAATATGCCTGCACGGCAAGGCCGATGCGTTCTGAGACGAAGGCCTGGGCGATCTGGGCGAAGCCGGTGTTCTCCGCGCCGACCAGGTTCTCGGCCGGCACCCGGGCGTCGGTGAAGGACAGCTCGGCGGTGTCGGAGGATCGCCAGCCCATCTTGTCCAGCTTGCGGCTGACCTCGAAACCGGGTGTGCCCTTCTCGACGACCAGCATCGAGATTCCAGCCGCACCGGGACCTCCGGTGCGCACGGCGGCCACGACGTAGTCGCCGCGCACCGCCGGAGGTGATGTAGGTCTTGGCGCCGTTGACCACGTAGTGGTCGCCGTCGCGCACGGCGGTGGTGCGTAGGTGGCCGACGTCGGACCCGCCACCGGGTTCGGTGATGGCCAGCGAACCGATCAGCTCACCGCGCAGGGTGGGTTTGACGAACTTCTCGATCAGCCGCTCGTCGCCCGAGGCGATCATGTGCGGCACCGCGATACCGACGGTGAACAGCGAGGCGAACACCCCGCCGGGAGTCCCGGCCTCGTGCAGTTCCTCGCAGATGATCGCGACATCGACGGCGTCGCCGCCCTCGCCGCCGACCGACTCCGGGAAGCCGACGCCGAGCAGGCCGGCACGGCGGCCGCCTTGCGACTCAGGTCGCGGGGCAGTTCACCGGCCCGCTCCCACTCGTCGACGTGCGGCAGTATCTCGCGTTCGGCGAAGGCGCGCACCGACTTGCGCAGCTGCTGGCGCTCGGGAGTGGTCCAGATGCTCATCAGAGAATCGCCTCCGGGATGTCGACGTGGCGGCTTCGCAGCCATTCGCCCAGACCCTTGGCCTGCGGGTCGAACCGTGCGTTGTAGGCGACGCCCTCGCCGAGAATTCCCTCGATCACGAAGTTCATCGCGCGCAATTTGGGCAGCAGGTGGCGGGAGATCGGTAAATCCTTTGTCTCGGGTAGCAATTCGCGAAGTGGCATCGGTGGTGAGGTGGTGTGCCAGCCAGCGCCACTGCTCGTCGGTTCGCACCCAGACGCCGATGTTGGCCGAACCCCCCTTGTCACCGCTTCGCGCGCCGGCGATGGTGCCCAGCGGCGCCCGCCGGGTCGGTCCGGCAGGCAACGGTTCGGGCAGGGCCGGTGCCTCGGCGTCGGCCAGTTCCAGGGTCTCGGTCGGCGCGGGAATGGCGGTTCGGCTGCCGTCGGACCGCACGGCGACGTGCTGCACCTCGGTGGCCGGCACGTAGCCCGGGGTGAACACCCCGTAGACCTGACCGTCGCCGGGCGGCGAGGTGGAGGTGAAGCCGGGATAGCTCGCGAGTGCGAGTTCGACTGCGGCCGAGGAGAACTGGCGGCCCACCTTCTTCGGGTCGGGGTCGCGCACCACGCACGTCAACAGTGCGCTGGCCGCCTCCTCGGTGTCGGCGTCGACATGGTCGGTGCGGGCCAGCGTCCAGCCCAGCTCGGCCGGTGCCGCCGTGAGCGCGGACTCCAGCTGGCTGCGCACCAGGTGGGCCTTGGCCTCGATGTCCAAGCCGGTCAGCACGAAGGTCGCCGAATTGCGGAAGCCGCCGATGCTGTTGAGCGACACCTTCAGCGTCGGTGGCGGCGGTTCGCCCCGCACGCCGCTGATCCGCACCCGGTCCGGCCCGTCGTCGGACAGGCCGATGCTGTCGAATCTGGCCGTCACATCGGGATTGGCGTAGCGCGCGCCGCCGATCTCGTAGAGCAACTGGGCGGTCACCGTGCCGACGCTGACCTGCCCACCGGTGCCGGGATGCTTGGTGATCACCGAGGAGCCGTCCTCGTAGACCTCGGCGAGCGGGAACCCGGCATGGCCCAGGTCGGGGATCTCGGTGAAGAACGAATAGTTCCCGCCCGTCGTCTGCGTCCCGCATTCGATGACGTGGCCGGCCACCACCGCGCCGGCCAGCCGGTCGTAGTCGTCCCGGCCCCAGCCGAAGTGCGCCGCGGCAGGGCCGACCACCACCGAGGCGTCGGTCACCCGGCCGGTGATGACGACGTCGGCACCGGAGTTCAGGCAGTCGACGATGCCCCACGCCCCGAGATAGGCGTTGGCCGTCAGCGGTGAACCCAGACCCAGCTCCGCAGCCCGGGGGAGCAGGTCGTCGCCCTCCACGTGGGCCACCGTCGCCGGGACACCCGAGTCGCTCGGCCAGCGCGCGCACCGCGTCGGCCAGCCCGGCCGGGTTGAGGCCGCCCGCGTTGGCGACGATCCGCACGCCCTTGTCGTGCGCGAGGCCCAGGCACTGCTCGAGCTGAATCAGGAAGGTCTTGGCGTAACCGCGGTCGGGGCTCTTCATCTTGTCCCGGCCCAGGATCAGCATGGTCAACTCGGCCAGGTAGTCGCCGGTCAGAAAGTCCAGCTCACCACCGGTGAGCATCTCGCGCATCGCGGCGATGCGGTCGCCGTAGAAACCCGAACAATTGCCGATCCGCACCGCATCCGTCACGCACTGTCTCCCCTCGACGGGCCAACCAACCGGTAGGTTACTTGCCGGCGCGGGTGCGCAGTCAAGGGGTACGGCCCTGCGGGCCCCGCCCTGTTTTGGAGCCGACCCAGGTGAGCGGCTATCCTGAAGTGCAACTGTTGGCCGCCGGCATCCCAGATGTCCCTGCGCGGCGACACCCCTGATCGAGGAGATGTACGTCATGGCTGTGCCCAAGCGCAGAATGTCGCGCTCGAACACCCGCAGTCGGCGTTCGCAGTGGAAGGCCGAGGCCACCGGCTTGGTCACCGTTTCCGTCGGCGGACGCCAGCACAAGGTTCCGCGTCGGTTGCTCAAGGCCGCACGGCTCGGCCTCATCGATCTCGACAAGCGCTGATACCGTTCGCCGGCAGCGAATTGCCTGCTAGCACGGCGTGCCTCTCAGCCCAATCTCAGGCGTTGGGGCGACACTAGTGGCCGTGCGGATTCTTGTCGTCGATGACGATCGCGCCGTGCGCGAGTCGCTGCGCCGGTCCCTGTCCTTCAACGGCTATTCGGTCGATCTGGCGCAGGACGGTGTCGAGGCGCTGGACGCGATCGCCAACGAACGGCCCGATGCCGTGGTGCTCGACGTGATGATGCCCCGGCTCGACGGCCTCGAGGTGTGCCGTCAGTTGCGCAGCACCGGCGACGACTTGCCGATCCTGGTTCTGACCGCCCGCGACTCGGTATCCGAGCGGGTGGCCGGCCTCGACGCCGGAGCCGACGACTACCTGCCCAAGCCGTTCGCGCTCGAAGAGCTGCTGGCCCGGATGCGCGCACTGTTGCGTCGCACCACCCCCGAAGACCAGTCCGACTCGGCGGTGATGACGTTCTCGGACCTGACGCTGGATCCGGTGACCCGCGAGGTGCACCGCGGCAAGCGCCCGATCAGCCTCACCCGCACCGAGTTCGCCCTGCTGGAGATGCTCATCGCCAATCCGCGCCGCGTGCTGACCCGCAGCCGCATTCTCGAGGAGGTGTGGGGTTTCGACTTCCCGACCTCAGGTAATGCGCTGGAGGTGTACGTCGGCTATCTACGCCGTAAGACCGAAGCTGAAGGAGAGCCGCGGCTGATCCACACCGTGCGTGGTGTGGGTTATGTGCTGCGTGAAACACCGCCCTGATGTCGCCGATTGAGGCGGCGCTCGCGGAAAGCGCGGGCGCCCGAACAACCCACAACATCGCTGTCGCTTCGATGGCGAGTGATGTTGCTGGCCATGTCGATGGTGGCGATGGTCGTCGTGCTGATGGCCGTCGCGGTCTATGCGGTGGTGTCCGCCGCGCTCTACACCGACATCGACAACCAGTTGCAGAGCCGCGCACAGCTGCTGATCGCCAGCGGCTCGCTGGCCGCCGACCCGGGCAAGGCCATCGAGGGCACGGCCTACTCCGACGTCAACGCCATGCTGGTCAATCCGGGGCGGTCCATCTACACCGCCAACCAGCAGGGCCAGACACTGCCGATCGGCCAGCCGGAGAAGGCGGTCATCCGCGGTGAGCTGTTCATGTCCCGCCGGACGGTGTCCAACCAGCGGGTGCTGGCGGTCCACCTGCCCAACGGCAGCTCGCTGCTGATCTCGAAGAGCCTGGCCCCCACCAACGCGGTGATGACCAAGCTGAAATGGGTGCTGCTGGCGGTCGGCGGGATCGGGGTGGTGATCGCGGCGATCGCGGGCGGAATGGTGGCCCGCACAGGTCTGAGACCGGTGGGGCGGCTCACCGAGGCCGCCGAGCGGGTGGCGCGCACCGACGATCTGCGGCCCATCCCGGTGTTCGGCAGCGACGAGCTGGCCAGGCTCACCGAAACGTTCAACACGATGCTTCGCGCGCTGACCGAGTCACGGGAGCGGCAGGCCCGGCTCGTCGCCGACGCCGGGCACGAGCTGCGGACGCCGCTGACGTCGTTGCGCACCAACGTCGAGCTGCTGATGGCGTCGATGCAACCGGGTGCGCCGCGGCTGCCCGAGGGCGAGATGGCCGAACTGCGCACCGACGTGATCGCGCAGATCGAGGAATTGTCCACTCTGGTGGGCGATCTCGTGGACCTCACCCGTGAGGACGCCGGCGGCGTCGTTCACGAGGCGATCGACATGAGCGAGGTCATCGACCGCAGCCTGGAGCGGGCCCGCCGCCGCCGCAACGATGTCCAGTTCGACGTCGACGTCGTCGGCTGGGAGGTGTTCGGCGACGCCGCCGGACTGTCCCGGGCGGTGCTCAATCTTCTCGACAACGCCGCCAAATGGAGCCCGTCCGGCGCCCATGTCGGCGTACGGCTGCGCCAGCTCGACGCCGCGCATGCCGAACTCGTGGTCTCCGACCACGGACCCGGAATTCCGCCCCAGGAACGGGGTCTGGTGTTCGAGCGGTTCTACCGGTCGGCGTCCGCGCGTGCGATGCCCGGGTCGGGCCTCGGCCTGGCGATCGTCAAACAGGTTGTCGTCAAGCACGGCGGCATGATCCGCATCGCCGACACCGTCCCCGGCGGGCAGCCGCCCGGGACGTCGTTCTTCGTGCTGTTGCCCGGCCGGCCGATCAGCCCGACGCACTACGAGGATTCCGCCCACAGCGAAATCACCGCCGAAAATCCGCAAAACCAACGGTGGCGCGAGGTCTTCCGAACCCAGACCGTCACCTGTGCCGAGTGTTATCTCAGTCGATTCTCAGTAGCACAAGGCAAGCTGGTCACAACACTTTTCTGCATCTCGTCCAGGGAAAGAGCGATCTGACAACATGACCGACCACCCGAGGTACTCCTCGCCGCAGCAACCCGGCCAGCCAGGGCCGAATCAGCAAGCGGCACCGGGCTATCCGCAAGCGCCCCAGGCCGGTTACCAGCAGCCCTACGACTGGCGCTTCGCCACTCAGCAGCTGCCGCCGCAATACCGTCAGGCCTATGACCCGTATCAGGCTGCGCGCCAAGGCAATCCGCCGACCATGTCGCCTGTCCCGCCGCGCAGGCGTTCCCGTGCGGGCGCGTTGACGGCGGGCGCGCTGGCCATCGCGGTCGTGTCCGCGGGTATCGGCGGCGGAGTGGTGTTGCTCGCCCATCCGGACCACCAGCGGGTGACCACCATCAATTCGGCGGGGCCCGAACGGGCCGGCCAACGTCCCCGCCGCGAACCTGCCGGTCGGCTCGGTGGAACAGGTCGCGGCCAAGGTGGTGCCCAGCGTCGTCAAGCTCGAGACCGAGATGGGCCGCCAGTCCGAGGAGGGCTCGGGAATCATCCTGTCCTCCGACGGTCTGATCCTGACCAACAACCACGTCGTCGCCGCGGCCACGGGCAAGGACCCGGGCAACGCTCCTGCCGCGCCGCCGCCCACCATCCCGGGCCTGCCCGGTTTGCCCGGCGGCCCGACCCCACCGAACGGCCCGGCCGGGCCGGGTGGCCCGGGCGCGGGCGCGCCGACCGGCGGACCGCCGACCACCACCGTCACCTTCGCCGACGGCCGCACCGCGACCTTCACCGTGGTGGGCACCGATCCGGCCAGTGACATCGCGGTCGTTCGCGCGCAGGGCGTGTCGGACCTGACCCCGATCACCCTGGGCTCGTCGGCCAACCTGCGGGTGGGCCAGGACGTGGTGGCCGTCGGCTCGCCGCTGGGCCTGGAGGGCACCGTCACGACCGGCATCGTCAGCGCGCTCAACCGCCCGGTCGCCACCGGCGGCGATGTGAAGAACCAGAACACCGTGCTCGACGCGATTCAGACCGACGCCGCGATCAACCCGGGTAACTCCGGCGGCGCGCTGGTGAACATGAACGGCGAGCTGGTGGGCGTGAACTCCGCGATCGCCACCATCGGCGGCGATTCGCCGGATGCCCAGAGCGGCTCCATCGGGCTGGGCTTCGCGATCCCGGTGGATCAGGCCAAGCGCATCGCCGACGAGCTCATCAGCACCGGCACCGCCTCGCATGCGTCGCTGGGCGTGCAGGTGAGCAACGACACCACCACCCACGGCGCGAAGATCGTCGACGTCACCAAGGGCGGCGCGGCTGACACCGCGGGTCTGCCCAGCGGCGTGGTCGTCACCAAGGTCGACGACCGGGTGATCGGCAGCGCCGACGCCCTGGTCGCCGCGGTCCGATCGCGGGCACCGGGTGAGAAGGTGACGCTGACCTACAAGGACCCGTCCGGGGCGCCCAAGACCGTGCAGGTCACGCTCGGCAAGGCGACCCAGTGATGCGGGTCTCCGGTGAACATCCCGTGACCCTGACCGGTGCGGCTGGGCCCCTGTCCGTCGCCGGATATACGGTGACATCCATGGAACAGCCTGGGGAGTTGGTGGGTCGTGCTCTTGTCGTCGTCGTCGATGACCGCACGGCGCACGGCGATGAGGAGGACCACAGCGGGCCGCTGGTCACCGAGCTGCTCGCCGAGGCGGGGTTCTTGGTCGACGGCGTGGTCGTGGTCTCGGCCGACGAGGTCGAGATCCGCAACGCGCTCAACACCGCGGTCATCGGCGGTGTGGACCTGGTCGTGTCGGTCGGGTGGCACCGGTGTGACACCGCGCGACGTGACCCCGGAGGCCACCCGCACCATCCTCGACCGCGAGCTGCTGGGCATCGCCGAGGCGCTGCGTGCCTCCGGGCTGTCGGCGGGTATCACCGACGCCGGCCTGTCCCGCGGCCTGGCCGGTATCTCCGGCAGCACCCTGGTCGTCAACATCGCCGGGTCGCGCTATGCCGTCCGCGACGGCATGGCGACGCTGAATCCGCTGGCCGCCCACGTCATCGGCCAGCTCTCCAGCCTCGAGATCTAGCCGCACCGCCTGCGGGTCCGCCGGGCGCCGTCTGCGGCGTACCGTTCGTTAAGAGCGCCGCAAATTCATCGGGAGTGCTTGTGTTACAAGTCTGTGAACTGGGCAAACAGATCAAATGTGATCTTTGTCACAAAATGGGGGCCTGTGATGGGCGCCGCGCCTCGCGATCGCGACACAGTTAACAAGATCTTCGGTACCGAGCTGCCGCAGGAGTCCTCCGATGAACGGGATCCGAATGCCGGTCGCGAAGACTCGGACCGGGACGAGTGGCTACGGGACAACGTTCCGCCGCATCACCATTGACGATTGAGCAGGTGGTGACCGGGTAGGCGGCGGCGACGGTCCGGCACGCGCCTCACGGGTTCTGGTCTACCAGGTGTGGACGTCGGCAAGCGCGGTCGTCGAAGCGGCGTTCGGAATCCGGTGGCCAGGAATTCAGCTTCCAGCAAACTATCGCCGGCAACTATTAGTTCGGCGCATCGGCGACGCTACGCGTTGCCGCCTCGATGCCATGCCGTTATGTTCCTCGTGTCAACGATGAGCGAAGCGTAAGAGCAGAGTGTGAGGTCTCTCATTTATCTGCCCGAACGCGGTGTGCGGTGTCAGCATGTTTGGGACCCGGGCACGAACCACAAATCGGTGAGCCCCCGGGTCACCGTCGACATAGCTAGGGAGAACATGAAGGTAATCGGTCGGGTACTTGTGGCGCTGATTGCCGCGGTCGCGGCGTTGTTCGCCGGGACAGGTACCTCTCACGCAGGTTTGGACAATCAACTGAGTCTGGTCGACGGCGGTGGCCGCACGATGACGATCCAGCAGTGGGACACCTTCCTCGACGGCGTGTTCCCCCTGGACCGCAACCGGCTGACCCGTGAGTGGTTCCACTCCGGCAAGGCCGTCTACAGCGTCGTGGGCCCCGGTGCCGACGAGTTCGCGGGCACCTTGGAGCTGGGCTACCAGGTCGGCTTCCCGTGGTCACTGGGTGTGGGCATCAACTTCAGCTACACCACCCCCAACATCCTGCTCGACGACGCCAACATCAGCCCCGGTGGGCTTCAACCCGCTGGGCTCGGTCATCACCCCGAACCTGTTCCCGGGTGTGTCGATCTCGCGCTGACCTGGGCAACGGCCCCGGCATCCAGGAAGTCGCCACCTTCTCGGTGGACGTCGCGGGCCCCAACGGCTCGGTGGCGGTGGCCAACGCCCACGGCACCGTGACCGGCGCGGCCGGCGGTGTGCTGCTGCGCCCGTTCGCCCGCCTGATCTCCAAGGCCGGTGACAGCGTCACCACCTACGGCGAACCCTGGAACATGAACTGATTCCCTGAGCACGTCAACAAAATGGCCCCCGGCTCACGCCGGGGGCCATTTTGCTGGTCGTGAGCGTCAGTCTCCTGCCGGCGCTCGTGTGCTTGGCGGTGTCGGGGCGGGGCCCGGTGCCGGGCCCGGTGACCTGCTTGGGGTGCCGCTGGATCGGCCAGCAGGTCGCGGATCTCGGTCAGGATGGCCAGTTCGGTGTCTTCGGCCTGCTCGACCTCGCCCTTCTTGCGCAGCCGGTTGTAGGGCATGACGACCAGGAAGTAGACCACCGCGGCGACCAGGATGAAGTTGATGAACGCCGACAGCACGACGTTCAGGTCGATGGTCTGGCCGCCGCCGATGTCGATCTGCAGGATGCCGTACTCGGTGTTCTTGTCCGCCCCGATGCGGTTGATCAGCGGTTGCAGGATGCTGTCGGTGAACTTGGTGACCAGCGCGGTGAACGCGGTACCGATGACCACAGCGACCGAGAGGTCGACGATGTTGCCGCGGGAGAGAAACTCCTTGAAGCCCTTCAACACAGGTGATGCCCTTTCTTAGTTCGGACTTTCTTCCGAATAACCCCGAAGGGTAGTCGGTCGTCGGCGGCCCCTGAGGTACCGGCTCCGCCCGGCTAGTGGATCGTCAGCGTGACGGTCTGCACCAGCGTGGCGCCGGCCAGGGCGTTGGCGGCCGTTGCCGGCAGGGCGACGAGGACCACCCTGTCGTCACCGGCGCCGGCTGACTTCTGTCTGGCCGAGACCAGGACGACGATCGCGTTGGCGGCCACCACGCGGGGCTCGGCGTCGGTCTCGGCGGACACCGCGCCGAGCACGTCGACGACGTCGCCAGGGCGAATCAGGTCCAGCACTGCGGCGTCGGCCAGGTGAAGGGGAACCACGCGGGCATCCGGCCCGGCGGCAAGCCCGGCCAGCCGCGAGCCGAGCACACGGGCGTCGGTGATGATCTCACCGCGTCGCGCCGGGCCGGCCAGGGTCGCGCCCACCACCAGGTCGACGGCACCGAGGGCGCCATCGGGAACCGTTGTGGCGGAACGTCTTTGAACGTCGATGTCGTCTGCCGTCAGGGTCACGCCGGGACTCAGGTCACGGGTTGCGATCACCACGTCGGTGTCGGCGTCGGCCGGGTCGGGCCGGAATGCGGCGACACCGGCCAGGACGACGAGGCCACCGGCGACGATGCGCCGGGCCAGCAGCGTGCGGGTGAAATCCGGGCGCAGGGCGCGCGAAACACGGTTCAGCAGAGTCGGATTGAGCGATTCGCCCATGCCGCCACAGTAGGAGGGCGGTGCGGATCAGGGGTTCGCGGCGACGTCTGCCTGTTGATAACTAGCTGGAGGCTGCCGCGAGCCGGGGTCGAAGTGCTCGAAGAACTCGACGGCGCCGACGAACTCGACGAACTCGAGGACGAGTCACTCGAACTGGAGGTCTTCTCCGAACTCGACGACGACGAATCCGACTTGACGGAACTCTTCGAGGACTCGCGGCTGTCGGTGCGGTAGAACCCGCTGCCCTTGAACACCACGCCCACCGAGTTGAACAGTTTGCGCAGCCGACCGGAGCACTCGGGGCAGGTGGTCAGCGCGTCGTCAGTGAACGCCTGCACCGCGTCGAAGCGGTTGTCGCACTCGGTGCACGCGTAGCTGTAGGTCGGCACATGAACCTCCGGAAGGATACAAAAGCTTGTTAGCACTCTACCGTGTTAAGTGCCAGAACCGCTATGTGGTGCGTATCATTCCCCTAACGCCGTGAACTGGGGGAGGGCAACGGTGAAATGCCGTAAAAGCGGCGCGGGGGGAACCGTCGCAGGTGCATGGTAGGCCCGTGGCCTTAATGCACGTCGCCGAGCGCGACCACGCCTTGACGCGGGGTCAGCGCATGCGTCATCCGAACGTCGTGCGGTTCGCTCGGCAGTTCATCGACGATCTCCTCGTCGCGGACCACGGCGATCAGGCGGGCGTCGGGCCTGCAGCAGCGACAGCGAGCGGTCGTAGTACCCGCCCCCGCGGCCCAGTCGCACCCCGCGGCGGTCGACCGCCAGCGCGGGCACCAGCACCACCGACGCCAGGGCCACGGCCTCGGAGTCCAGCACGGGCTCGGCCGGTTCCAGCAGACCGAAGCGTCCGGACACCAGGGCGCCGGGAACGTACTCGCCCCACAGCAACGGCAGCGGTTGGCCGTCGACGCCGGCTCGGGCCACGGGCAGGAGCACCCGGGCGCACAGCTCGAGCAGGCGATCCACCATCGCCAGGGTTCCCGGCTCGGCTCCGACGGGTACATAAGCGCAGACGATCTCGTCCGGACCGACGACACCGGGCAGGTGGTCGCACAGCGCCCGCGCCTCTGTCGCGCGGAGCGCGTCGGGAACGGCGCGCCGGGCCGCCAGGAGCGCGGTCCTGAGTTGGGTCTTGGTACCGGCGAGCACGCCGTCCACCATGTCAGCGAGCGCCTCGATTGCGCCAGAGTGAAGGGCCATCATGTTGCGGTTAGGGTGTGAAAAATGACGCCGCCACGGGTTCCGATTCCGCGCACGGCGATCGTGCCCGCGGCAGGTCTGGGAACGCGCTTCCTGCCGGCGACCAAGACGAGGAGCGCGTCGGGAAGGGCGCGCCGGGCCGCCAGAAGCGCGGTCCTCAGTTGGGTCTTGGTACCGGCGAGCACGCCGTCCACCATGTCAGCGAGCGCCTGGATTGCGCCAGAGTGAAGGGCCAGCATGTTGCTTTTAGGGTGTGAAAAATGACGCCGTCTCAGGTTCCGTTTCCGCGCACGGCGATCGTGCCCGCGGCAGGCCTGGGCACGCGCTTCCTGCCGGCCACCAAGACAGTTCCCAAGGAACTGCTGCCCGTCGTGGACACCCCGGGCATCGAACTGGTGGCCGCCGAGGCGGCCGAGGCCGGCGCGGAGCGGCTGGTCATCGTCACCTCCGAGGGCAAGGACGGGGTGGTCGCCCACTTCGTCGAGGACTTGGTGCTGGAGGGCACGCTGGAGGCCCGCGGCAAGAAGGCGATGCTGGCCAAGGTGCGCCGGGCGCCCGCCCTGATCAAGGTCGAGTCGGTGGTGCAGCACGAGCCGCTGGGTCTGGGCCACGCGGTCAGCTGCGTCGAGCCGGTGCTGTCGCCCGACGAGGACGCCGTCTCGGTGCTGTTGCCCGACGACCTGGTGCTGCCCACGGGCGTGCTGGAGACGATGGCCAAGGTCCGCGCCAAGCGCGGCGGCACGGTGCTGTGCGCCATCGAGGTGACCCCCGAGGAGGTCAGCTCCTACGGTGTCTTCGACGTCGAGAAGGTTCCGGACGCCGTCAACCCCGACGTACTGCGGGTCAGGGGCATGGTGGAGAAGCCGAAGGCCGAGGACGCCCCGTCGCTGTATGCGGCGGCCGGGCGCTACATCCTGGACCGGGCGATCTTCGATGCTCTGCGCCGGGTGGACCGCGGTGTCGGTGGCGAGATTCAGCTGACCGACGCCATCGAGCTGCTGATCAAGGAAGGCCATCCGGTTCACGTGGTCGTCCATCGCGGATCTCGACACGACTTGGGAAATCCCGGCGGCTACCTCAAGGCTGCGGTTGACTTTGCGTTGGATCGTGACGACTATGGCCCGGAACTGCGGCGATGGTTGGTGGCGCGACTGGGCCTGACCGAAAAGCCCGAACAGTAGGAGCTGCGGCGGGTCCGCGCGACGGGGCTCGAGGCAGAAAGGCGCGCTGTGCGTTCGGTAGAGGAACAGCAGGCCAAGGTGGCCGCTGCTGCGGTGGCACCGCGGCCGGTTCGGGTCGCGATCGCCGAGGCGCAAGGGCTGATGTGCGCCGAAGAGGTCATCAACGAGCAGCCGCTGCCGGGCTTCGACCAGGCCGCGATCGACGGGTACGCCGTGCGCAGCGTCGACGTTCTGGGCGTCGGCGGTGACGACGAGGACGGCGGCGGTGACGTCAGCCTGCCCGTGATGGGCGTCATCGAGGCCGGCACCCGCACGCCGAGCCGGCTGCAGCCCAAGCAGGCCGCGCGGGTCCAGACCGGTGCGCCGATGCCGACGCTGGCCGATGCGGTACTGCCGCTGCGGTGGACCGACGGCGGTCAGACCCGGGTCCGGGTGCTGCGCGGGGTCCGGTCGGGGGCCTACGTCCGCCGGGCCGGCGACGACGTGCAGCCGGGTGACGTCGCGGTGCGGGCCGGAGCGATCATCGGTGCCGCGCAGGTCGGTCTGCTGGCCGCGGTCGGGCGTGAGCGCGTGCTGGTGCACCCGCGGCCGCGCGTGACGATCATGAGCGTCGGCGGCGAGCTGGTCGACATCAGCCGCACCCCGGGCAACGGTCAGGTGTACGACGTGAACTCCTACGCGCTGGCGGCCGCGGCGCGTGACGCCGGTGCCGAGGTCAACCGGATCGGCATCGTCAGCACCGACCCCAAGGAACTGCGCGAGGTGGTCGAGGGCCAGCTGAGCCGCGCCGAGGTGGTGGTGATCGCCGGCGCGGTCGGCGGGGCCGCCGCCGAGGGCGTGCGCAACGTGCTCTCCGAGCTCGGCGAGATGGAGGTCTCGCGGATCGCCATGCATCCCGGGTCGGTGCAGGGTTTCGGTCAGCTCGGCCGTGACGCGGTGCCGACGTTCCTGCTGCCGGCCAACCCGGTCAGCGCGCTGGTGGTGTTCGAGGTGATGGTCCGCCCGCTGATCCGGCTGTCGCTGGGCAAGCGCCAGCCCATGCGGCGCGTCGTCCAGGCGCGCGCGTTGTCCCCGATCGAGTCGGTGGCCGGCCGCAAGGGTTTCCTGCGCGGGCAGCTGATGCGCGACCAGGACACCGGCGAGTACCTGGTGCAGGCACTCGGTGGCGCGCCCGGCGCGTCGTCGCACCTGCTGGCGACCCTGGCCGAGGCCAACTGCCTGGTCGTGGTGCCCACCGAGGTCGATCAGGTCCGCACCGGCGAGGTGGTCGACGTCGCGTTCCTGGCTCAGCGCGGCTGAGCGCAGTGAGCTTCTGGCGCAACAACGCACTTCATCCGGGGTGGCCGACTCCGATCGGCCCGCTGCGGGTCGCCGCCGGTGTCGTCCGGTTGCGGCCGATCCGGATGCGCGATGCCGCCCAGTGGAGCCGCATCCGGCTCGCCGACCAGTCGCACCTCGAACCGTGGGAGCCGACTGCCGAGGTGGATTGGACTGTGCGGCATGCCATTTCATCGTGGCCGCCGGTGTGTTCGGGCTTGCGCGGAGAGGCGCGGAAAGGCCGCATGCTGCCGTACGTGATCGAACTCGACGGGCAGTTCTGCGGCCAGCTGACCATCGGCAACGTGACCCACGGCGCGCTGCGCTCGGCGTGGATCGGTTACTGGGTGGCCAGCGCGGTGACCGGAGGCGGCGTGGCGACCGGCGCGCTGGCGCTCGGGCTCGACCACTGCTTCGGGCCGGTGACGCTGCACCGGGTCGAGGCGACCGTGCGGCCGGAGAACGCGGCCAGCCGGGCGGTGCTGTCGAAGGTGGGCTTCCGGGAGGAAGGCCTGCTCAAGCGCTACCTCGACGTCGACGGGGCGTGGCGCGACCACCTTCTGGTCGCCATGACGATCGAGGAGATCGAGGGCTCGGTGGCGGCCCGACTGGTGCACCGGGGCCTCGCGCGCTGGTCCTGAATCGCACGTCGCCTGTTACTAATGTGACTTTTGTGGCTGTTGGTGCTTGTCAACCCCTAATTACAAGTGTGTAATTGTCTGCGGCGCGCCGTCTCGGGTTGCGTAGGTCACGGACCTAGCCTGAACGGGAAAGGAGCAGGCCACCATGCCAAGCATCCCCCAGTCATTGCTCTGGATCTCACTTGTGGTGCTCTGGTTGTTCGTGTTGGTCCCCATGCTCATCAGCAAGCGCGACGCTGTGCGCCGGACGAGTGACGTCGCCCTGGCCACCCGTGTGCTCAACGGCGGCGACAAGTCGCGGCTGCTCAAGCGCAAGGGCCGGCCGGCGGCAGGGCATCGGCACGATCCGGACTGGCAGCGCGACGAGGACGAGTTCGACGAGATCGAAGAGGACGACGAGGTCCAGCCGGTGCGGACCCGTTCGGTCGTCGTCGTCACCGCCGTAACCGAGGAGATCGCCGCCGAACCGGACTACCTCGACGTCGACGTGGTCGACGAAGACTCCGGAGCGCTTCCGGTCGGCGGCGGCGCGGCGCGCGCGGCCAGCGTCCAGCCGACGTTGTTCGACGAATCCATGGCCCCGCTGGTCGAGGAGGCGCCGGTCGAGGCCATTGCTCCCGTCGCGGCGGACTCCGACGAGGAGGAGACCATCGCCGAGGGTGACGCCACCGACCAGTTCGAGGCGATCACCGGAGCCGCTGGGCCGGCGACATCAGGCCCCGACGTCGAGCAACCTCAGGACGGCACTGCCGACGAGTACGAATACATCGAGGACACTTCGGGTTTGGAGGCCGAGGAGGAGCCTCCGACGACGCTGACCCCGGGCGCGGGCCGGGCGCGGCGACTGGAGTCGTCCACCGCGGCCGCCGTGACCGCGCGCAAGTACCGCTTCCGCAAGCGGGTGCTGATGGGCATGTCGGCGGTCATGATCCTGACGGCAGTACTGGCCTTCACCGTGAGCGCCGACCTGTGGTGGGCCTGCGGCAGCAGCGCCGTGGTGACCATGCTGTACCTGGCCTATCTGCGCCGCCAGACCCGCATCGAGGAGCAGGTGCGCCGTCGTCGTCAGCAGCGGATGGCGCGGTCGCGGCTCGGGGTGGAGAACACCGAGGACCGCGACTTCGACCTGGTGCCCGTCGCGGCTGCGCCGGCCCGGTGCCGACGTGCTCGACATCGACGACGAGGACCCGATCTTCGAGCACCTCGACGAGGTGCCGTTCGCCCGGCACTACGACCTGCCGCGCGCGGCCGGCCAGTAAGCCGGCGGTTTCAGCTAGCGGGCCGCTGACTGGTAGCCTGCTAGCGACCAAGGGGCTATGGCGCAGTTGGTAGCGCGACTCGTTCGCATCGAGTAGGTCGGGAGTTCGATTCTCCCTAGCTCCACTCAGAAAATGCCAGTTCAACCCGTATCTGATGGTTAGCTGCCTACTGTGTCCCAGACCTGCCAGTCCGCAGCTGGTCCGCAGCAGACTTGATTGCCTCGTCGAGGCTGTCCGCTACGCCGTCTAAGTCGTCGTCGAACAAGTCTGCATAGACGTCCAACGTCATCGACGCCTTCGCGTGCCCGAGCATGCGCTGCAGGGCCTTGACGTTGGCCCCGGCGCTGACGGCCTGGCCCGGCGCCAACCCGTGCGGCATCTGGTGGCCTACCTCATCGGCGGTTTCGGGGTGAGCCGGATCGTGGGCGCGGTAGTCCTGTTCGTCCTCGACGGTGTGGGCGTGGGCGGCGGCAGCGGGATACCCCCCGGGATCGAGATTCTGGCTGGACGTTCCGAGTGGTAGGCCGAAAGGTGTCCTCGCAACACCTGGCCGTAACTCCTCGCCGGACTGCGCCCGCGTCCAACTGTTCGTTCCGGAACGAATCACCATCAGCGCGTTCGCAGCAGGGCAGCCGTTGGCGGGCAGTCTGCGATGGCGACCACCCCCGAGGGACTTTCGGCCCTAAATTTCAGGGATCGTCCGGGATTCCCTGCCGGTCGTTGGCGTTCGGGCCTAGCGTTGCGACTCGAAGGTCGCCGGACAGGGGGCTGCATCCCCTTGCAGCCCCCTGTCCGACTGCCGACACATGGACTTGCTACGAGTCGGCCCGCCACATTCGGGGAGAGTGGCGGGCCGACGCATTTGTGGGGGTCTCACCCAAACGGGCGAGTCGGCTCGATTCGCTTCGACCCGCTTCGGGGTCGGCAGGGGAAGCGGAAGAACGGTCGTTGCTCAGCCGGGAACAGGCGGTTTACCGTTTGAAGGCAAGGTCGCCGGGCAGAGGAGCGAGACTCTTCCCCCCCGCGGAAAGTCCCCTCTGTCCGGCGACCGCCGAGGCACCGCCCTTATCTGAACGGCGGCTTACGTGGAGGTCCTGAGCCGGTCCAGTTCGTTGGCCGCCTCAGTCAGGAACGCGGCGGTCTGCCGGGCTTGGCTGCTGGTCAACTCTCCGCCGTCGTCGACACCCCACAGGCTGATATGGCGTGTGAAGCTGCCATCGGATTCCTGGCGGCCGTCGATATCGACGCTGATGCCATGAACTGGGCCGAACCTGCGCCAGACGAGTGAGCGTGACCAGCCGTCGCGTTGGAGATTCTTCCCCCAGCTGTTGATGTCGGTGGTGGCGCCGGGCGGGACCGGCACCTCGGCGTAAGCGATGTCGATCAGGTTGCCCTGGGCGTAGTCGCGTGTCCGTCGGCCTTCATCCGCTTCGCCCGTGGCGATGTGCGCGAGCGTCCTTCCGCGTCAATCTCGGGCCTGGGGCTAGTCACGGCGCCCTACGGCTAATTCGCCTGCGGGCATTTTGATGAGCCATTCCCGGGCGATGATGTTCTTGCCGTTCCTGGCGAGGCGGTGGGCGGGTCTAGCCTCCCTGCATGGACCGCATCTGGCAGTGGGCATGGGATCGGTATGGGCCGAGGTACTCGTGGATGTTGTGCGCGGTCTCTTTCGTGGTGCCGCTTCCGACCTACCTCGTCTTGTCGTTCGGCATCGTGGCTTTCGAGAACTCCAACCGCTACCTTTGGGTCGCCGTCGCCAGCGGTGTTGCGGTCTGGGGGCTTGCGTACGGGTTGATTCTCCCTGGCCTGGGCCCACTGCGGCTTGTCGAGCGTTGGGCCGCAGGTGAAGAGGTCGACCCGGCGAGAGCATTGGAAGCCACTTACGCCTGGGCCCGCGGTGCTATTGCCCGAGGGTTGGCGCTCACCTCGACATGTGGGGCCCTGGTGTCGATCGTCGCCGGTGTGATAGCTGGCGCGAGCGGACTTCGGCTGATCCAGTACGCGGTTCTGGGTGGAATTGTCGGGGCAGGCTCACATCTGATCGGGGTGCACAGTGTGCCGGAAAATCCGATGCGGCCGCTACGGGCCACCCTTACCGGTGAGACCGGGATCGGTGACTCTCTGCCTCGCTCTCGCCCCACGTTCGCCGCGTGGTCGAACTTATCGATGCTCGCAGTCGCATTCGTGTTCTCCATCGCGGGTGCGATGGTGACGGCCGTGTTCGATCGGGCCAGCCACGTTCCGGTGCTGTGGGTGGTGATCGGCTGTGCCTTGACTCTGGGCTTCGGTGTGCCAATTACGGTCGGCGCTGTCTTTGCGCCGTCTCTGCAGCCAATTCGCGATCTTGCCGAAGGCACCAAGCGCGTCGCAGCGGGTGACTACAGCATCCGCCTGCCGGTGGTCCAAGACGATGACCTCGGTGCTCTGGCCGCCTCGTTCAACCGCATGCAGGCCGGACTGGCCGAGCGGCGACGACTCCACGCGGCCTTCGGCACCTACGTCGATCCTGCGCTCGCGGCGAAGCTTCTTGACCAGGGTGACGATATCTTCACCGGCGAACGCCGCGAAGTGACGGTGATGTTCATCGACATCCGAGACTTCACCCCGTATGCCGAGGCGAACACCGCCGAGGACACCGTCGCCCGCCTCAACGCACTGTTCGAGATCGTGGTGCCGACCGTCGTTGACGCCGGTGGACACGTCAACAAATTCCTCGGTGACGGCGCGTTGGTTGTCTTCGGAGCCCCGAACGACCTGGCCGATCACGCCGACGCGGCACTGAGGGCCGCCGTGCAGATTCAGCGTCTGGTCGCTCAACGATTCGGGGAGGAGCTTCGGATCGGCATCGGCATCAACACCGGGGTCGTGATCGCCGGAACCATCGGCGGGGGCGGCAAACTGGAGTTCACCCTCATCGGTGACACCGTCAACGTGGCCGCGCGCGTCGAACAGCTCACCAAGACCACCGGCGACGCGATCCTCCTCACCGAGCAGTGCATCGACGCCCTAACCTCACGACCGGCCGGACTACTCGACCGGGGATCACATTCCTTGAAAGGGAAGTCCGCCGCCGTGCGGGTCTTTAGCCTCGACCCTCGGGAAGGGCGTTCACGGATGCCCACGCCCGGCCCCTAAGCCTGTCAGGGCAACGAAACTGGCCGGGGCGCAGAAGTGTTTATCGGGTCGCCTCAAGCAGCCACCGTGGACGTCGGCGAACAAGACGGTCCCCTGTTTGTACTCGGCCACCCTGGGTGATGACGTAATCGCCGACCCGCAGCTGTCGCAGAACCGGGCGTTCTCGCGCAATTGGGTGCAACAAGTCGCGCACGCTACGACTGCGCCCATCAGACCTTCTCCGACTGGTCCGCCATGCCCTCAGCCCAAGGATAGGGTCCGCGAACCGGAGCGGCCCGATAACTGACGGGCCTTACCCAGGCTCGTCTGGCGACCGAGCCCCGCGACGACGGAGGAAGCAAGGTCGTCGGACGAGTAACACGCTTCAACCGCAGGCGGCGATTAGGTAGTGCGCTACTGCATTCCTATGCAGGCCCATGGCGGTATGTTTCGCTACAACGATCACACAACGCCAGGAGGGCGGGCGCATGACAACGAGGGACAAGTACACCGAGGTACCGGACCCGTACTCGTGGGAGGTGCCCAGCACCGGCGATGCGCGGTTTACGTGGGAGTACGACGAGGGACGCGCCCGGCTCCTTTCCCTGTACCAGAAGGGAAAGGACAAGCAGTGGGACGCGCAGTCGCGCATCGACTGGGCGCAAGACGTCGACCCGACGAACCCGATCGGGCTGCCCGACGAGTTCCATCCGCTGTTCGGCAGCCCGATGTGGGAGTCCGCGGACGAAGCGCGTCACACGGAGATGCGCCAGCACTTCCAGGCCTGGCAGCTCTCGCAGTTCCTGCACGGCGAGCAAGGTGCGATGGTGTGCGCGGCCAAGATCGTCGAAGTCGTCCCGGACCTGGATGCCAAGTTCTACGCGGCCACCCAGACCATGGACGAGGCCCGCCACGTCGAGGCCTTCTCACGGTTCCTGCAGGAGAAGGTCGACCTGGTCTACCCGATCAACACCAACCTGACCGCCCTGCTGGAGGACACCCTGCACGACTCGCGCTGGGACATGCCCTACCTGGGCATGCAGGTCCTCATCGAAGGGCTCGCTCTGGCCGCCTTCGGGGTGCTGCGGGACATGGCGCCGCCGGACTCACTGGCCAAGCAGCTGCTGGCCTATGTCATGCAGGACGAGGCCCGGCACGTCGCCTTCGGCCGAATCTCGTTGAAGGACTACTACGCCGCGCTGACCGACGCCGAACGCGACGAGCGGGAAGAATTCGTTGTGGACGCGTGCTACCTGATGCGCGACCGGTTCCGGGGCGAGGAAGTCTTCGAGACGCTCGGCCTCAACGTCCAGGAGTGCGCGGAGTGGGTGGATCACTCGCCGCTGATGATCCAATTCCGCGCGCACCTGTTCAGCCGCATCGTGCCGATCGTCAAGGACATCGGCCTGTGGGGACCCAAGGTGCAGAAGGCGTTCCTCGACATGGGTGTTCATGAAATGGCCGCCTTCGACATCGACGCGCTGATGAAAGCCGATGAGGATCAGGCCGAGTCACTGGATCAGTCACACGCCGAGATGGCCAGCCGGGTCCTCGAAGTGGACCAGGCGATCGCTGCGGGCGCGACCTAACCCGGGGCTCGATCGCCGTGCGGGCTGCCACGTCGTGGTCGGCCAGGGCTGCCCTCATCACCTCCGGGTCGCGCCTATCAGACCTTGCTCGACGAGATACCCGCATTGCGTGCAACCATCGACGCGACTGTCGCCCGACACGTGCCTGTCGTCCCCGCCGGGGCGCAGACGGAACCAGAGCCGAAACGCTCCAAGGTAAACGCCTCAGTCCCGACGGACTTAGTCAAGCGATTCGAGCAGGACGCCAACATCGCCGGTGTGAACGTAGCGGCCGCGCTCCAGGATGCACTCACCCAGTGGATCGAACGCAATAGCGGCGGCGATCACGGCGACCGATGATCCCGGACTGAAAGGGGACTGAAAATCGTCCCGACACCCGGCGGTCTCGGCGCCTCGATACCAGCGGGTGACCAAAAGGAAGTCCGTTCGCGCAGGCCGATTCTGGCCCCGAGCGGTCAAGCACAGCCACGATCACCATTCCGCAGGGGTTTCCGTTGGGGTTGTATAGACGCCATGACGGACACTCACGCGACCCGCGAGGCCAACAAGGAGGCGCTGGCGCGCGCGATGAACGGGATCAGCCGCCTCGACGTCGAGGCGGTGCGCGCGGAATTGCATGACGAATTGTTGATGCAGCTGCCGTATGAGGAGGCTGTGCCGGACCTCGACAAGTCCGGCTTCTGCGCCATGCTCGCAGGCGTGTTCACGATGTACCAGCGATGCGACGTCGTGCTAACCGACGTCTATGAGCTTGTCGATCCGAATCAATTGATCGCCCGGTACAGCGGCGATTTCCGGGGCAGAGACAAGGACGTCCACTACGCCAACAACTATGTCGGCATCTTCGCGTTCCATGACGGCAAGGTCACGCTGTGGTGCGAGTACGACAATCCACTGATCGTGCAAGCATCGCTCGCCGAGTTCGCCGGTTGACCGCCTGACTGTCGGGATCAGCGTAGAGCCTTGCAAGGGCGCCCAGCCGACAGGACAACCACTGGGGTCAGCGCCCATCAGCCGAAGTCGAGCAGGTGGGCCAGCATCCGGTCCGTGTGTGCGGCTTACCGCCGCTCACCCCGGTCGTGCGCCAGTCCCCAGATGCGCGGTTCGGGTCTTGGGTTGTCCGGCCGCATGTTTTGGGTGTCTGCGGCATGTTCGCGCGCCATCAGGTGTCCGCGAATCACGTGTCCGCCGCCGACCTGAACCGCCCGCGCTAGGGGGTCGCGGCGAATCCGCTCATGGTGGCTGCCGGTTCGTAGTGCCGGAACCGCTCGAAGAAAGCGGGCAGGATCGCCAGCGGAGCGGACATGAAGGAGACGCTGCCCAGCAGCAGGTGCTAGTACGGAAACATCTACCGTCCCCAGGCACTCCACAGTGCTCTAGCACAAGCTGATCAGCTAGCGCCTGTAACTTTCGGTGGTTACGTGAAAGGACACAGGGGGTCTCATGAAGAACATCGTCAAGGGAGCAATCGTCGTGGCAGGCATCGTCCTGACAGCGGCCTTCGGCGGCACCGTCGTAGCTGCCGCCAGCCCAAAGACCACGCTGACGGTGCAAGACGGGGATAGTGGTAAGGACGGTGCCGGAATTGACTCCGACGGCACCCAGGGCAGCTACAAGGCAGCGATGGACGGCACGGAGACTGGGCCGATCATGGACGCCGTGCCCCAAGACAAGGCCGCCTCCGGCAAGAAGTAAGCATTGAATGCCGGTCCGCACACCTAATACACGGTCATCCCTGGTTATCTCGCTGACCGCCGCCGGGGCCGGTGACGAGGAACTGCCGCCTCGCAGGGCCTGCCCGCCGCCGCCGGGGACAACAGGGACCGATGACCGTAACTGGAACAGACCTGCCCGGACCAGAGCGGCGTGTTTGGGTGGTAGGGACTTACCTGTTGGCTACCGTTCATGTACGCGGGAACCCGCGGCGGGCGGACAGGAGACCACCATGGCGGGCAAGTTCGAGATCATCAAAGACAAACGTGGCGAGTGCCGGTTCCACCTCAAGGCAGCCAACGGCGAGATCATCGCCAGCAGTGAGGGTTACAAGACGAAGGCCAGCGTGCAGAACGGCATCGAGTCGGTCAAGAAGAACGCCCCTGGAGCGGCAGTGGTCGACCTGAGCGAATAGCTTCGGTCTTACCTCTTACCTCTTACCGCGACCCGTGGCCGTCGCTGCGGGGGCTGCCTTTTGCGTGGGGGTGTGTGCGGCTGCGACTGGGGCGGCTGTTGTGTGGGTGGTGTGTACCGCCGTCGCTGTCGGAGCGGAGGTCTTGCTGGCGTGGCCTACAGAGGCAGCCCCGAGTGCGACTCTGGTGTAGAGGTTGATGCCCGGGGATTTTTGGATGACGGTCACAGTATTTTGGTTTAAGGCGCCAGCGATCGCCAACGGCCCGGGGGCGCCCCCTAACACACCGTTACCGCTGCCGAAGATGTTGAACGCCAAGTTCAAAGCGCCCCCTTCTCCTGCCAAAACCTTGTTGCTGTTCCCCCCGAGGTTCACGCCGACGTTAACGATGCCGATCACCCGAACTCTCTGGTCGCCGGGCGACGTCCCGTTGCCGAAAAGATTGACGGCGACGTTCCCGATGCCAATAGCTTTGGCGAAACTGCCAAGAGGCGCCGTGGTTCCGAGCGAGACATTCAAGGCGATATTGAGGCCGAGGTTGCCGATCGAAGCCGACCCTTGCGTGTCGGTTTCTCCATTCGGGCCTAGTGTTGTGGCAATTCCGAAAATACCAAGCGCCGTTGCAGCCGAGTAGTCGCCGACCGCCGTCGCGAAGGTGAAGGCGTCCCCAGTAGTGGCGCTTGCTTTCGTGCCGGTCGAGAATGCAGCGCCGAAAAGCCCGTCGGCGTGCGCGACCGCGCCCGTGCCGATCCCGACCGCGATGCTGGTCAGGTTGCTCGTGCAGTCCCCGCCGCTGTTGATGCCGAAGAACGACGCGCACGTCGCATTCGCGGTCGGTGCACCGGTGAGTGTCCCGGCGGCCAACGCACCAGACACCAACGCGCCGAGCAACACCCCACCTTTGGTCCGAGTCTGGTCCATGAGTCGCTCCCAACCGTGTAGGTCTGTGAGTCGGAAAGCTACTCCGGTACCTCGCAGTTCCATCGGTTTCGGCGGATTATTTACCCACTGGTAAGTGGTGTTCAGATGGCGGTCTACGGAACGCCGGGCCAGGCGGGCCAAGGGGACAGGCACCCAGGTGGACCAGCCGGACGGATTGATCGATGGCGCGAATCTTGCCACAGGACATCGCGCTACTCCAGATTCCGAGCCTCCCACGGAGGCGCTCTCACCGGCACCGGTCGGCGCGGGCCGCTTCGTCATCCGAGCCACCCACGAGCGTGGGGTTGGCGTGCCATCCAGTCGGAGCTTGTCGACGGCAACTCGTGAAGCGTCGTAAGAATACAGAGCCGCACCGATGGGTTTGCCCGGTCCCAGGCGCGGGGCCTCAAGCCCAAACCCATAGTGGTACTGCCGTACCAAATCTTGACGCACACTTTAACTTGTTCTTCACCAACGCTATAGCCGGTCCTTGCTCAGCGGCGCGACGTGTTCCTCATTGGGCCAGTTCGGGGGCACTTCGGGGCAACGTTGTTCGGCTGGCAGGCAGTACTGATCCACTTGACGCTGGCCTGGAAACTTGTACTTAGTACTGTCACCACACCGCGCTGGCTATGCCGCCGCTACGGTGCGACGCCATCTCTTGGGAACCCCAGCGATCATTCGTGAGGCACCTTCTCGCCAAGACTCCGCTAGCGCAGCGCCCTATTACGTTGTCCTATAGAAGAACACGCCATCGCGACGTGGAAACTGCAACAACAAGATGGCCCCATAGCATTCTTACAGAAGGCTTTTGGGAAGAATTCGCTTACATCATGTAGACACAAACGGCTGTTCCGCGCCATTGCTCAACCACTTGCGATGGCTCGCTTGGACGCGCCTTGCTACTTCCCGAGCGCGATCTTGGACAGCGTCTCGGCGATGACGTGTCTCGGCCCCGGGCGACGAGCTGTAGCGCAGTGCTGCCTGTGGCGTGGGAGTGACCCAACCGGTCCATCTGAGCGCGGCACAGGGGGTGGCAGGGGAGAGGGCAGCCAGCACCGTAGAAGGACAACGTCCAGACTCGTGTTGGCCTGGGCTGGCCGAACCGGTCGCCAGTCCGCAGCCAGTCCGCAGTAGAGCTAGCGGCAGCTTCCAGTAACCAACACACCCAACCGTCTGACCTGCATGTTCTTAGCACTGCCAACGCAGCTTGACGCAGCAAACGCCGAAGTAGTCTCGTTCGCATCGAGTAGGTCGGGAGTTCGATTCTCCCTAGCTCCACAACGTTTGAGCAGTTCATCGGCCAATGTGTCGCTGCGGGCCGAGTCCACATGCGCCCCAGGGCGCCGGCTGTTCGATTCCCTTTCACTCTTTCCCCGGCAAGGACCATCCGGTCAACCGGCAGGTCGCCTCCGAAATGTTGGACGGCATGGGGGCAACGATCATGGGCCGCAACATGTTTGGGCCAATTCGTGGCGAGTGGGGCGACTCGGACTGGAAGGGCTGGTGGGGTGACACCCCGCCCTACCACTGCCCAGTGTTCGTCCTGACGCACTACCCGCACGATCCGATCGAGATGCAGGGCGGGACCACCTTTCACTTCGTCACCGACGGGATCGAGTCCGCCTACGCCCAGGCCAAGGAGGCTGCCGCTGGGCGCGACATCTCGATCGCGGGAGGAGCCTCGTGCGCGCGGCAGGCGATCGCAGCCGGGCTGGTCGACGAGATCGATCTCCAGATCGCCCGGTGATACTCGGTTCGGGTGAGCGCCTGTTCGACGGGTTCGAGGCGGGAAGCCCGCACTCGAGCTGGTGCGGGTGCTCGACGCGCCGGGCGTCGCCCACCTGCGCTACCGCGTCGTCCGATAGCTCGTCTTCTGCAGTCCCGTGGGCCGATGCCGAATAGTGTCCAGGCATGAGTACCGAAGCCGACCAGCAGGCCGTTGTCGTGGGTGTCGACGGATCGGACACCGCGCTCGGCGCCGCCCAGTGGGCCGCGGAGTTTGCCGCCGGGCACGCGCTGCCGCTGACGCTGCTGCACGCGGTCCCCAATCTGGACTGGCATTTCTTCAGCGCCGATCCCGCCCGCCGAAACCCGACGAGCACCCTGACGCGCGACGCGGTGCTCGCCGCGGCGGAGACGGCCGTGCGGTCGACGCATCCGGACCTCGCGATCCGCAGGGCGGTCGTCAAGGGTGCGATCGCGAAAGCTCTGACGGACGCATCGCAGTCTGCCCGGCTTGTGGTCGGTGGGCACCGGTGCAGCGGACAACGGCGTCCTGGGCGGGCACGCCGTGCGGGCCGTGAATCGGACGCACTGCCCCGTCGTGGTGTGGCGGCGGCCGGTCGCCAAGCGGACCGGCAAGCCGCTGCCGGTGGTCGTCGGCGTCGACGAGTCGAAGGACTCGACCCGCGCGCTCGCCGAAGCGTTCGACGTCGCCGCCGCGCTGCACGCACCGCTGATGGTGGTGCACATGTGGGACATCGGCGCCGCGGTCGGCATGGGCGATCTCGGCGGCCAGGGCGCCATGGACTGGCAGCTGCTCGACCTGTTGCAGACCCAGCAGCGTCAGCGGATGGACGAGATGATCGCACCGTTCGCCGCCAAGTACCGGAATGCCCACGTGAGCAAGATCTTTCAGGACATCAGCCCGGCGAAGGGGCTCACCGACCTGTCCAAGGAGGCCCAGCTGGTGGTCGTGGGCAGTCACGGCCGCGGGAGACTCGCCGAGTCGATCCTGGGCTCGGTCAGCCAGAGCCTGATCCATCACGCCGAATGCCCGGTGCTGGTGGTTCGGTAACTGCGTCACCCGAAACGGAAGATGGCGCTTGCGGACCGGTGCGTTCGCTGCCGGGTCCTGGGCGTCGTCAGCCTGCGCCGAGGTTGTCGTCGGCTCCGCATACCCTAGCGGCTGCTGCCACCCACTTCGGCGGGCATCGGCGGCGGCAACGGGGTCGTCGACGTCGGGGTGGTCGAGGTCGGCGCCGATGACGTCGACGAGGTGGCCGTCCCCGAGGTGGTCGTCGTCGCTGTGGTTGATCCGCCGGGCGACTTCGGGGCCTGCGACCCGTGGAAGTCCTCCCACGACTCGGTGCGAATGGTGGTCCGGCCCGAGCTGACGGTGAGCCCGCTGGAGCTGACCGTGTAGGTGATCCCGTCGTTCTCGGCGACGAAGGTACCGCTGCCGGACTGGTTGGCCGTCAGGATCAGCTTGGCGCCGTCACGGACCCGAACGCCCCGGTACTGGTACCCACCGCCGGAGGAGGAGCAGATGGCCACTCGCGACGTGTCGGTGCTGCCGAAAAGGATGGCAGTGCCGGAGCAGCGTGCCGTCGAGTCCAGATAGCCCTGCGAGTCGAAGGAAGGCGCGGCGGCCGCTGACGGCAGACCGAAGGCGAGCAGCGTCGACGCTGCCGCGACCGCCGCCACCTGACCGGTACGGATCCAGAAACGTGACATCACTTGATCCACGACACCACGCCCGGCCGAGGGATGCGAGCGTCGATGCCGGATAACTGCGAGATCGTTAGTCAAGCGAAACCCCGGGGCCCACAAGCGAGTGCTTGTAGACAGATTTGCGCGCTTGTACAGTGTCGTGGCGCACAGCGGGGTGCGGGCTGTGAATGCCGACACATGGGGGTCACAGATGGAGTCTCAATGCGAGAGCACACGGGTGAACGGCTGACGTCGCGCCGGGCCCTCAAGACCATGATGACCGTCGTCGCGGCGGTCGCGCTGCTCTTCGTCTCGGTGCTGCCCGCCTGGGCCGCCGCGTCGATGACCCTGACGTTCGTGCGTCACGCGGAGTCCTACGGCAACGTCGCGGGAGCGGGCCTCGACACCAAGGTGCCGGGACCGGACATCACCAACCCGGTCGGCACCGGGCAGGCCGCGGCGATTGCCCAGGTACTGGCCAACAACGGCGTCGCCTACGACGGCATCTATTACTCCGACATGGTCCGCACCCAGCAGACGGCCAGCTACCTACAGACCCTGCGACCGGCGCTCGCGGCCCACCAGATCGGTGGTTTCCGCGAGATCAGCGCAGGCATCTTCGAGGGCTCGCCGATCGACAGCGGACTGGGCCGCATCGGCTACTTCCTGATCCCGGTGGCATGGACGCTCGGACTCCGGTCGCTGCCCATTCCCGGCGGAGAGAACGGCAACGGCTTCGAGGCCCGGGTCAACGACTCGATCGCCCAGGTGCAGGCCGACGGTTCCACCGAACCGGTGATCTTCTCGCACGGCGCCACGATCATGATCTGGACGATGATGAACGTGAAGAACCCCGACCTCGGTTTACTTCTCAGCGACCCGCTGCCCAACACCGGCGTCGTTGTGGTCACCGGCAACACCGAGGACGGCTGGACCCTGGTCAGCTACGACGGCAAGGCCGTCGATCCCGCTCCGGGACTGCTCACTCAGCTGTTCGTCAACACCCGCGACCTGATCGCGGCGCCGCAGACGGCGTTCTACGACGTGGTTCAGGCCATCAAGACGGGTGACTTGAGCAAGGTCGTGGCGGCTGTGCGCGACGGCGTGGTCGCCGTGGCCAAGGCCGGCGTGACCTTCGTCAAGAACACGGTCACCGACGTCGCCCAGGCGATTGTCGGCGCGCTGCCCGGTTCGGCGCAGTCCACCGCGGCGACCGCGGCGATCACGGTGGCCGCCAAGGCGCCGGCGTCCGCGGCCACCGCAGTGCAGTCCGAAACGCCCGCGGCCGACCGGCCGTCCAGCGCGAGCGACGACGCCAAGCGGCCTGCCACCGAAACTGCCAATGGTGCAACGGATCTGAGCGACGGCAACAAAGCCCAGCCGGTCCGGCCCAGAGTTGCGGCCAACAGTCGCACCGGGTCGCTCCAGGCCGCAGACCCGACGAACGTCGACAAGGGCGGCGACACCGCCAAGCGCACCGGCTCCGGCAGGCATTCCGCCGAAAAGGCGGCTGCCTGACGGGCTGGGTCAGCCCAACAGCTCGGACTCCAGCACCAGGTCGGGAACCAGGGTCTGGTACTCCATGTGGGTGCGGTGCTCGACGGTCTGCCAGCCCCGGCCCTGCTGCTCGCGCATGTAGGCCCGGTACTTCGGCGAACCGGGGACCCCGACGTTGTCGGCGACGACGATCGACCCCGGATGCAGCCAGCCGCGGTCGGTCATGCTGAGCAGGTCGGGCAGGTATGCGTTCTTGTCGTGGTCGATGAAAAGGAAATCGACTGTGCCAGGACCGAACCCGTGCTCGTCGCGCAGCGCGTCCAGCGTTCGGCCGCCGTCGCCGATGGTTCCCACCACACAGGTGACCCGGTCCGCAACGCCGGACTGAGCCCAGATGCGGCGTGCCACTTCGGCATTGGCCGCGGACAGTTCGACCGAGTACACCCGCGCAGCTGGCGCGGCACGGGCGATCCGCAGCGCGCCGTATCCGCAGTAGGTGCCTAGTTCCAGCGAAACGCTCGGGTTCGCCCGGACCACCGCGGCGTCCAGAAGCCGGCCCTTCTCGTCGCCGACGTTCACGAGGAACGACTTGGAGTACGCATACTCGTCGAGCGTCGCCACCACGTCGTCGATGTCGCCGCGGCGGGCATGGGCTTCGACGTAGTCCGCGGCCGCGGCCTCCCGACCGTCCCCGATCTGCCCGGTCTTGAGGAATGTGCGGAATCCGATGCCCGTCCGCAGCACCGACCATCGCAACATCGGCAGCCGCTGTCGCAGACTCATGCCTTCACGCTACGTTTCATGTTGCCGGTGATGCCGACCCAACGGTGAACCGGTAGCCCGCGTGGCACGTATCCTCAGAGGACGGTGCTGAGGACCTAAGGACGAAACATTGCTGCGAGGTATCGCCCGGCTAGCCATCGCGGCGCCGCGGCGCATGATCGTGATCGCGGCGCTCGTCATGGTTGCGATCGGAGTCTTCGGGGTGCCCGTCGCCAAGAGCCTCTCGCCCAGTGGCCTGCAGGACCCCACCGCCGAGTCGGCCAGGGCCGCCAAGCTGCTGACCGAGAAATTCGGTCAGGGCGACGTCCAGCTGCTGGTCGTGGTCACAGCGCCTGACCGCTTCGACAGTCCGGAGGCCCGCGCGGCGGCAACCGACGTCATCGACAAGCTCCAACGATCCGGCCACGTCGCCACCATCACCTCGCCGTGGACGTCGCCGCCGCAGGCGGCCGCCGCGCTGGTCAGCAAGGACCAGAAGTCGGGCCTCATCGTCGCCGGCATCGTCGGCTCGGAGAGCATGCAGCAGAGCTACACCAAGTCGCTGGTCAAACAGATCGCCCGGGACAGCGACGGGATCGTGATCCGCCCCGGCGGCACCGCGATGGTCAACGTCCAGATCACCGAACAGTCCCAGCACGACCTGCTGCTGATGGAGTCGATCGTCGTCCCGCTGAGCTTCCTGGTGCTCGTCTGGGTGTTCGGCGGCCTGTTCGCCGCAGCGCTGCCGCTCGCTGTCGGCGTGATGGCGATCCTCGGATCCCTCGCCGTGCTGAGGGTGACCACGTTCTTCACCGACGTCTCGATCTTCGCGCTGAACCTCACCACCGCCATGGGTCTGGCACTGGCGATCGACTACACCCTGTTGATGATCAGCCGCTACCGCGACGAGCTCGCGACAGGGGCCGCGCGCGAGGACGCACTGACGCGGACCATGGTCACGGCCGGCCGCACGGTGCTGTTCTCCTCGACCACTGTCGCGCTGTCGATGGCGGTGATGGTGTTCTTCCCGATGCACTTCCTGCAGTCGTTCGCCTACGCGGGGGTCGCGACAGTCGCGTTCGCCGCGCTGGCCGCGATCGTGGTGACTCCGGCGGCGATCATGCTGCTCGGCGACCGGCTCGACGCCCTGGATGTCCGGCGCCTGCTGCGTCGCGCGCTGAATCGTCCGGAACCGGTGGCGAAGCCGGTGGAAGAGCAATTCTGGTACCGCTCAACCAAATTCGTGATGAAGCATGCCATCCCGATCGGCCTGGTCGGGGTGGCGGTGCTCGCCGTTCTCGGCGCGCCGTTCTTCGGGGTGCGGCCGGGTTTCCCCGACGACCGCGTGCTGCCGGCGTCGGCATCGGCGCACCAGGTGGGCGACCAGTTGCGCAGCGACTTCTCCACCAACTTCGAAACGCAGGTGCCGGTCGTCATCCCCGACTCCGACGGGCTGTCCGGCGGGGAGATCGCGCGCTACGCCGCCGACCTGTCCCGGGTGCCCGACGTGACCGCTGTTTCCGCGCCCACCGGCACCTTCGTCAACGGCGAACTGGTGGGGCCTCCGGCAGCGGCCGCCGGTCAGGCCTCGGGCAGCGCCCTGCTGACGATCGACAGCGCTGCCCCGCTGTTCTCGGACAGCTCCGAGCACCAGCTCGACCTGCTGCACGCCGTCGCCGCACCTGGCGGCCGCACGGTCGAATTCACCGGAACCGCGCAGGTCAACCGCGACAGCGTGCACGCGATCACCTCCCGGCTGCCGCTGGTGCTGGGGCTGATCGCGGTGATCATGCTGGTACTGCTGTTCCTGCTGACCGGCAGTGTGGTGCTGCCCATCAAGGCGCTGGCGCTCAACATCCTGTCGCTGTCGGCCGCATTCGGCGCGATGGTGTGGATCTTCCAGGACGGCAATCTCGGCGCGTTCGGCACGACATCCACCGGCACCCTGGTGGCCAACATTCCGGTCCTGTTGTTCTGCATAGCTTTTGGGTTGTCGATGGACTACGAGGTCTTCCTGGTGTCCCGAATCCGCGAGTTCTGGCTGGTGTCCCCCCAGACCGCCGCGGACAACGACGAGAGTGTGGCACTCGGGGTGGCCCACACCGGCCGGGTGATCACCGCGGCCGCGTTGATCATGGCCATCTCCTTCGCCGCCCTGATCGCCGCCCACGTGTCATTCATGCGGATGTTCGGGCTGGGCCTGACCCTGGCGGTGCTGGCCGATGCCACTCTGGTGCGCCTGATCCTGGTTCCGGCGTTCATGCATGTGATGGGTAAATGGAATTGGTGGGCGCCGAAACCCCTGGTCAGGGTGCACCGCCGCTTACAGATCCATGACGGCGGAGGGCCATTCTTAGGGAATGCAAATAACACCCCGGATAATAGAAGGGGTGTCGAGCAAACAGCCACAGCGCCTGAAGGCTGAACCAGCCGCTGCCCCGGACCGTATCCAGGACATGGCCCCCAAGAGTGTGATCGCGGGCGTACGCGGCGAACTGCCCACGCACCGCTACAGCCAGGCAGAGATCACGGAAGCGTTCCTGGACCTCCAGGACTACCGCCAGTACGAGGACATCGTCCGCAAGCTGCACCACGCCGCCAAGGTGGACAACCGGCATTTCGTCCTGCCGTTGGAGCAGTACGCGGCGCTGACCGACTTCGGTCAGGCCAACGACCTGTTCATCGAGAACGCCGTCGAGCTGGGCTGCGCGGCGGTCTCCGGCGCGCTCGACGAGGCTGGTCTGCGCCCCGAGGATGTCGACCTCATCATCTCGACCACGGTCACCGGTGTGATGGTGCCGTCGCTGGACGCTCGGATCGCCGGACGTCTCGGCATGCGGCCCGACGTGCGGCGGGTGCCGCTCTTCGGCCTCGGCTGCGTGGCCGGCGCGGCGGGCGTCGCCCGGATGCACGACTACCTGCGTGGGGCGCCCGATGCGGTGGCGGTCCTGGTGTCGGTCGAGTTGTGCTCGCTGACATTTCCCGGCGCCAAGGCCGCGATGGCGAGCCTGGTCGGCAGCGCGCTGTTCGCCGACGGTGCGGCTGCGGTGGTCGCGGTGGGCGAACGCCGCGCCGAGAAGATCGGCGCGTGCGGCCCCGACGTCATCGACTCCCGCAGCCACCTCTATCCCGACTCGCTGCGCACCATGGGTTGGGACGTCGGTGCCTCGGGACTGGAGCTGGTTCTGTCCGCGGACCTGCCCGAGGTCATCGAACGGTATCTGCGCGATGATGTCACGGAATTCCTTGGTGCCTATGATCTTACGAGCGACGACATCGGCGGCTGGGTGTGTCACCCGGGCGGACCGAAGATCATCGAGGCCATTGTGTCCAGCCTCGACCTGCCCGACGACGCGCTCGAGTTGACCTGGCGCTCGCTGGCCGAGGTCGGCAACATCTCGTCGTCGTCGGTGCTGCACGTGCTGCGCGACACCATCGCCAAACGGCCACCGAGTGGAAGCCCCGGTCTGATGATGGCGATGGGCCCCGGATTCTGCTCCGAACTGTTGCTACTGCGCTGGCACTGATGTCCTGGTACGTCCTGCTGATCGCCGCCGTCGCGTTGGAGCGGATCGCCGAACTGGTGGTCGCACAGCGCAATCTGGCGTGGAGCAGGACGCAGGGCGGTGTGGAGTTCGGCGCGAGCCACTACCCGGTGATGGTGGTTCTGCACACCGGACTGCTGGCCGGTTGCCTGGCCGAGGTGTTCCTGCTGCACCGGCCGTTCCTGCCGGCGCTGGGCTGGCTGATGCTGGCGATAGTGGTTGCCGCTCAGGGACTTCGGTGGTGGTGCATCACCACGCTCGGGCGGCAGTGGAACACCAGGGTGGTGGTGATTCCCGGTGCGCACCGCGTGACCGGGGGCCCCTATCGGTTCATGTCTCACCCGAATTACGTGGCGGTCGTCGCCGAAGGTATCGCACTGCCACTGGTGCACAGCGCGTGGATCACCGCAGTCGTGTTCACGATCCTCAACGCGGCACTGCTGCGCACCCGGATCGCCACCGAGAACACCGCGTTGGCGAGCCTGACGTGATCGATCTCCTGGTGGCAGGCGGCGGCCCGGCGGGTCTGGTCACGGCCCTGCACGCGGCGCGCGCCGGCCTGAACGTCACCGTTGTGGAGCGACGTACCGGCACCATCGACAAGGCCTGCGGCGAGGGCCTGATGCCGCACACCCTCCGCCAGCTCGAGGACCTCGGTATCACGCTGCAGGGCAGGCAGTTCCGGGGCATCAGCTACCTCGATTCGCAGCGGCGGGTAGAGGCGCCCTTTCGCTCGGGCAACGGGATGGGTGTACGCCGCACCGCTTTACATTCGGCGCTGCTGGACGCCTCCTCGGCGGCCGGGGTGAAGCTGCTCAACGCTGATATCGGTGAGGTCAGCCAGGACTCGGACTGGGTTCGCTGCGGTGAGTTGCGGGCTCGCTACCTCGCCGCCGCCGACGGGCTGCACTCGCCGATTCGCCGTTCCCTGGGCCTGTCCCGGCCGAGTCCCGGACCGCGGCGGTGGGGGATGCGCCGCCACGTGCGCGTGGCACCGTGGAGCGACACCGTCGAGGTCTACTGGGGCCAGGGGTCAGAGGCCTACGTGACGCCGGTCGCCGACGACTGCGTCGGGATCGCGATCCTGACTACGCGGCAGGGCTCGTTCGACAGCCACCTCAGTGAGTTCCCGGCACTGCGGGATCGGGTGTACGGTCACCCGCACGGTCGCGACCGCGCGGCAGGCCCACTGCAGCAACGAGTTTCGGGACTGACAGCCGGCCGTGTCCTCCTGGTCGGAGACGCAGCCGGCTACGTCGATGCGCTCACCGGTGAAGGGCTGGGTATCGCGTTCGGCGGGGCCGAGCTCCTGGTGCAGTCCGTGCTGGCCGACCGGCCCGCCGACTACGACCGGCAGTGGCGGCGGATGTCGCGCCGCTACCGGATGCTGACGGCTGGATTGTTGAACGCCAGCCGCTATCCGTCGGTGCGCTCGCGGATCGTGCCCGCGGCGTCCGCCCTGCCCACGGTCTTCACTGGGATTGTCAACCTGCTCGCATACTGACG
>CAVXWQ010000054.1:0-29766 GCA_963765445.1 uncultured Actinomycetota bacterium
GACATGCGGGTCGTCCGAACCCTCGAGCACGTCGACCGCGGGACGGGCGGCCTTGCGCAGCAGGTTGATCAGCGACAGCACGAAGGCCAGCACGATGCCCGCCAGTGGCCCGATCAGCAGTACACCGAGGAAACACGTTGCCCCGATGAGGAATTCGAACCGGGACAGCTGCCACAGGTGGCGGAACTCGCGCAGCCCCGATGAGCTTGGCCACCGAGACGCCGACGATCGCGCCGATAGCCGGGGAGGGGATGTCGGCGAGCAGGTCGGCACCGAACAGCAGCAGGCCCAGCGCGCCGGCCGCCATCACCAGGAGCGGGAGCTGGGTCCGCGAGCCGGCCTGGTCCATGGCCGCGGCCCGCGACGTCGAGGAGCCGATGGTGAACCCGGACGACAGTCCCGAGGCGATGTTCGCCGCTCCGAACGCCAGCAGGTCCTGGTTCGGTGAGGTGCGGTAGCCGTACTTGTCGGCGTAGGCGCGCGCCAGCAGCAGCCCCTCGCCGACGGTGACGGTGGTGATCGCGATCGCGGGCAGGATCACCGCGACCCACTGCGACCACGTCAGGTGGGGAACGGCCAGCACGGGCGGGCCCGACGGCACCTGACCGAGCACGGCGACACCCTTGCCGGGCAGGTGCAGTGCCGACGAGGCGAGGGTCGCGAGCACCAGGACGATCAGGGCCCACGGGATCGCCGGCCAGCGGCGCCGGGCGGGCACCAGCACGGCGATGGCCGCCAGCCCGAGCGCCAGCGACCACCAGTGGACGGTCCCGATCTTGGTGATCAGGTGCACCAGCCGCTCGAAGAACTCCGCTCCGCGCGGTGTCTTGATGCCCATGATCTTGGCGATCTGGCTGAGCAGGATGTCGGTGGCCAGGCCGCCGACGAAGCCGATCAGGATCGGCTTGGACAGGAAGTCCGCGAGGAAGCCGAGCCGGAACACCGCGCAGCCCACGAACAGCAGACCGCCGACGATCGCCTGGGCACCGGCCATGGCCACGTACTGCCCGCTGCCCGCCGGGGCCAGACCGGCCAGTGCCGAACCCACCAGCGCCGCCGCCGCTGCGTCCGGTGCCGCGACCAGGTGCCGGGACGACGCCAGCAGCGCGAAGGCCACCGACGGCAGGACCAGCGCGTAGAGACCGGCAGCTCGGCGGCAGGCCGGCGATCTGGGCATAACCGATGTTCAGCGGTAACGCGATGGCCAGCAGCGTGATCCCCGCCAGCACCTCGGTGCCGACGTTTCCTCTGGTGAGCCCGGACAGCACTTTCATCGGCGCAATCATGAGCCATGCCGGGACCACCCGGAGGCAAATGGCCGACGTACGCCGACCTAACTCGCGCTCGGCTCCACCCGAAGACGTCGGCCGGTGCGTCGTCGGTAGACGTACTCGAAGCCGAAGCTGACCACCAGGACGGCCAACAACGTGATCCACGTGCTGGCCGGCCCGGTGCGCACGGTGTAGTCGAGGAGCACGACGAACAGCGCCAAGTTGAGCAGCACGGCGGTGACGAGCAGCGCCGGTTTGGCGCCGGTCTCTCGCCACACCTGCAGATGTCCGAGGCTGACCGTGCCGTACACGATCAGGAATGCCAGGCTGGCCATCTGTCCGACCGCGGCCAGCGGGAAGAACAACACGAACGCGGCCGTCAGCCCCGCGGCGGTGAACAACCCGGCGGTGCCCCCGTGCCACACGCCTCGGGCGAAACTGCTCGGCATCTCGCCGGTCTTCGCCACCAGGAATGCCAGGTTGGCGTCACCGAACATCGTGGCGTTCACACCGGAGGCGGTGGCCAGCAACGCGGCCAGGCCGATGACGATGAAACCCGACTCGGCCGAGCACCTCCCGCGCCGCTTCGGACAAGCACGTGACCCTGGCTGGCATCCATCGCGGGCAGCGTCATCGTCATCACCACCAGCGAGCTCACCACCACGTACACCGCCACCACGATGCCCAGCGCGGTGAACATCGCGCGCGGCAGTTCGCGGGCCGGGTTGCCATGTCGCCCGCGGAGTTGGTGACCACTCCGAATCCCTCGTACGTCACGTACAGCAGACCGGCCGCGAACAGCACGCCCACGAACGAGTGGTCAGGTTGTCGGTGAAACGGGCCGGGTCGGCCTTCACCGCGGCGAAACCGACGAATGCGACGAGGATGACAAGCTCCACGCCGACGACGATGACTTCGGACCGCGCGACGAGCTTGTTGCCCACCAGGTTGACCGCGACGACGACGCGATGAGCCCGATCCCGACGGCCTTGCCGGCCCAGCCCGGCGTTCGCCAGGGCAACAGTGCCAGCAGGTAGCCGGCGAACCCCGACGCGTACAGGGCCATCGCGATGATCCAGCCGAGGAACTGAAAGATGTTGAGGCCGCCCGCGACGATGCCGTCGCCGAAACACCGGATCAGGAACTGCGCGGCACCGCCGCGGCTGGGATAGACAGCACCGAGTTTGGCGTAGGAGTAGACGCTGAAGACCGACACCACTCCGCCGATCAGGAACGCCACCGGCAGCCAGACGCCCGCCGTGGTGGATGCCAGGCCGAGCAGCGTGTACAGGCCGGCGCCCATCATGCCGCCGACGCCGATCGCCGTTGCCCCGGCGACACTGATCGATCCATTGGCCATCGTGCAGTTCTACCCGGCGTCTGGTGATCCGAATAACCGGCCCCGTCCTTTGGTGAATGATTCGCACCATGGAGCACAAACCCCCGACGCCGGTCATCGAAGCGGCCCACGCCGAGCACCTGACCTCGTTGCCGTTCGACGACACCGCCGACTTCGCCGCCACCGATCGCGGGTTCATCGCCGCGCTCGAACCGTGTGTGGTCACCGCCGCCGACGGCCGCGTGGTGTGGGACAACGACGTCTACGACTTCCTCGGCGGTGACGCGCCCGCGTCGGTCCATCCCAGCCTGTGGCGGCAGTCCATCCTGGCGGCCAAGCAGGGCCTCTTCGAGGTGGTCGAGGGCATCTACCAGGTGCGCGGACTCGACCTGTCGAACATCAGCTTCATCGAGGGCGACACCGGCGTCATCGTGATCGACCCGCTGAT
Source organism: uncultured Actinomycetota bacterium (assembly GCA_963765445.1). Lineage (GTDB taxonomy): Bacteria > Actinomycetota > Actinomycetes > Mycobacteriales > Mycobacteriaceae > Mycobacterium. Next base: position 3,059 of record CAVXWQ010000054.1, read on the forward strand.
CTGCACCGAGACCGCCGCGGCGGCGCTGGCGCTCTACCGCGCGCCACCGGGGAGACCGCCCGGTCGTGCGCGGTGATCTACACCCACAGCCACGTCGACCACTTCGGCGGCGTGCTGGGTGTGACCAGCCAGGCCGACGTCGACGCCGGCAAGGTCGCGGTGATCGCGCCCGAGGGCTTCGTGCAGCACGCGGTGCAGGAGAACGTCTACGCCGGCACCGCGATGGCGCGCCGGGCCTCCTACATGTACGGCACCCTGCTCGACGGGGACCGCGCGGGCAGGTCGGTTGCGGACTCGGTCAGCACGACCTCCACCGGCGAGGTCGCCATCATCGTGCCGACCATCGACATCACCACCACCGGCGAGACGCACACCATCGACGGCGTCGAGATCGAGTTCCAGATGGCGCCGGGCACCGAGGCGCCGGCCGAGATGCACTTCTACTTCCCCAAGTTCCGCGCACTGTGCATGGCCGAGAACGCCACCCACAACCTGCACAACCTGCTGACGCTGCGCGGCGCGCTGGTGCGCGATCCGCACGCGTGGTCGGGGTACCTCACCGAGGCCATCGACACCTTCGCCGACCGAGCCGACGTCGTCTTCGCCTCCCACCACTGGCCCACCTGGGGCCGCGACGACATCGTCGAATTCCTTTCCCTGCAGCGGGACCTGTACGCCTACCTGCACGACCAGACGCTGCGCCTGCTCAACCAGGGGTACACCGGCATCGAGATCGCGGAGACCTTCCAGATGCCGCCCGCCCTGCACAACGCCTGGCATGCGCACGGCTACTACGGCTCGGTGAGCCACAACGTCAAGGCCGTCTACCAGCGCTACATGGGGTGGTTCGACGGCAACCCGGCCCGGCTGTGGGCGCATCCGCCCGAGGCGCTCGGCCCGCGTTACGTCGAGGCCATGGGCGGCATCGAGCGCGTCGTGCGAGATCGCGCAGCGCGGCGTTCGACGCCGGCGACTACCGCTGGGCGGTAACGCTTCTCGACCACGCGATCTTCACCGACCAGAACCACGCCGGCGCCCGCGAGCTGTACGCCGACACCCTCGAGCAGCTGGGCTACGGGGCCGAGTACGCCACCTGGCGCAACTTCTTCCTGTCCGGCGCCACCGAGTTGCGCGACGGCAACTTCGGAACGCCGGTCGGCGGAAACTCGATGACCGTGCTGAGCAGCTCACCCCGGAGCAGATGTTCGACACGCTGGCGATCAGCGTGAACGGCCCGCGGGCCTGGGATCTCGACATCACCGTGGACATGACGTTCACCGACGTCGCCACCAACTACCGGCTCACGCTGCGCAACGGCGTGCTGGTCTACCGCAAGTGTCCGGCGGATCCCTCGACTGCCGGCGTCACCGTGACGCTGGCCACCAAGATGCGGCTGTTGGCAGCCGCCGCAGGCGATTTCGCGTCGCCCGGGCTGGAAACCACCGGTGACGCCGATGCGCTGTCGGCACTGCTGGGTGTCCTGGACCGGCCGGATCCCGGCTTCAACATCATCACGCCCTGACTTCTTCTGCGCGAGCAGACACAAACGCGCCCTACACGTCGGCGTGTCGGGGTCTTTTGTGTCTGCTCGCGAGAGTTAGGCGACGTCGATGACGACCTTGCCGACGGCTTTGCGGTCGGCGACGTAGCGCAACGCGGTGGCGGCCTGTTCCAGCGGGAAGCGGGCCCCGATATACGGCCGCAGCCGGCCCTCGGCGAACAGCTGACGAAGCTCGGCGTCGTCACGGGCGATCTCGTCGGGGTGGTCGATCATGAAGGTCCGGATCTCCATGCCCTGCACCGTGATGCCCTTGAGTAGAACCAGATTCAGCGGAATCGCGGGGATGTCGCCGGCCGCGTAACCCAGCGTGACGAACCGCCCGCCGCGGCCCAGTCCGCGCAGCGCAGGCTCGGAGTAGCGGCCGCCGACCGGGTCGACGACCACCTGGGCGCCCTCGGGTCCGGTGATCTCCTTGAGCCGCGTCTTCAGATCCTCGCGGTCGTAGTCGATGACGGCCGCCGCCCCGCGCTGCCGGCATACCTCGAGTTTCTCGGCGCCGGAGGCCGCGGCAATCACTCTGGCGCCCATGAGAACTGCGATGTCCACCGCCGCCAGGCCGACACCGCCGCCGGCCCCGAGCACCACCACCCAGTCGCCGGGCTTGACCGGAGCCACCGTCCGCAGCGTGTAGTACGCCGTGCGGTTGGTCACCCCGAACGCCGCGGCGTCGGCATAGTCCACGCCGTCCGGAATCGGCGTCAGTCCGCGGGCGTCCACCACCGCCTGCTCGGCGAAGGCGCCGACGAACGTCGTCGCCGACACCCGGTCGCCGGGCCGGTAGTCCACGCCGTCACCGACGGCCAGCACGTCGCCGGCCATCTCGCTGCCCGGGCTGAACGGCGGCGGCACCTTGATCTGGTACTTGCCCGCGATCAGCAGCACATCGGGATAGTTCACCGCCGCCGCGCGCACCTTCACCACCACCTGCCCGGGACCCGGTGTCGGATCGGGCAATTCGTCGAGCACCAGATCTTCCGGGGTGCCGTACTCGCGGCAGACGACGGCGCGCATCAGCGGTCTCCTTCCGGCACGCCGAGCCCGCGCAGACAGAACCGGACCAGGTGTGTGATGTCCTTGCGACCCGGCTGATCGGTCGAGTCGACGTAGCGTCGCATCGTACCGACCGTGCAGACGAACACCGCGTCGGCGTCGCGCTCCGGATCGGGCCGGCCCAGCGCGCGCACCGGTTCGAGCAGCAGATCACGCATCGAGGCCATGATCTCCTCCTCGGCCAGTCGCCGCTTGTCCGAGTCCGACATCTGCCCGACCAGCGCCCGGCTCATGCCGATCAGCTCAGGGTCGGCGACCTGGGCGAGCGCACCGCTGATCCAGCGGGTGATCTTTCCCTCCGGGGTGCTCTCCTTGGCCATCTGGTGTTCCAGATACGAAACCACCAGCGCCACACCGCGTTCCATCACCGCCAGGATCAGGTCGTCCTTGCCGGCGAAGTAGCGGTAGAACGCCTTGTTCGACACCCCGGCCTCGGCGACGACGTCGCTGACCCGCGGCGCGTTGGGCGACACCCGCTGCATCACCCGGACGGCGGCCGCCAGGATGCGTTCGACCTCCTCGGTGGCCTCGCGCTGGCGGTCGTCGAGGGCCCGCACGACGGCGGCGGCGGCGCGGCTGGTCATGGTGAAACAGGCAGCGCCGGAATGCGATCGACGAGGTGGCCGTACTTCTCGCGGGCCCGCTCGATGCGGTTGCTCAGGAACTCGCTGGGCCACACCGGATCCTCGGGCTCGTAGCCCTTGAGGACCATGCGCGCCAGGTTGACCTTGTGCGCCTCGGTCGGGCCGTCGGCCAGGCCCAGCGCGATGCCGCCGAACAGCACGCTCGTCAAGGGCATCTGGTCGGTCAGGCCGAGCCCGCCGTGCACCTGGATGGCCCGCAGCCCGATCGCCTTGAGCACGGTCGCGGTCTGGATCTTGCACGCGGCGATCGCCTCTCGGGCGGCATGCTCACCCTGGGTGTCGACCAGCCAGGCGGCGTAGAGCACCAGCAGGCGGAACTGCGTCAACTCGACGTAGGAGTCGGCGACGAACTCCTGGATCAGCTGCTTGTCGGCCAGCAGGCTGCCTTGGGTGAAGCGGCTTTTCGCGCGCCGGGCCATCATGTCGATCGCGCGCTGGGCCACCCCGATGGACCGCATCGCGTGGTGCAACCGCCCGCCGGCCAGCCGCGACTGCGCGACACCGAATCCCCCGCCTTCTTCGCCGAGCATCGCCGAGGCGGGCACCCGCACGTTGTCGTAGCGCACCAGCGAGTGACCGGGATCGTGCTTGTGCGAGCCGACGAGGTGATGGGTCGCCTCGATGGTCACCCCGGGGGTGTCCTTGGGCACCAGGAACGTCGAAGCGCCCTTGTGCACGGGCACGTCGGGTCGGTGATCGCCACGACGATGAAGAAGGTGGCCACCGAGGCGTTGGACGACCAGTACTTGCGCCCGTTGATGATCCAGTCGTCGCCGTCGCGCACCGCGCGAGTGGTGAACACCCGCGGATCCGACCCGCCCTGCGGTTCGGTCATCGAGAAGGTGGAGAAGATCTCCCCGGACAGCAAGCCGGTCAGGTACTCGTCCTTCTGTTCCTGAGTGCCGAACCGGGCGATGATCTCGGCATTGCCGGTGTCGGGCGCCTGGGTGCCGAAGATGATCGACGACCAGGTTGCCCGGCCGAGGATCTCGTTGATCAGGGTGAGCTTCACCGCGCCGAATCCCTGGCCACCGAGTTCGGGTCCCAGATGCGGCGCCCACAGGCCCTGGTCGCGCACCTTCTGCTTGAGCGGGTCGACGATGCGGCGCCGTTCGTCGTCCAGCGGCAGGAACTCGCAGCTGGGGAAGAGGACCTCGAGGGGTTCGACCTCCTCGCGGACGAACTCCCGGATCCACTCGAGCTTCTTCTCGAACTCCGGCTCGACGGAAAAGTCGAATGCCATGTCAGTACTCCTTAGGGGATGCCGCCGTCGGCCCGCAGGATCGAGCCGGTGGTGAAACTGGATGCGTCGGACATCAAAAACAGTGCTGCGCCGATGATTTCGTCCGGCTGGCCGGCGCGCTGCAGCGCGTGGCGGCCGAAGGGATTCTGCGCGTCGGCCGAAGTCCCAGGCCTTGCTGATGTCGGTGAGGAACGGGCCGGGCATCAGCGTGTTGACCCGGACCGTGGGCCCGAACGCCAGGGCGAGGCCTTCGGTCATCGCGTTGAGTCCGGCCTTCGAGGCCGCGTAGGGGATGAACGACGGATGCGGCCGCAGCGAGCCGTGGGTGCTGACGTTGATGATCACCCCGCCGCCGCCGGCCACCATCCGCTCACCCACGAGCGCCGACAGCCGGAACGGTCCCTTGAGGTTGAGGTTGACCACCGAGTCGAACAGCTTCTCGCTGACGTTGGTCAGCTTGTCGTAGGTGGGTGACATGCCGGCGTTGTTGACCAGGACATCGACCTTGCCGAACCGGTCGTAGACCGCCTCGACCAGACCGTCGAGCTCGTCCCACCGGCCGACGTGCACGCCGTAGGGCATTGCGGCGCGGCCGGTTTCGGCCTCGATCTCGTTGGCGGTCTCCACGCAGGTGTCGTACTTGCGGCTGGCGACGATCACGTCGGCTCCGCAGCGCGCCGCGGCGAAGGCCATCTCCCGGCCCAGGCCGCGGCTGCCGCCGGTGACCAGCACCACCCGGTCGGTCAGGTCGAAAAGGTCGTCGGCGTAGCCCATTTCAGGACTCCTCGCCCGACTGTGCCAGCCGGGCGGCGGTGGCTGATCAGGTCGGGGACCATCGCCCCGAACGCCTCCTTGATCTTCGGATCCGCCGCGCCGCCCTTGACCGCGGCAGCGTAGGTCTTCTCCAGCACGATGCCCAGCTTCCAGTTCGCCAGCACCAGGTAGTAGTGGATGTTCTCGGTGGACAGGCCACTGACCTTCTCGTAGTGCGCGAGCAGCTCGCTGCGGGTGGGCATGCCCTCCATCGGCAGGTAGAAGCCCTGCTCCTTGGGATGCTCACCGTCGTAGCCCAGCAGCGCCCAGGCGACGTCGAGCAACGGGTCGCCGATCGTCGTCATCTCCCAGTCGACGATCGCGGCCAGCCGGGCCGGAGCCCCGTGGGCGTACATGACGTTGGCGAACTGGTAGTCGCCGTGCATGATCCCCGGGGTGAAGTGGGCGGGGCGGTTGCGCCGCAGCCAGTCCGAGGCCACGTCCAGCCCGGGCAGTTCGCGCACCTTGAACGAGTCGAGGAAGGACAGCCAGCGGTCCACCTGCCGGTCGTGGAAGCCGTCCGGCTTGCCGAAGCCCTCCAACCCCTGGGCTTTCCAGTCCAGCCGGCCCAGCTTCGCCGCGCCCTCGATGAGCTGGAAGGCCAGGCCGCGGCGCGCCTCGAGGTCGGTGTCGAAGGGGGCTTCCCAGCCGCCGTCCATCGGGCTCCAGCCGTCGATCTCCTTCATCAGGTAGAACGGCTTGCCCAGCACCTCGCCGGTCTCGTCGGCGGCGACCAGTTCCGCGTGCGGCACGTCGGTGCCCTTGAGCGCCCGCTCGAGGCGGATCTCGCGCAGCAGCTCACTGAGACGCCGCTCGTCGGCGCGGGGTCCGGGCATCCGCAGGACCATGCCCTGGCCGCCGCGGTTGACCCGGTAGAGCATGTTCTGTGATCCGCCCTTGAGGACCTCGGCCACCGGCAGCTCACCGGCACCCGGCGCGTCCTGGGTGTCCAGCCACCGGCCCAGGGTGGCGGTGTCCAGGCCGGCGGTGCTATCCGTTCTCGTCATGGAACTCCTCACTCTCTGTTCGGAGAATAGCATTCTCCGACGGCCGCGCCAGTAGTGTTTCCGAAATGGCAGGACCGCTGGACGGGATCAAAGTTGTCGAGCTCGGGGTGTGGGTGGCCGGACCGGCGGCCGGCGGCATCATGGCCGACTGGGGCGCCGACGTCGTCAAGATCGAACCGCCGACCGGTGACCCCGGCCGGTCGTTCGGCGCGATGATGGGCCTCGACGACGGCTCGAGCCCGCCGTTCGAGATGGACAACCGCTCCAAACGCAGCATCGTGCTGGACCTCACCACCGACGGCGGACTGGCGACCGCGCGCCAATTGATCTCCGGCGCCGACGTTTTCATCACCAATGTCCGGCCCGACGCGCTGCACCGGCTCGGCCTGGACTATCCGTCGTTGGCCGAACTGAACCCGCGGCTGGTCTACGGACTGATCACCGGATACGGGGAGACCGGTCCCGACGCCAACCGCCCGGCCTATGACATCGCCGCCTTCTGGGCCCGCTCCGGGGTGGCCGACCTGCTCACCCGGCCCGGCGACACCCCGCCGTTCCAACGCGGCGGCATGGGGGACCATCTGACCGGGATGACGCTGGCGGCGGCGGTCAACGCCGCGCTGGTCGCCCGCGCCCGCACCGGTGAGGGGCAACTGGTCAGCACCTCGCGCGGCGGCATGGGGGATCATCTGACCGGGATGACGCTGGCGGCGGCGGTCAACGCCGCGCTGGTCGCCCGCGGCCGCACCGGTGAAGGGCAACTGGTCACACCTCGTTGTACCGGCAGGGCGCCTACACCGTCAGCTTCGACCTCAACACGTTCCTGCTCAGCGGACGGCCGATCGCGATCGGCCAGCGGGAGTCGATGGGCAACCCGTGTATGAACAACTACGTCGCGGCCGACGGGCGGCGGTTCTGGATCGTCGGGCTGGAGGCCGATCGGCACTGGCCTCCGCTGTGCCGCGCCGTGGGACATCCGGAATGGTTGAGCGACAATCGGTTTGCCACCGCACGCGACCGAGCCAGGAACGCCGTCGCGCTCATCGCCGCACTCGACGAGATCTTCGCGAGGCGGACGCTGGACGAGTGGTCGGAGGTCTTCGCCGCAGAGCCCGAGCTGTTCTGGTCACCGGTCAACTCGATGGAGGACGTGCTGGGCGACGAGCAGTTCTACGCCGCAGGCGGTCTGGTCGACGTGCCGGACGGTGACGGCTCACTGCCGATGGTCGCGACACCGGCGGACTTCCACGGCACACCATGGGCGCCGCGCTCGGCGGCCCCGAAACTCGGCGAGCACACCGAGGAGATCCTGGCCGAGTTGCGGAAGCGCTGAAACCACTTGCGACGTTTGCGCCGTCGTTAATATCTACCCGTGGGCCGGAGACTGTACCTGTTGGTCGCGGCGGTGGCGCTCGTGCTGGCATTCGGCGGGCGGCCCGCCCAGGCGCCCGCGGCCTCGAACGTAATCACCGGACCGATGGCCTCACTGCTGGCCAGCTCGACTGACCTGGGACCCGCCCACACCAGCCAGGTCCAGCTCACGGTGGCACTCGGTGATCACCTCAGACCAGATGCCCTGATCGGGTGGACGGCGAAGCAGGGGTTGTCGGTGCGCTGGCGGCCCGGCGACGACTGGGCCATCGTTCACGGTCCGCCAACCAAGGTCGCCGCGGCGTTCGGGGTTTCGGTACACGACTATCGCGGCCGCCGGGGCCAGGTGTTCTACGCCTCGCCGCAGCAACCCGCGATCCCGGACGAACTGCGCGGGCAGGTCGCCGGGCTGGGCCGGATCCTCGGCTACACGCCGCAACGCGAGGCGCGGCCGTCGATTCTGCCGTTGGACGTACCGGACCAGGGCTGTCACCGGCCGCGCTGAAGGAGACCTACAACGTCGGCCCGCTGGCGGCCGCCGGCTATACGGGCAAGGGCGTCACCGTCGTCGTCTTCGCCTATGACGGGTTCGACCAAGCCGACCTCGATTCCTTCGCCACCAAATTCGGCGTGCCACAGTTCACCCCCGTCGTGATCGGCGGCGAGCCATCGGCGCGGCGTGGCGAGGCGACGATGGACCTCGAGGTCATCCACGCGCTGGCACCCGACGCCAAGACCGTTCTGGTCAACGCCAATCCCACGGTGGAAGGCGACGGCGGCTACGAGAAGATCGCCCACATGATGGACTCGACGGAGCGACAGTTCCCCGGCGCGGTCTGGAGTTTCTCGATCGGTTGGGGTTGTGAAAAGCTGGTTACCGCAGCGGATTTGGCCCCGATCCGGTCGGCACTGGTCGCCGCGCACAAGAACGGCACCGCCGCCTTCGACGCCAGCGGTGATTTGGCCGGCTTGGACTGCAAAGGCGGCCAGGACTGGTCGGCTGCGCCGGGCGACGGCGACGTGGGCGTGGACGCGGTGGCGGCGCTGCCGGAGATGACCGATGTCGGGGGCACCACACTGTCGACCGACGCCGGCGGTGGGTGGCGCGCCGAGCAGGCCTGGTTCGACCCGCCGCTGTCCCAGGGCACCGGCGGAGGGGTGTCCGCCTTGTTCGCCCGCCCGTACTGGCAGGACGACCTGGAATCGGCAGGGGACGCCGGACAGCGACTGACCCCCGACATCGCGGCCGTCTCGGACCCGCTCACCGGCGTCAAGATCGTGTTCAACCAACACGAGTTGGCTGGCGGGGGCACCTCCCAGGCGGCCCCGATCTGGGCAGGACTGGCCGCGGTGATGAACCAGTACCTCATCGCGCACGGTGGGCAGCCGCTCGGGGATATCAATCCGCTGCTGTACCGGGTGGCGGCCCGTTCCCGGTTGCCGGCGTATCACGACGTCACCCTGGGCGGGAACGCGGTCGACAACGCCGGGCCCGGCTACGACCTGGTGACCGGACTCGGCACCCCCGACGTCAACAATCTGGTCCAGGACTTGCTCGTCGTCCAGGCCGCACTGCGATGAGCACCGGGGCCGCGGTCGATCACGAGGACGTGCCGACCATCTGCTGCCCGGTGTGCGACACCGACGTTCCCGCTGGCATCTTCTGCGGACGGTGCGGCGCTCATCTGACACCCGAACGCGGCGACGGGCCGGCGTGGCTGCGGATCTGGAACCACGCGGCCGCCCCCGGTGAGCACGTGCTGCGCCCGTCGCTGGCGAGTTCGCTGTTACCGCATCTGCCGCAACGATCTCGCACACCGTTCCGGGTTGGGCTTGTTGCCATCCTGCTAGCGCTGGTCGGGTTCACCCTGCTGAAGCTGCCGGCGGCAATGATCGCCGTCGCGGCCCTCGGCGGTCCGCTGCTGTTCCTGATCTACCTGCGCGAGGCCGACGCGTTCCGCGACCTGCCGGCACGCCTGCCGCTGTTCGCGGTGCTCATCGGAGTGGTTCTGGGTGTCGTGTGGGTGCTGCTCACCGGCGAGGCGGTAGCCCGCTCCTACGGAATCCCCCTGGAGGCCGGCATTGCCGGAACGCGTCTGGTTCGGCAGGGAATCGCCATCCCGCTCGCGAGTACGCTCCTGATGCTTGTGTCCGCAGCGGTGGCGCGGCTGTTGCGGCCGCCAACCCGAGAGTCGTTGGACGGGTTCATGATTGGAGCCCTGGGAGCGCTCGCCTTCACCGCGGCTGCAACCCTGACCCGGCTGGCGCCGCAGCTGCCCGCCGGAGTGGTGGCCCGCACCCGACCGCTCGGCAGCCTTCTGGTCGAAGCGGTCCTGCGCGGTGTGGCGGTGCCGATGACCGCTGCCGCGCTGGGCGGATTGATCGGCGCGGCGGTGTGGTTCACCCGACCCGCGACGACGTCGGACCGGCATCGGTGGATTGTTCGCGCACTGAGTGCCCTGTTCGCATTGACGGTGTTGGCCGTCTACGCAGTCGTGGGGCTCACCGACATCGCCGGGCTGCCACAGCTTGCCCAGCTCGGGGTGCATCTGGCGGTGACTCTGGTGGCGGTGCTGGTGTTGCGGGTCGGCCTGCACCTGGCCTTGCTGCACGAAGCCCACGACCCGATCACGGGCGAACCACTGCTGTGCCCGCACTGCGAACAGGTCGTTCCCGATATGGCGTTCTGCCCGGCTTGCGGGGTCGCCGCCCGCGCCTCGTCCCGGTCGTCGCGGCGTGCGCGTCGGCTGTCGCGCCCGGTGCGCGATGGAGCCACCTCGGAAGCCACGACCGTCCGGCCCGGCTACGCCGTCCCGCCGGGCACGTACCGCGCCCCGGCCGTGCGCCGCACCTCCTTTGCCCGGCCGTTGGGCACCTGGTGTGCCGGTATCGCCGTGCTGGCGGCGTCATTGGTCGGCATCTCGGCGTTGGTCACCCAACTGCCGGTGCGCTACGAATGCCCACCCAAGTGCGGTCGGCCGCCGATCGGCGCCCCGGTCACCACCGATCCCCGCTTCACCGCGCCGGGCGGTGAGTTCTCGGTGTCCTATCCCGCGGCGGGGTCTCCCTACGAGATCACCACCTACGACAACGGGGTCGCGGCGAAGTATGTCGCCGGCGACACCGGACGGCTGCAGTTGTTCAGCCAGCCCGCCGAGAACCGCACACCGCAGGAGATCGCCACGGCGCTGATCAACAAGAACTTCCCGGACGCCCGTATCGCCTACAAGATTCCCAACGCGATGGTCGGCTACCAGCCCGGTTACGGCGTGGTCGCCGACAGCTGGCCGCAGGGCACCAACAGCAGCTACACCCAGATACGGGTGATGGTGCTGGTCGCGGTGAAGGACGGGCTCGCTCTGATTGCCTACGCGGTCGGGCCGTACCACCAGTTCGGACCGGACTTCGGTCCCGGGCCGCCGTCTGGGGCGAACCTGGAAGTCGCCCAGGATCTGGGCAAGTACGTCAACAGCTTTGCCTGGCGTGGCGATCCGCCCCGATGAGGAGCTCAGCATGGCGGTGAACGTCGCGCCGGTGCCTGACGGAGTCGATCCGTTGGAGTTGGTGCGTCGGTACGAGCCGGTGATCCGCTTCACCGCGGGGGAGTTGTTCTTCCCGATGGCTGTGGATGCCTACGTCGAGCAGTCCGCGTTGTGGGGCCGCACCGGCGGGCAGGGCGAGCGCCAGTGTCTGGTCGACCACGGCGATCTGGACCTGGACGTGCTGTGCGACCACGCCCGCACGAGGTCGCGACCACGCTCGAGTTGCGTTACGTTCCCGGCGCTTTGACCCCGTCCGAGTTACGGCGGTGGCGGCGGGATCCCGACCGCGCCCGGTTCCGGAGCACCACGCGGTTCGCCGCGGTCGGACTGCTCGGCAGGCTCATCGATTCGCTGTTCCGGCTGTCGCTGATCCTGCGCGGCTCCGTACCGGGCGGTCTGACCGCGGCACTGCATCTGCGCTACCGCGGGTCTGCGGCGGCCACGAATTTCCCGTACTACGCGCACATCAGCTCCCACGGTGGCTACGTCGTCGTGCAGTACTGGTTCTTCTATGCGATGAACGACTGGCGGTCGAGTTTCGGCGGGGTCAACGACCACGAAGCCGATTGGGAGCAGGTCACCGTGTTCCTGGTTCCCTGGGCGATGCGCGGGCGGCGAAACGGCCCGACGGATCCGATGTCCTGCGGGTGGGGTGGGTCGCGTTCTCCTCGCACGACGAGACCGGCGACGATCTTCGGCGGCGCTGCGACGACCCGGACATCACCTGGGTCGACCACACCCACCCGGTGGTGTATGCCGGCGCGGGGTCGCATTCCGGCGCCTACCTGCCGGGGGAATACCTGGTGCGAGTGGAACCGCCTGCGCTGCAACGCTTTTTGGCCGCCGTGAACAGGGTCCGCGGGGTGCTCTTCCCGTGGACCCGCGATCGCCCGGCGCCCGGGGTCGGCATTCCCTACGTCGACTACAAACGCGGCGACGGGGTGCAGATCGGGCCGGGTACCCCGCGCGAGTGGACACCCGTCCTGATCACCGCGCAAACGCCGTGGGTCCGGGACTTCAGCGGCCTGTGGGGGCTGGACACCGACGACCCGTTCGGCGGTGAACGCGCGCCGGCCGGACCGCGCTACGAGCGCAACGGGACGATCCGTCCGTCCTGGGCCGATCCCGTCGGCTGGGCCGGGCTGGCGAAGGTACCGGCCACCGCGACTGAGTATTACCGCGCCGTGGATGACCGGCTGATCGCGTTGGGCCGGCAGCGGGCCGCGCTGACCGCCGAACTCGCCAGCCACGACGCCGTGCTGGCGCAGCTGGCGGTGGCCGTGTCAGCTCTGCCCCCGACGCTGGCCGCCAGCCGTCGCGGGGGCATCGGCGCGGCCCGACAGCTACGCGAGCACGAAGCCGCATCCGCGGACCTTCGCGCTGCCCAAAGAGCTGTCGAGATCGAACACGAACATCTAAGCCTCGCCCGCCACCAGCCGCCGCCGGTAGCGGGGGTGCACGCACACCTGAGGCGCCGGGCGCTGCCGAACGTCGACACCGACCGACCGCCGGGAATGCTGCTGCGCTTCTGGACCGAAATCTCGCTGTCGGCGCTGCTGGCACTGGCCGGTGGTGCATTGGTGTTCGGCACCGTCTCGTCGATCCTTGTCGGCGTCGTCGCGGTGGTGATCGTCATGACGGTCGAAGCGCTACTGCGCCGCCGGATGGCCGTCTTCCTGCTCGGGCTGGCTGTGCTGGTGGCCATCGCCGGCATCGTGTTCCTGCTCCTCACCAGCTTGCGGACCGCCGTGGGTGTGCTCCTGCTGGTCGCGGCGGTGGCGTTGCTCATCGCCAACTTCCGCGCCTATCTGGGTCGGCGCTGAACTCGCCCACGCCTGCGCTGGGAGCTCTGGTTCGTCGGCGGTCTGTGACTCGATGACGGTTTCGGCCGGGGCCGTACGCTCCCACAGCACCGCACCCACGCACGCCGTCACGACCCATCCCACGCCGATGACTCCGCACCACGTCATCAACGCCATCGCGACGCCGATCGGGCCGAGCCCGCTCCAGCCTGTCAGTAACGGCGGGAAGACGATTCGGGCAGCCAGCGGGATGACGATTCCGCCGATCACCACCCCGGCCAGACCGGCGAGCACGAGATAGCGCCAGCCCCGGCCGCCGTCTCGGACCAAGAGGACCGGGGTCAGCGACCAGAAGATCCAGACCGGCACCAGGGCCACCACGAACAGCAGCACCCGCGTCGGTGCGGTGTGTTCGCCGCCGAGGGCGATCTGTTCCCGAAGGCCGATCATCGTCAGATACAGGACGAACCAGATGGCGCCGCGCCAAAGCCGTCCGGCCAGCCCGAACTGCTCACGGCGCCAAGCCTTGGCGAAGATTCCGGCGATGGTGATCGACATCGGGATTCCCCACACCAGGAATCCGGCCACGCCGATGAAGGTCCAGCTGGTTCGGAAGGCCGATGAATCACCGAAGGCCTCACGGACGCGCTCGGTCTGAGGGGAGACCAGCCCGAGCTCGCGGATGATGAGTGCGCCCGGACTGGCGCTCTCGGCGAAGCCGGAGAGAAAGTCGAAGCCGATGATGATCAGCGGGATTACCGTGGTGAACAGTTGGACCGAGACGATGCCGCCCATTGTGCCGCCGTCGATCTCGGTGAAGCGGGCGGCGACCGCGGCGACCGGGCTCTTCTTGCGGGCTTCGGCCAGCCGCCGGTAACGCTCCCCGAGTCGCCGACGGGCGTCCTCCCGGTTGCCGCGTGCGTTCATCGGTCCGCGGGGCTCAAGGATCGACGCGACCTTTCACCTTTTCTCCCGCGTCGGCTGTCAGCCGGGCGATCACGGCGGCACGGGTGGCCGGGTCCAGTGCCGAGATGGTGTCCTCGATCTGCTGGGTGGTGGTCTCCACGGCCAGCCTTCTCTCGCGTAACGCGTTCGCCGCGAGCGCCAGCAATCCTGCTGCCGCCGAAAGTAGAACCACCCGCAGGATGGTCCGGGATGCGCTCATCTGTAACTCCTTCCTGGTGTGTCGGTGCGAGTCCACGCACTACGTGGGCCGACAGCATGAAACTTTGCTTCAAAGCATTTCGCGCCGCACTCGGCCCGTGGCCTGGATTGTTTGTCAGGCATAGCCGGCTCCTCTCGATCGCCTCGCCCCTGCTAGAGGCCGACCAGGCTAAACACCTCTGACGCCCTCACGATAAGGCGGCCGCAGGCCCAAGTCAGCTGAATGGACACAGTGGTCGGTGACCAAGCCGTAGGATCCTTTGCCAAGGGATGACAGAAGTCCAACGAATCGTGAGGTGACCGATGTTTCTGAGGAAGCGCACCGTACAAGCGGTGATTGTCGGTGGATGTGGTGTGGTCGCTCTCGGTTTGGGTGCCGGGGTGGCCAACGCGGCGCCCCCGACTCCGCCGCCCAACCCCGGCGGCCACTATGGGTCGGACTACCAGGACCTCATCGACGACATGGGCCTGGCGACTTCAGCCCAGAACTCGTATGACGGAAACGGGAACTTTGTGTTGGAGAACGTGTTTGGCGCCGTGTGCAATAACCCCGGCTACATCTGCTCGTAGCGAACCAACTGTCAACGTTGCCACTCAGGACGAGGGCGTAATGCTGATACCGCAGCGGTTCCTCTGATCCACCAGTGGCTGGCGGATGGCCTGCAGATCGGCCGCGACCGACGGATTTGCGTCCAGATACTGTCTAACCTGCGGTCGCACGGTGTCGCGCGGCGCGCCGTTGAGGCCGGTGAAGAAGGCGTTGACGTCCGGATGAGTGAACAGATACGCCGACGTCGCCGTGGACACACCTCCGACGATCCCGGCCAGATCGGCGGCGGTGCAGTTCGGTGGTGGGTCGGCCGATGCGGTAGGGGTTGCACCAATGAGGAGCGCGCCTGCGACAGTTCCGGTGCCGATCGCTGCGACGACTCTTCGCGGGGTGATCGCCATGTTGGGACTCCTTCGGGAACTGTGACAGGCGCAAGCTAAGCAGAAAGGTTGTGCCTCCACTGGTCTTGGCTCGACTGGGTTATGAACAACTCGCAAACTCGCGGTAACCGCTACCGAACAATCGTCGACTGATCTCCCGCGGAACCGGCATCTCAACGTCGCAGCGCGCTCTAGTCTGTGCTGATGCCGAGCCGGGCGTTGCGCGAGCGGGTCATCGACCTCGAGGTCCCCGACGAAGATGTCGGGCGCGGGCGCGCGTTGCGCAAGTCCACTCCACGGCGTGCGCTCGCCGAGCTGAAGATCGGCGCGCGCAGCGCCGTCGAGATCCTCGTCGCCCAAAATGGCGACCGGATAGCCGAACTCGTTCCGCTGCGGTTCGCCAGGATGCTCGCCGATCCGTTCTCGTTCTACCGCGGATCGGCCGCAGTGATGGCCGCCGATCTAGCCGCCGGACCGTCGAGCGGGATCAAAGTGGTGTGTTGCGGTGACGCGCACATCTCGAACTTCGGCATCTACGCCGCCCCGCATCGCGCTCTTGTGTTCGACCTCAACGACTTCGACGAAGCGGCCCTCGCCCCATGGGAATGGGATGTCAAGCGCCTGATAACCAGCGCCATCGTCGGCGGACGTCATAACGGCTACAAACCGAAGACGGTTCGTGCCCTCGTCGAACAGGCGGCGACGGCATACCAGGACGCCTTGCGGGAGATCCTTGAGCTGAACGTGCTGGACCGCTACTACCTTCGGTTCGAGCCGGCGCTGTATCGGAATCAGGCCGGCAAGAGCCTGCAGCCGGTGATCGACCGGTCCGTGCGCCGGGCGCGGGAACGGACGTCAGCTCGGGTCTTCGAGCGCATCATGACGGCTGGACCCGGCGGCGGCTTGCGGCTGCGGGAGGACCCGCCGTTGTTGCAGCACGTCGACATCGAGGTGGAAACCCAACTGGTGGAGTCGTTTCGGGAGTACCTCACCACCGTGTCCGCCGACATCGCCATGCTGCTGTCCCACTTCCGGGTCACCGACATCGCACTGCGGGTTGTCGGCGTCGGCAGCGTCGGTGGCCGGTGCTATCTGGCCATCCTCACCGGACCCGACGGAACACCTTTGATCCTGCAGATCAAACAGGCCACCAAGTCCGTACTCGAGGAGTACGGCGGCGTCGAGCAGCCACCGGTGATGCGCGACGCCATCGACGCCCTGGGCCAGGGAGTGCGGGTCGTGGACGGTCAGCTCATTCTTCAGGCGATGTCGGACGTATTCCTGGGCACAGCACGCAAAGACGGCAGGGACTACTACGTGCGGCAGTTCCATGACATGAAGGGCACCGTCGAAACGGAAGGGATGTCCCCGGCCGCGTTCGGCGAGTACGTGTCGGCGTGCTGGGTGCTGCTGGCCCGGGCGCACGCGCAGAGCGCGAATGCCACGATGCTGCACGGCTACGTCGGCGGGGGCGCTGCGGTGCGCAGCGCGATCGTCGAGTGGTCCTACGCCTACGCCGACAAGTCGCTCGACGACTTCCATCAGTTACGGGCTGCCGCCAAAGCCGGCGAGATCGAGGTGGCCGACGACCCTGTGCGGTAGTGCGGCGGGTTACGACTGGCCCAGAGCGGCCAGCGCGGTAGTCCAGTCGCCTGCGATCGCGGCCTGCGCGTCGGCCAGCGCCACCTGGCGCCGGCAGACCAGCTGAATCAGCCGGAATTCTACGTCGTCCTTGGGATTCGGCGATGCGGTGGGCTCGACCCACAGGTTGCGCGGGTCGTTAGGGTCCCCGCCTAAGGCCAGCGGGATCAAATGGTCGTACTCGGTGTCGGCCAGCGAACCTTGGTAGTCGTAAGACGCTGCGTTCGAACGCTTCTCGGCCTCGGTCACTTCCCTGGGCGGCCGGATCGACGCGGAGTAGCCCTGCTTGCAGACGGTGCTGTACAGGGTGTCCTGGGTGACGTCGGGGTTGGTGGCGCCGGGGGTGCACAGCGGGTCGGGCAGCGGCGAGCCGTCCGCGGCGGTGCGGTAGTGGCAGGTGCCCGGCGCCGGTTGCGGTTGCACGGTGTAGTCGGCGTTGGGTCCGGGCCCCACCGGGCACGTCGGCCGAAGCGATCGCGCTGCCCATCGCGACGGCGAGCATGCCGGCAAGCGCGGCAACGGTCCTCATGTCGCTGACTCCCGCAGCACCTGGTGGACGAACCCGAGCTTGTCCGCCACCGGCTTGCTGATCTCGAACGGATACAGCGGGTTCTTGCCCATCGCGGTGTTCACCCGATTGAAGAACAGCGACATCCACTTCCAGTCGAACAGCAGCCGCTCGATCGGGGCGTCGGCATAGGACTCCAGCGGCACGATGTCGCGCGGCCCGGTGAAGCGGACCCGGTCGACGTGCAGCACCATGCCCGCCTCGCGGGCGGTGTCGATGGTGTCGGTGATGTGCAGGTAGTGCGCGAAGCATTCGGCGAAGTCCTCCCACGGATGCATGGTCGCGTACTCCGAGATGAACGACTCCTGCCAGTCCGGCGGCGCGCCGAACTCGTAGTGCCGCTGCGATCGCGTCGGCGTAGCTGGCCCGCTCGTCACCGAAGAGATCCCGGCAGCGCTCGAGGTAGCGCTGTGCGCCGGGGCCGGTCTCCACGAGGATGTTCTGGTAGTAGTGGCCGGCCTCGTGGCGGAAGTGGCCCAGCATCGTCCGGTACGGCTCGCCGAGGCGCACCCGCAGCGTTTCCCGGTACGCGTCAAGGGATTCCACCAGATCGATGGTGATCACCCCGTTGGCGTGGCCGATGGTGATCCGCTCGCCGGTGCTGTAGCTGGACAACAGATCGAACGCCAGACCGCCGTCGCGGCGCCAGTACGGGTCGATCGGCAGGCCGAGGTCGTGGAGTTGATAGACCAGCCTGCGCAACGCCACCGCGGTGGGCGCGAGCTTCTCCCGGGCGATGGTGTCGTCAGGTTCGGGTTCGCGGCGAATCAGCGAGTCGGCCAGGCACCGTCCGCGCGCCGCCGCCTCCTGGTTCTCCGGCACCAGCCAGTTGCAGCCCAGCGGCTCGGCCTGCGTGCAGCGCACCCAGGTGGTGCCGTCGACGGTCGCGGTCTCCGTCGGTCAGCGCCAGCATCGACCGGCTCGGCAGATGCAGGCCCACCGGCGGCGCCGCAGGATTCGGCAGCGGTCACCGCTCGAACGATGCGAAGTTCTGGCACACCGGGCAGGCGAAAGCGCGCATGGGCCTCATCGTTGCACGCACCGCAGACCCGTACGCTGTGGCAGGTGCCGCCGCGTGACGATTCCGACCGCCTCTCCGAGGATGACGGCCGCATCCTCAGCCTGGAGTCGGCGTCGATCGCCGGGCACACCCTCAAACTGATGATCCTCGAACCCGGCGCCGAGTGCACTGGACATCGAGGCGCTGCGGGCCGCGTGGCCGAGCGGCTCGACTCCCAGCCGCGGGCGACCCACCGGGTGGACACCTCCGGCCCAGAGCCGCGCTGGGTTCCGGCGGAGGCTTTCGACATCCGCCAGCACGTCCGGCGCCGGACCGACCCGCAGTGCGTCTCGAAGGCCGACCTGTGGCGGATCGTCGGCGGACTGATGTCGGAGCATCTCGATCGCAGCAGGCCGCTGTGGACGTTCGACGTGATCGGCCCACTGCCCGACGGGCGGGAAGCGATCGCGGCGCGCATCCATCACGCGATGGCCGACGGGATCGCGGGAGTGCACTTCCTGGACGCGCGTGCTCTTCGACGCTCGGCTCGATGCCGCCCGCGATCGCGCTCCGGCAGGTCAGCCCGGCGTGCACGAGGCACCGAAGCTGACCCGGCTTGCCGAAGCGCGCCGGCTGCCCGGCGCCGTGCTGCGCGAACTGGGCCATCCCGGCGGGCATTCGCCCTTCGACCGGCCGATCACCATCGCCCGCGAACTGGCGTTCGTCGTCGCCCCGCTGGCGCAGTTCAAAGCCATCGGCGCCGCGCGGCCCGACCCCGCGACGGTCAACGACGTTCTGCTCGCCACCATCGCCGGTGGGCTGCGGATGTGGGTCGGCACGTCCGCGGCGCGCCAGCTTCGCGCGCAGATTCCGGTGAGCCTGCACCACCGCGACGAGTCCACTGCCGATGCGGGCAACCGGGATTCGTTCCTCAACATCGATCTCCCCATCGACGAGCCCGACCCGCTGACCGTCTGGACCGCATCAGCGCCGAGACCCGTCGCCGCAAGCGCCTCGACGACGCCGACGAGATGTACGACCTGTTCCACGCTCTGGGGCGGATCGGCCACATCGGCTCGGCCGCGCAACGTCTGGCCGGGCAGCGCGCGCGAGTTCAGCCTGTCGATATCGAACGTCCCCGGACCGCGCGAGCCGGTGAGTGTGTCCGGACGACGGGTGCAGAACCTGTTCTCCTCATCCGAGCCGGCCGCCCACCACGCGCTTCGGATCACGGCGATCTCCTGTGCCGGTGACATGGGCATCGGCTTGTGCACCGATCCCAACGCGCTGCCCGACATCGCCCGTCTCGCCGACGCGATCGAGGCGTCCTATGCTGAATTGCTTTCTGCGACAGACTCTTAAGGACCACCTCACCCATGCAGTTGCTGCTCGTCAGGCACGCCCTGCCGTTTCGCACCGAGGCCGGAGAGGGTTCTGACCCCGAACTGTCGCGAGGAGGGCTGGCAGCAGGCCCGCCGGCTGCCCGACGCGCTGGCCCGCTTCCCGATCACCCGGCTGGTCAGCAGCCCGCAGCGCCGTGCGGTCCAGACCGCCGAGCCCGTCGCCGCGGCCCGGAACCTGACCGTCGACATCGACGAGCGGCTGGCGGAGTACGACCGCGGGTTGTCCCACTACGTGCCCATCGAGCAGGTCCGCACCGAGCGTCCCGAGGAATGGGCGCGGATGGCCGCGGGCCATCTGCCGAGCATCGTCGACGAGGACGAGTTCCGCGGCCGGGTGATGGCGGCGCTGTCGGACATCGTCGTCGCCTCCGAACACGACGACACCGTGGTGGTGTTCAGCCACGGTGGCGTGATCAACGTTGTGCTGCACGAACTCCTGGGCACCGCCCGGCTGCTGTCGTTTCCCATCGACTACGTGTCGGTGACCCGGCTGTTGTACGCCCGCAGCGGGCAGGCCACGGTGGCGACGGTGAACAGCACCGAGCATGTCTGGGATCTGCTACCGCGCAACAGGCGCTGAGGTTTATACATAGCGGGTGACTTCACTCGACGGGCTCGACCTGGCCGCGTTGGACCGCCACCTGCGTGCCGCCGGGATTCCACGCACCGGCGAACTGCGGGCCGAGCTGATCTCCGGTGGCCGGTCCAATCTGACCTTCCTGGTCTACGACGACGGGTCCAAGTGGGTGCTGCGCCGCCCGCCGCTGCACGGGCTGACTCCGTCGGCGCACGACATGGCCCGCGAGTACCGCGTGGTCGCCGCGCTGGCGGACGGCCCGGTGCCGGTGGCGCGCGCGGTGACGATGCGCGACGACGACTCGGTGCTGGGTGCGCCGTTCCAGATGGTGGAGTACGTCCCCGGCCAGGTGGTGCGCACCCGCGCCGAACTCGAGGCACTCGGCGGCCCCGAGGTCGTCAGCGACTGTGTCGACAGCCTGATCCGGGTCCTCGTCGATCTGCACGACGTCGACCCCGACGCCGTCGGGCTCGGGGACTTCGGAAAGGCCACCGGGTATCTGGAGCGGCAGGTGCGGCGCTGGGGTTCGCAGTGGCAGCACGTCCGGCTGCCCGACGACCCGCGCGACGCCGACGTGGAACGGCTGCACACCAGGCTGGCCGAATCCGTGCCGGCGCAGAGCCGCACCTCGATCGTGCACGGCGACTACCGCATCGACAACACGATGCTCGACGCCGACGATCCGACAATCGTTCGCGCCGTTCTGGATTGGGAGATGTCCACACTCGGCGATCCGCTGTCGGACGCAGCTCTGATGTGCGTTCAGCGCGACCCGGCACTCAGCGCCATCCTCGGCCACGATGCGGCGTGGTCGGCGCCGACGATGCCGTCGCAGGAAGACCTGGCGCACCGGTATTCGGTGGTGTCCGGACATCCGCTGAGGCACTGGGAGTTCCAGATGGCACTCGGCTATTTCAAGCTGGGCATCATCGTGGCGGGCATCGAGTTTCGCGCGCGAATGGCCACACAGAAAGGGACGGAACCCGGCGCCACCGAGCAACCGCTGGGTGATGCCGTCGCCGTGCTGATCGCGGCGGACTGGCCGCTGCTGGGCTAGCCCTTCAGCGCGGCCTTGAGGTTCTTCTTCGCGGCTCTGCGCAGCTGGAAGATTCGCGCGGCGCCGACGAACACCGTGAGCAGTCCGCCGCAGACCGCGGCCAGCAGGATCGCCACGCCCAGCGGCAGCGTCCAGCGCCAGCCGAAGAAGGCGAACGACGCGGAATCGGTGTTCTGGGCGATGAAGACCAGCAGGACGATCAGGATCAGGAAGCCGGCGATCAGCGACATCCACAGCGCCGCGGCCTTGGTCAGCTTGACCTCGTCGACCGGCCTGACCTGCGTTTTCTCCGGTGCAGGTGGCGGCGGGGGGACCGGCGGGCCCGGCGGCGTCGGCTCGCCAGGTGATACCTGCGGTTCGCTGCTCATGACGCCATCATTGCCCGTTCGAGACCGAGAAGGAAACAACCAAAGCTGCAACGAGACGGTGACGGTTGACGCCGTCGGCCGATACTGTCGGTCGAGGGCCGGGGTGGAAAGGACGCTCATGATCGTGCCGCGACGATCGAAGCGAAGGTGGCTGGCGGCGATCCTGCTCGCCGTGATGGGTCCGGTTCTGGGTGCGTGCGGGAGCGCGAACCCGCTCGGCGGCGGCTCGTCGTCGGGTGATCTGAAGTCGATCGTCGTCGGCTCCGCGGACTTCCCGGAATCGAAGATCATCGGCGAGATCTACGCCCAGGCCCTGGAGGCCAACGGCTTCACCGTGGGCAGGCAATTCGGCATCGGCAGCCGGGAGACCTACGTCCCGGCCGTGCGCGACCATTCGATCGACCTCGTGCCCGAGTACACCGGAAACCTGCTGCAGTACTTCAATCCCAAGACCACCGTGACCACCCCCGATCAGGTGGAGCTGGCGTTGATCCGGGCGTTGCCGGGCGACCTGTCGATCCTGACGCCGTCGCCGGCGAACGACACCGACACGGTGGCGGTCACCGAAGCGACCGCGCAGAAGTGGAACCTCAAGACCATCGGCGACCTCGCGGCGCACTCCGCCGAGGTGAAGTTCGGTGCGCCGTCGGAGTTCCAGAGCCGCACTGAGGGATTGCCCGGCCTGAAGGCCAAGTACGGCCTGGACATCAAGCCGGACAACTTCGTGTCGATCAGCGACGGCGGCGGCCCGGCCACGGTGCGCGCGCTGATGGACGGCACCGTCACGGCGGCCGACATCTTCAGCACCTCACCGGCGATCCCGCAGAACAAGCTGGTGGTGCTGGAGGATCCGAAGAACAACTTCCTGGCCGCCAACGTGGTGCCGCTGGTCAGTTCGCAGAAGATGTCCGACGAACTCAAGACCGTGCTCGACGCGGTATCGGCCAAGCTGACCACCGAGGGGCTGATCGAACTGAACACCGCCGTGTCGGGCAACTCGGGGATCGACCCCGACGAGGCCGCGCGAAACTGGATCCGGGACAACGGTTTCGACAAGCCGATCGGGAAGAAATGATCACCTTCGAGAACGTCACGAAGACCTACCCGGACGGCACGGTCGCCGTCGACGACCTGACGATCGAAGTGCCCACCGGGACGCTGACGGTGTTCGTCGGCCCGTCGGGATGCGGCAAGACCACCTCGATGCGGATGATCAACCGGATGATCGAGCCGAGTTCGGGCACGATCACCGTCGACGGCCGCGACATCGCCGGCGTCGACCCGGTCAAGCTGCGGCTCGGCATCGGCTACGTCATCCAAAGCGGCGGCCTGATGCCCCATCAACGGGTGGTCGACAACGTCGCGACCGTGCCCGTCCTCAAGGGCCAGTCGCGGCGAGCCGCCCGCAAGGCCGCCTACGACGTCCTCGAGCGGGTCGGACTGGACCCCAAGCTGGGTGACCGTTATCCCGCTCAGCTCTCCGGTGGACAGCAGCAACGCGTCGGCGTGGCCCGCGCGCTGGCTGCCGATCCGCCCATCCTGCTGATGGACGAGCCGTTCTCGGCGGTCGACCCCGTGGTCCGCGACGAACTGCAGGACGAAATACTGCGGCTGCAAGGCGAACTGCGCAAGACCATCGTGTTCGTCACCCACGACATCGACGAGGCGATCACGCTCGGCGACCGGGTCGCGGTGTTCGGTCCCGGCGGCGTGCTGCAGCAGTACGACGCCCCGGCGCGGCTGCTGTCGAACCCGGCCAACGAGTTCGTCGCCGGATTCATCGGCGCCGACCGCGGCTACCGTGGCCTGCAGTTCCGCAAGGCCAGCGACCTTCCACTGCACGACATCGCGACGGTCACCGAGGCCGACATCGACGGGCTCTGGCACTGCAACCCGGTGAGTGGCGGCTGGTACTCCGAGGACGGACGGACGGCCCTACGGCTGGGTCAACTCCGAGGGCGTCGAGTTGCATCGCCAGGGGAAGTCGCTGTACGACAGCACGATTGCCGGAGGGTCGCTCTTCCGGCCGGACGGCACGATGAGGCTGGCGCTGGACTCCGCGCTGTCCTCGCCGTCGGGGCTCGGGGTGGCGGTCGACGCCGACGAGCAGGTGATCGGCGGGGTGAAGGCCGACGACGTGCTCGACGCACTCGGCGGCGCGGCGGGCAGGAGCGCAGCGACCCGGGGGATAGCTGAGCGCATGAACTATCTGCTCACCCATCTCGACAAGGCCTGGGCGCTGACGGTGATCCACCTACGGCTGTCGTTGATTCCGGTGGTGCTGGGTCTGGTGATCGCGGTGCCACTCGGCGCCTACGTGTGGCGGTCCACCGCGCTGCGGCGGCTGACGACGGTGACGGCGAGCATCATCTTCACCATCCCGTCGCTCGCGCTGTTCGTGGTGCTGCCGCTGATCATCCCGACCCGCATCCTCGACGAGGCCAACGTGATCGTCGCATCAAGCCTCTACACCACGGCGCTTCTGGTGCGTGCGGTTCCCGAGGCACTCGACGACGTGCCCGGCCAGGTTCGTGACGCGGCCACCGCGGTCGGCTACACCAAGCTGGCGCAGATGCTCAAAGTCGAACTGCCGCTGTCGATTCCGGTTCTCATCGCCGGTCTTCGGGTGGTCGCGGTGACCAATATCTCGATGGTGTCGGTCGGCTCGGTCATCGGGATCGGCGGGCTGGGCACCTGGTTCACCGAGGGCTATCAGGCCGACAAGAGCGACCAGATCGTCGCCGGCATCATCGCGATCTTCCTGCTGGCGATCGTCATCGACGTGCTCATCATGCTCGCCGGCAGGGCCATCACGCCGTGGGCGCGGCCAAGGCGGCGTCATGAACTTCCTGCATCAGGCGCTGGCCTACATCTTCACCGCCGCCAACTGGGGCGGCAAAGCCGGTCTGGCAGCGCGCATTCTCGAGCACCTGCAATACACCGCGGTGGCGGTCGTGGTCTCGGCGCTCATCGCGATCCCGATCGGACTGCTCATCGGCCACACCGGCCGCGGCACCTTCCTGGTGGTGACCGGAGTCAACGCACTGCGCGCGTTGCCGACGCTGGGTGTGCTGCTGCTCGGTGTGCTGCTGTGGGGACTGGGCCTGCTGCCGCCGACCGTCGCGCTGATGCTGCTGGGCATCCCGCCCCTGCTGGCCGGGACGTACGCGGGTATCGCCAACGTCGACCCCAAGGTCGTCGACGCGGCACGGTCGATGGGCATGACCGAGACCCAGGTGCTCACCCGCGTCGAGGTGCCCAACGCGTTGCCGCTGTCATCCTGGGCGGCCTGCGCACCGCGACGCTTCAGGTCGTGGCGACCGCCACCGTCGCCGCCTACGCCAGCCTCGGCGGGCTCGGCCGCTACCTGATCGACGGCATCAAGATCCGCCAGTTCCACATCGCGTTGGTCGGCGCGCTGCTGGTCACAGTGCTGGCGCTGGTGCTCGACGGGCTGCTGGCGCTGGCGGTGTGGGCGTCGGTTCCCGGCGCGGGCCGGTTGCGCCGGATGCCGCAACCGCTGCTCGACGACGAGGTGGGCCTGGAGTCCCGCCCGCCTGCGTCACAGATGGGCCGCACTTCGAGGCCTGGCTACGAACGCGGAGACCCGTCGCTTACGGTAGATGGGTGAGTGCAGCCACCGATGCGACAGAAAGCGCCTGGCCGGCGATCCTGACCTGGCGCGCACACGACGCTTCGCGGATGGAGTCCGCTCGCGTCCAGTTGTCCGGCAACCGGATCAAGGCCTACGGCCGCATCGTGGCCGCCGCGTCCGGCACACACCCGGCGTTCAGCGCGTCCTACGACCTGGTGACCGACGAGAGTGGCGCCACCAAGCGGCTCTCGCTGAGCATCACCCTGGCCGAGCGGGATCGGCAGCTGTCGATCGCGCGCGACGAGGAGAACATGTGGTTGATCACCGACCACCAGGGACAGTCGCGCGGCTCCTACGAGGGCGCCCTGGACGTCGACGTCGTCTTCAGCCCGTTCTTCAACGCGCTGCCGATCCGGCGAACCGGCCTGTACCGCCGGGTGGATTCGGTGACGCTGCCGGTGGTCTACGTCAACCTGCCCGACCTCACGGTCAGCCAGGCCTCGATCAGCTACAGCAGCTCCGGCTGGACGCGCCGAGGGCATCAAGCTGCACTCGCCGGTCGCCGACACCACCATCACCGTCGACGACGACGGGTTCATCCTCGACTACCCGGGCCTTGCAACGCGGATCTGATCACGCCGCCGGCCCGGCCCGCGGCGGCCAGTTCCTCACGCCAGTTCTCCTCGCCAAGGGCGATCGTGACGATCTGCGGGCGCGAGAAGCTGTCGTAGCGGGCTCGCGCGGCATGCCCGGCCTCGACCAGCTCGGCCACCGAGTTCTTCTCCGCCAGTGACTGCCGGGTGTGGTGTCAGCAGTTCCAGCGGCGCGGTCCAAGGTGGGCAGCAACTGCTCGGCGTTGGCCTCGCACATCGCGCGCACCAGGTCCGGTGCGGTGCCCGCGACGCGGGTGCCGTCGCGGAAGGATCCGGCTGCCAGGGCGAACGCCAGCGGCACCTCGCCGGCGGTGATGGCCAGCGCCTCGGCGAGCAGGTGGGGCAGGTGCGAGATGCTGGCGGCCGCGGCGTCGTGCTCGTCGGACTTGGCCGGAACCACGACCGCTTCGCAGTCCAGCGCCAGGTGCATGACCTGGGCCCACACCCGGGCGTCGACGTGTTCGTCGACGCTGAGCACCCAGGGCGCTCCGACGAACATCCGCGCGGTGCCGGCGCTCCACCCGGAGTGCGCCGTGCCGGCCATCGGGTGGCCGCCCACGTAGCGGTCGAGCAGACCGGCCAGCCGGACCTCCTCGAGGACCGCGCCCTTGACGCTGATGACGT
This sequence comes from uncultured Actinomycetota bacterium, assembly GCA_963765445.1. Taxonomy (GTDB): domain Bacteria; phylum Actinomycetota; class Actinomycetes; order Mycobacteriales; family Mycobacteriaceae; genus Mycobacterium. Next base: position 29,672 of record CAVXWQ010000054.1, read on the forward strand.
CGGTCAGCGGGCAGTCAGGGGCGATGTCCTTGACGTGGCCGAGCAGCTGCGAGACGGCGGGCATCGGGACGGCCAGCACGATCAGCGCGTCCCGA
>CAVXWQ010000055.1:0-23972 GCA_963765445.1 uncultured Actinomycetota bacterium
ACCCGTCGGCCACCGAGGACCACCCTCGCGATCTCGAGGTGCTGGCCCGCACGCCGTATACGACGGTGATGCTGGCCAAGACCGAGTCCGCCGAGCAGGTCGCCGCGCTGGCTCCGCTGGACGTGGTGGTCCTCGTCGAGACCCCGCTCGGTGCGCTGGCAGTCGCCGAGACCGCGCGGGTCGACAACGCGTACGCGGTGATGTGGGGCGCCGAGGATCTGTTCGCCGTGACCGGCGGCACCAACAACCGCTACCCGGACGGCACCTACCGCGAGGTGGCGCGCCACGTGCGGTCGCAGAGCCTGCTGGCCGCGAAGGCATTCGGCAAGCTCGCGCTCGACTCGGTGTTCCTCGACATCAAGAACCTCGACGGCCTGCGCGCCGAGGTCGACGATGCCGTCGCCGTCGGCTTCGACGTCAAGGTGGCCATCCATCCCAGCCAGGTCGCCGTCATCCGCGACGGCTATGCGCCGACACCCGATCAGCTCGAGTGGGCACGACACGTGCTGGCCGCCGCCCGCGATGAGCGCGGTGTGTTCCAGTTCGAGGGCATAATGGTGGATGCCCCGGTGCTGCGGCGAGCAGAGCGTATCGTCCAGCTCTCGCCCGATCCCGGTCGTTAGCTGGCACTCCGCCACAACGGATCTTGCTCTGACCGCCTCCGCACTGAGCAGACCTGAGGTCGTGACGGCCGAACATGCCGTCGACGTGGCCACAAGGAGGCGGCATGGGTCAGTTGGTGCAACACATCGCACCGGACGGAACCGCGACTGCGGACTCCGACTACCGCCTGCCGCCGGAAACCTTGGCCTGGCTCTACGAAAACCTGGTCGTCACCCGCGACCTCGACGGCGAGTTCGTCAACCTGCAACGCCAGGGTGAACTGGCCCTCTACGCGTCGTGTCGCGGCCAGGAGGCCGCTCAGGTCGGCGCAGTGGCGTGCCTGCGCAAGACCGACTGGCTGTTCCCGCAGTACCGCGAACTCGGCGCCTTCCTGGTCCGGGGCATCGCTCCCGCGCAGATGGCCGCGGTGTGGCGCGGCGCGTGGCACGGCGGACTGCAGTTCACCCGGAAATGCTGCGCCCCGATCGCGATTCCGATCGCCACCCACGCCCTGCACGCCGTGGGCGCGGCGATGGCCGCTCAGCGCCTCGGCGAGGATTCGGTGACGGTGGCCTTCCTCGGTGACGGCGCGACCAGCGAGGGCGACGCCCACGAGGCGATGAACCTGGCCGCCGTCGACAAGGTGCCGTGCGTGTTCTTCGTCCAGAACAACCAGTGGGCGATCTCGGTGCCGGTGAGCCGCCAGCACGCCGGGCCGTCGATCGCGCACCGCGCCTCCGGGTACGGGATGCCCGGAGTCATGGTGGACGGCAACGACGTTCTGGCCTGCTACGCGGTGATGAGCGAGGCGGCCGAGCGGGCCCGCGCCGGCGAGGGGCCCACGCTGATCGAAGCGGTCACCTACCGGATGGGGCCGCACACCACGTCCGACGATCCCACCCGATACCAGCCCGCCGAGGAACTCGACGAGTGGGCCGCGCGGGACCCGATCACCCGCTACCGCAAGTACTTACAGGGTGTCGGGGTACTCACCGACCGGCTCGAACAGCGGGTGAGCGCCCGCTCCGCACGGCTGCGCGCCGAACTCCGCGACGCGGTGGTCGACGCCCCGGATCCGGATGTCAGTGAACTGTTCGACACCGTCTATGCCGAGATCACGCCGCTGCTCGCGGCCCAGCGCGAGCAGTTGCTCGCCGAGATGGCGAAGGAGATCTGAGATGACCCAGATCATCGAGCGTCCACCGAAGATGACCGACCTGCCCGAGGTCACGACTCTGACCATGGCACAGGCGATCAACCGCGCCCTGCACGACGCGATGGCCGCCGACGAGCGCGTGCTGGTGTTCGGCGAGGACGTCGCAACGTTGGGCGGGGTGTTCCGGGTGACCGAGGGGCTGTCCGAAACATTCGGTGCACCAACGGTGTTTCGACACGCCGTTGGCCGAGTCCGCCATCATCGGCATCGCCGTCGGCCTGGCGATCCGGGGCTTCGTGCCGGTACCCGAGATCCAGTTCGACGGCTTCTCCTATCCGGCGTTCGACCAGATGGTCAGCCACCTCGCCAAGTACCGGATGCGCACCAGAGGCGAAGTCGACATGCCGGTGACCGTGCGGATCCCGTCGTTCGGCGGCATCGGCGCGGTCGAGCACCATTCGGAATCCACCGAGACCTACTGGGCGCACACCGCCGGACTCAAGGTCGTGGTGCCCTCGACTCCGTCGGACGCGTACTGGCTTCTGCGCCATGCGATCAGCTCCCGCGACCCGGTCGTCTACCTCGAGCCCAAGCGCCGCTACTGGGCCCGCGACGTCGTCGACTTCGCCGAGCCGGCACCGCCCATCGGGCAGGGCCGCGGTTCGCCGGTCCGGCGGGGACGTCACGGTGATCACCTACGGCGGTCTGGTCGCCACCGCGCTCAACGCCGCCGAGATCGCCGAGTTCGATCTGGAGGTGATCGACCTGCGGTCACTGAGCCCGCTGGACTTCGACACCGTCGCGGCCTCGGTCCGCAAGACCGGCCGGGCGGTGGTCATGCACGAGGGGCCGCGCACCCTGGGTTTCGGCGCCGAACTGGCGGCGCGGATCTCCGAGGAACTGTTCTACGACCTGGAGTCACCGGTGCTGCGCGCCACCGGATTCGACACACCGTATCCGCCGGCGCGAATGGAGAAGGTCTGGCTGCCCGGTGTCGACCGGCTGCTGGACTGCGTCGAGAAAGCGATGCGACGGCCATGAGCGACTTCCTGGTTCCCGACCTCGGCGAGGGCCTGCTAGACGCCACGATCACCCGGTGGGCGGTCTCGGTCGGCGACGTCGTCGAACTCAACCAGACGCTGTGCACCGTGGAGACCAACAAGGCCGAGGTCGAGATCCCCAGCCCGTATGTCGGCCGGATCGTCGCACTGGGCGGTGCGGAGGGCGAAACCCTGCCGGTGGGAACACTGTTGGTGCGCATCGACACCGGCGGGGACGGAGAAGCGCACGCCGGTTCTGGTCGGCTACGGAACCGACAACGGCATGGACCGCAGCCGGCGGCCGCGTGCCGCGCCGAAGGTGCGCAAGCTCGCCGCCGAGTTGTCCGTCGAGCTGTCCAACCTGCAACCCGGATCGGGCACCGACGGCATCATCACCGACCAGGATGTGCTGGCGGCCGCGGGTTCTGATACCGAAAGTATTGCGGTACAGCGGTGTTCGGGCCCGGATGGCCACGCAGATGGCGCTGTCGCGCAGCCGCATTCCCGACGCGCACGCCAGCGTGCAGGTGGAGTGCTCCGCGTTGTTGCGGCTGCGCGATCGGCTGGACGTGACCCCTTTCGTGCTGACCTTGCGGATGCTGGTCATCGCGCTGGGGCGTCATCCGGTGCTGAACGCCACATGGTTGGAAACCGAAGGAGGCCCGCGGATTCAGCTGCATCGCAGTGTGCGGCTGGGCATTGCGGTGGCCAGCGATCGGGGCCTCGTGGTCCCGGTGATCGGTGACGCCCAGACGCTGACGCACGCGGCGACTCGCCGCCGTCGTCGACGACGTGGTCGAGCGGGCCAGGGCCGGCACGCTGGCTCCCGCGGAACTCGGAGGGTCGACGTTCACCGTGTCCAACTTCGGCGCGCTCGGCCTCGACGAAGGCGTTCCGGTGATCAACTACCCCGAAGCGGCCATCCTGGGAATGGGGTCACTGAAGCCGAGGGCGGTGGTGGTCGACGACGCGGTGGTGGCCCGGCCGACGATGACGTTGACATGCGCCTTCGACCACCGCATCGCCGACGGCGCGCAGGCGGCGGCGTTCCTCACCGATCTGCGTGGCCTGATCGAGGAGCCGGAGACCGCGCTGCTGGACCTCTAGGCCTGCGGGTAGGGCGCATAGCGCTTGTTGTAGCCCAGTTTTCGCGCCTCCAGCTGCGCCTGCCGCTCTTCGGCGGTGACGGTGGGCAGGTCGCTGAGCTGGGCCTGCCGCTCTGCGGCGGTGACGGTGGGCAGGCCGCTGAGCTGGTTGAGCTTCACGACCTGGGAACTGACGGTGGGATCGACGTCGGAGGCCGGGTCGAAGTCCTGGAACCGGATGGAGATGGTGCCCTGGTTCAGTCCGCCGGTGGAAACCCAGTTCGCCACACCGGGATCGGTGGGGGAGACGACGATCGTGTAGGTGCCGTCGGGGTTCTTGACGGACTGGGCGATGTTGAGACTGGTCTGCTGGTCCCAGTAGTTGTCGGTGATGGTCCAGTCGTTGGTGACCGGAACGCTGAAATACCTGGCCTTGCCGGGATTGATCGTGATGACCAGCGCCTCGTCGTCGGCAAGTTGGAAGTAGCCGGCGCTCTGCAGCTGGGTCGCCAGGAATGCCGCGTTGTGGTCCGGGCTCGACAGGACGTTGGGCGCCTTCTGCTTGCCGGTGACGGCATCGTTGGTCGCGACGCCCATGTACTGGTTCTCTCCGGTGATGCCCAGCAGCAGCATGATGGCGGCCGTCTCGACCGACTGCAGCAACCGGGGGGCAGGAAGTGGCGGGATGATCGACACGAGCTGGGTCAGCAGCTGGTTGCCGGCCACCAGTGGTCCGATGCCGGGGAACGCGAAACCGCCGAGCTGGCTGAACAGGCTGTCTGGGGGGCCGCTGACCCGCTGGATCGACAGACTCATCGGATCTTGAGTTGTCCAGTCCGACAGAGTGTTTCGGGTGGTGATCAGCGTCGCGCCCGGCGGCAGGTAGAGATGGTTGGTCTGCCCCGGCGCGGTCGGCGTGGAGTCGACGGTGATGCTGAACGTCTTGTTGTCCGGGTCCACGACGAGGTCTTTGCCGTTGATGTTGTCGGCGGTGGTCCCGTTCAATCCGGTCAGGACGCTGAAGTTGGTGTCGGCGGGCATCTTGTCGCCGAACTTGCCGGTGATCACGTACGACGAGGCGGTGTTGACCCCGACGAAGCGGTAGATCGTGTCCGGGTTGTCGTACCAGATTCTCGAACCGGCGAAGTCCTGGCCGTACCAGCTGTGCGCCGGTGCGACCTGTTGGAAGATCTTGGGGTTGTTGGAGTCCAGCAGCTGCACTTCCATCGCGGCCTGATTCGCGTACTCGTCGACTGCCTGGTCGAGCTGGGCGAGATTCTTCTGATCCGGGCCGCCGACGGCCGCGAAGTTGTTGTTCGCCGCTACCCGCCATCCGAATTTCAGGGCAAGCTTGGCCAACTGGACCAGCGGTGAGTTGGCGAGCCGGGTGGCGGTCTGCTCGCCGGCGAGCTGGTCGGGTGTGGCGAGCACACTGACGCTCTGGGTGTTCTGCGACGCCTGGGCCCGTTCGACTTCGCGGCGCGCGTAGGCGAGCGTATCGGTGACCGTGGCTGCCCCGGTCGGTTTCGCGGGACGGACCGGCGTCGCGCCGGCCGCCGGGCGTGCCGCCGCCCGCACGGCGCCGGTGGGCTTGGCCGGCCTCGCGGTGTGGCGGGCGGAATGCGCGCTCGATGCGGTGGAGCTGCCGGTGTCGGCGGCGGCGACCGCGGTGTTGCTGCCCACTGCAATACCGACCCCAAGCGCGAATGCGAGCGCTCCGACCCGTCCGACGTAGCGTGCGTAGCGACTGTCTGTGGTACGGATCACACAGCGGACTCTAAGTTGTCAGGGGTATCGATTACTATCGAACACATGTTCGAGACATTATTTGAGATCGACACCGGTGCCGCTGAGTCGGTGCTGGTCGAGCGCATCGCCGCCTTGGAGCGGCTCAAGGCCGCGGCCGCGGCGGGTCAGGCGCGGCTGGCGGCGGCCCTGGATGCGGCACGGCGCTCGGCGGAGGCGGCGGCCGGTGTTCCGGTCGCCAGGCGCGGGCGAGGGGTGGCCACCGAGGTGGCGCTGGCGCGGCGGGACTCACCGGCTCGCGGTGGACGGCACCTGGGGTTCGCCAAGGCGCTGGTGCACGAGATGCCGCACACGATGGCGGCCCTGGAGTGCGGCGCGATCTCGGAATGGCGGGCCACCATCGTGGTGCGGGAGTCAGCCTGCCTGGACGTCGGGGACCGCGGACGGCTGGACGCCGAATTGTGTTCGGACCCGGCCGCGCTGGACGGTCTCGGCGATGCGGCGCTGGCGGCGGCGGCCAAGGCGATCGCCTACCGGCTGGATCCGCACGCGGTGGTCGAGCGTGCCGCCAAGGCGGCCTCCGAGCGGACGGTGACGATCCGGCCGGCGCCCGACACGATGACCTACGTGACGGCGCTGCTGCCAGTCGCGCAGGGGGTGTCGGTGTACGCCGCACTCAAGCGGGCAGCCGACGTCTGCTTCGACGGGCGCTCGCGCGGTCAGGTCATGGCCGACACGCTCGTGGAGCGGGTGACCGGACGGCCGGCCGATCAGGCCGTCCCAGTCACGGTCAACCTGGTGATCTCCGATCAGGCGCTCTTCGGGGCGGAGTCGTCGTCGGCGGCGATCGTGGGCTACGGCTCGGTGCCCTCGGCGGTCGCGCAGAGCTTGGTGCTGCGATGCCGTGGCCGACGGCCGCGTCGCGAGCCGCGCTGCGCCGGCTGTATGCCAGACCGGGCAGCGGGGCACTGGTCGCGATGGACTCGCGCGTCGCGGCTGTTCCCCAAGGGTCTGGCCGACTTCATCGCGCTGCGTGATCAGCGCTGCCGGATGCCGTACTGCGATGCACCCGTGCGGCACCGCGACCACGCCACGCCGCATCGCCGTGGCGGACCCACCAGCGCCCTCAACGGCCTGGGCACCTGCGAAGCGTGCAACTACACCAAGGAAGCGGCGGGCTGGACAGTGGCGACGAGGAGTCGGCGAAAGCGGCAGGCACACCGCCGAATTCACCACACCGACCGGAGCGCGCTACCAGTCGGTCGCACCACCCGCGCCCGGCACCGCACCACGCAGCCCGGCGAGGTCGAGGAGCTGAACGTGGCCTGAGCTCACTTCTGCCGGGCGGCAGCCAGCCGGGCCTTGAACTCCGGTGACTCGATCGACGCGGCCTGGGGGCCGAGCTCGATGTTCTTGGCTGCTTCGTGGTGGTCGGTGTCGAGAAAGCCGGGGACCGCTGTGGCGCGCATCGACGCCTTGGTGGCCAGCACCACGTCGCGTGGCGCCGAGGCGGGACCGGCCGCGAGTTCGAGTGCCGCGGCCACCGGGTCGTCGGCGATGTGCAGGGCCAAGCCGTGCCGCACCGCGGACTCGGCATCGAATCGCATGCCGAACAGCAGCGCGGCGCGAGCAACCTGGGGACCGACCGCGCGTTGCAGCATCCAGGTGGCCCCGCCGCCGGGATGGATGCCGAGCTTCTGGAAGCGCGGGTCGAACATCGCGTGCGGGCCGGCGATGCGGACGTCGGCGGCTAGAGCGAGGTTGAGGCCCGCGCCGACCGCCGCGCCGTTCACCGCCGCGATGGTCGGCAGGGTGCAGCGACCGACGGCCATGAAACCGGCATAGATGCGCTCGAGTCCTTCCGTGGCGGCCGCGCCGAGCGCGGACAGGTCGGCGCCCGCGCAGAACGCCTTCCCTGCGCCGGTCACCACGACGGCGTGCGCCTCGGCCTCGGCGGCTTCGACGGCGGCGCGCAGCTGCTGCGACATCGCGTCGGTCACCGCGTTGCGGCGGTCCGGATCGTTGACGGTGATCAGCGCGACGCGATCGCGGACTTCATACAGAACCAGTTCAGCCACAACCGAGAGGCTAACAATGCGGGCTTTTCAGCTTCGCGGAGACATCGCCTGGTCGGTGATCATGCCGAGGACCGGTCCCAGCGTGTGGGCGTACTCGACGGTGATGTGGTTGTCGTCGCGGAACACCAGATCGTTGCCGATGATCACCGGGCACACGTTCTCGGTGCAGAACAGCGACGAGAGTTCGGCGTACTGGCCTCCGGCGGCGCGCACCACCGCGGCCTCCGCGGCAATTCCGTTGGCGTCCATGGCGATCGGCCGGCCGGGTGTGCACGCACGCGTGTCGGTCAAGTGGGCCGACAGGCAGACGGGAACAGCCGAGTGCGGGTCGGGAACCGGCCCGAGCACCAGAACGCGGGCGCCGGTCGTCGAACGCAGTCGTACGACCAGAGCTTGGAGGCTGTCCAGCCACCCCCTGTCGTAGGTGGTGAATCCGAAATCGGCGCCATAGCGGCGAGACATGCTGACCACGATCAGCTTGGGGCGCTCAGTCCGCAGGCGGTCGAAGACCTGCGCGCGCCAGGCCCGGCACTCGCTGTACTGACGTTGCAGGTAGGGACTGTTGATTTCCGCGCCCTGCAGGGGACAGGTGATCTTCGCCATCGTCTCCAGGCGCCAATGCCGCTGCCGGGCAGCGTCTTCCAGCGCCGGTTGCCACATTGCGATGTGGGAATCACCGACCAGGGCCACCGTGGTGGGCGCCTGCGGATCCCCCGACGCGCACTCGGGGACGCCGACCTCGAGCCACGAGCGCACACACCCGTTGACGAACACCGACGGCTTGTCGGCGACGGCCTCGGCCAGCGGTGGATCCAGGTTCGACGGGACGTCATGGCGTTGCGCGGATGCCTCGACCGCGGCGGCGATCCGTGAGATCGCGTCGGCCAACGGATCGTGACCGGCGGGCGCGGTGCCCGCCTCTACCATCGCGGCCGGTGCCGGACTCCCGTGCCCGGTCGAGGTTGGCACGAACATCGGCAGCAGTAGTGCCGCGGACACCGCGGCGGCGGTGACCGCGCTGCCGAGCACGAGGCTGCGGCCGGCGGATCGGCGCAGCGGTATCGAATAGCGAACGGGCCGTTCGACATAACGAAGCGTCAGAACTGCCAGAGCGAACGACGCCGAGACCGCCACCAACCGCCCCACCGCGCCGAGTTCGCGGCCGGCCAGCAGTGGCACGAAGATCAGCACCGGCCAGTGCCACAGATACCAGGAGTACGACAGCCGCCCCAGTGCCCTCATCGGCGGTACCGACAGCCAGCGTCCGGCGCCACCGCCCGGCGTCGCACAGCCGGCGCCGATCACCAGCACGGTGCCCAGCACCGGAATCAGCGCAGCGGTTCCGGGGTAGGGGGTGCGCTCGTCGAGCAGGACGCAGGTGCCGACGATCAACCCCAGCCCGCCCAGCCCGGCCACCGCGGCGAGCCGCGGACCCAGCCGCCGCCACCCCGTCGCCGACAGGGCCACCAGCCCGCCTGCGGCCAGTTCCCACGCCCGGGAAGGCAGCGAGAAGAACGCCCACGGCGGCGAGGTGTCGGTCAGGAGCACCGCCAGCGCCAGCGAGCTCGCCGCGACCGCGAACAGTGCCACGAGGTAGGGCCGGGTCGACACCGACCCCGGTCGGCGGCGTCGCACCAGCCATGCCGTACCGAGGATCAGTGCCGGCCACAGCAGGTAGAACTGTTCCTCGACGCCGAGTGACCAGTAGTGCTGGAACGGCGAGGGCAGTGCGTCGGCCAGGTAGTCGGTGCCGTGCGCGGCGAACCGGTAGTTGCCGACGTAGAGCGCGCTGGCCAGTCCGTCGGCAAGCGCCGATCGTGCCTGCAGCGGCGGCAGCAGCACCGCCGCCGCGACGGCGGTGATCACCAGCACTGTGCCCGCCGCGGGCAGCAGCCGCCGGGCCCGCGCAGCGTAGAAGGCGGCCAGGCGCACCCCGCCGGTCGCGGTGAACTCGGACATCAGCAGGCGGGTGATCAGAAACCCGGAGATGACGAAGAAGACGTCGACGCCGACGAAGCCGCCGCCCAGTCCGAGGTGCGCGTGGAAAGCGACGACGGCGACCACCGCGACCGCGCGCAGCCCTTCGATGTCGGGGCGGAAGTCGACCCGCGACGGGCGTCGTCGCGTTCGGTTCTCGGTCGGCGGGGCGATGCGCCCTATTGTCGCCGCGCAGTCCGGCGGCGCGGCGACGCCACGCCAGCTGAATTTCTTCCGTCATTTTGGTGAAACGCACCCATATTTACGAAGGCGCAGATTTGATGAATCCGATTGAATTGAGCGGCCCGTTTCGGTGCCTGTCAGAAGGGACGTTGGATGGCCACGATTGATGCAGAACCCTTCCCCCTGGACTTCGATGTCGACAGCACCGCGCTGCTCATCATCGACATGCAACGCGATTTCGTGCTGCCCGGCGGCTTCGGTGAAGCCCTCGGCAACGACACCTCGCTGCTGCTCGCCGCGGTCGAGCCCATCCAGAGCGTGCTGGAACGTGCCCGCGACATCGGCATGTTCGTGATCCACACCCGCGAAGGCCACCGACCGGACCTGACCGACTGTCCGGCGGCGAAGCTGACCCGCGGCGGCAAGACCTTCATCGGCGAGGACGGCCCGATGGGCCGCATCCTGGTCCGCGGCGAGCAGGGCCACGACATCATCCACCAGCTGTACCCGATCGAGGGCGAACCGGTGATCGACAAGCCGGGCAAGGGCGCTTCCACGCCACCGACCTTCAGCAGATCCTCTTCGACCGCGGCATCAAGACGCTCGTGGTCTGCGGCGTGACGTTGGAGGTCTGCGTCCACACCACCGTCCGCGAGGCCAACGACCGCGGCTACGAGTGCGTGGTCCTGTCCGACTGCGTGGCCTCTTACTTCCCCGAGTTCCAGCGCGTCGGACTGGAGATGATCAAGGCGCAGGGCGCCATCTTCGGCTGGGTCTCGGATTCCGAGCGCTTCCTGGCCGCCACGTCCTAGCAACCGCGCGCCGAAGGGGGTTGTCGGCGAACGGATTTGTCCTCTCTGAGCAGAAGGCCACAGCATGAGTACCAGCTCGCGTTTCTACCCCAACCTCTACAAGGACTCGGTGTCCTTGATGACGGTCTCGGCACAGGTGACGTCGATACCGGGCATCGAAGCCGCGTCGGTGGTGATGGCCTCGGCCACCAACGTCGACAACCTCGCCCAAGCCGGACTGGGCACGTTCGACGTCCGGCCCAATGATCTGGTGGTCGCCGTCTCCGGCACCGAGGAGGCGTGCGAGGAAGCTCTCGCGCTGGCCGACCAGCTGCTCTCCGCGGCACCCGGTGGCGGGGGTGAGGAGACCAGCGCGGCCGCGCCGACCACCAGCATCCAGATGGCCGTCACCAAGGACCCCGCCCTGAACCTCGCGTTGGTCTCGGTGCCCGGCGACTACGCGGCGGCCGAGGCAATGAAGGCGCTGCGGCTGGGCCTGGACGTGATGATCTTCAGCGACAACGTGACTCCCGAATCGGAACTGGCGCTCAAGCAGTACGCCCGCGAGGTCGACCTGATGGTCATGGGCCCCGACTGCGGGACGTCGATCGTCAACGGCATCCCGCTCGGCTTCGCCAACGTGGTGCGCCGCGGACCGATCGGAGTGGTCGGCGCGTCGGGAACCGGAACCCAGGAGGTCACCGTCCGGGTCCACCAGAACGGATCGGGAATCTCCCAGGCCCTCGGCACCGGCGGACACGACCTGGCCGACGCCATCGGCGGCATCTCCATGCTGCACGGCCTGGCCGCCCTCGACGGCGACCCGGGCACCTCGGTGATCGTGCTGGTGTCCAAACCACCGTCGCCGGACGTGGCCGCCAAGGTGCTCTCGGCCGCCGAGGCCAGCGACAAGCCGGTCGTCGTCATCTTCCTCGGCGCCGACCCCGCCTCGATCACGCGCAACGGCGTCTACGGTGCGGCCTACCTGGCGCAGGCCGCGGACATGGCGGTGGAGCTGGCCCGAGGCGAAGAGCCGCACTCCGGTGAGATCACCATCTCGAACGAAATGCGGCGCACGCTGAGCGATCTCGCCCGGTCGATGGCCCCGAGCCAACGTCATGTGCGCGGCATCTTCTCCGGCGGCACGTTCTGTTACGAAGCCCAGCTGGTGCATCGCGCGCGAGGCATCTCCGCCTACTCCAACACGCCGGTGAAGGGCAACAGCGCGCTGGACGACATCCGCAAGAGCCTGGAGAACACCATCGTCGACATGGGTGATGACGAATTCACCCAGGGCAGACCGCATCCCATGATCGACCCGTCCCAGAAGGACGCCCGTATCCGCGACGAAATCGCCGACCCGACAACGGCGGTCGTGCTGTTCGACGTGGTGCTCGGCTACGGATCGGCCGACGACCCCAGCGCCGAACTGATCTCGATCATCGGGGCGTCGAAGGCCAAGGCCCGCGCCGAAGGCAGGAACGTGGCGTTCATCGGCTACGTCTGCGGTACCGACCTGGACCCGCAGGACCGCGCCAGGATCGTGGCCGGCCTCAAGTCGGCCGGCGTGCTGGTCGCCTCGAGCAACGCCGAGGCTGCCGTTTGGTCGGCGGCACTGATCGCCGAGCGAGAAGGAGTCGGCAAGTGAAGAAGCTCTTCGAAGAAGACCTCAAGGTCGTCAACATCGGCCTGCAGGGATTCGCCAACAACGTCACCGCGGCAGGCGGTCAGGTCACCAACATCACCTGGGCCCCACCCGCGGGAGCCGACGCGGCGCTGGGCTGGACGCTGGCCAACCTGGTGGGCGACCCGCGTATCGCGGAGGCGAACCGGATTGCCTACGACCGCTACCTCGGCGCGCAGCCACGCCTGGTCGACCTCGTCCGCGCCAGCGAGGCGATCCCCGGACTGGGACCGGGGGAGCGCCGCATCCTGCACTCGGGGCCGCCGATCGCCTGGCCCGACATGTGTGGCCCGCAGCGCGGCGCCATCGCCGGTGCCATCCTCTTCGAAGGCTGGGCCGACGACCTCGAGGCCGCCGAGAAACTCGCCGAAAGCGGTGCGGTGGCGCTGGAGCCGTGCCACGAGCACGGCGCCGTCGGACCGATGGCCGGCATCATCAGCCCGTCGATGCCGGTGTGGGTGGTGGAGAACACCGCCGCGGGAAACCGCGCTTACTGCAACCTGAACGAAGGCCTGGGCAAGGTGCTGCGGTTCGGCGCCAACTCCCCGGAGGTGTTGGACCGGCTGCGGTGGCTGGGCACCGACTTCTTCGAGACCATGCAGGTCGCGGTGCGCGGGCTGGCCGACCCCGACCTCAAACCACTGATGGCCCAAGCGCTGCACATGGGCGACGAGTTGCACAACCGCAACGCCGCCGCCTCGGCGCTGTTGTTCAAGCGGCTGACGTTGTCGCTGCTGGGCTCCGACCTATCCGCCGACGCGGTGCGCCGGGCGCTGGAGTTCGTCGCAGGCAACGACCACTTCTTTCTCAACATCTCGATGGCGGCATGCAAGTCGATGACCGACGCCGCCGCCGGTGTGGCGGGCAGCAGCATGGTGACGGTGATGGCCCGCAACGGGGTGAACTTCGGCATCAGGCTCAGCGGAACCGGTGACCAGTGGTTCCAGGCTCCCGCCAATCCCGTTGACGGCCTGTACTTCCCGGGCTACACGGTCGAGGACGCCGCAGCCGACCTTGGTGACTCGGCGATCACCGAGACCAACGGCCTTGGCGGGTTCGCGATGGCCGCGTCACCGGCGATCGTGCAGTTCGTCGGTGGCACGCCTGCCGACGCGACCGCCAACAGCCGCCGGATGCTGAGCATCACCCTCGGTGCCAACCCGGCATTCACGTTGCCGCCGTTGAACTTCGGTGGAACGCCGGCGGGCATCGACGCCCGGTTGGTTGTCGACTCCGGGGTCCTGCCGATCATCAATACCGGGATCGCTCACCGGCTGGCCGGCGTCGGGCAGATCGGTGCCGGCATCACGACCGCGCCGATGGAGTGTTTCAACGAAGCGCTCGCGGCGCTGGCGGGAAATCTGGGAGCGGGCAAGTGAGCACCGCGATCGTGGCCTTCGGCGGCAACGCACTGGTGACCGATGCCGAACACGACTCGATCCCGCAGCAGTACGAGACCGTCAGCCGCACGGTGCCGCCGCTGATCGACATGGTCGAGCAGGGCTGGAAACTCGTTGTCTCCCATGGCAACGGGCCCCAGGTGGGCTTCATTCTGCGCCGGTCCGAGCTCGCCGAGGACGAGGTGGATCCCGTCCCGGTCGACTACGCCGTCGCCGACACCCAGGGCGCGATCGGCTACATGTTCGTCAAGGCGTTGCGCAACGAACTCGCCCGGCGCGGGCTGTCCCGGCCGGTGGTGGCGGTGGTCACCCACTCGGTGGTGAGCCTGGATGATCCCGCGTTCCAGAACCCGACGAAGCCGGTCGGCTCCTTCCTCGAGGAGGCCAAGGCCAAGGAGATGGCGGCCACGCTCGGCTGGACCATCGCCGAGGACGCCGGGCGCGGATGGCGTCGCACGGTGGCTTCGCCACAACCCACTGAGATTCTCGAGACCGATCTGATCCGCCGTCTGCTCGACGACGGGGCGATCGTCATCGCGGTCGGCGGTGGCGGCATCCCGGTCGCGGTGGAATCCGACGGGACCGTCGTCGGCGTGGAAGCCGTGGTGGACAAGGACCTTGCCTCCGGCCTGCTCGCCCACGACCTGGGCGCCGACCTATTGATGATCCCCACCGGTGTGCCGCGGGTGGCCATCGGCTTCGGCACCCCGGAAGAGAAGTGGCTCGAGTCGATCACAGTCGAGGAGGCCCGCGACTACATCGCGTCCGGCCAGTTCGGCAAGGGGTCGATGGAGCCCAAGGTCGAGGCGGTCGCCGACTTCGTCGCCACCACGCCGGGGGCGATCGGTGTCATCGGTGCCGCCGAGGAGATCCCGGCGATCCTGGCCGGAACGTCCGGAACCCGGATCGTCGGCGACAGCGCGGCCACCACACCCGCTCCGCGGGAAGCCGACACCGGCTCAGTGTTGTTGGCGGTCAACGGCACGCTGATGCGCGGTCTCAAACTCTCGCCGAACATGGCCGCCGCGGGCGCCTCGTTCGTCCGGGAGACCGCCACTGAACCGGTCTACCGGATCTGGACCATCAATGACGACCACCCCGCGATGATTCGGGTGACCGATGGCTCGGGAGTTGCTGTCGCCGTTGAGGTTTGGTCGGTGCCCGCGGGGGGTCTGGCCGGAATCCTGCTCAACGAGCCGCCGGGGTTGACGATCGGCAAGGTCAATCTGGCCGACGGCTCGACAGTGCTCGGAGTGATCGGCGAGCCGGCGCTCGTCGAAGGTCAACGCGAAATCAGTCAGCACGGCGGCTGGCGGGCTTACACCGCCGCGGAGGGAGTTTCGTCATGACCATCATGGGCAAGAATGTGTTGCCCGAAGCTCAGCTCGGCAGCCTTCCGTTCTGGCGGCAGTATCTGAGGGGCTTCTCGCAGTGCGCGTTTCAGGCCAACGAGATCACCGGCCTGCTCTTCGTCATCGCGGTGCTGACCTACAGCTGGCGCATGGCGGTCTTCTACATCGCCTCGGTGCTCATCGCCACCGTAGTGGCGCGGCTGGTCAAGGCCGACCGCACGCTGCTGGACCTCGGGCTGTTCGGCTTCAACTCGGGCCTGATGGGCCTGGCGATGGGCAACTTCTACGTGCCCGATGTGGCGCTGTGGGTGTGGGTCCTGGTGCTGGCGGCAGTGGTCGCCCTGATCGCCGTCGCGATGTCCAAGTGGCTGCCGATTCCGTTCCTGGCGGCCCCGTTCATCGTCACGTTCTGGATCATCTGGTTCATCGCCGACAAGCGGCCGGAACTGATCAAGCTCGACCTCGGGCCATGGCCGGTCGAGAACGTCAAATGGGGTGCGGCGATCGTCGCCGCCCTGGGTTCGACGCTGTTCGCGCCAGCCATCATCACCGGGGTGTTCTTCTTCCTCGGCGTGCTGGTCAGCAACTGGCGCCACGCGGTGATCGCCGTCGTGGCCGCCTTCATCGCCGTAGCGATCGCCGCACATGTCGGCACGGCAGGCGGTGCCATCAACACCGGTTTCGTCGGCTTCAACGCCGTGCTCGCCGCACTGGGAGCCGCCGCTGTCCTGAACGGCGACCTGCGGCTGGCCATTCTGGCGGCGCTGCTGGGCACCTGGTTCTTCAGCTACATCAACCGCAACGCGCCGGTGCCCGCGCTGGCGTCCGGATTCGTTCTCGCCGTCTGGACGGTAATGCTGCTCGATTGGCTGCACCGGCACTACGGCCCTGGGGCGCACAAGGATCCAGCGCCACCGGCAGCCAAGTCGGTCAGCGCTTGAGCGGGCTGTAGAAGACGATGCCGTTGCCCTTGTTGTCGTAGACGACGGCGCGACGCTCGTGCGCGTCGTCGTAGGGGCCCTTGACGATCCCGCCGCCGCTCTCCTCTACGGCCTTGGCCGCGGCGTCGACGTCGGCGGTCTTGATGCCGACCACGACCTGTCCCGGAATCGGATGGTCGATCTCCGTCGCGAGCGCCAGCGTGACCGGGCCACCGTCCAGTGCGGCGAAATGCGTTCCGTCGCGGAACTTCAGCGCCATTCCCAAGGTGTCGCTGTAGAAGCGGATCGACTCGTCTAGGTCGTCAGTGGACAAGATGACCATCTTCACTTCGTGGTCGCTCACGGGTGTGCCTCCTCTGGCTGAATCCAGCGCGCCCCCGACAGGTTGGCTGGCAGCGCGATTGTAGCGACCGCGATCAGGCCAGCATCGAGGTGAGTTTGCTTCGTGGCACCGTAACCTCGAGCGGCCCGTCTTCGTGCGGCAGCAGGCCGTCCTGATTGAAGAAGAAGATGATCGCGTCGTCGGTGATCGCGAACTGCTGATACGAGGCCGCGGTGAGGTCGTCAGCTGCTGCCGATGCCGTCGGATCACGGGTCAGCACTTGTTGCCGGACCACCGGGTTCAGAACTGCCAGCGGGTTGGAGCCGGGCTTGAACAATGTCTCGAAGGTGACCGGCGCATGCGTGGCCAGGTTGTAGTTGAACGCTTTGTACGTCGTCACCGGGTGCACCCCGGTGTCGTTGCCGATGCCGAAGACCAGGCTTTTCGTGCCGGCCGATCGGTAGGCCTTGCCGATCGCGTTGAGTTCGAAGGGAATCGCGCGGCCCGGTGTGGGATACGCAGCGACCCAGTCGATGAACTCCTTACGGCTCCGCGTCAGGTAGTCGGCCACCGCCTGCTGGTCGGGGTAGTCGGTGGGGAATCGAAAGGTGAGGTCGTAAGTCGTTGTGGCGTCATGAATTTCGCAGATCCCGTCGGCGCCGACCGTCCCATCCAGGTCCGTGCACGCCGAGCCGGAGAACGCCGGCCCGGCGGTGGCGACCGCAATCACCACCGAGCCGGCGAGGACGGCCAGCACCTTGCCGAACGTCATCCCAGCGTGTTCGCTTCGGCTGACATGGAGAAGAAGCGGCCGGTGCTGGTGTCGGTGCATGTCAGGCCGGATAGCTCGCTGTCGCAGGTGATGTCGCCGATGGTTCGGGTCTGGCCGTAGAACAGGATCGGCGCGAAGGGTTGGTTGGACCGGATGGTGTCGGTGTGGCATGCGACTTCCGGGGCTGCTCCCTGCGTCAGGTAGAAGCGGTCGCCCGAGTTTCCGTGGGGGCAATCCGGTGACGGCCCCGTGTACGGACCGCCGCCTTCGCACGCGACGGTGGCGGTGCCGCTGTCGAGCACAGCCATCTGGCAGTACACGTCGCCGGTGGGGGTCTTGAAGTCGTTGAGGACGTCGGCCCGGGCAGATGGTGGATTGAGCGTTGCCACGCCCGCTGCGGCCGCGATGATGACCGCGATCGTAGACATTCCTGTGACGGCAAGATTCCTGGTCACTACGGCCTCTCCTTCCTTCGGGCCTGCGACCAGCTGCCCGATATGGCGGCATGAAAATTAGCTCGCGGCCCTCGTGACAGCGTAGAACCACTGTTGACGACCGTGGCGCGTTCTTGCCGAAACTTGCGCTCCGGCAGGATCGGATCTGCGACCTACGCATGAATAGCGCTGTTGCGGACTGGCGGCGTGTAGAAGAGCTACCCACATTTGAAATCCAAGCTCGCGCCCGAGAGTCAGTGCAATCGGCTACGGTCCTTTTCATCTCCTCGAATAGTCAATCGCTGACCAAGGGGATCTGGTGACGGATGGCAACCGGCCCGCGACGAGAGGCGGACGTGATGAGCACCCCCAGATCGGCACGCGGGACCGTACTTGGTGCACTGGTCTTCGTTGCTGCGATGGCAACGGCATTGAACTGGGCTGGCATTGCGGACGCTACGTGCACGACGGTGCGCGGCACCGGCGCTGATGCGCACTGCACCAGAGCCCCGTCCAGCTTCGCGGCCCCGCTCGACAAAAAATCGTCGGTGTCGGCTCAGGGCAGCCTCGGCGGCACCGCCGCGGACGCCAGCAGGTCTAATGTCACCGCGGGCGCTTCGCCCAGTCCCAGTCGCAGCCCCGACTCCGACAACGTCGACACCGCAAGCGCGGTCGGCAATCCTGTAATGGTCGCCGAGGGCATGTTGGGCACGGACGTGTTCGGCTCCTATGGCTGCGAAGACTTCGTTGACGCCGCCTATGGCCTCACCACCGCCACCGGCATTGGTCACGACGCGGCATTGTCGTTCTACGAGTCGCTGGCCGACCGTGGGCTGGACCATCACGAACTGCCAGTCCCGCGCGGCGCGCTGGTGTTCTCCGCAGGTCCCGATGGGAATCATGTCGACATCTCTCGGGGCGACGGCACCTATGTTTCCGGCGGCGTACAAGGACTTTCGCCCGGTTACGGGGACGGCCACAACGTGCAGATCCTGCCCAGCCCCAACCTCGGGTCGTGGACGATGTACGGCTGGGTCTACCCGCCCTGGTAGGACGGGCCTGCGCGTTCGATCCTGTGGTTGGGTTCACGCCAAGTTTGCGGCGTCACTTTGCGCCCCCGGCAGGATTCGAACCTGCCGAGCGTGTAATCTCGATGTAGTGCCCGACCTGCGAGAACCATTGTGCCTGAACATCTTTGGAGCGGGCTTGAGTGCTCTGGAGTGTGCTGGTTTACACTCCAGTTCGCACTCAGATAACACAGAGATCACACAGAACGGGGCCACCGATGGCAGGAACGCAGGGACGCCGAGCATGGGGATGGATCCGGCGGCTGCCGAACAAGGGCAGGCCGTACCACGCCAGCTACATCTGGCCACCGCAGTCAGGCCAGCGCCACAACGCACCGACCACCTTCCGCGCCAAGATCGACGCCGAGGGCTGGTTGAGCAACGAGAAGCGCGCCATCGAGCAAGGCACCTGGGTAGCGCCCGCTGTCCGCTCAGCGGCCCACTCAGCCCGCCTGGTGACCGTGTCCGAGTACGGCCAGCAGTGGATCGAGCAGCGGTCGCTGAAGCCGCGCACCAAGTCGGGCTACGAAGACCTCCTGAGGTTGCACATCACGCCGACCCCGCTCGGCAAGCTGCCCGTCGCCGCCGTCAGCCCGCACGCCGTCCGAACACCCACGAGACACCGGGCCGGATGACCTACAGGTATCAGTGTGCGGCGTGCCGTTGGCGTATCGAGAGGCGCTGGGCCGCAACATAACTGACGTAGACTGACTCGTGTTCGCTTCATCCCAATCAGTAAGGGCGACAAACATGACTGACACCGCGTTACGGTGCGACTACTGCGGCAGGCCCGCCGAGGAACTCTTCGCATTCCTGCCTGAGAAGTACGCCGCCGACAACTACAGCCCAGGCAGCCTGTCACTCAGTGAGCTTGAGGACGTGTGCGCCCGGTGCGTTGAGCGATACCGCGTGAGTCACGATCCCAAGGTCAAGCGCAGGCCGCGCCCGCCCTGGTTGAAGTACTAGTCGGTACACCGCTGAGTGTGCCGTCCTGGCGCTGAGAGCCACGCAGAGCCGTCGACAGCCGAGGACGTGGGCGCTGGCATGGCCGGATCGGCACAGCGCCACTGAGAGCCGCGCCGACGTGATGATCCATCGCTGACGAAAGACTCGGCAGCACAACGGGATACGATGAGGCTCGAGTCCAGCAAAGAACGAGCGACCCCTGACCAGGCAGAACCGGCCCCTGGGCAATCCCCTGCCGCCACCCTCCGGCTCTCGCGGCCGCCACAGATGGTTTGTATCCGTCAAGACATGGGCCCTATCAGCGATACTGGTGGCATGAGCAAAAGCACAGCGGGACAAGGACTTACAGATCGCATTCTGGCCGACATGGAAGCCGAGGACCTGGAGCCGGATTCCCGCGAGATCGAACTGCTGACCCGAGCCGCCACGGCAGCCGACCGCATCGAGGAGTTGGAAGCGGTGGTGCGCCGGGAAGGTTCGACGTTCACCGACAAGAACGGCCTGGTGAAGCCGTCACCGATCTTGCAGGAGATCAGGGCGCAGGACCAGATTCTGATGCAGGCGTTGCGCGGCATCAAGCTCGAAGCGAGGACGGCACCCGCCGGTAAGTCTGAGAGGCACTCCCGCGCCGGGCAGGCATCGTGGCGTGCTCGGGTGGCCCGTCATGAGGCGAAGGTCGGCGGCATCTAGTGAGCCGTCAGCGCGGCAGTCGTAACGATGTCGGTAACGGTGTGGTGGTTCCCGGCGTGTATCAGCGCCTGAGCGCCAAGCTGTACCGGGGCAACGATCCGAGGGCGTATCTCGATCCCGAGGGCAACGTGACACCCGTGCAGGCGGCGCTGGCCGTCCACAGCCCGCTGCTGGACAAGCTCGACGTGAATCAGCCTGTGGTGGTGCCCAAGTGGCAGTTGACGGGTCACTCGAATCCTGGCTTACGGCAACGGTATCCGTGGATGGCCGGTCCAGGGTGCGTTCGGGTGTACCCCGACGATGTGGTCGAGGAGACCGACGGCGATGCGGATGGGCGGTAACCCCGCTAACGAATATCGGCCTGTTGGGATAGGTGATTGTGGCACTGTTTGGCCGCTACAGCTGTCATCCTTAGCTCCATGCCCGATACCAAGCATGTCGTCTTGATTCATGGCTCTTGGTGCCGTGGGGAGCTGTGGGCTCCGGCTCGCGCCGCCTTCGAAGCGCGCGGCTATACAGCGCACACCCCGACGTTGCGCCATCACGAGCTGCCCCTGCGCGACGGTGCGATGAAAATTGCGTCACTCAGTCTTCGGGACTACACCGACGACTTGGTGGCCTTCGTGAATACCCTTGACTCGCCACCGCTTCTGGTTGGCCACTCGATGGGTGGGCTGATAGCCCAACTCGTCGCAGCGCGCACACGCCACGCTGGCTTAGTGGCAGCCTGCCCTGGCCCGGCGGCGGGCATCTTCGCTGCGAACCTAGGGTCCATGCGCATGACCCTGCCGCACTTGCTGAAGCCACGTCCCTGGGCCAAGCCCTGGGGTCCACCGACGTTAGGGCAAACCCGACGCTGGATCGCCAACACTCAGGACGAAGAGTTCACCCGAGAAATACATGACGGCTTGGTCTGCGAATCCGGTCGTTACGTCTGGGAACTTTTCGCCGCGTTACCAAGGCTCTCGAAGGCCACCGTGGTCGATTTCGCGGCGGTCAAGACACCCGTGCTCGCGATCGGGGCCGAATACGACCGCATCGTGCCAGCCGCAGTGGCCCGCAAGACCGCAGCGAGGTACCAGCATGGCACCTACGTCGAGATTCCCCGGTCTGACCACATGGTTTTTTCGGGTACGGCGCTACCTGTCTCAGTGGGCCACATCGACGACTGGCTGGCAAGGAATCACGTATTCGCCACTCCGTAGCGGTCCGCGCCGCCGAGCAAGCCGGGCGCGCCGGATTGAGAGTGACCGCCGACGGGCCCGAGCACAGGCCGACAGGGACGCCTACATCACCGAGGTTGGTGGACAGGTCGCGCCCGTTGACGGCGGCTCAGGTCGCGCCTTCTGGGCGCTGTTCGGGCTTGCCACTGCGTCAGCCACCACAGAGATCACACAACGGCGTAGGCCAGAGGCCCAAAACATGGCCTGACCTGCGCGAACCGGAGTGCCCCCGGCAGGAATCGAACCTGCGACCTAGGGATTAGAAGGCCCTTGCTCTATCCGACTGAGCTACGGAGGCAGCGCGTGAGTAAGTGTAATCAACTTCAGTTAGCCAGAACCGGCACCGCCGGGTGGTTGCGGTTTCAAATCAGTTTGAGGCCAACCTCAGTCGGGGGCAAACCTGGCGAGCAGTCCGTCCAGGAGCCGCTGGATCTCGGCGCGCTTCTCGCGCAGCCGCAAAACCGGCTCGGGGGTGCGCGAGCTACCCCAGCCCGCGTCGATGCGGTTCGCCCAGCGGACCTGCGCAACGGCGATGAGCTCCTCGAGTTCGCTGATCTCTGCTCTCATCGCCGCGACGAACACTCCTGCCTGGGCGGCGTCGTTGGGATGGAAGGTTCGGCTCATCGGCCCGACCGGATCCCATTTCTGCAGAAGCATGTCCATATCCTCCGATGATCTACCCGGAGTTTCCTGGCGAGGCCACTGGCGGACACGTTGCTGACATCGGCCGTTCAGGTAGCTGGAGGGGGCCGAGCTACCGAGTTCGTGTCGGATTTTGCAGCCTCGTGGCCTGCACTGATGCGGCCGATGGCATGACGGCCGCGAGAAATCCCGTTTGGCCCGACGGTAATTGGCTATGGTGTGACCGGCGGCACATCCGCCGGCCCTGCGGGCCGCCTCCAACCGGGCAAATGTCTTAGGTTGGCTAAGCGTCAAGGAGTCCGACCGCGAATGAGCAGTCCGATCGAGCAGGTCACCGCGTGTTGTACCCGGGCCTTCCACACCGGCTCACTGCTGCTGCGCGGCACGCCGGCGGCCGCCGGGTGGATTCTCGGCTGGCTCTCCGCCGAATTCGCCCCGCACGTGCTCACCGGGCACGCGCTGTCCGTCCTCCCGTCACCGCTGGAGAAGATCGCCTCCGCGCTGGCGGTGCAGCGCGCCGATACGGTGCTCGACTCGGCGCTGCGGGACACCTTCGGTGAGCGCTACATCGAATCGGTGCACCATCCGCTGGAGCCCTATTCGGCGCGCCGGCCCCATCCCGCCGCGGCGCTCGATGCCGCCAGGCACCGACGCCGCTACGCGAAGAAGACTCTCAACATCCCGTATGGGCCAAACGGCCACAGCCACCACCTCGACGTGTGGCGCCGCCCCGACCTGCCCGAAGGCCACCGCGCACCGGTGCTCATCCAGGTCCCGGGCGGAGGATGGTCGGTCAACGACAAACGCGGCCAGGGCTACCCGCTGATGAGCCGGATGACCGAACTCGGCTGGATCTGTGTGTCGATCAACTACAGCCGGAGTCCGCGCAATGCCTGGCCGACGCACATCGTCGACGTCAAGCGCGCCATCGCGTGGGTACGGGCCAACATCGCCGAGTATGGCGGCGACCCGGACTTCATCGCGATCACCGGCGGATCCGCGGGTGGTCACCTCTGCTCACTGGCCGCGCTCAGCGCCGGTGACGAACGGCTGCAACCGGGTTTCGAGGACGCCGACACCAGCGTCCAGGCCGCCGCGCCCTACTACGGCGTCTACGACCTGACCAATGTCGACAACATGCACGGCCTGATGATGCCGCTGCTCGAACACGTGGTGATGCAGCGCCGACTGGCCGACGATCCTCAGCTCTTCCGCGACGCGTCGCCGTTGTTCCGCGCCCACCGCGGGGCGCCGCCGTTCTTCGTACTGCACGGGGAGAACGATGCCGTGGTGCCCAGCGCGCAGGCCCGCGAGTTCTGCACCGCGCTGCGCGCGTCCGGCGCGCGGTCGGTGTCCTATGCCGAGCTGCCCAAAGCCCACCACGCCTTCGACACGATTGCGACGCTGCGATGCCAATTGGCGTCCGAGGCCGTCGCGGCCTTCCTCGGCATCGTCTACGGCCGTCACGTCTCGGCACGCAAGCGGGCCAGGAGGGTGGCCATCAGCTCGGCGAGCTGAGGTTCGGAGGCCCGGTGGAAACCCTGTTGACCAACTGCGCCAGGTGCTGAAGTACGAAGTCAGCATCGAGACACTGATCGAAGTCGCGCTGTGGCTGGCGATCCCTTACCTGCTCATCGGGCTGACGTGGGCCTTCTTCCACGTCGACGTCGTCGCGCAGTTACAGGGCCAGTTGTCGAAAATCCTTCCGGCCGGCGCCGAGGTCGCCTCCTACGTGGCCGCCGCGCTGGTGTGGCCGGTGCTCGTGCTGATGCCGGCGCTCTGCACGGTCTGAGCCGTCACGGCGATCCGGCCAATTGCGC
>CAVXWQ010000056.1:0-20120 GCA_963765445.1 uncultured Actinomycetota bacterium
GTCGAACGTAGAATCTGGCGAGGGGCTTCGTGATGGGGGAATGGAGGCGATCATGTAGCGCGAATATCGAACTCACGAGGGCTATCTGCTGCTGGCCGACATCTCCGGCTATACGCAGTTCCTGACGGGTACTGAGCTGGAGCACGCGCAGGCGATCGTCCGCGAGCTGACCACGCTGGTCCACAATCGTCTCGTCCCTCCGATGCACTTCGTCAAACTCGAGGGTGACGCCGTGTTCTGCTATGCCGAGAGCGTGGTGTTTCTTGATGGTGAACGCCTCATCCAATTGCTTGAGGTGTGTTACTTCGACTTCTCAAATCACCTGCTGAACATGACGCGCAATACAACATGCCCCTGCGCTGCCTGCGCGGCAATCGGCTCGCTGGACCTGAAGTTCGTGTGCCACTACGGGACTTTCGTCATCGACGCCAATGCCGGCGGCGTGGATCTTGCCGGCGCGGACGTAATTCTGGTTCACCGTCTGCTGAAGAACACCGTCAGCCAAACGACGGGGGTCACGGCCTACGCCCTGCTCACCGAAGCTGCCTCAAACACCTGCCCCAGCCGTGGACCTGCCGAGCCACGATGAGTATTACGAATCCTTCGGAAACGCGACGAGCGGGGTACACGACCTCAAGCCTGTCGTTGCTGCGATGCGAGGCGCTCGCGAGCACTACGTCGGGCCCGCCGACGCCGATCATGTCTTGACGGTCGAGGTGCCGATCCCTCCGGTCACCGCATGGAACTATTGGCTTGACCCCCTTGAGCGCCAGCGTTGGCTCTGCCGACACTTCAGTCGGAAGCCGGACCGTGCGACGCGCAATGCTCAGGGACGTATCGGGCCGGGCGCCGCGATGCGCTGCAACCACGGCCCGGCGACTTGGCGGTGGGAGTTCGTCGACTGGCGACCTTTCACCAGTGTCACCCACAAGTCAACGACATCGCGCTTTGGGCCGTACGTGGGCCTTCCGAACCAGTTGGCCACCTTCGACTTCACGCCGACCCCGGGCGAGTCGTCGAATGTCGATTCCGGCGAGTGCTTCGTGATTCGGGAAATCGAGGCGGTCATGCAGCACGAATATCGAACTCACGAGGGCTACCTGCTGTTGGCCGACATCTCCGGCTACACCCAGTTCCTGACCGGTACCGAGCTGGAGCACGCCCAAGCGATCGTCCGTGAGTTGACCATGCTGGTCCGCGATCGGCTCGTCCCTCCGATGCACTTCGTCAAAGTCGAGGGCGACGCCGTGTTCTGCTACGCCGAGGGCGCGGTGTTTGTCGATGGCGAACGCCTCATCCAATTGCTGGAGGTGTGTTACTTCGACTTCTCCAATCACCTGCTGAACATGACGCGCAATACAACGTGCCCCTGCTCTGCGTGCGCGGCGATCGGCTCGCTTGACCTGAAGTTCGTATGCCACTACGGGACGTTCGTCATCGACGCGGAGGGCGACGGAGTGGATCTCGCCGGCGCGGACGTCATCCTGGTTCACCGCCTGCTGAAGAACACCGTCAGCGAAACGACAGGTGTCGAGGCCTACGCCCTGCTCACGGAAGCTTGCCTCCGACACCTGCCCCAAGCCGTGGACCTGCCAACCCATGACGAGTATTACGAATCCTTCGGAATCACAACGGGCGGAGTTCATGACCTCAAGCCTGTCCTTGCGGAAATGCGAGGCGCTCGAGAGCATTACGTCGGGCCCGACGACGCCGATCATGTCTTGACTGTCGAGGTACCGATCCCTCCGGTGACCGCATGGAACTACTGGCTTGACCCCCTTGAGCGCCAGCGTTGGCTTTGTCGACACTTCAGTCGGAAGCCGGACCGTGCGACGCGCAATGCCCAGGGTCGTATCGGGCCGGGCGCGGCAATGCACTGCAACCACGGCCCGGCGACTTGGCGGTGGGAGTTCGTCGACTGGCGACCTTTCGCCAGTGTCACCCACAAGTCAACGACATCGCGCTTTGGGCCGTACGTGGGCCTGCCAAACCAGTTGGCCACCTTCGACTTCACACCCACCCCGCAGGGCGGCACCCAGGTTGTTCAGCGGATCCGGCTTGAAAACCGCAGCAGGCTGTCCCTACACGCGTACAGCCTTCAGCACCACGTCGTCGCCGCATATTGGCGCCGGTCGCACCGAAACTTGCTCCGCATCATTGCCGAAGACAAGGCGCGACAGCCCGGACTTGCTTAGCAAACTGCCGCGCGCTTACCCCGAATATGGTTAACAAGGAGCGAGCAGTCGGCGCTGGAAATACGACGTGGGTCGGCGTGGCCGCGGCCGATCGTCCACTCAGCTAATGTGCCGGACATGTCAGCAAGTTCTTTGGCAAAAGATCTGCGCCGCCTGATCGGATCGGACGCCGTTCTGACCGATGAGACGGCTAGGGTCTCGGCTGGGACCGACTTCATCACCCAGCGCGGCGTCCCAGTCGCGGTGGCCCGGCCGACCTCGAGCGATCAGGTCCTGACACTCCTTGGTTATGCAGCGAAGCGGGGCGTGCCAATCGTCACGCGCGGCGCCGCGACGAACCTCTCGGCGGCGGTCGTGCCCGGTAGTGATTCGCTGGTACTTGATCTAGCGGGTATGAGTAAGATCCTGGAAATCGATGCGCTGATGCGGCGTGCGACTGTCGAACCAGGCGTCATCAACGCGGACCTCAAGGCCGCCGCATCGCAGACAGGTCTGGTTTACATGCCAGATCCGGCGTCAAATGCGATCTCAACGATCGGCGGCAACATCGCCGAGAACGCCGGTGGTCCTGGGTGCATCAAGTACGGTGTCACGTTTCACCACGTGCTCGAGCTCGATGTCGCGCTCGCAAATGGTGAGTTGCTCACCTTCAGCGACGACGACGACGTCGACCTGCTGGGGGTGATGATCGGATCCGAAGGGATCCTCGGGGTTGTGACACGCGCTGTGCTGAACCTCATGCCGATGCCGTCCGCGCACTGGACGGCACTGGCGTCATTCGACCGTGTCGAGGACGCCGCCCTGACGGTCTCCGAGATCATTGCCGCTGGCATACTGCCTGCCGCGCTGGAAATCTGCGACAAGAGGTTCATGGAGATCATGGAGGCGCACCTTCCGTCGGGTTACCCGACCGACAAGGAGGCGATGCTGATCGTTGAGCTCGACGGAGGAGCGGCCGAGCTCAACCACGAAACGCCTTCGCTCGAAAAGGTTCTGCGCCGTTGGGATCCCATGCTGCGCATCGCCGCCAACGAGCACGAACGCACCGCGCTGTGGGCCGGTCGTGTCGCTGCGGGACATGCCCTACGAGCGACTGGAAAGGCGTTCTATATCTGTGACTCGACTGTGCCGCGGCAGCGGGTCCCCGAGTTGATGGCGCGCAGCCGTCAGATTGCTTCGCGCCATGAACTTGACGTCCCGATACTGGGACACGCAGGCGACGGTAACTTGCATCCCACCGTCCTTTACGAAACCGGACAGCTGGCCACCGTTGAGAAAGTCGCAGAAGAGATCGCGGATGCGGCGCTTCAATTGGGGGGCACGCTGACCGGCGAGCACGGCATTGGCACCGCGAAGCGAGGTCAGATGCACCGCGCATTCGGACCAGTCGAGCTAGCCGCGTTCCGCGCGATCAAGAAGGCCTTCGACCCTGCGGGGCTGCTTAACCCCGGTGTGATGTTGCCTCGACCGGTTAGCGAGGAGCCAAGCCTGACAGACTTCCGCGAAGCGATCCGAGCGGTACTCGACGGCCGTCCCACGGCTATCCCACCTAACGACGAAGGCACGCCACGCGACACGACGATCCACGTCGACGCCGAGAACATGAGTGTCACCGCCGGTGGGGCTGCGCTGTGCCGCGAGGTTGCCACCGCGGCCAACGCGCTCGGACTCTCCTGCCCCCCAATGGATAACCACGATAGAGTGGCCGACGTCGTCGAGACGTCCGGAAATCGTCAGCCGGCTCGGCGCTTTCTGCTCGGCGTCAAAGCAACATTGCCCGGCGGACATCACGCAACATTCGGTAGCGCGGCGATGAAAGACGTTGCAGGCCTGGATGCCAAGCGCCTCGTCGCTGGGGGACGCGGGAAGTTCGGCCGCGTGGAACGCGTGACCATGAAAGCGATCCCCTGTCGCGATTGAACGCTGCGATAGCCGCGTTGAAGCGACCACCAAGACGAACGACGCATTGTCGTGACGGGCTGACCGTATTGCCGGGTGATTCGTGAGCCCCCTGGTGCGCCGAGCCGCAACCGCTCTGTCTGGTCACTGCGCGACTCCTGTACGGTAACCTTGCACGACAGCAGTACAGCATAGTTGTACGACTTTGGGAGGAACTGTCCATGGCCATCAGTGCGAGTGAAGCCCGACAGCGCCTGTTCCCGCTGCTCGAGCAGGTCAACACCGACCACGAACCCGTGCGTATCACGTCGAAGGCCGGAGATGCGGTGCTCATGTCGGCCGACGACTACGACTCGTGGCAAGAAACCGTCTATCTACTGCGCTCGCCGGAGAACGCACGCCGATTGATGGAAGCCGTCGCCCGGGACAAGTCAGCCCAGCCGCTCTCGCCTCCGTACAGCAAATCGATCGACGAACTCAAGGAGATGGCCGGCGGCGAGACGTGAGGTACATAACCTTCGACCCTGATGCTTGGGAGGACTTCCTGTTCTGGCTGGCCCACGACCGCAAGACAGCCCGGCGAATCACCAGAATCATTGGAGAAATCCAGCGCGACCCATTCGCGGGGATCGGAAAACCAGAGCCGCTCAAGGGCGAACTATCCGGGTATTGGTCCCGGCGGATCGACGATGAACATCGGCTCGTGTATCGAGCGGACGACAGAGAAGTCAAGATCCTCAAAGCCCGCTACCACTACTGAGGGGCGATCGAACGAAAACACCCCCGGTCGAAATGACCGGGGGTGTTTTCGTGTAGCGCTACTCAGTGCGCGTGACCGTGGTGATGGCCGTGGCCGTCACCCTCAGACTCAGCGGGCTTCTCCACGATCGCGGTCTCGGTGGTGAGCAACATGCGCGCCACCGACGCGGCGTTGACCACCGCTGAGCGGGTCACCTTCACCGGGTCGATCACGCCGTCGGCGATCAGGTCACCGTAGGTCAGCGTCGCGGCATTGAAGCCGTGCCCGGCCGGCAGTTCGCTGACCTTGTTGACCACGACCGACCCTTCCATGCCGGCGTTGGTGGCGATCCAGAACAGCGGCGCGGACAGCGCCGCGGAGAACACCTCGACACCGAGCGCCTCGTCACCGGACACCGACGCGCGCAGCGGGTCGAGCGCCTTGCGGGCCTGCACCAGGGCGCTGCCGCCGCCGGCGACAATGCCCTCCTCGACCGCCGCCTTGGCCGCGTGCACCGCATCCTCGACCGAGGCCTTCCGCGTCTTGAGCGCGGTCTCGGTGGCCGCACCGACCTTGATGACGGCGACGCCGCCGGACAGCTTGGCCAGCCGCTCCTGCAGCTTCTCGCGGTCCCAGTCGGAGTCGGAGGCCTCGATCTCGCTCTTGATCTGCCTGACCCGATCGGCGATGGCCTCCTTGGTGCCCCCGCCGTCGACGATCACGGTGTCGTCCTTGGTGACGACCACACGCCGTGCCGAGCCGAGCACCTCCAGGCCGACCTCGCGCAGCAGCAGGCCGACGTCGGGGTTGACCACCTGGGCGCCGGTCACGACGGCCAGATCCTCCAGGAACGCCTTGCGGCGATCACCGAAGAACGGTGCCTTGACCGCGACCGCCCGCAGCGTCTTGCGGATGGCGTTGACCACCAGGGTCGACAGCGGTTCGCCCTCGACGTCCTCGGCCACGATCAGCAGCGGCTTGCCGTCCTGAGCGACCTTCTCCAACAGCGGCAGCAGGTCGGGCAGCGAGCTGATCTTGTCGCGGTGCAGCAGCACCAGCGCGTCCTCCAGCACGGCTTCCTGCAAGTCGAAGTCGGTGACGAAGTAGGCCGAGATGAAGCCCTTGTCGAAGCCGATGCCCTCGGTGACCTCCAGCTCGGTGTTCATCGTCGAGGACTCCTCGACGGTGACCACACCGTCGGTGCCGACCTTGGTCATGGCCTCGCCGACCAGCTCGCCGATTTCCTCGTCACGCGAGGAGACGGTGGCGACCTGGGCGATGCCGGTCTTGCCCGCCACCGGGGTGGCCGCGGCCAGCAGCGCCTCGGATACCGCGTCGGCCGCGCGGCCGATGCCCGATCCCAGCGCGATGGGGTTGGCGCCTGCCGCCACATTGCGCAGGCCGTGCTTGATGATCGCCTGTGCCAGCACGGTGGCGGTGGTGGTGCCGTCGCCGGCGACGTCGTTGGTCTTGGTGGCCACCGACTTGACCAGCTGGGCGCCGAGGTTCTCGAACGGATCCTCCAGCTCGATCTCACGGGCGATGGTCACGCCGTCGTTGGTGACGGTCGGGCCGCCGAAGGCCTTGGCGAGCACCACGTAGCGGCCGCGCGGGCCCAGCGTCACCCGGACGGCGTCGGCGAGCTTGTCGACACCGGCTTCCATTGCGCGGCGCGCGGTTTCGTCGAATTCGATCAATTTGCTCATATGTATTGCCTGACTCTCGCTTTAGCGCGTTCCGCCCCGGAAATCACCAGTGCCGAACACGGGATTTCCGGGGCGGTACACGACTGCTATTTGTTGACGACCGCCAGCACGTCGCGGGCCGACAGGATCAAGTACTCCTCGCCGTTGTACTTGATCTCGGTGCCGCCGTACTTGCTGTAGATGACGGTGTCGCCCTCGTGGACATCCAGCGGGATCCGCTTTTCGCCATCCTCGTCCCAACGGCCGGGGCCGACGGCGACGACGGTGCCTTCCTGCGGCTTCTCCTTGGCGGTGTCCGGGATGACCAGACCCGACGCGGTGGTCGTCTCGGCCTCGTTGGCCTGAACGAGGATCTTGTCCTCGAGTGGCTTGATGTTCACGCTCGCCACGATGGAGCCCTCCACTGTTAGGGGTGCAGGTCCGGGACTTTCCCGGACCTGTCGTTTCAATCAGGTGTTCGGCAAACGTCCGAGCCTTCGCGCCGTCGTCGCGGGTGCCGGCGCAGGGGGTCGTCCGCGTGCCACCTAGCACTCTATACATGAGAGTGCTAGCACTCAAGGGCGGCCCGTGGCAGATTCGCTGTCGGCTGACTAGGCGGTGCGCCAGCGTGCTCGCGAGCGACGCGGGCAGGCATGCGTTTGCCCGTTCCTACCAGAGCGTGAACAGACCGGCCCGGTCCGGCCGGGAAGTCACTGTGCAGGTGGGCAAAACGCGGGTCCCGCGGTTCGCTGCTCTGGTGCCAAGTGAGACTTCGCTGGGTCCAGGATGTGCGGGCTCACCGACGTGGTCGAACTGGTGGGGGTCGATCAGCAGGTGGTCGGACACGTCCCCGACCATCTCGACGTCGGCCTTGCGCTCGGTGAAGTCCCAGCCGTCCGTGTCGCGGGCGAACCTGTCGTAGTAGCGGCCGGCCACGATCGGCTGGAACGGCACCGAGTCGGTGGCCTGCACCACCAGGAACGTCGATCGCGACGCGGCGGTGTCTTCGTCGACCTCGACGATCGGCGTTGAGCACCAGGTGGCGGGTCTTGGGGGTGCCGCTATCGGGGAAGCGCCGGGTCGTCATGCCGAAGAGGCCGGCGATGTTCTCCGCGCCCGACACCGACGGCGGTGTTGGCACCGCCGAAGCTGGCGCGGGCCAGAAGCCGCCCCACGCCGTCGAAGTCGCCGGCGTCGATCAGTTCGGCGTAGCGGTAGAGCAGTTCGGTGATCTCGACCTTGTCGCTCATGCCACCTGCCCCGTGACGACGGGCAGGCCGGGGTCACTGGGCACGTCCAGCGGCGAGGGTGCGGCTCCGGCGGCGATCAGGTGCGCGGCGAACGAGGCGATCATCGCCCCATTGTCGGTGCACAGTCGCGGGCGCGGGATCCGCAACGTCAATCCGGCTGCGGCGCAACGCTCCTCAGCCAGCTCGCGCAACCGCGAGTTGGCCGCCACCCCGCCGGCGATCAGCAGGGTGTCCGACCTTCATCTCGGTGGCCGCCCGCACCGCCTTGGCGGTCAGCACGTCGGCGACGGCTTCCTGGAACCCGGCGGCGACGTCGGCGGCGTTGTAGTCCGGATGGCTCTCGACGTAGCGGGCCACCGCGGTCTTGAGCCCGGAGAAGCTGAACGCGAAGCGCTCGTCGCGGGGGCCGGTCATGCCGCGCGGGAACACGATGGCCTGCCGGTCGCCGGTGCGGGCCAGGTCGTCGAGGGCCTTGCCGCCGGGATAGCCGAGGTGAAGCAGCCGGGCCACCTTGTCGTAGGCCTCCCCCGCGGCGTCGTCGACGGTGCTGCCGAGCTCCTCGATGGGCTCGCCCAATGAGCGCACGTGCAGCAGGTGAGTGTGCCCGCCGGAGACCAGCAGGCCGACACTCTCGGGCAGCGGGCCGTGGTCGTAGACGTCGGCGGCGAGGTGGCCGCCGAGGTGGTTGACGGCGTAGAACGGCACGCCCCAGGCGGCGGCGTAGGCCTTGGCGGCGGCGACGCCGACCAGCAGTGCTCCGGCCAGGCCGGGACCGATGGTGGCGGCCACGACGTCGGGCCTGTCGATGCCGGCCGTGGCCAGCGCGCGCCGCATGGTCGGGCCCAGCGCCTCCAGGTGCGCGCGCGAGGCGATCTCGGGCACCACCCCGCCGTAGCGGGCGTGTTCGTCGACGCTGGAGGCCACCTCGTCGGCCAGCAGCGTCACGGTGCCGTCGGCGTCGAGGTCGGCGATGCCGACTCCTGTTTCATCACAGGAACTTTCGATGGCCAGAACCTTCAGAGGCTTATTCACTGCCCATCCCGCCGCATCGTGTAGGCGTCGGCGCCGCTGGCCTGGTAGTAGCGCTTGCGCACGCCGACCTTGTCGAAACCGAGGCTGGTGTAGAGCGCGATCGCCGGCTCGTTGTCGGTGCGGACCTCCAGGTAGACCACCGAGGCGGGACCGACCTCGTCGAGCAGTTCGGTCATCATCCGCCGGCCGATCCCCTTGCCCTGGTAGGCGGGATCCACACCGATGGTGTGGATTTCGTACTCGAACGGGGGGGTCCGGCCCAGCCGTGAGATGCCGCCGTAGCCGACGAGCTTGTCGTCCACCCGGGCGGCGACGTAGCGGTTGTGCGGGGCGGCGAGCTCGCGCACGAAGGAGAACTCGGGCCAGGGGTCGTCGCCCTCGAACAGCATCATCTCGAGCTCGGCGCAGCGCGCCGCGTCGGTCTTGTGCAGCGGTCCGTAGCTGACGTTCACCGCAGGACCCCGCGCTCGGCGAGCGTCTTGGCGTCCGGGCGGCGCAGATACAGCGGCACCAACGGCTCCGGCTCGGCGGTCCAATCCGTCACGGCGGCAACCAGTCCCACCGCAGACGGGTACGGGATGTCGACGCACGGCAGGTCGAACAGGGCCGCGTGCGTCCGGCGATCCCGCCACCGCCTCGGCATCGCCGACCGCCACGTCGGCCGCGGCACTGACGTCCGGGCCCTCGATGCGCACGCCCTCGCGGTAGCGCGCCCAGTACACCTCGCGACGGCGGGCGTCGGTGACCACCAGTACCTCGCCGCGGGTCTCGACGCCGATCGCGTCCAGCGTGCACACCCCGTACACCGGCACGCCCAGCGCGTGCCCGTAGGCGGCGGCGGTGGCCATCCCCACCCGCAGACCCGTGAACGGGCCCGGACCGCAGCCCACGACGACCCCGTCGAGGTCGGCCATGGTCAGGCCGGCATCGGCGAGGGCGCCCACCACGTTGGGGGTGAGCATCTCGGCGTGCGCGCGGGCGTCGACGGTGAGCCGTTGCGCAAGAACGTGACTGCGGCGCGTGTCAGTCTCGAGGGCCACGACGGCGGCGGTGACGGCCGGGGTGGCGGTGTCGATGACCAGCAGGGTGCGCCTCATCCGCGGTGCCACCGCCAGGTCGCGGTGCGCACCTCGCTGTCGGGGCTGCGGTGCAGCGTGACGTCCAGGTGGTTCTGGGAAAGCCGCTCGGCCAGGCCCTCGCCCCACTCCACGACGACCACCGCGTCCTCGAGGTCGGTGTCGAGGTCCAGGGAGTCCAGTTCGGCCAACAGGTCGAGGCCGTCGGTGTCGAGCAGACGGTAGAAGTCGACGTGCACCATCGCCGGCTGTCCGGTGCGGCGCGCGCGGTGCAGGCGGGCCAGCACGAAGGTCGGCGAGTTCACCGGGCCCTCGACGTCCATACCGACCGCGATTCCCTTGGCCAGAGCGGTCTTTCCGGCCCCGAGCGGGCCGGACAGCACCACCACGTCACCGGCGCGCAACTGCTCACCGAGCCGCGTGCCCCACGCGATGGTGTCGTCGAGGGTCGGCAGCTCGATGGTGCCGCTCTCCACCTGGGTGCTATCCACGCGCCCGGTCCTTGAGCCGGCGGGCGAAGGCGACCAGCTTCGAGGGCGTCGCGCGCTCGACGAGGCGGACCAGCGCGTCGTTGATGACGTCGGGCGCTTCGAGCTGCACCAGGTGCCCGGCGCCGGGCACGATCACCAACTCGGTGTCGCGCAGCACCGCGGCCATCTCCTCGGAATGCTTGACCGGCGTGAGCACGTCGTGGTCTCCGCAGGCGATCATCGTCGGGATGCGGGCCAGCACGGGCAGCGCCGCGCTCTCGTCGTGCACCTCCAGGGCGTGCAGGAACTCGACCAGTGTGGCGATGGGCGTGTCGTGAATCATGTCCTCGGAGAAGGCAACGACGCTCGGGCTCATGGCCTCGTCGCCGAAGGACGCGGTCCGCAGGATCGGCCGCAGCACCGAGCGGGCGGCGCCGCGGGTGCGGTGCACCATCTTGGGGGCGTATCGCGCGGCGAACCGCACCGCCTCCAGCGCGGGGTTCTGCAGGATCTCACCGAGCGGTGAGCGCGACAGACCTTCGGCGGCCGAGGAGATCAGCGCGGCACCGACGATGCGGTGCCCGTAGTGCTGCGGGAACTGGCGGGCGTGCGAGAGCACCGTCATGCCGCCCATCGAGTGGCCGACGAGCACCACCGGTCCGCGCGGAACCATCACCTGCAGAATGGTTTCCAGGTCCTGGCCCAGCTGCGGTGACGGTGTAGGTGTCGACCGGGGCCGCGCTGGACTGGCCGTGGCCGCGCTGGTCGTAGAACACCATCCGCACCTGGTCGCCCCACCGCTGCGCGAGTGCGGCGCGCTGGAAGTGGAACGACCCCATCCGCAGGCAGAACCCGTGGGCGAAGACGACGGTCAGCGGCGCGGTGATCGGACCGACTTCGCGGACCACCAGGGGTACGCCGTCGGCAGTGGTCACCACACAGCCGCGGTCGGCTTCCAGAAGTGCGAAATCCTCACCGGCGTAGGCATCCTGGATGAACTTCTTGTGCCGGAACGTCCGGGCGGCCGACACCCCGGCTGCGGTGCCGACGGCGCTGAGCCCGGCGACACCGGCCAGCAGCCCGGCCTTCTTGCCGACCCCGATGCCCGGGTTGTCGGCCTTGCGGGCCAGTCGTTCGGCGGTCTTCTCGGCGCTGCGGGCAAGCCGTTCGTCAATACCTTTGGCGCGCTTGGCCTTCGGCGCCTTCTCCGGAGTCACCGGCCACCGGCGTCGGCCTCCCGGTAGGTCCGCACGACCCGGCCGCGCGGGCTGGTGACGACCTCGTAGTGGATGGTGCCGACCAGATCGGCCCAGTCCTGGGCGGTCGGTTCACCGGACGTGCCGGGGCCGAACAGGATCGCCTCGTCGCCCTCGGCGACGTCGGGCGTGCCCGGCCCGAGGTTGACGACCAACTGGTCCATGCAGATCCGGCCGACGTTGCGGCGCAGCCGGCCGTTGATCAGCGCGTCGATCCGGCCGCTGAGCGTGCGGTACACCCCGTCGGCATAGCCGATCGGCAACAGCGCCAGGTTGGTGTCCTCCTCGGCGATCCAGGTGTGCCCGTAGGACACTCCCTCGCCGGCCTTCACCGGCTTCACCATCGCCACAGTGCATTTCAGCGTCATGGCGGGACGCAGCCCCATGTCGCCCCGCTCGGGGATCGGGCTGAGTCCGTAGACGGCGATGCCGGGCCGCACCATGTCGAAGCCGAGGTCGGGTCGCGTCATCGCCGACGGCGAGTTGGACAGGTGCGCCACCTCGAACTCGATGCCGCGGCCGCGGGCCTCGGCGATCATGGCGGTGAACCGTTGGGCCTGAAGGTCGTTGAGGGGATCGTCGGGCACGTCACCGTTGGCCAGATGCGACATGATGCCCCGGATCCGGATCGCATCGGCGGCCGCGGCGCGCTGCAGTTCGGTGAGGACGGCGGGATAGTCGGCCGGGCTCACGCCGTTGCGGTTGAGCCCGGTGTCCACCTTGACGGTGACCTCGGCGGTGCGCCCGGTGCGTTCGACCGCATCGAGCAGATCGCCGACCTGGCGCACCGAGGACACCGCGATCTGCACATCGGCGGTCAGTGCCGGCGCGAAGTCGGTGCCGGGCGGATGCAGCCACGACAGCACCGGCGCGGTGATGCCAGCCACCGCGCAGCGCGAGCGCCTCGTCGATGGTCGCGACGCCGAGTTCGGCGGCGCCTGCCGCCACCGCGGCGCGCGCCACCTGCGGGGCGCCGTGCCCGTAGGCATCGGCCTTGACGACCGCCATGACCTGCGCGGGGCCCGCGTGCTCACGCAGAACCCGCACGTTGTCGGCGATCGCCCCGAGATCGACGAGGGCCTCCGCGCCTGGGCCGGAGACCTCGGATCGCGTCGACGGGGTCAACGAAGTCGTGTGCATGTCCATGTCACCACGGGCAATTGTCCCAGAACCGGCCCGATAACCACCTAACCGGGCGCTGACCTCGCCTGTTCGGCCCTCAGCTGGCGGTAGAGTCGGCGTGGTGCGGGTTCTGTCGATGGCCGACGCCGTACTGGCCAGGCGGCCGGATCTCGGCAGCGCTTCTGACCAGCCAGCCCATGCCCGCATCGCCGCCTGGCTGGAGAAGCTGATCGTGTCGGGCCGGCTCGCGTCCGGTGACAAACTGCCCGCCGAAGTCGACATCGCCGCTGCGCTGGGTGTGAGCAGGATGACTCTGCGCCAGGCGTTGGGAGCCATCGAAGCCAAGGGGTTGCTGCGGCGCAGCCGCGGCCGTTTCGGCGGCAACTTCGTCGAGACACCTCGTCTGGAGTTCGACCACACCGGTCTTCCCGGCTTCACCGAGCAGTTGCGCCGCCTGGACATGTCGGCCGGCGCTGCGCTGGTGAGCGCGACCACGCTGCCCGCGACCGCCGAGGTCCGCGAGGCGCTGTCGCTCAAGCGCGGGGCGCGGGTGCACGAGATCGTCCGGATCCGCTCGGCCAACGGCACGCCGATACTGCTGGAGGAGACCTACCTGCCGGCCAAGCTGTTTCCCGGCCTGCTGGCCGCCGACCTGACCGGCTCGGTGTACGCGCTGATGAGTGAGCAGTTCGACACCGCGCTGCATTCGGCCGACGAACACATCGAGGCCACCCCGGCGACCGCGGGACGCGCCGAACTACTCGGGGTGTCGGTGGGTGATCCGCTGCTGCTCGTCACCCGCACGGCCTTCGACCGCGACGGGGCCGCGGTGGAGTTCTCCCATGACTACTTCCGCTCCGACCGCAGCCGCATCCGGGTCAAGTCCTGGGGTGACCGTGACACCCAGGCCCGGGTGGAGACGTCACCGGCGTCCTGAACCTCGCAGCGCCGGCAGCACGTGCGAGACGAGATCGGGTGACAGGCGCGGCACCACGGCCGGCGCCACCGTCCGCACCTCCGGGCTGGGTTGCGCGCCGACGGCGATGCAGCGCATGCCCGCGGCCAGCGCGCCGCGCACCCCGGGCACCGAGTCCTCGAACACCACCATGTCGGCGGGCTGACGGTCCAAGCGCCGCGGCGCCGGCGAGGAATCCCTCGGGGTCCGGCTTGCCGCGGCGGACGTCCTCCTCGGCGACGACGACGGTGATCACCTCGCCGACCGGGCTGCTCTCGAGGACGGCCCGGACGTCATCGCGCTGGGCGCCGGTGACGATCGCCATCGGCACATCGTGTTCGGCAAGGACGCGAACCAGGGCCGCGGTCTCGGCGGTGATGGGGTTGTGGTGGGCCACCAGTTCGCGGTAGCGGCGCTTGCGCAACTCCAGCAGCGGGTCGACGGGCGCGTCGATCCCGGTGATCTCACACGCCTTCTCGACGATCTCGCGGTCGCTGTGGCCGAGCAGGTGGCGGTCGTAGTCCTCGGCGGTCATCGCCCAGTTCAGGTGTTCGCCGAACAGTTCACCGAAGATCTGGAACAGGATCGGCTCGTCGTCGGACAGTGTGCCGTTGAAATCGAAGATGACCGCCGGGTTGTCGACCTGGGCCCATTGCGCGATCAGGTCGCGAGCCGGGACGCGGAACGGGGTACGACGACACGGGTCAATAGTCTAGTCTTTTAAAGTATGCCGTTCCTCTCCGACTCGGAACTGGACGCGCTGCTCGAGCAGCTGCCCGCCCTGGCCGGGCAGCCACGCCGACTCGAGGAACTCTCCGGCGGTCTGACCAACCGCAACGTCAAGATCACCACGCCGACCGGGGCTTACGTCGCCCGCTGCAGCGTCAACACCAACCTGCTGGGCATCGACCGCGACAACGAGTTCTACAACAGCCGGGCGGCCGGCGAGGCCGGCGTCGGCGCGCCGGTCATCGACTACCGGCCGGATCTGGGCATCCTGCTGGTCGGCTTCCTCGAGGGCGTCACCCTGACCAACGCCGACCTGCAACGCCCCGATGTGCTGGCCCGGGTCGCGACCGGGAGTCAGGGGCCTGCACTCCGGGCCCCGATTCCGCGACCGGTTCAACATGTTCGAACTCCAGCCCGCGTATCTGAAGGTGGTTCAGGACAACGGTTTCCGGCTGCCTGCCGACTATCTGGACTTCGCGCCGACATTCGCCGAGATCCAGCGCGTCCTGGACGCCACCGACCAGACGACGGTGCCGTGCAACAACGATCTGCTGGCCGGCAACTTCGTCGACAACGGCGAGCGGGTGTGGCTGATCGACTACGAGTACTCCGGCAACAACGACCCCTGCTTCGAGCTGGGCAACATCTGGGCCGAGTGCGGACTGTCCACCGACCAGCTCGACGAACTCGTCACCCTGTACTACGGGCGCCCGCTGCGCCACAAGACCGCGCGGGCCCGGCTGCAGGGCATCGTCGGCAAGTACGGCTGGACCCTGTGGGGCTGCATCCAGAATGGTTCCAGCGCAATTGATTTCGACTTCTGGGACTGGGCGATGGAACGCTACGAATCCGCCGTCGCCGAGTTCCGCGGCCCAGATCTCCCCCGCCTGCTCGACGATGCGCAGGCCACCGACTAGACCCGTAGGAACACATGTCGACGCCATCGCTGCCGGACCGCGCCCAGATCGTCATCATCGGCGGAGGTGTCATCGGCACCAGCGTCGCCTACCACCTGACCAAGCTCGGCCGCACCGACGTGGTGCTGCTGGAGCAGGGGCAGCTGTCCTGCGGCACCACCTGGCACGCCGCCGGTCTGGTCGGCCAGCTGCGTGCCTCCGAGAGCGGAACCCGGCTGGTGCAGTACTCCACGGCGCTCTACGCCGAACTGGAGGCCGAGACCGGCCTGAGTGCCGGCTACAAACAGTGCGGCGGGGTGACGGTGGCCCGCTCCGAGGACCGGATGACGCAGCTGCGCCGCACCGCGGCCAGCGCGGCGGCCTACAACCTGGACTGCGAACTGCTCAGTCCCGAGCGAGGCTTTCGAGCGCTATCCGGTGATGCGGACCGACGACCTGGTGGGTGCCATCTGGCTGCCCGCCGACGGCAAGGCCAATCCGACCGACCTGACGATGGCGCTGGCCAAGGGCGCGCGGCAGCGCGGGGCCAAGGTCGTCGAGCACGTCCGGGTGCTCGACGTGCTCACCGACGGCGCCGCGGTCACCGGGGTGCGGACCGACGCCGGGGACATCGAGGCCGAGATCGTGGTCAACTGTGCCGGGCAGTGGGCCAAGGCGATCGGCGCGATGGCCGGCGTCAACGTGCCGCTGTATTCGGCCGAGCACTTCTACGTCGTCACCGAAACCATCGCCGGCGTGCACCCGGACCTGCCGATCCTGCGCGACCCCGACGGCTACACCTACTTCAAGGAGGAGGTGGGCGGCCTGGTGATCGGCGGGTTCGAGCCGGAGGCCAAACCGTGGGTGGCGCCGGACAAGATTCCGTACCCGTTCGAGTTCCAACTCCTGGAAGAGGATTGGGAGCACTTCGAGATCCTCATGGAGAACGCGCTGCTGCGGATCCCGGCGCTGGAGCACACCGGGCTGAAGAAGCTCTACAACGGCCCGGAGAGCTTCACCCCGGACAACCAGTTCATCCTCGGTGAGGCGCCGGAGTGCGC
This sequence comes from uncultured Actinomycetota bacterium, assembly GCA_963765445.1. Taxonomy (GTDB): domain Bacteria; phylum Actinomycetota; class Actinomycetes; order Mycobacteriales; family Mycobacteriaceae; genus Mycobacterium. The sequence goes on from CAVXWQ010000056.1 coordinate 16,366, forward strand.
GAACTTCTTCGTCGGCGCCGGATTCAACTCCGTCGGCATCGCCTCGGCGGGCGGCGCAGGCAGGGCGCTGGCCGAGTGGATCGTCAACGGCTCACCCACCACCGACCTCACCGGGGTGGACATCCGTCGCTTCGCCCCGTTCAACGGCAACGTGGCCTGGCTGCATGACCGGGTCGCCGAGGTGCTCGGCGTGCACTACGAGATTCCCTGGCCCAACCGCGAACTCACCACCGCGCGCCCGTTCCGCCGCTCGCCGGTGCACCATCTGCTGGCGGCGGCAGGAGCCAACTTCGGCAGCCGGATGGGCTGGGAGCGGGCCAACTTCTTCGCCCCCGACGGTAGCGAGCCGGTCATCGAGTACTCGTGGGGCAAGCAGAACTGGCTGCCGTGGTCGGCCGCCGAGCAGCTGAACACCCGCAGCGAACGTCACGGTGTTCGACCAGACGTCGTTCTCGAAGTACCTGCTCACCGGCCCCGGCGCCGAGCAGGCACTGCAGTGGTTGTGCACCGCGGATGTGGCTGTCCCGGTGGGCAAGTCGGTCTACACCGGCATGCTCAACGAGCGCGGCACCTACGAGTCCGACGTCACCGTCACCCGGACCGGGGCGCAGGAGTTCCTGATCGTCAGCAGCGCGGCGACCACCGAACGGGACAAGGACCACATCCGCAAGAACATGCCGGCCGGCGCGCAGGCCGAACTGGTCGACGTCACGTCGTCGATGGCGGTGTTCGGGGTGATGGGCCCGAAGTCGCGCGATCTGCTGGCGAGCCTGACCGACGCCGACCTGTCCGACGCGGCGTTCCCGTTCGGCACCAGCCAGCAGATCGCGCTGGGGTACGCCACCGTGCGGGCCACCCGGATCACCTATGTCGGCGAACTGGGTTGGGAGCTCTACGTTCCCGCGGAGTTCGCCGTCGGGGTCTACGAGGACCTGCTGAGCGCCGGCGAGCAGTTCGGCATCGGCCGCGGCGGCTACTACGCGATCGAGTCGATGCGCCTGGAGAAGGGCTACCGGGCCTTCGGCCGCGAGCTGACGCCCAGCGAGAATCCCGTCGAAGCCGGGCTGCTGTTCGCCTGCAAGCTCAAGACCGACATCGACTTCCTCGGCCGCGCGGCGGTGGAGAAGGCCAAGGCCGACGGACCGCACAAGCGGCTGGTGAGTTTCCGCGTCGAGAGCCCCGAGCCGATGCTGTGGGGTGGCGAGCTGATCCTGCGCGACGGCGCGGTGGCCGGTCAGGTGACCTCGGCGGCGTGGGGCGCCACCACCGGCGCCTGCGTCGGGCTGGCGTACATCCGCGCGGGCGACAACGCCGTCGTCACCCCGGACTGGGTGCGCGCCGGCAGCTACTCGGTCAACGTCGGCGGCGAGGTCCACCCGATCACCGTGTCGCTCAAGGCGATCTACGATCCCGGCAACGAGCGGATCCGCTAGCGCCCGCCGCTGCGGAGACCTCCCAGGAAAGTGTGAGATCGTGCCGGTGTGTTCGAGGAGGTAGGCCGATGACCGCGGGCGGCCGGCAGGGCGAGGTCCGCGCGCGGCTCGAGGAGCGCTACCGGCGACTGGCCGCGTCCCGGAAGCTGCGGCTCGCGGCGGCGACCCTCGCCAGGTTCCGGGAGATCGACGGCTCCACCCAGGGGATCCTCGTCTCGGTGCAGCTGTTCACCACGGTGATCCCGCTGATGATCCTCGGCTTCAGCTACGTCGAGAACTTCGCCCAGAGCGCCAGCGCCGGCACCATCTGGATCCGGGAGCTCGGCCTGGTGCATCCGACGAGCGACCGGGTCCGCGGCGCATTCGGCAGCTACCGCCGGGTTGCGCTCGAGTTGGACGTTCATCGGGGTCGCGGGATTTCTGATCTGGGGAATCCCGATGGCGGTCACCGTGGCCGGCAATCTTCGCCAAGGCCTGGCGGCGCGAACAGTTCGGCCTGACCCAGCGGGTGCTGCGCGGGGCCCTGTGGTTCGCGCTGTATCTGACGATGATCGTCTGCCGCGAACGGATCACGTTCGGCCACCACCACGGCAGCGCGATGCGGGTACTGCTGTTCATGCTGGCGCAGGGACCGGTGTGGCTGTTCTGGTCGCTGACGCCCGGCATTGCTGGTGCGCAACGGCGGCCGGAGCCTGATCCACCTGGCGCTGGCCGGCCTGGCCGGCGTGGTGATCGACGGGGTGATCATCCCGTTGTCCAACCGGGTCTTCTTCCCGCTGGTGCTCGACGGCTGGAGTCGAACTGGGACCGATCGGGATCGCGATGGCCCTGTTCACGTGGTGCGGGGTGATCGGCACCGGCTGGGTCGTCACGGCCTGCGTCGGCGCGGTGCTGTGGGAGCGCAGCGCCCCCGCCGACACCGTCGTCGAGGTCCAGACCGACGAGGCGCCCGCCTAGTGCGCGAAGTGCTCCTGGTCGAAGTGGCCGTTGGGCTTGATCGCGTCCAAGTGGCCCAGCACGGCATTGAGGTCCTCCCACAGCGAGCGGGCCAGGTCGGCGGAGAACCCTTCCCGCACCACCACCCGCAGCACTGAAACATCCTCTGCCCCTTCGGGCATGGTGTAGGCGGGCACCTGCCAGCCGTAGGACCGCAGCGCGGCCGACACGTCGAACTCGGTGTAGCCGAAATCGCCGGAGAGCTTGAACGCCACCACCGGGATATCCGACCCGTCGGAGATGACGTCGAAGTGGTGGCATTCCTCCAGCTGGTCGGAGAACCAGCGCGCGGTGGCGGAAAGGGCTTGCATGACATGGGTGTATCCGGCGCGGCCAAGGCGGAGGAAGTTGTAGTACTGCCCGACCACCTGATTGCCCGGCCGGGAGAAGTTCAGCGTGAAGGTCGGCATGTCCCCGCCGAGGTAGTTCACTCGGAAGACCAGGTCCTCCGGTAGCGCATCGGCGTTGCGCCACACCACGAATCCGATGCCCGGGTAGGTCAGCCCGAACTTGTGGCCACTGACGTTGATCGACGCCACCCGGGGCAGCCGGAAATCCCAGTTGAGGTCCGGATGCAGGAACGGCACCACGAACCCGCCGCTGGCGGCGTCCACGTGTACCGGGATGTCGAGTCCCTTGTCCTTCTCGAGTTGGTCCAGCGCGGCGCAGATCTCGGCGATCGGCTCGAGTTCACCGGTGTAGGTGGTGCCCAGGATGCCGACCACCCCGATGGTGTCCTCGTCGACGGCCTCGACCACCTGCTCGGGGGTGATCACGTAGCGGTCCTCGGCCATCGGCAGGTAGCGCGGCTCGACTTCGAAGTAGCGGCAGAACTTCTCCCACACCACCTGCACATTGGAGCCCATCACCAGGTTGGGCGTGCGGGTCTTCGACGCACTTGTCCTTGCCGACCCGTTCCTTCCACCGCCATTTCAGCGCCAGCCCGCCGAGCATCACCGCTTCCGATGACCCGATGGTCGATGCCCCGATCGCGCTGGCGGCGTCGTCGTCGCGCAGGTTCTCGGCATGGAATAGATCGGCAACCATTGCAATGCAACGGCTTTCGATCGCCGCAGTGGCCGGGTATTCGTCCTTGTCGATCATGTTCTTGTCGAAGGTCTCGGCCATCAGCTTCTCGGCCTCGGGGTCCATCCACGTCGTGACGAAGGTCGCGAGGTTGAGCCGCGAGCTGCCGTCGAGCATCAGCTCGTCGTGGATGAACCGGTAGGCCGCGGCGGTTCCATGGATCTCGCGGGCAGGCGCAGCGACGGGATCGGGTTGGTCGACAACCGTCCCGTGTACGCCGGCGCGATCGACGGGGAGCGA
>CAVXWQ010000057.1:0-52804 GCA_963765445.1 uncultured Actinomycetota bacterium
CGGCGACGTCGTCGGGTCGGGACAGCGTCAACGCGCACCAGCCGTCGCGGTGGCCATCAGGCGGGTGGCACCGCCCGCCGAGATCGCGGCCCCGCCGGGTCAGGCCCAGCAGGGCGGCGCGGCCGGTCAGTGCGGCGGTGGCGTCGACGGTGACTCCGAGCCGCGCGGTCAGCTCGCCGGCGACGGACTCGGCGCGGGTCAGAATGCCCGATCGGGAGTAGTCGGGCGGCCCGTCGGCCGGACCCGTCAGCCAGGCCAGGCCGCTGCCGGCCCACCTGCCGCCGGAGTTGTTCACCCGACCATTGTCGCGCCTTAGAAGTGCAGCGCGGTGAACCGCCAGTCCAGCACCTGGCGGTCCGCCCCGTCCTCGACGGCCGCATAGACCACCGACCGCAGGGTGAGCACACCGCCGCGGTCGTCGGGCAGCGGGTCGGCCGACTCGACGTGCAGCTCGCTGTAGAGGGTGTCGCCCTCGTGCACCGGCCCGGTGTGATCGCACGATTCCCAGCCGAGCACGGTTGCCAGGTTGGGCAGCAGCCGGCCGGCCTGGGCCAGCGCCAGCCCGATGGTGTGCCCGCCGTACACCAGCCGCTGACCGCCGACGCGTGAATCATGATGTGTGGCAGCGATGTTCAGGGTGAGCCGGGCCAGCTCAGGTGCGGAGCTGACCACGTCGCCGGTGCTGCGCAGCACCGAACCGGCGATGTCGGGGTAGAAGTGCGGACCGGGAACCCGCTCCCGGAAGGCCGCCGCGTTCCAGTCGACCGTCGGGTCGGGGGCGCCTGCGAGATCCGCCCCGATCTCGCGAGAGGTCGTCGGCGTGCCCGGTGTCGGCGGCACCGGGACTGAGCGGGAGCATCGCGCAGCGGTAGAAGTCCAGCACCAGCCGGCCCACCTGGTCGATGGTGGTCATCCGCAGCGCCGCCATCCCGGTGGGAGCGCGTCCGGGTTTGGCGTTGTTCTGCCGCAATCCCACGACCTCGGTGCGGGTGAACACGGTGTCGCCGATGACCGGATAGCGATAGAACGTCAGCCCGCGGTAGAACAGGTTCGCCTTGACCCGCTGGGTGACCAGGGTGCTCTGGCCGATGGCCACATCGCAGACGAACGCCGGATGGGCCAGCGGCCCGGTGCTGCCGACCACCGCGTGCGCCAGTTCGGAGTCCAGCGCCAGGCGCAGCCGGTCACCGAGGATCGCCTGGTGGCTGGCGGCCGCTCCGGAGGTCAATGTCATCGACGGCGCCCAGTCGAAGACCTGGCCCACGACCAGATCGTCGAAGTAGGGTCCGCCCGCCTCGCCTGCGCCGATATGGCCGTACAACGTCACAGTCGAACATGATCGCAGTTCGGTCCCGCGGCGTATGCGACTATGGCCGCATATCGGCCGACTTTGGAGCAACGTGAGCACAGCACTTAACGACGAAGAAACCATGCTGGTGCAGACGGTTCGGGCGTTCATCGATCGTGAGGTCAAGCCAACCGTCCGGGACGTCGAGCACGCCAACACCTACCCCGAGGCGTGGATCGAGCAGATGAAGCGCATCGGCATCTTCGGGCTGGCGATCAGCGAGACCTACGGCGGGTCACCGGTGTCGATGCCGTGCTACGTCGAGGTCACCCAGGAGTTGGCCCGCGGCTGGATGAGCCTGGCCGGTGCGATGGGCGGGCACACCGTGGTGGCCAAGCTGCTGGAGACCTTCGGCACCGAGGAGCAGAAGCGGACCTATCTGCCGCGAATGGCCACCGGTGAGCTCCGCGCGACGATGGCGCTGACCGAACCGGGTGGCGGTTCGGATCTGCAGAACATGACCACGGTGGCCCGCCGCGACGGCGACGAACTGGTGATCGGCGGCGCCAAGACGTGGATCACCAACGCCCGCCGGTCCGGTCTGATCGCGCTGCTGTGCAAGACCGATCCGCAGGCCACGCCGCGGCACACGGGCATTTCGGTGGTGCTCGCTGGAGAACCCGACGCCGGGGCTGACGGTGTCGCGGGATCTGCCCAAGCTGGGCTACAAGGGTGTCGAGTCGTGCGAGTTGGCCTTCGACGACTGCCGGGTGCCGGCCTCGGCCATCCTGGGCGGCGTGGCGGGCAAGGGTTTCGGGCAGATGATGAAGGGCCTGGAGACCGGCCGGATTCAGGTGGCCTCGCGCGCGCTCGGCGTGGCCACGGCCGCCCTGGAGGATGCGCTGGCCTACGCCCAGGACCGGGAGAGCTTCGGCCAGCCGATCTGGAAGCACCAGTCCGTCGGAAACTACTTGGCGGACATGGCCACCAAGCTGACCGCGGCCCGTCAGCTCACCCTGTATGCCGCCGAGCGCTACGACAGCGGGGAGCGCTGCGACATGGAGGCCGGGATGGCCAAGCTGTTCGCCTCGGAGGTGGCGATGGAGATCGCGCTGAACGCGGTCCGCATCCACGGCGGCTACGGCTACTCCACCGAGTACGACGTCGAACGCTACTTCCGCGACGCCCCGCTGATGATCGTCGGCGAGGGCACCAACGAGATCCAGCGCAACGTCATCGCCGCGCAACTCGTCGCCCGCGGCGGCATCTAGCCGCGCCACCCTGCGCCGAACGTGGATTACCCCCACGCTCTTCGGCGCATCGACGTCGCTCAAGTCCACACTCGACGAGATAGCGAAGGCTACGCTGATCTCGTCGACCAGACCCCACCGCAGCGCGGTCACCGGGTCGATGACGCGGCCGGAGAGCACCAAATAGGCTGTGCGCCAACGACCGATCCGGCGGGTGACGCTCAGCGTGCCGCCGGCGCCGGGGATGAGGCCCAGCGCGAGCTCGGGCAGGCCGAGGACGGCGTCCGGGTGGCAGCTGACCCAGCCGCAGAACGCGGCCATCTCCAGTCCGCTGCCCAGCACCCGGCCGTGGATCTGCGCCCGGCAGGCGGGACCGAGCCGACGGGTCAGCTCGTCGAGCGCGAGCGCGGGGCTGTGCCGGGTGCGGGCCAGGTGTGCGCTTGCCGGGTCGGCGAAGGTGCCGAACTCGCCGAGGTCGCCGCCGCTGCAGAACGACGGCCCGTTGCCGGCGAGCACCACCTCGGTGACGGTGTCGTCGAGCAGCGCAACCGTGAGCGCCTCCAGCAGCAGTGCTCGCGCATCGGTGCTGAATGCGTTGTGGCGCTGGGGCCGGTTGAAGGCGATGCGCAGCGTGCCGCCGTCGCGCTCGGCCAGCACCGGGTCGGGAATGTCGGGGAGTTGCGCGGGTCCACGCTCGGCGAGCCAGCGAGCGAACTCCGGGCCGGACTGCAGCGTGGAGTAGGCCAGCGATTCGGTGACGATCGCCGGCAACGCCGGGCCGGTGACGTCGACCGACCGCAGTACGTCGTCGCACACCGCGCTGGCATGCGGCCACCGGCGGCAGCGGTCGGTCAGTTCGGCGACGGTGTCCGACACCGATTCGACGGCGACGAATCGCCGGTCCTCGTGCTCGGTGTCGGTGAGGGCGAATGTCGCTGTGTCGAGCCAGAACTCGGCCTCCGGGGTCGAGGACTCACCGACCGCGACCACGACTCCGGGCGGGCCGGTCACCCCGATCGGCGGCGGGTCGGACAGGTCGACGAGGAGCATCGGACCGGCCGGCTAGCCGGTGGGCGCCGGAGCCGAGTACTTCACGATCAGCTCCTGCTTGTACAGCTTTCCGGTATCGGTGCGCGGCAACTGCTGCTCGAAGGAGAGTCGTGCGCGGACACTTGTAGTGCGCCAAGCGATCTCGCAGCCAGACCAGCAGCTCCTCGGCAAGCTCCTCGGAGGCCTCGGCATGGTCGACGAGCTGGACCACACCCTTGACGCTCTGGCCCATCTCCTCGTCGGGAATCCCGAACACCGCGGCGTCCATCACCCTCGGATGGGTGACGAGCATGTTCTCCGCTTCCTGCGGATAGATGTTGACCCCGCCGGAGATGATCATGTGGTGGCGGCGGTCGGTGAGGTAGCAGGTAGCCCTCGTCGTCGAGGTAGCCGATGTCGCCGACGGTCATCCAGCCCTTGTGATGCCTTGAGGCGGCGGTCTTCTCGGCGTCGTTGAGGTATTCGAAGGAGGCGCCGGTCTCGAAGTAGATCTCGCCCGGCTGGCCGGGCGGCAGCTCGTTGCCCTCCTCGTCGAGGATGTGCAGGTTGCCGCCCATCGGTTTGCCCACCGAGCCGGGGTGGGCCAGCCACTCCTCGGCGCTGATCAGGGTGGAGCCGATGGCTTCGGAGGAGGCGTAGTACTCGTCGACGATCGGCCCCCACCAGTCGATCATCTGCTTCTTGATCTCCACCGGGCACGGCGCCGCGGCGTGCATGACGCGCTGCAGGGTCGACAGGTCGTACGAGTTACGCACGGATTCAGGCAGTTTCAGCATCCTGGTGAACATCACCGGAACGAACTGGCCGTGGGTGACCCCGTGGCGCTGGATCGCGTCCAGCGTGCCTTCGGCGTCGAACTTCTCCATGACCACCACCGGGATGCCCGCGGCCTGCATCGTCATCGACCACACCGACGGCGCGGTGTGATAGAGCGGAGCGGGGCTGAGGTAGACGCCGTTGGGGTCCATCCAGAAGGACACCAGCATGGTCATCAGGCCCGGGGCTTCCGAGGGCGGCAGGTGCGGAAGCTCACGCTTGATGCCCTTGGGCCGGCCGGTGGTGCCCGACGAGTACTGCAGCAGGTCACCCTCGATCTCGTCGTCGATGGGTGTATCCGGTTGGTCGGCAACGCATTCCGGGTAGCGAAGCCAGCCGTCGAGATCCTCGTCTGCGATGATCAGCAGCTCGGGCAGTCCGTTGGGCAGGTGCTCGCCGAGGCCCTCCAGCACGGGGCGCAGCGCCGCGGAGCCGACGATCGCCTTGGCCGCGCTGTTGTCGATGATGTAGGCGGCCTCGGCGGCGGTGAGGTGGGAGTTGATCGGGACGTAGTACAGGCCGCTGCGGCGAGCAGCCCACATCACCGTGTGGTAGTGCTCGTTGTTCTCCATCAGGATCGCGACCGCGTCGCCCTCGCGCAGGCCGGCCTGACGGAACAAGTGCGCCAACCTGTTTGCCCGCGCCTCCATCTCGCCGAAGGTCACGACCGTCCCGGACGGATAGAGGATGACAGCAGGCTTGTCGGGGTTGGCCTCGGCATGCTCGCGGATCTGCATGCGTGAACTGTACGACAACCCGGTTGACGGGTGTCAAGAAGGCTAGGTGAGGGTGACCGTTCCGTCGTCCAGGCTGTAGTAGCCGGTCACGACTTTCAGCTTGCCCGAGTCCAGCGCCGGCTTCAGTTCCTTGTTCGCCACGATCTGGTCGCGGGACTGGTCGATGTTCGCCTTGATGGCGTTGGTCAGCAGATCGCCCTGTTCCTTTTGCGCCACCTCGACCGCGGGGGTGATCGCGGTGATCAGCGCCGCTACGTCGCCGTGCGGTTCTTCGAACGGCGGCTGCAGCGCCTCGAGCGTCGCCGAGACCGCGCCACAGTTCTGATGGCCGAGCACCACGATCAGCGGCGTGCCGAGGTGACCGACGGCGTACTCGATGCTGCCCATGCCGGCGGGATCGATGATGTTGCCCGCCACCCGCACCACGAACAGGTCACCCAGGCCCTGATCGAAGATGACCTCCGGAGGAAGCCTGGAGTCCGAGCAGCTCAGCACGATCGCGAACGGGGACTGGGATTTCGAGACCGACAACCTGGTGTCGGGGTTCTGGTCGGGGTGGATCATGCGCGCCTCGACGAAACGCGCGTTGCCCTGCTTGAGCTCGGTCAGCCCCAGTTCAGGATCGGAGATGTTCGGCCGGGGCGACTCGGTGGTGATCGGCATGCCGGCCGGAACCGTCACCGTATGGGTCGCGGTGGTCGTCGTCGGCGAGCCACACGCACTCAACGCCGCGGCGGCCGCCGTCGCACCGGCAACTCCGAACCATGCTCTTCTCGACAGCTGAGCGTCCACCCGCGGCACCTTTCTCCACTGACCCCGCCCCGAGGCTAGCGTGGCAAAGTCTGGTGCGGCGCCCAACAGACGCAGAAGCCCCCGAATCGCGATGATTTCGGGGACTTTTGCGTCTGTTCGCGAAACTAGTCCGCTTCGGCCAGCCGCTGCTTGAGCGCCTCGAACTCGTCCTTGACGCCCGTCGGCAGCTTCTCGCCGATGAACTCGAACCACTCCTCGATCTGCGGCAGTTCGTCGCGCCACTCGGAGGCGTTCACCTTCACCGCCGCCGCGACGTCCGCCGCATCGACGTCCAGATCGCTGAGGTCCAGGTCGTCGACACCGGGCACCGTGCCGATCGGCGTCGAGGCGCCGTTGGCCTTGCCCTCGACCCGCTCGACGATCCACTTCAGCACCCGGCTGTTCTCGCCGAAGCCCGGCCACAGGAACCGGCCGTCGTCACCGCGACGGAACCAGTTGACGAAGAAGATCTTCGGCAGCTTGGACTCGTCGGCGTTCTTGCCGAGGTCGAGCCAGTGCTGGCAGTAGTCGCCGGCGTTGTAGCCCAGGAACGGCAGCATGGCCATCGGGTCGCGGCGGATGGTGCCGACCTTGCCCTCGGCCGCGGCCGTCTTCTCGCTGCCCAGCGTCGCGCCGATGAACACACCGTGCTGCCAGTCGCGGGCCTGGGTCACCAGCGGCACCGTCGTCTTGCGACGGCCGCCGAACAGGATCGCCGAGATCGGCACGCCCTGCGGGTCGTCCCACTCCGGCGCCAGCGTCGGGCACTGCGACATCGGGGTGCAGTACCGCGAGTTGGGATGGGCGGCAGGCTCGTCGGAGTCCGGGCGTCCAGTCGTCGCCCTTCCAGTCGACGAGGTGCTGCGGGTCGCCCTCGAGGCCCTCCCACCAGACGCCGCCCTCGTCGGTCAGCGCGACGTTGGTGAACACGGTGTTGCCCGCCGCGATCGTCTTCATCGCGTTCGGGTTCGAGCTCCAGTTGGTGCCCGGCGCGACACCGAAGAAGCCGAACTCGGGGTTGACCGCGTACAGCCGGCCGTCCTTGCCGAACCGCATCCAGGCGATGTCGTCACCGAGGGTCTCGGCGCGCCAGCCGGGGATCGTCGGCTGCAGCATGGCCAGGTTGGTCTTGCCGCACGCCGACGGGAACGCCGCGGCGATGTAGTACGCCTTGTTCTCCGGGGAGATCAGCTTGAGGATCAGCATGTGCTCGGCGAGCCAGCCCTCGTCGCGCGCCATCACCGAGGCGATGCGCAGCGAGTAGCACTTCTTGCCCAGCAGCGCGTTGCCGCCGTAGCCGGAGCCGTAGCTCCAGATCTCCCGGGTCTCCGGGAAGTGGGTGATGTACTTGGTGTCGTTGCACGGCCACGGCACGTCTTCCTGGCCCTGCTCCAGCGGGGCGCCCAGCGAGTGCAGCGCCTTGACGAAGAACCCGTCGTCGCCCATCTTCTCCAGCGCGGCCTTGCCCATCCGGGTCATGGTGCGCATCGAGACCACGACGTACTCGGAGTCGGTGATCTCCACACCGAGCTTCGGGTCGTCGGCGCCGAGCGGGCCCATGCAGAACGGGACCACGTACATCGTCCGGCCGCGCATGCACCCGCGGTACAGCTCGGTCATGAGGGCGCGCATCTCGTCGGGCGCCATCCAGTTGTTGGTCGGCCCGGCGTCGATCTCCCGCTCGGAGCAGATGAAGGTCCGGGATTCGACGCGCGCGACGTCCGACGGCTCCGAACGCGCCAGGTACGAACTGGGCTCCTCGGAATCGCTGAGCGGGATGAAGGTGCCCGCGGCCACCAGCTGCTCGCAGAGGCGCTGGTACTCCTCCTCGGAACCGTCGGCGAACACCACCCGGTCGGGCTGGGTCAGCTCCGCGACTTCCTGAACCCAGGCCAGCAGTCCCTGGTGCTTGGTCGGTGCGGTGTCCAGACCGGGAATGGTCGCTGAAGTCATCGGTATCTCCTGCGTAGGTTTCTTGCCAGGATGCAGGCCTTATGCCGCAAGTAGCGGAGACGGTCGTCCCTGGCAAGAAGGTTAACGCGGGTGAGATACCCGCGGTTAATCGGGATTATGTCCGATCACTCACAGGAACGATTCAGAAAGGTCCTACAAAGGCCGGTTCATCGATTCAGTTTCGGCGTCGATGTCCGAGGCCGGACCAGTTCGGCCCGCACGACCGCCAGCGCCCGCGCGAGCGCGGGCATCGCGTAGGTCGCGTTCGGCCACGGCCCGGGCCCGCGCCGAGGCGTGCTGATGGATCTCCCGGTCGATGGCCGCCACCGTCTGGTCCAGCCGTGCGCTGTCCTCGCTGTCGCGCTCGGCAGCGGCGACGCCGAGGGCGGACTCGGCCGCCAGCATGCGGCTGGCGACGCGTTCCTCGAGCCCGGCGCGCAGCCCCGAGACGACCTCGGCGACCCAGCGGTCGAGCACGGCCCGATCGTGCAGAAGCCCGCGGGTTCCCACCACCCAGAGCGTGAGGACGACACCGACCGCCGCGCAGGCGATCACTCCCGCGACCGTCCACTGCGGAGCCAGGTCGGCCAACAGCCGGCTCAGCGTCAACGCCACCCCGAGGCCGAAGCCGGCGCCGAGCAGCGTCATCAGCCGGGTCTCCGCCCGCCGTGACCGCAGCGGCGGAGCGGGGACATCGACGGGCAGGACGAGCGGAGCCGGGGCATTCGATCGGCAGGCCCAGTTCGGTGCTGACGTCGCTGCAGCTGGCGCGCCACTGCCACGTCGACCTCCGCGGTGACCTCACCGAACCGCCGCCGCACGTAGTCCGGGAACGCCCTGAACTTTCGTCGCGTGGTCGACGCCGCGACCTCCTGCAGCTCGGTCCGCACCGCGGTGCAGCGGCTGCGCGCGAAGTAGGACAGCTGCACCCGCGCCTGCTGCATCCGGCTGCGTACCGCGATGGCGCGCTCGGTCTTGTCGAGCCGCGCCTGACGCACTGCGGCGGAGCGTTGTTCCCGCAGCGCCGCCAGGCGTGCCTCGCCGGCCGGCGCCGGACACCTCGCGCTCGTGACGGCGGACCAGGTTGGTCAAGCGAGTTTCCCACGCGCGCAGACGATTTCGACGGTCCAGCGACTGCGTCGGCCAGCGCGCTGTTCGACGGCGCCGACGAGGTCGTCCACCACCGGGGCGCCCAGGTCCGGCGCCGCGGCAGCCCCGACCCACGGCATGCCCGCGTATCGGGGTGCGTGCGCGGCCGCGATCCGGCGGTCGGCGTCGAGCACATCGCGCCAGGTGCGGTGCACGTCGATCTTGGTGACCACCCCGATCACCGCGTCGGTGTCGGCGGCCGCGGCGTCGAGCAACGCGCAGTCCGATTCGGTGAGCGGCGCGGTGGCCGAGACCACGAACACCACCGCGACGGGCGCCGCCCCCGGGCGCAGCTCGGCCGGTTCGACGAAGGTGTGCTGGGGCAGCCGCTCACGCAGAGCCGCGATCACGCCGGTGGTGCCGGCCAGCCACGGCCCGCTCACCAGCACGACGTCGTCGCGGGTGACCGCGGGCGGCGGAAGGTCAGCGTCGACCGCCAGCACCAGCGCGTCGACGTCGGCGTCGCTCACCCGACCGCCTCGGCAACACCGCCGCCCCGTTCCCACCGCCGCAACGACCCGCGGACGATGTCGTCGGCGCACCTGCGCTGCAAGTCCGACACCGGTCCGCGCGAGTAGCGCCGCAAGGCGACGGCACGCCGCAGGTGCGCGTCGAGGTCGTCGTCGCGGTCGACCGCCATCCCGGCAGCCTCGACGACATCGATCGCCGCCGACATCCGCGCGGCCACCGCCGCGTCATCGCCGCGGAACTGGGCGGTCGTCTCCTCGGCCAGCCGGCGGTATCGCGCCGGGGCGGCCGCCCGGGTGATCGCGGCCAGCACCGCGTCCACACCACTGGCCCGGCGCAACGCCGCGGCGACACCGGCGCGGTCGGCACCGTCGCGCAGCGCCACCACGGCGTGGGCGATGCCGAACAGGTCGAGCTCGGTCAGCAGCCGTTCGCGGATCGGACGGTCCAGCCGGTGCTCGCCGGTCAGGAAGCCGTCGGCGGAGCCCAGGGTGGCCGGCTCGGCGGTCAGCACCTGCAGTGCGTCCACCATGGCGTCGTCCAGCACGCCGCGCTCGAGCGCGGCGACAGCGGCCAGGGCGGCCAGCGGATAGATGGGCGCACCGATGGTCCGTCGCAGGCGTTCGCAGTGGGCGGCCGCCGCCGCGACGGGGCCCTCGCCGCCGAAACCGGTGAGATCCGCCTTGTTCAGGACGGCCACGCACGGCCGTGCCGGCCGGGTCAACGCGGCGCGATCCTCGGGTTTGAGCGTCTCGGCGACGACGTAGACGTCGACGTCGGATTCCTCACCCGGGTCGGCCACGACGACGCCGGCGGCGCGCAGCACCCGGGCCACCGTGCGGCGGCCGCAGCCGGGCCGGCCGAGCACCGCTGACCGCACCGGCCCGGTGGTTGCCATGCCCGCCATCGTGGCATCGACGGGGATATGGCGCGAGCCACTACCAGGCGAAGACAACTGTTGGGTATCAATCTGCACCACGGTGCGGGTACACCCATGTTCATGAGCCACCATGGACGGATGCACGCGCAGCGCCAGGGCGGCTCGACCACGCCCGACACCCTCGAGGCGGCGCATCTTCACCCGCGGGTCACCAGCTTCCGGTCGCGTCGCTCGGCGCTGACCGAGTCCCAACAGGAGGCGTGGGACCGGCTGTGGCCGGTGCTGGGCACCCAGGCGCGTTCCGAGCGGGGAGCCCGCCGGACCGTTGGATGCCCGCGCCTGGTTCGGGCGGCAGGCTCCCCTGGTCCTCGAGATCGGGTGCGGAACCGGGACGTCGACGCTGGCCATGGCCCAGGCCGAGCCCGGCATCGATGTGGTGGCCGTCGAGGTGTACCGGCGGGGCCTCGCGCAGCTTCTCGGGGCGATCGACCGGGAGGGCGTGTCCAACATCCGGCTGGTCCGCGGGGACGGCGTCGACGTGCTCGAGCACATGGTCGGCCCGGGATCGCTGACCGGCGTGCGGGTCTTCTTCCCCGACCCGTGGCCGAAATCACGTCACCACAAGCGGCGGCTGCTCAAGCCCGAGACCGTCGCGCTCATCGCCGACCGCTTGCGGCCCGGCGGTGTGCTGCACGCGGCCACCGACCACGCCGGCTACGCCGAGCAGATCGCCGAGGTCGGCGACGCCGAGCCGCTGCTGCGGCGGGCCGAGCCGGGCGAGCAGCTGCCCATCTCGGTGCAGCGCCCGATCACCAAGTACGAGGGGAAGGCCCGCCACGCGGGTACTGCGGTAACCGAACTCATCTGGGTGAGACGACCATGAGCGTGATGGAAGAAGCAGAACAGGCTGCGGTTCCGGGGGTACCGGACGCCGGCGACCGAGGTGGTGGAGCCCGCCCCGCAGCGGGTGCTGCTGGTGTGGGACGCGCCCAACCTCGACATGGGGCTCGGCTCGATTCTCGGTGGCCGGCCGACCGCCGCACACCGGCCGCGCTTCGACGCGCTGGGCCGCTGGCTGCTGGCGCGGACCGCCGAGCTGGCCGCCGGTCAGCCGGAGATCGCCGTGGAGCCGGAAGCCACGGTGTTCACCAACATCGCGCCCGGCAGCGCCGACGTCGTTCGCCCCTGGGTCGAGGCGCTACGTAATGTGGGTTTTGCGGTCTTCGCCAAACCCAAGGTGGACGACAACAGCGACGTCGACAGCGACATGCTGGCCCACATCGCGCTGCGCCGGGCCGAGGGTCTGGCCGCGGTGCTGGTGGCCTCGGCCGACGGGCAGGCGTTCCGGGCGCCGCTGGAAGAAATCGCCCGGTCGGGCGTGCCGGCCTCGGTGCTCGGATTTCGCGAACATGCGAGCTGGGCATTAGCGTCGGATACCTTGGAGTTCGTCGACCTGGAGGACATTCCTGGTGTTTTCCGTGAGCCGCTACCGCGAATCGGCCTAGATTCGCTACCAGAGCAAGGAGCGTGGCTGCAGCCATTCCGGCCGCTGTCCTCACTACTGACATCGCGCGTCTGATCAGGATGACCCGATGCGCAGGTCGCCACAGATTTAGTTAGGAGCTGACGTGTTCGCCTGGTGGGGTCGAACTGTGTATCGATATCGATACATCGTGATCGCCGTCATGGTCGCGCTGTGCCTCGCCGGCGGTGTCTACGGAGCCAGCCTCGGCAAGCACGTCACGCAGAGCGGCTTCTACGACGAGGGCAGTTCATCGGTCAAGGCGTCACTGCTCGCCGACGGCGCATACGGCCGTGACACCTCCGGCCACATCGTCGCCGTCTACACCGCGCCGGACGGCAAGACCGTCGACGATCCGGCCTTCAAGAAGAAGGTCCTGGACAACCTGGCCCAGGTCGAGAAGGACCACCCCGACGAGATCCTGCGGTCGATCGGCTACTTCAAGAGCCCCGAGCTGCTGTCCAACATGTCCGACGCGGACAAGAAGCACGCGTTCATGTCGATCCAGCTCAAGGGCAACGACGACGACACGATCCTGAACAACTACAAGAAGGTCGACAAGGACTTCTTCATCAAGGGCGTCGACGTCCAGCTGGCCGGCCTGCAACCGCTGGCCTCCGAGCTGACCGGAACCATCGGCGAGGACCAGCAGCGCGCCGAGGTGGCGGCCATCCCGCTGGTGGCGGTCCTGCTGTTCTTCGTCTTCGGCGGCGTGATCGCCGCCAGCCTCCCGGCGATCATCGGCGGTCTGTCCATCATGGGCGCGCTGGGCATCATGCGGTTGATCGCCATCGTCGCACCGGTGCACTTCTTCGCCCAGCCGGTGGTGACGCTGATCGGCTTGGGTATCGCGATCGACTACGGCCTGTTCATCGTCAGCCGGTTCCGAGAAGAGATCGCCGAGGGCTACGACACCGAGACCGCCGTCCGGCGCACCGTGATGACGGCTGGCCGCACGGTGATCTTCTCGGCCGTCATCATCGTGGCATCGTCGCTGCCGCTGCTGCTGTTCCCGCAGGGCTTCCTCAAGTCCATCACCTACGCGATCATCGCCTCGGTCATGCTCTCGGCGATCCTGTCGATCACCGTGCTGGCGGCCGTCCTGAGCATCCTCGGCCCCAACGTCGACGCGCTCGGCGTCCGCACGCTGCTGCGGGTGCCGTTCCTGCGCAACTGGTCGGTGTCGCGCGCCATCATCGAATGGTTCGCCGAGAAGACCCAGAAGACCAAGACCCGCGAAGAGGTCGAGCAGGGCTTCTGGGGCAAGCTCGTCAACCGGGTGATGAAGCGGCCCATCCTGTTCGCGGCGCCGATCCTCGCGTTCATGATCCTGCTGATCATGCCGCTCGGGAAGCTGGCGCTCGGCGGCATCAGCGAGAAGTACCTGCCACCGGACAACTCGGTGCGCCAGGCCCAGGAGCAGTTCGACAAGACCTTCCCCGGGTTCCGCACCGAGCCGATCACGCTGGTGATGAAGAACAACGACGGCCAGCCCGTCACCGACCAGCAGGTCGCCGACATCCGCAGCAAGGCGATGGCGGTCAGCGGGTTCACCGACCCGGACAACAATCCCGACGCGATGTGGAAGGAACGGTCCTACCTCGACGGCGCCACGAAGGACCCATCGGTCCGCGTCATCCAGAACGGCCTGGTGAACCGCAACGACGCGCGCAACAAGATCGGCGAGTTGCGCGCGATCACGCCACCGAAGGGCGTCACGCTGTACGTCGGCGGCACACCCGCGCTGGAGCAGGACAGTATCCACAGCCTGTCCGCGAAACTTCCGCTGATGGTGTTGCTGTTGATCACCACCACGACGATCCTGATGTTCCTGGCGTTCGGGTCGCTGGTGTTGCCCATCAAGGCGGCGCTGATGAGCGCGCTCACCCTTGGCTCGACCATGGGTGTGCTGACGTGGATGTTCGTCGACGGGCACGGGTCCGGGCTGATGAACTACACGCCGCAACCGCTGATGGCCCCGATGATCGGTCTGATCATCGCGGTGATCTACGGCCTGTCCACCGACTACGAGGTGTTCCTGGTGTCCCGCATGGTGGAGGCCCGCGAACGCGGAATGTCCACCACCGAGGCGATCCGGATCGGTACCGCCACCACCGGACGGCTGATCACCGCTGCGGCCCTGGTGCTGGCCGTGGTCGCCGGCGCGTTCGTGTTCTCCGACCTGGTGATGATGAAGTACCTGGCCTTCGGCCTGCTCATCGCGCTGCTGCTGGACGCCACGATCGTCCGGATGTTCCTGGTGCCGGCGATCATGAAGCTCCTCGGCGACGACTGCTGGTGGGCACCGCGCTGGATGAAGCGCCTGCAGAACAAGATCGGGCTGGGCGAGATCTACCTGCCCGACGAGAAGAAGCGGCCGGTCGTGCGGGAGCCTGTCCGAAGCCCTCGTCGGTGCGGGCGCGCCGGCCACGGCCGACGACCGGCGCCCGGTGCACGATCCGACCCATCCGGGCGGGGAAGCCCGGCCTCGTCCCCGCGTGGTGGGCCGGGCCGAATACCAGGCGCCCCCCGCGCGGCAGGAGGCCCCGTCCGCGGCCGGAACCGCCCGCATGGCCGATCCTCAGGCCGTGCCCGCCAACGAGGCGCCGACCACCCGATTCGCGGTGGCCAAGAACGTCGTGAAGAACGCGGTGAACAACGCCACCGCGGCGGCCCGCTCGAACCGGACGGCACCACCGCCGGCGCCGGACCGCGAGATCGAGTCCTGGCTCGGTGAGCTGCGCGGCAAGCCACTCCGGCGGGCCGCAGCCGTCCGCGGAGCCGACCAGCGCGATACCGGCCCCCGACGACGCCGACCACGGCGATCCCGGCGCCGCGCGACCAGAACGGCACCGATGACGTCTCGCCGACGATCTCGGCCGAGGAGACCCGGGCGATCCCGGTGAGCAAGCCGGAGCCGAGCGAATCCGACGTGGCCACCGAGAAGCTCAACTCGCGCGGCAAGAAGACGGCGAAGACCGTCCGCGCCGCGGCGGTGGGGTCAGCGCACAGGATCTGCTGCGCCGCGAGGGCCGCCTCTAGTCAACGTGCGCCCGAACTCACGTTTTGGCGCGAAAGTGTGTGAAGTTCAAGACATTTCGTCGAGTTCGGCGGGCGCCTACTCGTCGCGATCCATGGCGTTTCGGCGGTACGGTGTCGGGTTCGGCCTCCATGACGATCCCGTGGTCTTCGGCCTCGATTTCGGCGGCTTCCTGCGCGGGATTGTCGGCGGCCAGAACCCGGATCGCGCTGTTGAGAAACGCCACTATGGGCACCGCCAACAGTGCTCCGACGATGCCGGCCAGCACACCACCGGCCGCGATGGCCAGCACGATCGCCAACGGATGGATCGCGACCGCACGGCCCATCACGAACGGCTGCAGAACGTGGGCCTCCAACTGCTGGACGGCGATGATCAACCCGAGAGTGATGAGGGCGTAGACGAAGCCCTTGGCCAGCAGGGCGACGATGACCGCCAAGAGGCCGCTGATCACCGCGCCGACCAGCGGGATGAAGGCGCCGAGGAACACCAGCGAAGCCAGCGGCAGGGCCAGGGGCACGCCCATGATCGCCAGGCCGGTGCCGATGCCGATGGCGTCGACCAAGGCGACCAGGAACGTCGCCCGCACGTAGCCGATCAGTGAGCCGAACCCGGCCCGGCCGGCGTCGCGCACCCGTTCCCGGGTGCCCGCGGGAACGATTCGGGTGACGAAGCCGTAGATGTTGCGGCCGCCGTGGAGCAGGAAGATCAGCGTGAACAGCACCAGGAAGGCGCCGGTGATGATCTCGGTCAGCGTCGCCGCGGTGGACAGCGCGCCGGTGGTCAGCTTCTCCTGGTTGTCCCGCAGGGCCTTGATGGCGGTGTTGCCGGCGTTGTCGATCTGTTCACGACTCAGGTGCGCGGGCCCCTCGATCAGCCAGCCGCGTAGGCTGTCGATACTGCGGGTGACCTGTTCGACCAGGCCCGGCAGGCCCGAAACGAATTGGCTGACAACGAAAGTCATGTATCCCGCCGAACACGCCGAACCCGCCGAGGATCACCAGCGCCACCGCACCGCCCCGCGGCGCGCCGCGCCGGTCGAGCCAGTCGACCGCCGGCAGCATCAGCGCGGCCACCATCATGGCCAGCGCCACCGGCACGATGATGACCTGAAGGCGGGCCACCACCCACAGCAGTCCCGCGATCACTGCACCGATGGCCAGCAGGCGCCACGACCAGGCCGCGGCCTTGCGGACCAGTGGATCTACCGAATCGTCGTCCGAAACCCGGGTCGTCGGCATGCGACCAAGCGTAGTCGCCACGGCCGGACACCCCGCGGCGAACACCGACGACAGCATGCCGCGCCGTTACCCTGAACGACGTGTCCTACGACGCGCCGGTCGATGCCGCCCGCGAGGACCACGAACCGCCCGCACGCGGGAAGGTACTGGTGGGTTCGCTGGGCGGTGATCGCCCTCGCTCTGATCGTCCTGGCTGTCGAGGCCTCGCTGGTCTGGGACCAGCTCTCCAAGGCGTGGATGAGCCTGCTGTCGGCGAACTGGTGGTGGGTGCTCGCGGCGGTCGTGGCAGCGATGCTGTCGATGCACAGCTTCGCGCAGATCCAGCGGACCCTGCTGCGCTCGGCCGGGGTGATGGTCCACCAGTGGCGCTCCGAGGCGGCCTTCTATGCGGGCAACGCGCTGAGCACCACGATGCCCGGCGGCCCCGTGCTCTCGGCCACCTTCGTGTACCGCCAGCAACGCAGCTGGGGAGCCTCACCGGTGGTGGCCTCCTGGCAGCTGGTGATGTCGGGGGCGCTTCAGGTGGTGGGCCTGGCCCTGCTCGGGCTCGGCGGCGCATTCCTGTTGGGCGCCAAGAACAATCCGTTCTCGCTGCTGTTCACCCTGGGCGGCTTCGTCGCCCTGCTGCTGCTGGCCCAGGCGGTGGCGACGCGTCCCGAGCTGATCGACGGCATCGGGGTCAGGGTGCTGGGCTGGGTCAACTCGGCGCGCGGCAAGCCACCCGAGACCGGGCTGAGGAAGTGGCGCGAAACCCTCGACCAGCTCGAGTCGGTGAGCCTGAACCGGCGCGAACTGGCGGTGGCGTTCAGCTGGTCGTTCTTCAACTGGGTCGCCGACGTCGCGTGCCTGGCGTTCGCCGCCTACGCCGCCGGGGGAAAGCCGTCGCTGGCCGGCCTGACCGTCGCCTACGCGGCCGCCCGCGCGGTCGGCTCGATCCCGCTGATGCCGGGCGGTCTGCTGGTGGTCGAGGCCGTGCTGGTCCCCGGTCTGGTCTCCAGCGGCATGACGCTGCCCGACGCCATCTCGGCGATGCTGATCTACCGCCTGGTCAGCTGGATCTTCATCTCCTCGATCGGCTGGGTGGTGTTCTTCTTCATGTTCCGCACCGAAGGCGCGCTGGACCCGGACGCCGTCGTCGACGAACTCGCCGGCGACGATCCGCCGCCGGGCCGAGCCGGCCTCCGACGACCCGGCCGACACCGCCCTGCAGGGGCCGCTGCCACCGCCTGATGCCGCACCCGAGGATGACCACGATCACTGAGGCCGGCCGACGGTGACTGTGATTGGATTCGCAGATGCAGCACGCCCCGGCGGAGAACTGATGACCATGGAAACGCGTAACTGCGACCCGGCCCGCGGCGCTGGCCCTGGTCGCCGACATCGCCTGCGTCGTGGTGTTCTGCACGATCGGCCGCCGCAGCCACGCCGAGGGACTGACGCTGGGCGGCATCGCCGAGACGGCGTGGCCGTTCCTGTCCGGGACGCTGGTCGGCTGGTTGATCTCGCGCGCGTGGCGGGCTCCGAGGGCTGTGGCGCCCACCGGCCTCGTCATCTGGGTGTCGACCGTCGTGGTGGGAATGTTGTTGCGCAAAGCCAGTTCTCAGGGCGTTGCGGCCAGCTTCATCGTGGTGGCCTCGTTGGTGACGGCGCTTCTGCTGCTCGGCTGGCGGGTGGTCGCCGGACTGATCGCCAGGCGCACCGGCTAGGCGGGGTTTGCCGCGGGGCTGACCGCCTCGACCGAGGTCGACACCGTCAGGGTGGCGCGCAACCCGCCCAGCGGACCGTCGGACAGTTCGATCCGTCCGCCGTGCAGTGCGGCCTGCTGAGCCACCAGCGCCAGTCCGAGCCCGGATCCGCCTGCCGCCGCGGTACTTCCGCGGGCGAACCGTCCCAGCACCGCCTCGTGCTCTTCGGCGGGCAGGCCGCGGCCGTTGTCGTCGACGGTGATGACCACGTGGGGTTCCTCGCGCCTGGCGGTCAGCACAATGCGGGTGGCACCGCCGTGGGTGATGGCGTTGCGCACCAGGTTGTCCACGGCCAGGCGCAGACCGGCCGGCCAGCCCCACACCGTTCCGGCGTCGTCGGCGGCGACGGTGATCTCGACATCTCCGCTGGGTCGCAGGTTCTCCTGGGCGACGCGGTCGAGCATCTCGGCGACGTCGATGGCTTCCCGATCCTCGGCGCGAACGAGTTGTCCGGACGCCAACTGGCCGAGCGCGGTGATGATGGCCTCGACCCGTCGCTGCGCCCGCGAGAGGTCGGCGACCACTTCGGCACGCTCGTCGGCCGGCAGATCATGGATTCGCAGCGTGTCCAGATCGGCGCGCATCGCGGTGAGCGGGGTGCGCAGTTCGTGGGCGGCGTTGGCGGCGAAGTCCTGTGCAGCCTGCAGCGAATTCGTGGTCGCCACTTGGGCATCGGCGAGACGGCGCAGCATCTGATCCATGGCCTCGGAGAGGTCCTCGGCTTCGCGGGCGCCGTGCACCGGTTCCATCCGCTCGTCGCCCTTGCCCAGCCGCCGGGTCTGTTCGGTGAGTCTGCGCAACGGACGGACGGCAGGTCCGGCGAGGATCCAGCCCAGTCCGGCCGCGACGAGCAGAGACAACGAACCGATGAGCACGTAGAGCGGAATCCGGGCTCGGCTCAGCAGGATGCTGTCTTCCCGGATGCCGATCGAGACCAGGATTCCGCCCGCCTGATCGACGGGCACGGTGCGGACGCGGTAGTCGACGCCATTGACCTCGACCGTGGCGCTTCCGGGCGGCAGCTGCGGAAGCTGGAAGCCCCGCTGGAACACCACCTGGCCGGTGGAACGGGATCGGCCCGTGGTCAGCACGCCGTGCTTGGCGTCCTGCAGCTGCTCGGGGTACATGCTGGCGTCGACGATGGAGTCCAGCCGCCGATCCAGCTGTGCCGCATCGTTGTTCGCCAGGACGAAGGAGGTGAGCACGGCCAGCATCGCGACCACGATCGCGGCGGCCAGGGTCGCGGCGATCGCCACCCGGGTTCGCAGCGATGCGCTACGCCCGGGCCACTTCACGGCTCCGCCCTACTTCTGGTCGCCGTGCTCCGCCTCACGGCTCCTGCCGATCTGTCGCCGTCGTCACGGCTCCGCCCGGAGCACGTACCCAATCCCGCGAACCGTCTGGATCACCCTCGGCACACCTTCGCGTTCGAGCTTGCGCCGCAGATAACTGATGAACACGTCGGCGACGTTGGTGTCGACGTCGAAGTCGTAGCCCCAGACCAACTCCAGCAGTCGCTGCCGGGACAGCACCACACCGGCGTTCTCGGCCAGGACGGCCAACAGATCGAATTCGCGCTTGGTCAACTCGATCCGGTCACCCTGGACGAACACCAGCCGGCGCGCGGTGTCGATCATGAGCGGTCCGATGGTGATCGCATCCGATCCCTCGGCCGAATGCGACGCACGGCGCAACAGGGCGTGCAGCCGCGCCACCAACTCACCCAGATCGAAGGGTTTGGTCAGATAGTCGTCGGCGCCCGCCTCCAGGCCGGCGATCCGGTCGTTGACGGTGTCGCGCGCCGACAGCACACAGATGGGAATGTCGTTGCCCAGCGCCCGCAGGGCGGTCACCACCGCCACACCGTCGAGCTCAGGCATCTGGACGTCGAGGACCAGAGCGTCGTGGTTCTCGGTCGACAACAGCCGCAAGGCTTCCTTACCGGTCGCCGCGACCCGGACGTCGAACCCGGAATGTCGCAAACCACGTGCGACCGAGGTCCGTACGTCCGGGTCGTCGTCGACCATGAGGACGGTGCGGCCTGCGCTCTCCTGCGCCGGCTGCTGCCCTACCCGCACCGCTACTTAGGAGCCGGGCAGATTTGCGCCGGCGCCGCAGCGAGCCTTGAGGTCGACCAGCGGCTGGCGGATGCCCTGCAGGTCGGACTTCACCGTCGGGTTGTAGTCGAGGTACTGCTGCACCTGGGTACGGATCTGGTCACGCGGAGCACCTTCGAGACCGGTGAAGAACGCGTTGACGTCCGGATGGGTGAACAGGTACGCCGACGTCGCGGCCGACACACCAGCCGCCACACCGGCAAGGTCGGCGGCGGTGCAGTTCGGGGGCGGATCGGCCAGCGCGGACGGGGCCGTGCCAACCAGGATCGCGCCGGCGACGGCGCCCGTGCCGATCACTCCGACGACCGCGCGACGGGCCAGACGGGCATTAAGCAACATGCTCGGACTCCTTAATTGGTGAGGAAGAGGCCGTATCAGTAAGGGCCCCCGACCAGGAAAGCTAATCAGAAACGGTGCTGACTTTCCTGCCTTGCGCTTAACCAATCATGAGAATGTCCGAACGCGCTGGTCACAGCGGCATCGGACGCGCCACCGAGCGGACGGGCTCAGCGGATGGCGTAGGGCACCGGTCCGGGCAGCGGCCCACCGCCGGTGGGAACGGCCACGGCCGACGTCGTCGCCGCAGCCGATTGCGTGCCCTGCAGCAGGCCCAACAGCTGCGGAAGGCTCACCGGCATCGTGCACTGGGTCGACAGCCTGGTCAGCGGCTGCTGGATCGCCTGAAGGTCCTTGCCCGCCTGCGGGTTGGCATCGAAGTAACCCTTGATTGCCACCAGGGTCTGCGGGCCGGCCTGCTGCTGGGAGATGGTCGTCAGCGCCTGGTTGGTTTGCGGGTGGGTGTCCAGATAGGTGCCGGTGTTGGTCGCGACGACGCCGACGGTCTTGGCGATCTGGCTGGCCGCGCACGGGTCCGGCGCGGCGACGGCCGGCGAGGGATTCAACACCACTGCGCCGCCGCCCAGCGCGGTGAGGCTGAGCACGCCGCATACGCCGGCGCGCAGCCGCGTGGTGGTGTGGATGGGGGGCCAGGGCATGGAGGACTCCTCACGGTTCGCGAACGTCCAGCCACTTGCGCGATCACGTCGCGACATGGCTGCGGTCCCCGACCCGGTACTTGGCCACCGCACATCCTGCCATCCGGGGCTGCCCGGGGCCACTTCGCCGTCGGTAACGGACAGCCGCAGGACAGGTCTCGATACAGCTAATACCGACACTCGCGACAGGTCGCCGTACAGGTTGCTGCGGTAGGCTCGCAGCCAGCGAAACCCGGGGAGAATGCGGGGAGATCGCCATCCAGCAGTTCATGATGCGCCTGAGCAGCAACCTGCGCAGATTCCGCTGGGTGGTCTTCGCATGCTGGTTGCTGGCCCTGCGTGCCGGCTTTGTACCTGGCGTTGACCCAATCCAACCACCTCACCGGTGGCGGCTTCGAGGTCTCCGAGTCGCAATCCCTGCACGTCCAGTACCAACTCGAGGATCACTTCCCCGCACAGGGCGCCTCCCCCCTGGCCCTGGTCGCCGCCCC
This sequence comes from uncultured Actinomycetota bacterium, assembly GCA_963765445.1. Lineage (GTDB taxonomy): Bacteria > Actinomycetota > Actinomycetes > Mycobacteriales > Mycobacteriaceae > Mycobacterium. The sequence goes on from CAVXWQ010000057.1 coordinate 21,535, forward strand.
GCGCGCCGACGCGTCCTACGAGGACATGAACAAGGCCGTCGCCCAGCTCGAGCAGGCGGCCAAGCAGGTTCCCAGCGTCTCGGTGGTGCCCAACCCCGCGCAGCCGGCACCGGCGCCGGATCGGCCGTACGTGGTCTCGCTGCGGCTGGACTTCAACAACACCGGTGCGGTCGACGTCGCGCGCCAGCTCCGGCAGAAGATCGGCGTCCAGGGCGACCAGCCGGGCGTGACCGACAACGGCCGGGTTCGTCTGTACGTCATCGGGCAGGGCGCTCTCGGCGCGGCCGCCCAGACCAGCACCAAGCACGACATCGCCGAGGCCGAGCGCTGGAACCTTCCGATCGTCCTGATTGTCTTGCTCGCGGTGTTCGGTTCGCTGGCGGCCGCGGCGATCCCGCTGGCGCTGGGCGTGTGCACCGTCGTGGTGACCATGGGCGTGGTCTACGCGCTGTCGACGCTCACCAGCATGTCGGTGTTCGTGACGTCGACGGTCTCGATGTTCGGCATCGCGCTGGCCGTGGACTACTCGCTGTTCATCCTCATGCGGTTCCGCGAGGAACTGCGCGCCGGGCGCGACCCGCAGCAGGCCGCCGACGCCGCGATGGCGACCTCCGGGCTGGCCGTCGTGCTGTCCGGGCTGACCGTCATCGCCTCCCTGACCGGCATCTACCTGATCAACACACCGGTGCTGCGCTCGATGGCCACCGGGGCGATCCTGGCCGTGGCGGTCGCGGTGCTGACGTCGACCACCCTGATCCCGGCGGTGCTGGCCACCTTCGGCCGGGCCGCCGCCAAGCGCTCCTCGTTGCTGCACTGGTCACGCCGCGCCGAGACCACCCAGTCGCGGTTCTGGACCCGCTGGGTCGGCGAGGTCATGCGCCGGCCGTGGCTGTCGGCGTTGTCGGCGACGGTGGTCCTGCTCGTGATGGCCGCACCGGCGTTCTCGATGGTGCTGGGCAACAGCATGCAGCGACAGTTCCCGTCGGCCCACGAGATCCGCGGCGGGGTGGCGGCGGCGGCCGAAGCCCTCGGGCCCGGCGCCCTGGGCCCGGTCCGGGTGCTGGTCAGCTTCCCCGACGGTGGAGCCTCCGACCCCAAGCACGCCGCGGCCATCGAGGCCGTCAGCACGCGAGATGGCCCAGGCCCCCAACATCGTCTCGGTGTCCACACCGGTGTTCGCCGACAACAACAGCAGCGCGCTGCATCTCGGCGGTGCTGTCGGCCGATCCCGAGGACCTGGCCGCCCGCAACACCATCGACTGGATGCGGGCGAATCTGCCGAAGGTGCCCGCGGCCGCCGGCGCGCGCGTCGACGTCGGCGGACCGACCGCGTTGATCAAGGACTTCGACGACCAGGTCTCCAAGACCCAGCCGCTGGTGTTCGTCTTCGTCGCGCTGATCGCCTTCGTGATGCTGCTGATCTCGGTGCGGTCGGTGTTCCTGGCGTTCAAGGGCGTCCTGATGACGGTCCTCTCGGTCGCCGCCGCCTACGGCAGCCTGGTCATGGTCTTCCAGTGGGGCTGGCTGGAGGGGTTGGGCTTCGAGCAGATCACCTCGATCGACAGCACGATCCCGCCGCTGGTGCTGGCCATGACATTCGGTTTGTCGATGGACTACGAGATCTTCCTGCTCACCCGCATCCGTGAGCGCTACCTGCAGTCCGGGGACACCCGCGACGCCGTCGCCTACGGCGTGGCCACCAGCGCCCGCACGATCACCAGCGCCGCGCTGATCATGATCGCGGTGTTCATCGGGTTCGCGTTCGCCGGCATGCCACTGGTCGCCGAACTGGGCGTGGCGTGCGCGGTCGCCATCGCCGTCGACGCCACGGTGGTCCGGCTGGTCCTGGTGCCGGCGCTGATGGCGATGTTCGACCAGTGGAACTGGTGGCTGCCCGGCTGGCTGGCCCGGATCCTGCCGTCGGTGGACTTCGAGAAGCCGCTGCCGAAGGTCGACCTCGGCGACCTGGTGGTGATCCCCGACGACATCTCCACCATGGTGCCGCCGTCGGCCGATCTGAAGATGGTCGTCAAGGGCGCGGCCCGGCTCAAGGACCTGGCGCCGGACGCGATCTGCGTGGCCGACCCGATGGCGTTCACCGGCTGCGGCCGGCTGGACACCGACCTCGCCGGGCGCGTGAAGGGCAGCGACGACGCCACCCGCCACGGCCCGCAGCGGATTCCCGCCGGCGGTGCGCCGACCCTCGAACGCAAGCTCATCAGGGGCTACCGCGGGACCCGGCCCACCGCGCCGCGACCCGTCCACCCGGTGACCATGTGGCGGGGGCGGTTGTCGATCGCGCTCGACGCCCTGGAGACCAAGGCCGACATCCCGCATCCGACGGTGGAGCGGCTCAGCCCCGTCGAGACCACCAACGTGCAGTTGCCCACCGGGGACCGCCTGCAGATCCCGACGTGCGCCGAGACGCTGCGACTCAAGGGCTATCTGATCCTGTGCCGCAACACCAGGTCGGACTTCGCCGAGTTGGCCGAACTGGTCGACGTGATGGACACCTCGACCGCCGCCGTGGTGCTGTCCGGGATGGACCGGTATTACTGTTCTGAGCGATCTGAGCAACAATGGATTGCGACCCAGTTGGTGCGCCGGCTCGCCGATCCCGACCCGTCCGACGTCGATGACGACGATCGCTGGGCCGGTCCGGAAGGGGCCGCCGAATGGGAGAGGATCAGGCAGCGTTGCCTTTCGGTGGCAGTGGCGATCCTGGAGGAGGCGAGGTGACGGTGGCAGCGGACCCACGCCGCGATGCCCTAGCCGCACCGCACTCCCCCGATTCCTTCGACAGCCGTCCCGTCGAGTTCTGGCCGACGTCCTCGATCCGGTCGGCGCTGGAGACCGGGGACATCACCGTCTGGCAGCGCATCGTCGTCGCGATCAAGCGCGACCCCTACGGCCGCACCGCCCGCCAGGTGGAGGAGGTGCTGGAGAGCGCTCAGCCCTACGGCATCTCCAAAGCGCTGTCCGAGGTGCTGGTGCGCGCCCGCAGTCACCTGGAAGCCAACGAGCGCGCCGAGGCCGCCCGCCACGTGCGGCTGCTGCTGGATCGCTCCGGCCTCAACGAGCAGGAGTTCGCCTCCCGCATCGGCGTGGCCCCGTCGGATCTGGCAACCTATCTGGACGCGACGGTCAGCCCGCAGGCCTCGCTGATGATCCGGATGCGCCGGCTGTCGGACCGATTCGCCAAGATGCGCGCGCAGCAGGCGAACGGCGGAAGACTGACGCCGGCGTGTGGTCCAACCCGGATTCGGCTGCGCTGCAACGCATTCTGCGTGACACCCGCACCGTCGCGGTGGTGGGCGCATCCAGCAATCCGGCGCGGCCCAGCTACGGCGTCTACGACTACCTGGCCCGCCACAGCCACTACGAGCTGTACCCGGTCAACCCGACCATCACCGACATCGACGGGACCGCGGTGTATCCCAGCCTGTCCGACCTTCCGGTGGTGCCCGACATGGTCGACGTGTTCCGGCGCCGCGAGGAACTGCCCAACGTGCTCGCCGACGTCCTGGCGTTGACGTCGCGCCCGAAATACCTTTGGCTGCAGCAGGGTTTGTGGCACGAGGGTGTCGCCGCGCAAGCCGAGGCCGCCGGGTTGCAGGTGGTGATGGACCGCTGTCTGAAGGTGGACTACGCCCGGCTCATCGGGAGTTGATCGGCGCGACGTCGAGGACCTGCCACTGGCCGTTCTGCTTGGACAACCCCACCCGCAAGGCCAGCACCGCCGTGTTCGGTTGCTGACCGGGCTGACTCTGGGTGCCCCGCATGATCACCGCGACGCTGGCCGCCGAAGGACCCAGCGCCTCCAGTCCCGCCGAGATGGTCTGCGCCTGAGCCGAGATGTTGCGCTTGGCCAAATCGGCTGTGGCTTTGCCGAATTCATTCTTGAACGCGTCGGCGCGCTCCGGGACCATGAACGACGCCGCCCGGTCGATCGACGAGTTCGGGTCGGCAGGGGTGAACGTGGCGGTGGCTTCCGACACCGCCGTGGCGATCCGCACCACCTCGGCGGAGTCCCGGTTGAAGTCGCGGTCGGGCAGCGTCCAGCGGGTGTAGCCGACGACCACCGCGACCGCCAGTGCCACGGTGGCCAGACCGACGACGGCGAGGCGCAGCCCGGGACCGTCGTCGTCGGTACCCACCGTCACCGAATCCCGGCGGTAGAGAACGAAGTTGACCAGCATGCCCTCGACGATCAGCAGGCACAGCATCGAACACACCGATACCCACCACAGCGGCCAGCCGAGCACCACGCCGATGCCCAGCAGCGCGGCGACGGCGACCAGCGGTGCGGCGACGTCGAAGGCCAGGACGCGGGCCAGGTTCCTCATCGCAGCGACTCCAGCCGCGAGATCATCAGCTTGCCGTCGACGTCGGAGACACCGAGGCGCAGGTTCCAGCGCACCGTCGTGGGCTTGTTGCCGGCGTTCTCGCTGACCGAGGTGGCGACCACCAGGACGGTGTCGGTGCGCTCGGCCAGTGCCGCCGGCAGCGTCGGGGGCGCCGGCGGGCGTTGCCCGGCCACCGTGTCGAGGTCGTGGTGCACGGTCTCGACCGACACCGACTCGATCTGCCCGGTGGTGCGCGCCTGCAGGGTCTTGACCACCTCGCGGTAGGGCTTGATCGAGGCGTCGAAGTCGGAGTTGAGGTCGCCGACGGTGCCGTCGTGCAGTTTCTGCAGGCTGGCGTCGACGTTGTCGACGTTCATGTTGATCAGCACACCGGTCCAGTCGGCGGCGGCGGCCAGCACGCGGCTCTGATAGTCCCGCTCGTGGGCGGCGGCCCGGTGATCCGACCAGATCAGGGCGCCCAGCGCGATCGCCAGCACCCCGATCACGGCCAGCACGGCCGAGGCGATGCCGTAGCCGGAGAACACCGTGGCCCTCGTCGCACTGGGTTCCGACGTCGTCTCATCCGGCTCGGGCATGAAGGCGAGGCTACCGGGCGGCCACGCCGACGAACGGCCACTTGCAGCACGACTTGCGGCACGAAGCGCGCAGTAAGTGGCCACTCGGCGGCGACGAAGGTTCATACCTCTGGTAAGGATGGTTGGGTGACGGTAGAAACTCTGCGCTCGGGCATCGACCTGTCCCACGTCGAAAACGGTGTACGCCCCCAGGACGACCTGTTCGGCCACGTCAACGGCCGCTGGCTGGCCGACTACGCCATCCCGCCCGACCGGGCCACCGACGGCGCGTTCCGGTCGCTGTACGACCGCGCCGAGGAACAGGTCCGCGAGCTGATCACCGCAGCCGCTGCGCCGCCGGCGGGCAGGCCGAGCGCCGAGCACCGACGAGCAGCGGGTCGGCGACCTCTACGCGAGCTTCCTCGACGAGGACGCCATCGAGCGCCGCGGCGTTCAGCCGCTGCTCGACGAGCTGGCCGGCGATCGACGCCGCGGCCGACCCGGCGGCGCTGGCCGCGGTCATCGGGGCGCTGCAGCGCTCCGGCGTGGGCGGCGGTGTGGGCGTCTACGTCGACACCGACTCGAAGAACTCCTCGCGCTACCTGGTGCACGTCAGCCAGTCCGGCCTGGGGCTGCCCGACGAGTCGTACTACCGCGACGACCAGCACGCGTCGATCCTGGGCGCCTACCCGGCCCACATCGCGCGGATGTTCACCCTGGTCTTCGGCGAGGAGTACGCCGGGGAATGGGAGAGCACGGCCGCGCGGATCGTCGCCCTGGAGACCAAACTCGCCGCCGCGCACTGGGACGTGGTGCAAGCGCCGCGACGCCGACCTGACCTACAACCTGCGCACATTCACCGACCTGGCGCACGAGGCGCCCGGCTTCGACTGGGCCGGCTGGATCGCCGCGCTGGGCACCTCGCCCGAAGCGGCGGCCGAGTTGGTGGTGCGCCAGCCCGATTACCTGACGGCATTCGCCGCGCTGTGGGCCGGCGAGTCCCTCGACGACTGGAAGTGGTGGCTGCGCTGGCGGCTGATCCACGCCCGTGCCGCGGTGCTGACCACGGCGCTGGTCGAGGAGGACTTCGCCTTCTACGGCCGCACGCTGAGCGGCACCGAGCAGATCCGCGAACGCTGGAAGCGCGCGGTGTCGCTGGTGGAGAGCATCATGGGCGACGCCGTCGGCCGGCTCTACGTCGAGCGGCACTTCCCGCCGGACGCCAAGTCCCGGATGGACGTGCTGGTGGACAACCTGCGCGAGGCCTACCGCGTCAGCATCAACGACCTGGAGTGGATGACGCCCGAGACCCGGCAGCGGGCGCTGGCCAAACTCGACAAGTTCACCGCCAAGATCGGCTACCCCAAGAAGTGGCGGGACTACTCGGCGCTGGTGATCGACCGAAACGACCTGTACGGCAACGTCGTTCGGGGCGCCCAGGTGGCATCGGACCGGGAGATCGCCAAGCTGGGCGGCCCGGTGGACCGCGACGAGTGGTTCATGACCCCGCAGACCGTCAACGCCTACTACAACCCGGGGATGAACGAGATCGTCTTCCCGGCCGCCATCCTGCAGCCGCCGTTCTTCGACGCCGAGGCCGACGACGCGGCCAACTACGGCGGGATCGGGGCGGTGATCGGCCACGAGATCGGCCACGGATTCGACGACCAGGGCGCCAAGTACGACGGCGACGGCAACCTCGTCGACTGGTGGACCGACGCCGACCGCGCCGAGTTCGGGGCGCGGACCAAGAAGCTCATCGAGCAGTACGACGCCTACGTGCCGCGCGAACTCGACGGCGAGGCACATGTCAACGGCGCGTTCACCGTCGGCGAGAACATCGGCGACCTCGGCGGGCTGTCCATCGCGCTGCTGGCCTACCGGCTGTCGCTGGGCGGCAAGGAAGCCCCGGTGATCGACGGGCTGACCGGCGTTCAGCGGGTGCTGTTCGGGTGGGCTCAGGTGTGGCGGACGAAATCCCGTGAGGCCGAAGCGCTTCGGCGGCTGGCCATCGACCCGCACTCGCCGCCGGAGTTCCGGTGCAACGGCGTGGTGCGCAACATCGACGCGTTCTACGACGCGTTCGAGGTCGACGCCGACGACGCGCTGTATCTGGATCCGGAGCACCGCGTCCGGATCTGGAACTGACGGTCCATGGACGCCTGGGACGCGATCCGCGCGCGACGCAACGTGCGCAGCTACACCTCGACCGCCGATCCCGGACTCCGATCTGGACCGGATCCTGGAGGCGGGCTGGCGCTCCCCGTCAGCGCGGAACGACCAGCACTGGGATTTCGTGCTCGTCACCGATCGCGCAGTGCTGCAGGACCTTTCGACCGTGTGGATGGGCGCGGGCCACATCGCCGCGGCGCAGGCCGCGATCGCGCTGGTGATGCCGCAGCCGCCGGACGAGCGCACCAAGCTGATGGACCAGTACGACCTGGGACAGGCAACGATGGCGATGGCGATCGCCGCCACCGAATTAGGCGTCGGCACCGGGCATTCGGCGATCGGAGATCAGGACCGGGCGCGCGCGATCCTCGGGGTTCCCGATGACCACTTCGTCGCCTACCTGCTCGGCCTGGGCTATCCGGCGGACCGCCCGCTGCGCCCGATCCGCAAGCCCAACCGCCGTCCGTTCGACGAGGTCATCCACCGCGGCAGGTGGTAGCGGACCTCGATCAGGACAGCTGCCACTGCCAGTCGTCGGCGCCGTCGGGCTTGTTGTAGGTGCCGACGGAGTTCTTCACGATGATCGGGTCGCCGCTGCCGAAGTTGTCGTAGAACCACTTGCGCATTGTCCGGCGAGAGGTTGATGCAGCCGTGGCTGACGTTGCGCTTGCCCTGGTCTCCCACCGACCACGGCGCGCTGTGCACGAAGTTGCCCTGGTTGTCGATCCGCACGGCGAGCTGGACGTGAACCTTGTAGCCGTCGGGCGATGTGCTCGGCACGCCGTAGGTGGCCGAGTCCATCACGATGTCCGGGAACTTCTCCAGCACGTAGTAGGTGCCGTTCGGGGTGTCGTGACCCGGGCTTGCCCATCGACATCGGGAACGTCTTCTCGACCTTGCCGTTGCGGGTGATCGTCATCTGGTGGGTGGCGTTGTCGGCAGTGGCCACCAGCGCGTCTCCGACGCGGAAGCTGGACTTCGCGCCGCTGGCGTCGATGTTGACGACGGTGCCGGCCGGCCAGAAGCTGTAGGGCCGCCAGCGCACCTGGGTGTCGGTCAACCAGTAGAACGCGCCGGGGACCGGCGGCACCGAGGAGATGTGGATCGCCTGCTCGGCCAGCGGACGGTTGGCGATCGGGCGGGCGAAGTTGATGATGATCGGCTTGGCCACCCCGACCATCGCGCCGTTGACCGGGTTGAAGCTCGGCGGCGCGAACACCGGGTCACCGGTGTACGGCAGCGGGTTCTGGCCCTTGACGGGGCCGGCTGCCGCGGCGGCCGCGGCAGCCGCTGCGGATCGATTGCCGGCGGCACAGCCAGCGGATCGACGGGCGCGGGCGGAGGCCAGATCACCGGGATCCGGCGGGGGCGCGGGAATGGCGGGATCCGGCGGCGGCACCTGTGCCGGCGGAGCGTCGACGACGGCGGGGTCGACCGGCGCCTGGTCCGGATCGGCCAGCGCCGACCCACTGCCCAGACTGATTCCGGCAGCCACTCCGACCACGCACAATGCGGCCGCAACAGCCCCCTTCACCCGCAGCGTCATAACCCAACTCCCTCAGTTTCGATTCCGACCCAGTGTCGCACAACACGCTGTGTGGCCAATCTGGCGTCGTCCGCCAGCGAACCCGACCCAAGACCCCGTCAGGGCCCTGAACTGTGCTGATAGTCGCCCGCGACGTGACAAGCGTTACTTTTCGCTGGTGGCCGGGGGAACCGCGAACAGGTTGCGACTGACCAGCACACAGACCAGTGCACCGACGATCAGCGCCGCCGAGGCGGTGATCATCGTCGGGATACCGGCGTGCTGATACAGCAGCCCGCCGCCCAGCGAGCCGGCCATGATGCCGACCTGGAAGGCGGCCACATAAAACCCCGAGGCGCCGTCGGGGTCCTCCGGGCAGTGCCGCATGGCCGCAGACTGCAGCAGTGGCGGCATCGCGGTGGCGGTGGCGCCCCACAGAATGATCGCCACGACGCCGGTGAGCAGCGTCCCCATCGTCTGCCGGTCACCGAAGCCGAGAGCCGCCAGCACCATGAACGCCAGCGCCAGACCGGTCAGGCACCCCACGATGGCGGCCTTCGGTCGGCGATCGCCCGGCCGGGCCATCAGAGCCATCGCGGTCAACCCGGCGACTCCGTAGGCAGCGAGCAGCCAGGCCAGATGCGGTCCGTGCACGCCGACGACGTCGCGGATGATGACCACGATGAACGTGTAGGAGATGAAGTGGCCGGTGACGCCCACCAGCGTCAGAACGCTCATCGCCAGCAGGCGACGGTTGCGGTGATGACGGAACTTGACGGCACGCTCGCCCAACGCCGGACCGGTCATCGGCATGAACGGCAGGGTGAGCCGCGCGGCCACCGTCACCGCCACCGCGGCGAGCGTGATCGCCCCGACCGCCAGCCGCCAGCCCCACAGTTCGCTCATCGCGGCGGTCAGCGGGTTGCCCACGACCAGCGCCAGGCCGGTGCCGACGTAGACGGCGGCGGTGGCGCGGGCCGCGTAGTCCGGCGGCACCATTCGCACCGCGATCGGCGCGATCACCGACCACATCAGGCCGTGGGTGAGCGCGCACAGCACCCGGCCGACCGCCAGCACCGCGAAGGTCGGCGCCAGAGCGGAGATCAACTGAGACGCCGCCAGACTGAGCAAGGTGAACAGCAACGTGCGCCGGCGCGGCCAGGCCGCCGTCCAGCGCACCAACGGCACCGTCGACACCGCCGCGACCAGGGCATAGCTGGCGAGCAGGGTGCCGACCAAGGCTTCACTGACCCGCAGATCGCGGGCGATGGCGGGCAGTGCGCCCACCGGCATGATCTCGGCGGTGACGTAGACGAACGCCGCGGCGGCCAGCACGGCCAAGGCGATTGTGACCCGCGGTGTCCAGGGGCTGACGGGCATCGGCGGCGAATCGACGGTCATCACAAGCGCCGGCCCGGGCGGTCCGGCACTGAGGTCACTAGATCACGGTATCGGCCAACACGATGCCGGGCATACCCCTGGAGACCCGTTCGAGACTGCGCCGAAAGGTCGCCGATACTCATAGATCCGTTAGAAGACGGCGAGGTCGACCAGCGCCTGGTACGGATCGGCCAGCGCAGACCACTGCCCAGACTGATTCCGGCAGCTACTCCGACCACGCACAACGCGGCCGCAACAGCCCCCTTCACCCGCAGCGTCATAACCCAACTCCTCAGTTCCGATTCCGACCCAGTGTCGCACAACACGCTGTGTGGCCAATCTGGCGTCGCTCGCCAGCGAACCCGACCCAAGACCCCGTCAGGGCCCTGAACTGTGCTGATCGTCGCTCGCAACGTGACAAGCGTTACTTTTCGCTGGTCGCCGGGGGAACCGCGAAAAGGTCGCGACTGATCAGCACGCAGACGAGGGCGCCGACGATGAGCGCCGCGGAGGCGGTGATCATGGTCGGGATACCGGCGTGCTGGTACAGCAGTCCGCCGCCCAGCGAGCCGGCCATGATGCCGACCTGGAAGGCGGCGACGTACAGCCCCGAGGCGCCGTCGGGATCCTCCGGGCAGTGCCGCATGGCCGCGGACTGCAGCAGTGGCGGCATCGCGGTGGCGGTGGCGCCCCACAGGATGATCGCCACGACGCCGGTGAGCAGGGTCCCCATCGTCTGCCGGTCACCGAAGCCGAGGGCCGCCAGCACCATGAACGCCAGCGCCAAACCGGTCAGGCAGCCGACGATGGCGGCCTTGGGCCGGCGATCACCCGGCCGGGCCATCAGAGCCATCGCGGTCAGCCCGGCGATTCCGTAGGCCGCGAGCAGCCAGGCCAGATGCGGCCCGTGCACGCCGACGACGTCGCGGATGATGACGACGATGAACGTGTAGGAGATGAAGTGGCCGGTGACTCCCACCAGCGTCAGCACGCTCATCGTCAGCAGGCGGCGATTGCGGTAGTGGCGGACCTTGACGGCGCGCTCGCCGATCACCGGATCCGTCATCGCCATCGCGGGCAGGGTGATTCGCGCGGCCAGCGTCACCGCCACCGCGGCGAGCGTGATCGCCCCGACCGCCAGCCGCCAGCCCCACAGTTCGCTCATCGCGGCGGTGAGCGGGTTGCCCACGACCAGCGCCAGCCCGGTGCCGACGTAGACGGCCGCGGTGGCGCGGGCCGCGTAGTCCGGCGGGACCATGCGGACCGCGATCGGTGCGATCACCGACCACATCAGGCCGTGGGTGAGCGCGCACAGCACCCGCCCGACCGCCAGCACGGCGAAGGTCGGCGCCAGTGCGGAGATCAGCTGCGACGCCGCCAGGCTGAGCAGGGTGAACAGCAACGCGCGCCGGCGCGGCCAGGCCGCGGTCCAGCGCACCAGCGGCACCGTCGACACCGCGGCGACCAGGGCATAGCTGGCGAGCAGGGTGCCGACCAAGGCTTCACTGACGCGCAGATCGCGGGCGATGGCGGGCAGCGCACCCACGGGCATGATCTCGGCGGTGACGTAGACGAACGCCGCGGCGGCCAGCACGGCCAGTGGCCGTTGTGACCCGCGGCGTCCAGGGGCTGACGTGCATCGGCGGCGAATCGACGGTCATCACGAGGGCCGGCCCGGGCGGTCCGGCACTGAGGTCACTACATCACGGTATCGGCCAACGCGACGTGGGCATACCCCTGGAGACCCGTTCGAGACTGTGCCGAAAGGTCGCCGATACTGTCACCGAGATCCGTTACTCCGGGGCGCAGCCACGTCAGCGCCCTTGAGGACGATGTCGACGGCCGCCTCGATGATGGCGTCGTCGGGCAGTGTGCCGAACATGAGCGACGGGCAGGCGACCACGCCGGCGAGCATCGAGATCGCCGCTTCCAGGGCGGGACCGTCGAACGACTGCTCGAGGATTGCGCGGATCGGTCGCTGACCTTCGGCATTGATTCTGTCCCTGATCTGCGCCATCGCCTCCACCGTCGCCCACTGCGCCATCGCGGAGAGCACCCGGTCGAGCCGTAGGTCCGCGACCGCCTGGCGGAAGGTCTTCAGCTCCCCGACCAGATCGGCACGGATGTCGCCGGTGCGTTCGTGGTGCGGCATCTCGCCGAGGGCATCGAGTGCGGTGGCGACGAGGTCGACCCTGGACGGCCAGTGTGCGTACAGCGTCGTCTTGGAGTAGCGGGCGATCTCGGCGACACGGGCATGCGTGAGGGCATCCGCACCCTCGGTGGTCAGCACGTCCAGGGCTGTGCGCGCCACGTCAGCGCGCGTACGGATCACCCGAGCGTCCTCGGCCACCTCTACCGCCTTCATCTCTGTCGATCGACCCGCGTGCCGCGTCGACCGCGTGCCACCAAAAGTAGTTGATGAACAGATTGTCCAAATTCCGTAATAATTATCCTCTACTGGACTTATGGTTCACTATCGTACAGTTCAGCCTGTAGTACTCCCATCAAGCTCAACGGTGAGACCCGAAGGTGAGAGATGATTCCTGAAACATTGACCCAGGCCCAGTTCGACACGGTCTACAACATCCTTTCGCTGACGCTCGCTGCGCAGCTGTTCGGCGCGATCTTCCTGTTGACCGTCCAGCCCAGGGTGCTGGCCCGATACCGGCAGGCCCTGGTGATCTCCGCGATCGTGTGCGGCATTGCCGCCTACCATTACTTCCGCATCTTCGAATCGTTCAAGGCGGCGTTCGTCACCGAGGCGCGGGGCGGGCGCGGGACGTACGTCCAGGCGGCCGGCGACTCCTTCAACGAGGGCTACCGCTACGTCGACTGGTTGCTCACGGTGCCGCTGCTGCTGACCGAGCTCATCGTGGTTCTGGCGTTGGCCCGCAAGCTGCGTAACTCGTTGCTGTACCGCCTGATCCCCGCGTCGGCTGCGATGATCGCCCTCGGCTACCCCGGTGAGATCAGCGGTGACAACACCATTCGCAACGTCTTCGGATTGCTGTCGACCATCCCGTTCCTCTACATCCTCTACGTGCTGTTCGTCGAGTTGACCCGGTCGCTGGACCGTCAGCCCGCCGCGGTGCGCCAGACCGTCAGCCGGATGCGGATCCTGCTGCTGGCCACCTGGGGCGTCTACCCGATCGCCTACATCATCCCGCTCTACTTCTCCCATGCGGGAGCAGACGCGTGGGTGTTCAAGCAGGTCGGCTACTCGATCGCCGACATCCTGGCCAAGGTGCTCTACGGCCTGCTGATCTACAAGATCGCGCGGCTCAAGTCGTTCTCCGACGACCCGGCCTTCTCCGCCGACGAGAACGAGCACGACAGCGCCACCCAGTCCAACGGGAGCAGAGACCCCGAAAGTCGCTGCAGGACATAAAGAGTCACCCGCAACGGCGTAGGACAGGTAATCCGTCGTGGCCATCGTGACGCGCCAGCCCCGTGCGCACCGATGGCGCGACCGCGCAGAGTCCCCCGGGAGCATGCCTCCCGGGGGACTCCGCTGCGGATGACGGACACAACGTTTCTGGCGGTCGCTGCGCGGTGGTCGCGGTGGCTCGCACTCGGCACAGTGCTGGTGGCCGCAGGGTCCATGTCGTGGCTTCCAGCCAGCACGGCGCCGACCGCCCTCGTCGTCGCCGGGCTGTTCTTCGCGGCCGGCGTACCGCACGGGGCGATCGACCATCTGATGGCGTCGCGCCTGACCGGCGGCAGATCGATCCCGTTGGTGGCCGCCGCCTACGCGGGCCTGGCAGCCGCGGCGTGGGCGTTGATGGCGTGGGGTGGTCCGGTGGCTCTGCTGTTGATCGTCGCACTGAGCGCGCTGCACTTCGGCCTCGGCGAACTCGAGATCTCGCGCCAGCTCACCGGATGGCGGCCCCGGCCCATCGCGGCCGCAGCCATCGTCGTCGCCGGTTGCGGGTCATTGCTGCTGCCGTTGGCCCGTTCGGGCGAACAGATCAGAACGGTGGCGTCGGCGGTCTCGCCCGACGTGGCACTGCTGATCGGCGCCGCGTGGGTGCAAGTCGGTCTCGTGGCGGCATGGGTCATCGCGGCCGTCGTCGCCGTCACGAGCTGCGCTCAGATCAGGTCATCGCACGGTCGCACTCGACATCGTGCTGATCGGGCTGCTGGGCGCACTGGCGCCGCCACTGGTCGCGTTCGCCATGTGGTTCGGTGGCTGGCATGCGCTGCGCCACTGCGCGCGGATGCTGACCGTAGAGCCCGGCTGCGCCAACTGGCGGCCACCGGCCGACGAGTCGCGGCGGTGCGGCGCTTCGTCGGTCTCGCGGCCGTGCCGTCCATTGCGGCTTTGACCGTCGTGGCCGCCCTTGCCTGGTTCACCGTGGTGGCGCCCGATCCCACCACCGTCGTCGCCGAGGTGCTGCGTCTGCTGCTGGCCCTGACCGTGCCGCACATGGTGGTCGTGCTGTGGCTCGACCGGAGCGCCGGTCGCCGGCAGCCTGCGTTCAGTACGCGCTGACGGTCAGGACCGCACCAGACGGGCGATGGCGGCCGAGGCCTCGGCCAGCTTCTTGTCCGCCTCCTCGCCGCCCTCGGCGACGGCGTGGCTGACGCAGTGGTTGAGGTGCTCGTCGAGCAGGCCCAGGGCCACCGACTGCAACGCGCTGTTGACCGCACTGATCTGGGTCAGGATGTCGATGCAGTACTTGTCCTCGTCGATCATCTTGGCGATGCCGCGGACCTGGCCCTCGATCCTGCGCAGGCGCTTGGTGTAGTTGTCCTTGTTAGCCGAATATCCATGTGCGCCAGTCATTTAGCCTCCAAGCATCTGCTTCATCTGGTCGATCTCGGCTTGCTGCGCGGTGACGATGTTCTCGGCCATCGAGATCATGTCGGGACTCTGTCCGGCGGCGACCTCGCCCCCGGCCATCTCGATGGCGCCCTGGTGGTGACTGATCATCGACTGCAGCCACAGTGTGTCGAACTCGGCGCCCTTGAGCGACTGCAGCTTGGCCATCGTCGCGTCGTCGACCATGCCGTCCATCGGCATGTCGCTGTGGTCTGATGCCGCATTCGGGTCGACGTCCCACTGCACCAGCAGCGCCTTCATCGCGGTGATCTCGGGCTGCTGTTCACCGGAGATGGTGGCGGCCAGTTTGACCACCGCCGGGTTGGTGGAGCGGTCGGGCACCAGCGCGGAGAGCTCGACGGCCTGCTGATGATGGGGAATCATCATCTGCGCGAACGTGACGTCGTGGGCGTTGTGCACGGCGACCTGTGCGGTGGTCGTGGTGGCGGTGCTCGAGGCGTGCGCGGCGTGGTCCTCCGTCTTGCTACAGGAGGAGACGACGACGGCGGTGGCGAGAGCGGCGACGCCGGCGATGATGCGGGTGCTGGTGGACGTCATGGCCCCACCGTACCTGATACCCCCGCGGGGTATCTAAAGCGATTTTGTGACCACCCCCGACCACGGCATACTTGACCGGTGAGCCAAAAGCCTGATCTCAAGCCCCGCAGCCGCGACGTCACCGACGGACTGGAGAAGGCCGCCGCCCGCGGCATGCTCCGCGCGGTCGGCATGGGCGACGACGACTTCGCCAAGCCGCAGATCGGCGTGGCGTCGTCGTGGAACGAGATCACCCCGTGCAACCTGTCGCTGCAACGACTGGCCCAGGCCGTCAAGGAAGGCGTGTTCGAGGCCGGCGGCTACCCGCTGGAGTTCGGCACCATCTCGGTCTCCGACGGCATCTCGATGGGCCACGAGGGCATGCACTTCTCGCTGGTGTCCCGCGAGATCATCGCCGACAGCGTCGAGACCGTCATGATGGCCGAGCGCCTGGACGGCTCGGTGCTGCTCGCCGGCTGCGACAAGTCGCTGCCCGGCATGCTGATGGCCGCCGCCCGGCTGGACCTGGCCGCGGTGTTCCTCTACGCCGGCTCGATCCTGCCGGGGCGGGCCAAGCTGTCCGACGGCACCGAGATGGACGTGACGATCATCGACGCCTTCGAGGCGGTCGGCGCGTGTGCGCGCGGCCTGATGCCGCGCGAGGACGTCGACGCCATCGAGCGGGCGATCTGTCCGGGCGAGGGCGCCTGCGGCGGTATGTACACCGCCAACACGATGGCCAGTGCGGCCGAGGCACTGGGCATGTCGCTGCCGGGCAGCGCCGCTCCGCCGGCCACCGACCGCCGCCGCGACGGGTACGCCCGGGCCAGCGGCCGGGCCGTCGTCGAGCTGCTGCGCCGCGGCATCACCGCGCGCGACATCCTGACCAAGGAGGCCTTCGACAACGCGATCGCGGTGGTGATGGCGTTCGGCGGCTCCACCAACGCGGTGCTGCACCTGCTGGCGATCGCCCACGAGGCCGGCGTCAAGCTGACGCTCGAGGACTTCACCCGCGTCGGCGCCAAGGTGCCGCACCTGGCCGACGTCAAGCCGTTCGGCAAGCACGTGATGTTCGACGTCGACCGCATCGGCGGCGTGCCGGTGGTCATGAAGGCACTGCTGGACGCCGGACTGATGCACGGCGACGTGCTCACGGTGACCGGAAAGACCATGGCGGAGAACCTCGCCCACATCGCGCCGCCGGATCCCGACGGCAAGGTGCTGCGCGCGTTGAGCAACCCGATCCACCCGACCGGCGGCATCACGATCCTGCACGGCTCGCTGGCCCCGGAGGGTGCGGTGGTCAAGTCCGCCGGCTTCGACTCAGACGTGTTCGAAGGCACCGCAAGGGTTTTCGACGGTGAACGCGCCGCGATGGACGCGCTTGGAGGACGGCACCATCACCGCCGGTGACGTGGTGGTGATCCGCTACGAGGGCCCCAAGGGCGGCCCGGGCATGCGCGAGATGCTGGCCATCACCGGCGCGATCAAGGGCGCCGGACTGGGCAAGGACGTCCTGCTGCTCACCGACGGCCGCTTCTCCGGTGGCACCACCGGCCTGTGCGTCGGGCACGTGGCGCCCGAGGCCGTCGACGGCGGCCCGATCGCGTTCGTCGTCGACGGCGACCGGATCCGGCTCGACGTGGGCAACTCGACCTTGGACGTGCTGGTCGACCCGTCCGAAATCGACGCGCGCGCAATCGGTTTCACGCCGCCGCCGCCGCGCTACACCACCGGCGTGCTGGCCAAGTACCGCAAGCTGGTCGGCTCGGCCGCCAACGGCGCCGTCTGCGACTAGGCCGCAGGCCTAGCCGAGCGGCTCGCCGCGGCGTGGCTCGGGCTGGCTTTGGTTGCCCGCTTGCCGTCGCCCGCGTTGTCCGACGCCGAGCCGCGGGCCTTGTGCGGGGCGGCCTTGTTGGCGTCTCGCGTCGGCGAGTTGTCATCGGTGCTGCTCTTGGTGGCCCCAACGGTCGGGTCATGGACCGGGGTGGTGTCATCAGGCTGCGAGGTCACCGGATCGACCGCGGTCGGGTCCTGGTCTGCGAAGGTGGTCGGCGAAATCGCCTGTACCGCAGGCCAACCCCTGCGGCTTGCGTTGACGGATGCGGGCACCGAACTGACCGGCGCAGCGCGTCACACCGAAGATCTGCTTGATCTCGTCGGTGAATCCGCCGATGAGCGCCTTGACGACGTCGCCCGGTACCTGCAGCCACTCCTGCGGGAGTCAGGGTGGCCTGCGACAGGAACGGGGTGTAGACGCCGGACTGATCGTACGTTCGGTTGTAGGTGCCACCTTCGCTCGGCTGTCTGCACGTCCGTGTAGCCGGTGTTGACCAGGATCGTCAGCGCCGGCTGCAGGGCGTCGGCCAAGGGGGTGCCCAGCGTAATCGGGACGCCGACCGCGTTGAGGACGGCATTGATGATCCGCACCGGCAGGCGCAGCGGCTCCAGCAGCGGCAGGTCGTTGGGGACGAACGTGCTGTAGGAGGAGCTGGATATCCCTAGCGCCGCTAGCAGCCCCAGCTTGGTATAGATGTCATCCAGGGAAGCGCCTTCGATCTGTCCCCCGCCGAGCAGGTAGGTCGGAAGGAGCGTTGCGAGCAGGGAGTTCGCGATCGCGAACGGGTTGAGTGTCGCCGGGAAGTCGGACAACGCGTTGTATCCCAGCGCAAGGCCCACTGTCGCGCCGTTCAGTGCGATGCCAGTGCTCGACGCCGACACTCCCCCGGGTGTAACGGGGTTGATCCCGAAGAGGTTCAGGATCGGGGCAAAACGCGCGTAGAGCCCGCCGTTGGGTGTGCCGGGATTGTTCACCAGCAGCACCGCGAGATTGGTGACGTTTGTGCCCTGAACGCACGTCAAGCCTGACGTGCAGGACACACCGGTGGCAGAGTTCACCCTCCCGCGCGCCACCAGCGGGCTGTATCCGGGCAGGGTCGTGCCCTGGGCGCTGGACAGCAGCGCCTGTAGGCCAGGCCGGCATTGTAGGCACCCTGCCCGCTCCCGGCGAGAATGGCAGCCCCCAGCGTTCCGCCAGGTTGGCGTTTGAAAGTCGCTGCAAGAGGGGTGAATCCGCCGAAATCGAAGAGATTGATCTTGTCGTTGAGGTTGACCGGGTTGGAGTTCGAATAGGCAAGATTGATCGTGAGCGGGTCGAGCGCAGACACGCCTGTGGTGATGTCGACGGAGTTCAGGCCCAGAGCGTCCGCGATCCGGAACAGACGGTCCGGTCGTGACCGCGTTGAGGGTCACCGCCGCCGTGGCATCCGGGAGCACCGCCGGCACGCTCAGACCCACCGTCATCACGGCCGCTGTCGCCGCTGCTGCTCCCGACAAGGCCGCCTTCTTGCCCCGCCGAACATTGCGGGTGATCGCCATAGCTGCCATTTCCCGAATTCCTAACGCCGAATTTCTCAGGCTGTCCTCGGGAACATAGCTCCCGAGACCTCACCGATGGGTCAATTTGGTCACCGCGGTTGAAGGTTAAGGACTAGACGCCCGGCGAATGCCAAATTTTTTTATTTAATAGGAAGGGAATAAGGTATGATGGATTGTTGATGTAAAGATAAATTCAAGAGGGAGTTAGTTGTTGTTTAGTTGTATTTGATGTTGTGATAGGGAAGTGAGGGGAGGTTAGAGAGGGGAGATTGGGAGAGTTGAAGAGGATAGTATAGTGTAGATTAGTAGATGAGGATATGGAGAACAAGAGGGAAGAGTGTAGAGGAGGTGTAAGGGTGATGAAGTAGAGGGTAGTGGTATAAGTGATGATGGAGGGGGAGTTGTTAGAGGAGATAGGATAAGAGAGAGGTATGGGTGTGGTTGGTTGTTGGGTTGGATTTGGTTATTGTGGTTATATTGGGTTTTTTGGTTTTGTTTTTAGTGATTGTGATGTGTTGGTGTTATTTTGTTGTGTGTTTTGTTTTTTTTGGTATGATGGTTTGGTTGTTGGTGTTGCTATAGGTATGGTTTGTTGGTTTGAGAGATTGATGGTATGTGGATGTTTGTGTTTTATAGTCGAGTTAATGTTGTAGTGTTTGGATGTTAGATTGGTTGGTTTGATGTGGAGTTTGGGTATTTGATGTTGTGTTTGTTGATTTTGGTGGTGTGTGGTTATTGTATTGTTATTGATGTTGTGTTTGGTGTTTATTGGGTTGGTGATTTTAGTTATGTGTTTATGGTTGTTGTGATGTTTGATATTAGATATGTTGTTGTTGGTTGATTGTTATTTCGTTGTTATTGTTTTTGTTGTATAGATCGTCTCAGGTGTACGCCGATCTGCTGAGCGGGTGCTAGGACATCCGTGTGCTGCTTTAGATCTATATATCTCTTGGACGGATGTGGCTGGTATGGATGGGGGTGGTGATTGTGTGGGTGATTGACGCTTGTTATCAGTGTGTTGGCTCGACGGTAGGGGTCACTTGCTGCGGGTCTCTACCGCCTGGTCACCACGTTGATCTGTCGAGATATGTATCTCGCAGACGATCTGGTCGGTCTCTACCATCAGAGATGGGAGATCGAAACCAGCTAAGTGGAACTGAATTTGACCAACGGCGGCGGACGAGTGCTGCGCGCGGCCACCCCCGCCGGCATCACTCAAGAGGTCTACGCACTGCTGATCACCTACCAGGCCCGCGCACCGCTCTATCCGATGCCACCCTGGCCCGTCCCGACATCCGCCCCGACCGGCTGAGCTTCACCGTCGCCCTGCCGCCGCCCGTGACCAGTCGTTCACGCCGCCGCACGATCGCCGACCCCCTCGACCTGTCGGCCGCTCGGAGCGCCTCACCAGCACTACCGGCCGGTGATCCGCTCGAGTCGAGTGGTAAACGCGCATTCAAACACGAGCAAAGGTACATCGAGCGCAAAAACGCATAATGAGATGACGGTTGACAAACGGGGACGAATGCGCGATGCCGCTAAGTGGCGTAGATTGCGGGCAGGAAGCCCGCAAGATGGTTCATCTCCTGCGCGCAGTGCACCATCAGGTCGCGCGGATCGGGCAGTTGGCGTGCCGCGACCGGCCGCACCGCGCGATCTGCCAGCCGGTTGCCGCCACGCACGGCCACATGCCGGCCACCCATCCAGAACCGGGACCGCATCTCGCTGCCGTCGGCGGTGGGCCGGACGTGGTGGACGAACCAGCCGACGTCGACCGGCAGGTCCGACGAGCCCAGCCGCGCGCACACCGCGATGCCGTCGCCGAGCTTGGCCGGATCGAGTCCCAGCGCCGACGGCTCGACGAACGCGATCGAACCCTTGGTGAACGCCGAGCCGATGTACTCCTCGATCAACGACGTCCGGCCGACGTAGTGGCCGTCGGGACCGTCGTCGTCCCAGCGCGCCGAGACGTGGGCGCGCGGATGCCACAGCTTGTAGCGGCGCGCGTCGCTGCCGTGCCAGCCGAACCACCACGACCACATCTGCGGGGTCACGCCGGGCATGTCGGTGCGCGCGGAGACCTGGATGCCGCCGTCGCGCAGGCGGCCGTAGCCGTTCTCGGTCTGCTGGTATCCGTCGTCGAGAATCGTTGCGGCGTCGTCGAAGTCGAGCAGCACCGGCGCGGCCTGCGGGCCGTGCTGCAGCGCGGTGACGATGTGGGCAGGCAGCGGTGCCATCTCGGGGTTGAAGAACGATCCCCACTCGGTCTCGGCGTCACCGGTGCGGTAGCCCAGGTAGGTTCCGGCCATCAGAGCCGCCCCATCCACGGATAGAACCGGCCGTCGGGGTCGTACTCGGCGCGGATCCGGTCGAGTTTGGCCATGTTGTCGTCGGTCACGAACTTCGCGGGCCGCTCCCCCAGGTTCTCGTCGGCGAGCTGCACTCCGGTCTGCAGATGCTCCATGCCGGCCATGTTGGACCGCGCCCAGTCCGAGTACTTGTCGTCGTCGGCGGCGTCCTTCCACACGGTGTACATCGCCAGGTAGATCTCGTCCTCGAGGCTGTAGGCCATGTCCTGGCGCTGGGGCGAGGGTCCCCAGTTGAGCCAGAGGAAGATGCGCCGGGTGCGGCGGCATGGTCTCGAAGATGCGCCGGATCCCCGGCAGCAACTCTTCGGCCGACGCCGAGGTCCACATGTTGTCGGTGGCATAGCGGTAGCCGGACGGGTAGTTGCTCATCACCCCCTGGTAGGCGAACTCGAGATCCGTTGGCGCACAGGGAACTGCGAGCAGTGCGTGCTCGCGCACCGGGCAGGTCTCCATGAACGCCAGCGCATCTGCGGCATCCTGCTCGGAGTCGGCGAACACCGGGCCGACCACCGTGAGGCATGGTTCGTCAAGTCCCATGAACGGCATCGCTCGCGACATCAGAATCTGAAACTCGACGCGGCGGTCGACATCGGCGCTCATGGAGCGCGCCCAGGTGTAGACCTCGTCGATGTAGTCGGCCGAGTAGACGTAGAGCGCGTTGGCGAAGATCGCGGGTTTCGGGTACAGCTTGAGATGGAACGCGGTCACCACGGCGAAGAAGCCCGGTCCGGAACCTCTTGCCGCCCAATACAAGTCGGGATGGTGCTCGGCGTCGATGTAGAGCTTCTCACCGTCGGCGGTCACCACGTCCAGGCCGAGCACGCTCTCGCACGCCGGCCCGTAGACCCGGCTGTTCCAGCCGTACCCGCCCTGCAGCAGGTACCCGCCGATGCGAACGCCCTTGCAGTGGCCCGCCGGGAAGAACAGACCGAGTTCGCCGAGTTCTGCGGCCAGCACGCTGCCGCCCTTGCCGGGCCCGACCACGGCGACCTTCTTCTCCCGGTCGATCGCGGTCTGCTCCAGGCGGCTCACGTCGAGCAGGACCGCGCCGTCGCGCAGATGGTTGGCGGCCCAGCTGTGGCCACCGGACTTGATGCTGACCTTCTTGTTGTTGGCCTTGGCGTAGCGCACGGTGGCGACGACGTCGTCGGCGTCGACGGCCTGCACGATCACGTCGGGATAGCGGTCCGGCACTCGCTCATGCCACACCGTCGCGCTGCGCACGGCCTCATAGCCGTCGTCACCGAGGAAGAAATGCCGACCGACAGGAAGTGACCCCACCGCGACCTCCGATGATCCGCATAGTGAACCATTATGATTCACTATGCGGAACAATATAGTGGCGGTGAGCCGGTGGCGGAAGGGGGTCGGCGTGGACGGTTCTCGACAGCGCGACGACGGGATCCAGGTGTTGCGCCGGGCGGCGGCCGCCCTCGACGAGATCGCGACGGCCCCCGGCCGGCTCCGGCTCGTCGACCTGCACACCCGGCTTGGTCTGGCGAAGTCGACCACCCGCCGTCTGCTCGTCGGCCTGGTCGAGGTCGGGTTCGCCGCCGTCGACGACGACGGCCGGATCGTCCTGGGCGACCGCCTGCTGAGTCTGGTCAGCGTCAACGCCGCCCACCTGGCCGCGACCTTCCGGCCGACTCTGGAACGAGTCGCCGAGGCCACCGGGGAAACCGCCGATCTCTCCCTGTTCCGCGGCGGCCAGATGTTGTTCATCGATCAGATCGAGTCCCCACACCGGCTGCGCGCGGTCTCGGCGATCGGGGCTCGATTCCCGTTGTACGACACCGCGAACGGCAAGGCGGCCCTGGCGGTACTCGATGACGGCGACGTGGCGGCGGTGCTGGCGCCGCTCGGCCCCGAGCGTGCCGCGAGCCTGCGCGCCGAGATCGACGAAATCCGCTCCACCGGTGTGGCGTTCGACCGTGACGAGCACACCGACGGCATCTCGGCGGCCGGCATCGCCGCCAGGGCGGCCGGCGGAAACATCGTCGCGATCTCGGTGCCGGCGCCGACCGAACGGTTCCTGACCCATCAGGACCGCATCGTGGGCGCACTGCGCAACGCGCTGGACTCGCCGGCCTGGTCGAGCTGACCCAGGGTTGCACGCAGGTCCGCGCCAGGAGCACAGTGACTGCGTGAGCCGAACCGCATTGCGAATCTGTCCCATCTGCGAGGCCACCTGCGGGCTGGTCCTGACCATCGACGACTCCGAACGGGTCAGCTTCGGCCCGCGGCGACCGCGACGACGTGTTCAGCCACGGCTTCATCTGCCCGAAGGGGGCCAGCTTCCCCGAGCTGGACAACGACCCCGACCGACTGGACAAGCCGCTTGTCCGCCGCGACGGCGAACTGGTCGAGACCAGCTGGGCGGAGGCCTTCGCCGCGGCACGGCCGAGGGACTGCAGCGGGTGATCTCGGCCTCCGGCGGCTCGTCGGTCGCGGTCTACCTGGGTAACCCCAACGCCCACACCATCGCCGGGGCGCTCTACGGCCCGGCTGTCGTCAAGTCGCTGGGCACTCGTCACGTCTACTCGGCCAGCACGCTGGACCAGATGCCCAAGCACGTCGCCTGCGGATACCTGTACGGCAACCCACTGGCCTTCACCATTCCCGATCTCGACCGCACCGACTACCTGGTCATCATCGGCGGAAACCCGTTGGTGTCCAACGGAAGTCTGGCCACCGCGGCCGACTTCGGCGGCAAGCTCAAGGCGTTGCGCAAGCGCGGCGGCCGTCTGGTGGTCATCGACCCGTCCCGCACCCGGACCGCGGAGTTGGCCGACCGGCACATCGCACCCCGGCCAGGGACCGACGCGGCGCTGCTGTTCGCGATCGTGAACGTGCTGTTCGACGAGGAGCTGGTGGACCTCGGCCGGCTGGCCGAGCACGTCACCGGCGTGGAGCAGGTTCGCGCGGCGGCCGCGGACTTCCCGCCCGAGGCGGTCGCCGAGCACTGCGGGGTGGCGGCCGACGAAATCCGCACGCTGGCAAGCGAAATCGCCGCGGCACCCAGCGCGGCGGTCTACGGCCGCATCGGGACCTCGACCGTCGAGTTCGGCACCGTGACCAGCTGGCTGGTCGACGTCGTCAACATCCTGACCGGAAATCTGGACCGCCCCGGCGGGGTGATGTTCGCCAGCCCGCCCATCGGCTCGGCGCCGCGGCCCGCGCGCGCCGGCCGGGGATTCAAGACGGGCCGTTGGCGCAGCAGGGTTTCCGAGCATCCCGAAGCACTGTCGGAGATGCCCACCGTCGCCTTGGCCGAGGAGATCGAGACCGCCGGCGACGGCCAGGTGAAGGCCGTCGTCACCATCGCGGGCAATCCGGTGCTGTCCGCACCCGACGGCGCCCGGCTCAGCGACGCCCTCGACGCGGTCGACTTCATGGTGTCGGTGGACCCCTACCTCAACGAGACGACCCGGCACGCCGACGTCATCCTGCCGCCACCGCCGCCCTCGTACTCAGCGCATTTCGACGTCGCGCTCAGCGCCGCGGTGGTCCGCAACAACGCCCGCTACTCCCCGCCGGTGCTGCCACTGCCCGACGGTCGGCCCGAGGAGTGCGAGATCCTGTCCCGGCTCGCCTTGATCGTGCTGGGCATGGGTGCCAGACGCCGACCCGAAGTTGGTCGACGACCAGGTGATCGCCTCCACCCTGGGCAAGGAGGTCAGCGACCCGGACTCCCCGGTCGCCGGCCGGTCGGTGGAGGAACTCACCGCGATGCTGCCCGACGGACCCGGTTACGAGCGCCGGCTGGACATGATGCTGCGGCTGGGGCCGTTCGGCGACGGGTTCGGCGCCAAGCCCGACGGCCTGACACTGCAGCGGCTCAAGGACGCACCCCACGGCGTGGACCTGGGCCCGCTAGCTCCGCGCATTCCCGAGGTCCTTCGAACCCCCTCGGGCACAGTGGAATTGGCTCCGGAGGCGATTCTCGCCGACGTTCCGCGGCTGCACGCGTCATTGGGCGCGGAGCCCGGGTTCCTGCTGATCGGCCGTCGCCACCTGCGGTCGAACAACAGCTGGATGCACAACGTTCCCGCGCTGTCCGGCGGCACCAACCGCTGCACGCTGCAGATCCATCCCGACGACGCCGCCCGGCTGGGCCTGGACGAGATCGCGCTGGTGACCGGTCCCGGCGGCAAGTTGGAGGTGCCGGTGGAGATCACCGACGCGATCCGCCCGGGCGTGGTGTCGCTGCCGCACGGTTGGGGTCACACCGAGCCGGGCACGCGCATGCGGGTGGCGGCACAGCACCCGGGCGTCAACGTCAACAGCCTCAACGACGGCACGCTGCTGGACCCGCTGTCGGGCACGGCGGTGCTCAACGCCTTGCCGGTCGAGGTCGCCCCGGCCGGCTGACGCTACTTCACCAGTGCGACGGCGAAGCCGTCCCAGCCCTTCAGGCCGAGGGTCTGGATGGCGGCGGTGTCCAGGTGCGGGTGCTTGCCCATCATCTCGAGCATGTCGCGCACCGCGCGGGCCTGGTGGTCGTCGGGCTGCCGGGTCGAGGATGCGGCCATTGCGCACCACGTTGTCCACCACGATGACGGTGCCGGGCCGGCCGAGGTCGATGGCCCACTGCACGTAGGCGCTGTTGTTCTCCTTGTCGGCGTCGATGAACACCAGATCGAAGTCACCGGTCAGGCCGGGCAGCGAGTCCAGTGCCGCACCGACGACGATCTCGACCCGGTCGGCGACTCCGGCGCGGTGCGAGGTTGCGGCGGGCGACCTCGGCATGCCGCGGCTCGTATTCGAGCGTGACGACGCTGCCCTCGGCGCCGACCCCGCGGGCCAGGCAGATGGTGCTGTAGCCGCCCAGCGTGCCGATCTCGAGGACCCGGCGCGCCCCGCTGATCCGGGTCAGCAGGTAGAGCAACTGCGCGCTCTGCGGTGAGACCTCGATCGGCGGGAGGCCGGCCGCGGCCGAATCCGCAAGTGCGGCGGCCAGTGCGGGGTCCTCGCCGAGCAGCGCCCGGTCCAGCAGGGCGTCGACGGGCTGCCAATTCTCGGGGCCGATCGTTTCGCTCACCGCATCACCGTAACCGTGGCCACCACCTCAGCGCACGCCCTCTTTGGCGTAGACCACCCGCAGCACATGGCCGACCTCGGGACCCATCACCACCGTGGCCAGGTCGCAGAAGGTCGCCACGAATCCCGGTCCGTGCGAGGGACCGCCACCGTCGTCGAGATGATGGGCCATCTCGTGCAGGACCACCAACTCGCGCATCGCCCAGTCGGCGGTGTCGCGGTCGGGGACGGCGATAACACCTGTGCCGCCGCGGTTTTCGTAATGCGCCGCCGTCGCCGCGCGGCGGGGCCGGACGGTCAGCGGTCCCGGCGAGGTCCACCGGGACGTGACCGCCGGCAGTGCCAGGACGTCGTCGACATAGCGTTGCACCGACTCCATCGAGCCGAACCGGGCCTCCGGCGGAAGTGTCAGCTTCGTGCCGAAGAACTCGATGGAACGCGAACTGTGTTGGGCGGCGCGGTCGAACAGTGTCCGGACGAACTCCTCGGCGGCATACACCCGGGAGCGCTGGCTGTCGCGGACCGTCACCTCTTCAGCCGGCGTGCGGGCACCCGGCAACTCGGGGCTGGCACCCAGCCGGGCCTGGCGTCCGGCGCGGTCACCGGCGCGCCGCGCCGCCGACGAGTAACCCGCCGAGGCGCGGGCGGCCTGCCAGGTGCCGCGCGCCTGGGAGCTCTGCCGGTAGTGGTCACGCAGCTCGACTTCCTTGTTGCGCAACGCAAGTGCGGTTCCCGGCGCGGTTCTGCGGTCCCTGGTGGCCTCCTGCTTGGCCTCCTCGCGGGCCTCGGCCAGCCGCTGGCCGACCCGGGCGCCGAAGGCCAGCTGGAAGTTGAGTCTGGCGGTGATCGTCGGGGTGGGACGGTGTGCACCGGTGGCCAGGTAGGCGTCACACGACCGCACCATCTGCACCACCAGGCTGGCGTACAGCGCGTGGCTGGCGTCGATGTCCTCGGGAAATCCGTAGGCGTAGACGAACGTCGAGTTCGACGCCACGTCGCAGCGCACGTCGTTGGCCGAGGCGATGCCGGCGAACAACTGCACGTAGGTGCGCAGACCTCGGGTGCCCGGATCACCGATGGTGATGGTGCGTTGGGTCGGCTCCTGGGCGGCGGTCCGGGTCGCCGAGTGTGACCGGGCCACCGCGAGGTCGATCGAGGTCGCGGTGGCCAGCCGTTGCGCGGCGGCCATGAACGCCTCGGCCTCGTGGGCGTTGTCGGTGCCTTCGGCCTGGCGCAGCAGGGCCGCGATCCGCGCGAGCATCTTGTCGTCAGTCATGGTTGGCAACCTAAGGGAGGAGGACGACTTTCCCGCGCGCATGCCCGGTCTGCAGATAGCGGTGCGCCTCCGCCGCGTCGGCGAGCGGAAACGCCCGGTCGACGGTGACCTCGAGCTTGCCGTCGCGGGCCAGCGCCAGCAGTTCGGGGCGGGCGGCGTCGCGGATGGCCTGGCCACCGTCTGCCCCGGTCAGGGCCGCAATGCCGAGTTCGGCGGCCCGGCCGAAACCGGCGATCGTCGCGATCCGGGACCGGTCGGCCACCAGCTCGACCGAGGTGTCCAGCGCCTCGTCGGTGCCCACCAGGTCCAGCGCGGCGTCCACCGGTCCGATGGCCCGGACCCGGTCGGCGAGCCCGGGGCCGTATGCGACCGGCGTCGCACCGTATTTCCGCAGCTCATCGTGCCGGGCGGGGCTGGCGGTGCCGATCACCGAGGCGCCACGGGCGACGGCCAGCTGCACCGCGAGCAGCCCGACCCCGCCGGCCGCCCGTGGATCAGCACGGTGTCGCCCATCCCCAGACCGGTATTCGTCAACAGGTGCCAGGCGGTGCCGCCGACGAGCAGCAGCCCGGCGGCCTGTTCGAAGGACAGCGAGTCGGGTTTGTGGCCGACATCCTTGGCGTCGACGATCACCTGCTCGGCGTAGCCGCCGCGCATCCCCGTGGCGACCACCTCGTCACCCACCGACAGCGCCCCGGTGTATCCGGTCGCGCCCGAACCCACCGCGGCCACCACACCGGAGACCTCGAGGCCGATCGGCATGGGCAGGGCGGCCGGATCGCGGCCCATCTCACCGCTGTACAGCTTGTAGTCGATCGGGTTGGCGCCCGCGGCGCGGACATCGATGAGTACCTGACCATCGGCGGGCGCAGAGCACCTCGAGGTCTTGGACGGCAAGCACTTCCGGTCCGCCATAGGCGGCGGCCACCACGAGTTCTCGTCACGAGCTACAACACTAGTGCGCTACTTGGTGACGAACTGGTCCAGCGCCGCGGTCAGCTGCGGCGACAGCGGGGCCTTCTTGGCGTAGTTGCCGACGTTGTCGGTCGGGTCGTCGCGCAGCACGTGGTTGACGCCCTTGAGTTGGACGAACTGCAGCGCGGTGTGGGCCAGCGCGTCGGCCAGCGGCTTCATGTCCGCACAGTCGGCCTGGCCGTCGGAGTCCGAACAGGTCAGCAGCACCGGCGTGCCGGCGGGGATGCGGGCGGCCAGCGCCAGCGGGTCGATGGCGTCGGCCTCGACGACGGCTTTGACGTTGCCGGGGTTGAGGATTGCGCTGAGTCCCTCGGGCAGCTTGGCCGGCACCGTGCCGGCGGTGCGGGCCTGGTTCACCGCCGCGTTCCACTCGGCGATCACCTGGTCGGCCTGCTGCTGGTTCTTCTGGCCGCCCTTGACCGCCGCGGCCATGTCGGCCTTGACGCGGTCGGTGATCAGGTCGAGGTAGCGGCCGCCGAGCGGTTGCAGCAGCCCCAGCGCGTGGATCTTCGGTGCGTCGGCGGCGGTGTCGTCGGCCAGTGACATCGCGTGGATCGTGCCCTCGCCGAGGCCGTAGACCGAGATGCGGTTCTTGTCGGTTCCGGACTGGCCGGCCAGGAACCGCACGGCGGCTTTGGCGCCGCCGGTGTAGATGGCGCTGCCGACGTCGGCGGGCCGCCCGGCGTAGGGCCCGAGGCCGGTCTGACCCGGTGCCGACCTTGTCGTAGCGCAGCGACGCCACCCCGTGGTCGGAGAGGTACTCGGCGAGCTGGCGCATGTTGCCGATCGGTCCGGCGACGTTGTTGTCGCCGTTGCGGTCGGTGCGGCCGCTCTCGGAGATCAGCAGCGCGGCCGGGCCGGCGCCTGCGCCGTGCTGATGCCGGTAGGTGCCGTGGATCGTCAGCCCGTCGGCGACGAACGTCACCTCGTCCTCGACCCACGCGCGCTGGGTGTCGCTGTGCGACGAGCAGCCCGCCACAAGCATCAGCGCCATCGCCGCCAGGGCGATGCGGTGGCGCAGTCTCACAGCCTGGCCTCGATCCACGCGGTCACGTCGTCGAGCACCCGGTCGCGCTCGGGCTCGTTGAACACCTCGTGGTAGAGCTCGGGATAGATCTTGAGGTGGACGTCGGTGCAGCCGACGCACTCCACCAGGCGCTCGCTGCCGGCGGCAGGAACCAGGCGGTCCTCGGCGCCGTGCACCACCAGCAGCGGCGCGGTCAGGCTGCGGGCCCGCTGCGGCATGGTCTCCCCCACCTTGAGCAGCGCCTTGGCGATGCCGGCGGGGATCTTGCCGTGGTGGACCAGCGGGTCGGCGTTGTAGGCGGCCACCACCTCGGGGTCGCGGGAGACCGCGTTGGCGTCGAGCTGCTCGACCGGCAGGTTCGGCAGCAGCGAGCCGACGGTCTTGCCGAGCAGCGCCTTGGAGCGCGGGACCCCGGTGTGCGCGGCGACGGCGGGCCCGGACAGCACCATCAGGTCGTACTCGCCGGCGTGCTCGACACCGTAGGCGAACACGATGCCGCCGCCCATGCTGTGGCCCAGTGCGATGCGCTTGAGACCGGCGTACTCGGAGTTCGCGGTCTTGACCAGGGTGTCGAAGTCGCCGGTGTACTCGTCGATCTTGCGGACCTGCACGCGCTTGCCGCCGGATCGCCCGTGCCCGCGGTGATCGAGTGCGTAGGTGACCAGGCCGGCCTCGCCGAAGCGCTCGGCGACGTGGTCGTAGCGGCGGGCGTGCTCGCCGAGTCCGTGCGAGAGCACCACCACGCCACGCGGTTCGGTATCGGGTGTCCACACGTCGTAGACGATGCGGACGCCGCCGACCCCGTCGAACGTCCGCTCGGTGCGGGTTGTGACCATCAGGCGAGACTAGCGGAGCGGATTGCTGTCAGCGGCCGTGCGTAAGCTCGGTTGGGTGAGCGTGCTCGCACGAAGTCTTGACGAGGGAGACGACGACTTCCTGGCCCAGGCCGAGCCGTACCGCCGGGAGTTGTTGGCGCACTGCTACCGGATGACCGGGTCCTTGCACGACGCGGAGGACCTGGTGCAGGAGACGTTCCTGCGGGCCTGGAAGGCCTACGACCGGTTCGAGGGCAAGTCGTCGGTGCGCACCTGGCTGCACCGCATCGCCACCAACACCTGCCTGACGGCACTGGAAGGCCGGCAGCGCAGACCGTTGCCCACGGGGCTGGGGGCGCCGAGTTCCAACCCCACCGACGAACTCGTCGAACGTACGGAGGTGCCGTGGCTGGAGCCGCTGCCCGAAACTCTGTACGACGACCCGGCTGATCCTTCAGTGATCGTCGGCTCGCGGGAGTCCATCCGGCTGGCGTTCGTGGCGGCGCTGCAGCATCTGTCGCCGCGGCAGCGGGCGGTGCTCGTCCTGCGTGACGTCCTGCAGTGGCGGGCGGCCGAAGTCGCCGATGCGATCGGCGCCTCGACGGCTGCGGTGAACAGCCTGCTGCAGCGGGCTCGGGCACAGCTCGATGCGGTCGGCCCGAGCGTGGACGACCCGCTGTCCGCGCCGGACTCCCCGGAGGCCCGCGACCAGCTGGCCCGCTACATCTCGGCGTTCGAGGACTACGACATCGAGCGGCTGGTGGACATGTTCACCGCGGAAGCGGTCTGGGAGATGCCACCGTTCGTCGGCTGGTATCAGGGCGGGCCGGCGATCGTGGAGCTCATTCACCAGAAGTGCCCGGCTGAGTCGGCCGGCGACATGCGGCTGCTGCCGCTGACCGCCAACGGCCAGCCCGCCGCGGCGATGTACATGCGCCTGCCCGAGACCGACGGCCGCCACGTGCCGTTCCAGTTGCACGTGCTCGACGTCAGCCCGTCCGGTGTGTCGCATGTGGTGGCGTTCCTCGACACC
>CAVXWQ010000058.1:0-99891 GCA_963765445.1 uncultured Actinomycetota bacterium
CAGTGCCGCACGGTGACGAACTCGTTGCGCCGCTTGGCCACCGACTTGGCGATCAGCGGCTCCTCCTCCGGCAGCGGCGCCAGATCCGGCGGGTCGTCGTACAACTCGGCGTAGACCAGATCGGACAGCTCAGGCAACACCGCCCGCATGAGCTCGCTCATCCGCGTCGGCTGCGCAGCCGGTCGCGGAACTTCTCCGACTGCTCCCTCATCTCCTGGGTGATCACGAAGTGTCCACCGAACTCGTTGAGATAGCCCGGCGCGTACTGCGGGTCGGGCAGAATCTGGCGCAGCCAGCGATACGGCTTGCGGCGGTGCCACTCTCGCGGGTAGCCCACCGACACCTCCTCGAAGCGCACCCCGTCGTACCACGTGGTCCGCGGGATGTGCAGGTGCCCGTACACCGAGCACACCGCGTTGTACCGGGTGTGCCAGTCCGACGTCGCCACCGTCCCGCACCACAGCGAGAACTCCGGGTAGAACAGCACGTCACACGGCTCGCGGCGCAGCGGGAAGTGGTTCACCAACACCGTCGGCGTCATCCAGTCCAGCTCGTCCAGCCGAGACCTGGTGTAGGACAACCGATCCCGGCACCACGCATCGCGGGTGGCATACGGCTCACAGGACAGCAGGAACTCGTCGGTGGCGACCACGTTGCGCTCCTTGGCGATCGCCAGGCCCTCGGCCTTGGTCGTCGCGCCCGGCGGCAGGAACGTGTAGTCGTAGAGCAGGAACATCGGCACGATGGTCGCCGGCCCGCCCTGCTCGGTCCACACCGGAAACGGGTGCTCGGGGGTGACGACACCCATCTCGTCGCACATGTTGACCAGGTAGTCGTAGCGGGCGCGGCCGAACACCTGCATCGGGTCCTTGCCGGTGGTCCACAGCTCGTGGTTGCCCGGCACCCAGATCACCTTGGCGAAGCGACGGCGCAGCAGATCCAGCGACCAGCGGATGTCGTCGGTGCGCTCGGCGACGTCACCGGCGACGATCAGCCAGTCGTCCGGTGTCGACGGATACAGCGATTCGGTGACCGGCTTGTTTCCGGTGTGACCCGTGTGCAGGTCACTGATCGCCCAGAGCGTGGGAGCCACAACCGACCAGCCTACTGGCGGGCGGGCCTTCACCGGTCGGGACCGCGCGCCCTGGGGTCCGGCAGCTTCCCCGTACTACATATTCTGATGGCGTGACCAACACCGTCGCGCGCTCGAACTACCTTCCGGCGCGCACCCGGGTCCGCAAGTTCGCCGACCGCGCCGTGAGCCGCGCCCTGCGCCTTCCGCCGCCGACCACCGACTACGTCGTGCACCGCGGCGTGGCGATCCCGATGCGCGACGGCGTGCGGCTGCGCGCCACCCATTACGCGCCCCTCACCGACGCGCCACTGGGGACGATCGTGGTTCGCGGCCCGTACGGCCGCTCGTTCCCGTTCTCGCTGATCTACGCCCAGCTCTACGCCGCCCGCGGCTACCACGTGCTGTTGCAGAGCGTGCGCGGCACGTTCGGGTCGGAGGGCGACTTCGTTCCGATGGTGCACGAGGCCCCCGACGCCGCCGACACGGTGGTGTGGCTGCGCGAACAGCCCTGGTTCACCGGCACTTTCGCGACGATCGGGCTGTCCTACCTGGGTTACACGCAGTGGGCGCTGCTGGCCGACCCGCCCCCGGAGCTGGCGGCCGCGGTGATCACGGTGGGCCCGCACGACTTCCACGCCTCGTCCTGGGGCACCGGGTCGTTCTCGCTCAACGACTTCCTCGGCTGGTCGCACATGATGGCCCACCAGGAGAAGCCGCCACTGCAGCGGCTGGCCCATCAGACCCGCGCCACCCGCCGCTTGGAGCGCGGCGTCCGCGGCCTGCCGCTGGGCAGCGCCGGCCGCGAACTGCTCGGGGAGGGCTCTCCCTGGTACGAGTCCTGGGTCGAGCATCCCGATGCCGACGACCCGTTCTGGGAGACCATGCGGATGACGGCCGCGCTGGACCGCTGCGAGGTCCCGGTGCTGCTGCTCGGCGGATGGCAGGACCTGTTCCTCGACCAGACCATCACCCAGTACCGCATCTGCGTGACCGCGGGATCGACGTGGCGATGACGATCGGGCCGTGGACGCACACCGACATGGTCACCAAGGCGTCCGGCGTCGCTGCCGCTGAGACGCTGACCTGGCTGGGCGCCCATCTGGCCAAGCAGGCCGATGCCGCAGCGGCCGAGCCGGGTGCGCGCGTACGTCACCCACCACGGCTGGGTCAACCTGGCGGACTGGCCGCCCGCCACCGGCGAAGGCGTGATGTACCTGCAGCCGGCGGGCCGGCTGACCGCCGCGCCACCACCGGCCGACGCGCCGCCGTCGACCTTCCGCTACGACCCCGCGCACCCGACGCCCACCGTGGGTGGGCGGCTGCTGGCCCGCAACAGCGGATACCGCGACGACACCGCCCTGGCCGAACGCGCCGACGTGCTCAGCTTCACCAGCGGTCCTCTGGACGCCGACCTGTACGTGTGCGGCAACCCCGTTGTGGAACTGGCCCACGAGTCCGACATCCCGCACTTCGACGTGTTCGTCCGGATCAGCGAGGTCGACGCGCGCGGACGTTCCCGCAACGTCAGCGACGGTTACCGCCGGTTCGACGCTGCGCCCGGCGGGCCGGTCCGCATCGAGCTCGACGCGATCGCCTACCGGTTCCGCGCCGGAACGCGGATCAGGGTGCTCGTCGCCGGCGGGTCACATCCGCGCTACGCCCGCAACCTCGGCACCGGTGAGCCGCCGATCAGCGGCAGAAGGATGGTCCCGTCGGTCCACACCGTTCATCACGGGGCGGGAGGCGTGTCGAAGCTGATCCTGCCGGCGTCGGCCGACCCGCCGTCACGCGACGGCGGCGCGGACCCGTCCGGTGATCGCGGCTAGCGCGTCGGCGTCGTAGACCGGCTCGCCGAGTTCCGCGCTCACCGGAAGTTGCACCCAGCTGGTGCAGCCGGCGTACTGCGGTTCGCGGGGCAGCCGGATCGGCTCGACCAGCGGGACGGCCTGCACCACCAATGCCGTCAGCCGGTGGCGGGGCCGGAAATCCAGCCGGTCGGTCGCGCACCGACTCGGCGGTCCAGATGTGCAGGTCTTCGATCTCGGCGAGGCCTTCGTCGCGGTGCACGGCGACGGCGGCAACCACCGTCGCAGCCGCCCGGATGACGACGCCGTCATCGGTGCTGTCGGGTGCGGCCGCGTCGAGCAGGTCGCGGTGCTCGGGACGCACCCGCTCGGCGTGGCTGTGGGCGACCGTCGGGAACAGCAGGAATTCACCGGACTCGACGGCGAACCGCTTCTCCCCGATGCCGCCTTTGCGCAGCAGCACGGTCTGCCTGCCGTCGAGCAGCGCGTGCACCGCCGCGGCCCACTCCTTGAGGGCGGCGGTCATCCCGAGAGCCGTGCCCGAACCTCCGGACGACGAAGCGGCGGAATGGTTTTCGGCGGCTGACGGCGCGGCGGTAACTCAGCCAGCAGGCGCGTGGTGGTGGCGGCCACCTCGGCGACCGCGGCCTCGAACGCGTCGGCCACGGCGTCGGTGGGTCTGGTGATGCCGCTGACCTTGCGGACGTACTGGCGCGCCGCCGCGGCGATCTCCTCGTGGGTGGCCGCCGGCTCCAGGCCGCGCAGCTCGGTGATGTTCCGGCACATGAATCCAGCATGCCCGCCTTCGGGCGCCCGGTCACGGCCGGGCGTGTCGCAACCGCCTACTTTTGGCCGCCTCACCAGGGCTTTTGGACCTCTGATGCGATTGATAAGGCGCACACATCTGGTTCATAAGTTCGCGCCATAGCTTCAGCGTTATGTCCTCCCGACTCGCTTTGGCTGACGCACCGCACACGCCGCTCGAGCGGCGGGCGAGGCCCAATCTTCGTGCAGTTCCCTCT
Organism: uncultured Actinomycetota bacterium; assembly: GCA_963765445.1. Classification (GTDB taxonomy): domain Bacteria; phylum Actinomycetota; class Actinomycetes; order Mycobacteriales; family Mycobacteriaceae; genus Mycobacterium. The sequence goes on from CAVXWQ010000058.1 coordinate 3,903, forward strand.
CCCGAGGCCAGACGGGTGGGTCGGCCCCCCGGTTCGGACAGCGAGGCGCGCCGCCGCACCCTGGTGTCGGCCGCCATCCGGGTGTTCGCCTGCCGCGGCTTCGATGCGGCCACGCTGAAAGACGTCGCCGACCTCGCCGACATCACCCGGCCCGCCGTGCATCACTACTTCGCCGGCAAGACCCCGCTCTACCAGGCCGCGCTGGACCGGGCGCACGAGATCGTGATGGCGCCGTGGGCGTGCTCACCGCCGTCCCCCGACACCGTCGACGCCTTCCTCGACGAACAGGAATCCGACGCCGAGGTCCGCTGGGCCAGCGCGCTGCTGGGCACCTCGCTGGCCCAGACGAACCGGCTCGCCGAAGTCGCGCCCCGCATCACCGACATCGCCGACGAGGTCAAGCAGTTGTGCAAAGACGCGTCCTCCGCAAACTGCGACGCCATAACCTCGGTATCTGCGGACCGCAGTGCTGAACGGCTGGCGGCCAGAATCGTCGGTCGGTGGGTCATGACAGCCGCGACGTTGCCTGCCATGGCCGGCGCGGCTGACCTCTTCTGAGCCCTTTTTCGGCCCTGCTCTGGGCCCTCTGGAGCCTTTGCTGGCCGAATATTTATCGGTTCGAGTCCGGCAAGGTGCCGCCCGTTTATCTGTCGCGCGTGTAGATTTACTCTCGACTCTCTGATCTGCGGGGTTCCGGTGTTGCATTCGCAGGTGCGCGACCGCGCCAACGGGGGGGCTGGAGGCGAATTCTGTGCGTGCGGCAAAGGGACAGTCGTTTGACGCCCCGGCTTGTTCAAGCCGTCGGCGTCTGACGCGAACCCTGTCCGCATTCGCCCTGCTTGCCGGTATCGCGGCGGTGACGCCGGGCTGCGGCTCGCCGGCAAATATCGCCCAGGCCGCCGATGCCCTCCAGACCACGCTGGCCTCGATGCCCGGCGTGAGCGACGCGTGGGTCTACCACGACGAGAGCTACGCCCAGGGAGTCGCCGTCAACATCGCGGTCGACGTCTCCTCCGCGACTCGTGAGCAGATCGCCGACGTTGCCGACCGTATCGACGCCACCCGATTCGGCCTCATCGCCAACTACGCCCAGAACGTCCAGTTCTGGGTCACCCCCGACCGCGCCGTCACACTCCAGCGGCACAACCAGCTCGACGGCACCCAGATCGCCGACGACACCGAACGGCTCCGCCAGATCGCCACCGGCACCGACGGCCGGATCGACTGGTTCCGCAGCGACGACGGCACGGTCAACCAGCTGGCGTTCAGCCAGACCGACAGGCCAGGCACCGCCATCCTCGACGCGGTGCGCACCGCGGTGGGCGGCACGGGACTCAGCGTCTCGGTCTCACCGGTGGCCGCCACGCGGCAGACCCCGCAGATGATGGTGAACTTCCCGCTCGACCCCGCGGAGCAGGCGTCGGTCTTCCACGTCGTCGATGCCAGCCCGGCCGACGTGGTGGGGCTGCGGCTCGACGCCGCCGGGCTCGAGGCGTTGGAGGTGGTGGCGCACGACCCCGCCACCGCCGAGCAGGACCTGTCCAAGGTCATCACGGCAAGCGACGCGGTGTCGGCCCGCCCGATGTGGCTGGCCTGGTACCTGCCGACCTTCACCGGCGGGGCACCGGCATACGGCGGCGTGGTGAAGATCGGCGACTGCGGGCAAGCGCCCGCGGCGGCGATCCAGACGGTGGCCGACCGCACCGGCGACGGCGTCTCGACGCTGCAGTCGCGGCTGCAGTCCAAGCTCGACACCTGCGGCGCGCCCGCCGCCCCGCTGCCGATCCAGTCGCCGTCGACCGCGGCGGCCACGCCGGACTCAGGCCCCTCCGGTCACGCCGGTGATCGATGTCGTCTCACCGAGCCGCGTGCGGGAGCCTGCGACGCCGGCCTCCCCCAGCCATCGCGGTCCGCGCAGTCGCCATGCGCCACGTCGGCCGGTTCCGGCTTCGGCGCGACGCGTTGTGCCACGACGTCGACCGTTGCCGCGAGTTCCGGCGGTGGCCAGTCCGGCCGCTCCACCGGCACGCCGCAGCGTCCCGTGATCACGATCACCTTGCCGACGGACCTCCCGGTCCCGCTGCCCGCGGCCAGCGGCCCCGGTACCGGTTCGGGCTCCGGAACCGGGACCGGCGCAGGAAGCGGTACTGGCACCGACTCCGGGTCTGGTTCCAGCACGAGTTCGCCGGGGTCGAGGGCGAGCCACCCCCGGTCAGTGAGCTGTCTGACCGCCGCTGCACTTCAAAGCTGACGCATAGGGTCCTTCGATATCGTCGGGACGTCCCCATTGGTCCCCTCCCACCGGATCGGGGACGAAAGAAGGGCCTGGCTGTCCCCCCGAGCCAGGCCCTTCTTGTATCGATGGCTACGGTGTCGCTATGACCAGCGAAGACATTCTGCTCATCGAGACCACCGACCGGGTACGAACCATCACGTTCAATCGACCGGGCTCGCGCAACGCGCTCTCCGCGGCGCTCCGCAAGCAGTTCTTCGCCGCTCTGCGCGACGCCGACGCCGACGCCGACGTCGACGTGGTGATCGTCACCGGCGCCGACCCGGTGTTCTGCGCGGGCCTCGACCTCAAGGAACTCGGCGACACCACCGAGCTGCCCGACATCTCGCCGAAGTGGCCTCCGATGACCAAACCCGTCATCGGCGCGATCAACGGCGCGGCGGTGACCGGCGGACTGGAACTGGCGCTGTACTGCGACATCCTGATCGCCTCCGAGCGGGCGCGCTTCGCCGACACGCACGCCCGGGTGGGACTGCTGCCGACATGGGGCCTGAGCGTGCGGTTGCCGCAGAAGGTGGGCGTCGGCATGGCTCGCCGGATGAGCCTGACCGGCGACTACCTGTCTGCCGAGGACGCGCTGCGGGCCGGTCTGGTCACCCAGGTGGTGCCGCACGATGACCTGCTTCCGACCGCGCGCGCGATGGCGTCCTCGATCGTCGGCAACAACCAGAAGGCGGTCCGCGCGCTGCTGGCCTCCTACCATCGCATCGACGAGGACCAGACCAGCTCGGGACTGTGGATCGAGGCGGCCTCCGCGCGTAAGTGGATGGCGCAGGCGAGCGGTGACGACATCGCCGCCAGCCGCGCCTCGGTGATCGAACGCGGACGCGCCCAGGTCAACTGATGCGTTGAGTCAGAAATCTGGCAGGGGTTTACTCGAACTTCGTCTGCGCCTATTCTGACTCAACGCGCGGGCGGTCAGTTGGTCGACGACAGCGGCCAATCCGGAAAAGCCCGGCGCTGCAGCAAGATCGGCGGCCATCCGCCGACTGGCCTCGCCGGTATTTCGGGCTGTTCAACACGTCGTGGATGGCGGTTCGCAGGTCAGCCGGCTTCGGATTCTCCGACCTGATCCGACGGCCAACGCCCGACCAGGCGACCCGAGCGCCGACCTCCGGCTTGTCCTCCTTGCCTCCGGTCGCGACGATCGGCACGCCGTACCGCAGTGCGTACTGGACGCCACCGTAGCCCCCGTTGGTGACGTAAACCGCTGTGCGAGGTAATAATTCGTCATACGGCAAGAACGTGGCCGGCGCGGGCGTTGGCCGGCAACGGTGGCAAGGTATCCAGCGGCCGACCCCCCGTGCGTGACCACCACCAGGACGTCATCGTCGGCGAGCGCCCGCAGAGTTGGCGCGATCAGCTGTTCGTAGTCGAGTGTTGGCCACCGTGCCCTGAGTGACATGGACGACGGGCCGCGTCCCGTCCAGTTCGTCCCACCACGGCGGCAGCGGCGCCTGCGATCCGGTGGCCGACAGCGGGCCGACGAAGTGCAGCTGTGGCGGCGCGTCGGAACGTGGATACTCGAACGCCTCGACGGTGAACTGGACGATCGCATCGGCGTGGCGGGCCCAATTCGGCAAGTTCCGCAGGCATTTCCGTGCCGTGCAGCTCGCGGTGGAAGTCGTTCAGCACGCGGTTGGCGCCGGCCAGCACGCGTCGGTTGAGGACGACCAGCGCCGCGTTGCGCGGCCGGTTGAGCAAGGCGAGCCGGCGGCAGGCCCATGCCGAACGGTGCGGTGTCGCGGCTCGCCAGATGCAGCGGAAGGACACCGCACATCACCACCGCCGGACGGGCGTCGCGCGCGATGCGCCGCCATGAACCCGCCGCCGTAGAACGCGGGGTCGAACGAGCACCGCGTCGGCGGGTCGCTGCCGGTGCGCGTCGCAGCAGCGCGTGGTACTGGGCCTTCGACGGTTTGGCGAAGATGTTCTCGACGTCAAAGGCGATCGCCCTGGCGCCCTTCAGTTGGGCGCGTTCAGGAAACCGACTCAGCACACTCTCGTCGTAATCGGCTTCGGCGCGGCAGCGGGATGTGGGTGGCGCCGGTGGCCTTCACCGCCTCGGCGAATCGCGCGCCGGTGAGGAACCGGACGTCGTCACCCCGGTCGACGAATCCTCGGGCGACGGTGAGTAAGCGGCGTGACGTGACCGTGTATCGGCACGCTGGCGATGATGATCGACGCCACCCGGCACCCCCGAGGTTTGAGTACAGTGCGCTAGTATTCGTTACTATGGCACCCAAGCCAAATAGAAGCAAGACCCCGGAGCGGACTCGCCGCTACCGATCCGAGCTGCGCAGGCAGCAGGCAGAGGAGACCCGGCAACGCGTCGTCGCCGCCGCGGCCGAGCTCTTCGCCGCCGAGGGCTACGCAGCGCACCACGTTGGCCAAGATCGCCGCCGCGGCCGGCGTCTCCGCCGAGACGGTTCAGGCCCATGGCCCCAAAGCAGCGCTGGTCGTCGCGGCCGTCGAATACACCACTTTCGGTGTCTCCGGCGAGGAGAACTTCCTCAACCTCGAGATGGGACGTCGATTCCTCGCTATCGACAACCGCGAGGACGCGCTCGACTACCTGGTCTCCAATCAGATCGAGTTGCACAAGAACGAGCGCCGGCCTCTGGCAGGCTTTGACCGCAGCGGCGGCATCCGACGCCCAGCTGGACGGCTACCTCAGCGAGCTGCTCACGGGCGTGAAGGCGCAGAACCGTCGAATACTGAGCGTGTGCCGCGACCGTGGATGGTTGCGCGACGACGTGCCGGTCGAGGAGCTCGTCGCAACGGCCACAGTGCTGTCGGGAGTGGACACCTTTCTGCGCCTGACCCACCGCGACGGCTGGAGCGTGCCCCGCTACCGCACCTGGCTTCGGCGCACGATAGCCGAGACCGTCTTGAAGCGAACCTAACCCGTCCCCGGGACCAGCCAGCGGCCGGAGAACGCTCGCCAGCCGACGAAGCCCAGCCGCAGCACCATGAACGCGCTCAGCCCGGCCCAGATGCCCAGCAGGCCCCAGCCGAAGGCCAGCGACAGCCAGATCAACGGCAGGAAGCCGACCAGCGCGCTGATCAAGCGTCGCGGTGCGCATGAAAGCGGCATCCCCCGCACCGAGAAGCACACCGTCGAGCGCGAAGACGATGCCCGGCAATCGGCAACTGCGCCACCATGAACCACCACGGCACCCCGATCGCGTCGAGCACCGATCGGTCGTCGGTGAACAGCGACGGCAGCACCGACGCGCCCACCGCGAACACGACCGCCAGGACCACTGCCGCGATCGTCGAGAACACTGTGACCCGCCACGCCACCGACTTGGCGTGCGCCGTCCGACCCGCACCCAGTGCGGCGCCCACCAACGACTGCGCCGCGATGGCGAGCGAATCCAGCACGAGCGCAAGAAAGTTCCACAGCTGCAGCACCACCTGGTGGGCGGCCAGCGCCGCGGCACCGAACCGCGCGGCCACCGCACCCGCCGACACGAAGCAGGCCTGAAAAGCCATGGTGCGCAACACCAGATCGCGGCCCATCACGACCTGCGCCCGCAGTACCGAGAAGTCGAGCCGCAGCGGAACCTTCTCGACCAGAAGCGCCCGGCAGAACAACACCGCCGCCAGCCACTGCCCCACCAGGTTGGCCACCGCCGAACCGGCCAACTCCAGCCGCGGCAGACCCAGCCAGCCGTAGACGAGCACCGGACACAGCACCGCCGACAGGCCGAACCCGACCAGCACATAGCGAAGCGGCCGCATGGTGTCCTGCACCCCCCGCATCCAGCCGTTGCCGGCCGCCGACATCAGGATCGCCGGCACACCGAGGATCGCGATGCGCACCCATGGCATCGCGGCGGCGGCGATGCTCGCGCCGGACCCGTGCCCGCGATCACCGACACCAGCGGAACCGCGGCCAACTGCACCACCGCGACGATGGCCACGCCGAGGCCCAGCGCCAGCCAGGTGGCCTGCACGCCCTCGCCGACGGCTGCGGTGCGATCGCCGGCACCGTAGAAGCGCGCCGAACGGGCGGTGGTGCCGTAGGAAAGAAAGGTCAGTTGCGAGCTGACCACCGACAGGATCAGCCCGCCGATCGCCAGGCCGGCCAGGGCGAGCGCACCCAGGCGCCCGACGATGGCGATGTCGAACAACAGATAGATCGGCTCGGCGGCCAGCACCCCCAGCGCCGGAAACGCCAGTGCCGCGATGCGCCGCGGGGAGGCAGCGTCGGCGCCCGGTTGGGTCAACCCTCAGCCGAGGGCGGCGGCCAACTCTGCCACCACGTCGTCGATCGGTCCGGCGGCCGAATACCCGGCGGCCAGTGTGTGTCCGCCGCCGCCCAGACCGGTGGCGACCTTGGCCAGGTCGTAGCTCTTGGCGCGCATCGACACCGACCAGTGCCGGGGCTCGATCTCCTTGAACACCGCGGCGACCTCGGCCTCATGGGTGGTGCGCACGATGTCGACGATGCTCTCGATCTCCTCGGAGCGGTTGGTCATCCAGTCCTGGTGGCTGACCGTCACGTAGACCAGTCCGCCCCCGCAGGCCGCGTCCGGCAGCAGCCGCGCGGTGGACAGCACCCGCGACAGCAGCGGCAGCCAGACGAACGGGTGGGTGTCGAACAGCTCGCGGCTGATCGCGGCGTTGTCGACGCCGAGTTCCACCAGCCGGGCCGCCAGGCGCAGCGCCCGCGGCGTGGCCCACCGGAACGAGCCGGTGTCGATGGTGAGCCCGGCGTACAGGCACGACGCCACGTCGCAGTCGATGGTCTTGCCCCAGGCTGTCGAGCAGCTCGGCGACCAGCATGGTGGTCGAATCCGCTTTCGGATCAACGTAATTGGCGGTGCCGAACAGCGTGTTGGACTTGTGGTGGTCGATCACCAGGACCTCGCGGCCGTGTTCGGCCAGCGGGGCCAGCGCGCCGAGCCGGTTGAGGCTGGGGGCGTCGACCGTCACCACCAGATCGGCATCGCGACGCATCTCCCCGGGGGCGACCAGTAGCTGGCAGCCGGGCAGCATGCGCAACGACTCCGGCAGTGTCGACGGGGTCGCGAAGCTCACCTGGACGTCGGTGCCGGCGCGGGACAGGACCAGTGCCAGCGCCAGGCCGGCGCCCACGCTGTCGGCGTCGGGATGGACGTGGCAGATCACACTGACCGACCGGGCGGCAGCCAGCACCGCGGCCGCGCCTTGCGCGTCCACCCGCCTGTCGAGGCGAGTGATCTCAGTCGTCGTGTCGATCGCGGTCACCGGTGTCCTGGTCGTCTTGCCCGACCCTGTCATTTCCCAGGTCGCTGCGCTCCTGCCCAAAGATCGTTCCCTCTTCTCCTACCACACGGTACGGCTGCGCGTCTCCTGCAGGAGTGGCGCCGGCCCGGATCCGCGCCACGTCGGCGTCGGCGGCGCGGGCGCGAGCCAGCAGCTCCTCCATCTTCTGCGCGGTGTCGGGCACCTTGTCGCAGCACGAACGACAGCGTCGGGGTGAACCGCACGCCCGTGCCCGCACCCACCTTGGTGCGCAGCGTGCCTTTGGCGCGTTCGAGCGCCGCCGCCGCGCCCGCGTAGTCCGGCTCCTCATCGAGGGTGTTGCCGCGCACCGTGTAGAACACGGTCGCGTCGTGAAGGTCACCGGTGACCTTGGTGTCGGTGACCGTCACGAACGCGAGCGGCGGATCCTTGATCTCGTACTCGATCGCCGAGGCGACGATGGTGGCGATGCGCTTGGAGAGTCGCTTCGCCCGTGCGGGGTCGGCCATCTCCGCTAGACCCGCGCCTTCTCGACCATCTCGTAGGTCTCGATGACGTCGTCGTCCTTGATGTCGTTGTACGTCAGGTCAGACCGCACTCGTAAGCCCTCGCGGACCTCGGTGGCGTCGTCCTTCTCCCGCTTGAGCGACGAGACGGTGAGGTTCTCCGCCACCACGAGCGTTGTCGCGCAGCAGCCGGGCCTTGGCGTTGCGCCGCATGATGCCCGACTGCACGAGGCAACCGGCGATGTTGCCGACCTTGCGACGACCGGAAGATCGTCGCGGATCTCGGCGCGGCCGAGCTCCTTCTCCTCGTAGATCGGCTTGAGCATGCCCTTGAGGGCCTTCTCGATCTCGTCGATCGCCTGGTAGATCACCGAGTAGTAGCGGATCTCCACACCCTCGCGGTTGGCCAGCTCGGTGGCCTTGCCCTCGGCGCGGACGTTGAAGCCGATGATGATCGCATCCGAGGCCGACGCCAGGTTGACGTTGGTCTCGGTGATGCCACCGACACCGCGGTCGATGACCCGCAGCTCCACCTCGTCGTCGACCTGGATGCCCAGCAGGGCCTCCTCGAGCGCCTCGACCGTACCGGCGTCGTCGCCCTTGAGGATCAGGTTCAGCTGGCTGGTTTCCTTCAGCGCCGACTCCAGGTCCTCCAGGCTGATCCGCTTGCGCGCCCGGGCCGCCAGCGCGTTGCGCTTGCGCGCGCTGCGCCGGTCGGCGATCTGGCGGGCGATGCGGTCTTCGTCGACAACCAGGAAGTTGTCGCCGGCACCGGGCACCGACGTGAAGCCGATGACCTGAACCGGCCGCGACGGGTACGCCTCTTCGACGTCCTCGCCGTGCTCGTCGACCATCGCGGCGGACTCGGCCGTAGGCGTCGCCGGCCACCACGGAGTCGCCGACCCGCAGCGTTCCGCGCTGGATCAGCACGGTGGCCACCGGGCCGCGGCCACGGTCGAGGTGCGCCTCGATGGCCACACCCTGGGCTTCCATGTCGGGGTTGGCCCGCAGGTCCAGCGCCGCGTCGGCGGTCAGCAGCACCGCTTCTCGAGCGCCTTGATGTTGGTGCCGTTCTTCGCCGAGATGTCGACGAACATGGTGTCGCCGCCGAAGTCCTCGGCAACCAGGCCGTACTCGGTGAGCTGCGAGCGGATCTTCTGCGGATCCGCGCCCTCCTTGTCGATCTTGTTGACCGCGACCACGATCGGCACGTCGGCGGCCTGCGCGTGGTTGAGGCCTCGACCGTCTGCGGCATGACGCCGTCGTCGGCGGCCACCACCAGGATGGCGATGTCGGTGGCCTTCGCACCACGGGCACGCATGGCGGTGAACGCCTCGTGACCCGGGGTGTCGATGAAGGTGATCAGGCGCTCGACGCCGTCGTGCTCGACGCTCGACCTGGTAGGCGCCGATGTGCTGGGTGATGCCGCCGGCCTCGCCCTCGCGGACGCTGGCCTGACGGATGGTGTCCAGCAGTCGGGTCTTGCCGTGGTCGACGTGACCCATGACGGTGACGACCGGCGGACGGTGCTCGAGGTCGCTCCTCGTCGCCCTCGTCCTCGCCGTAGGTCGAGGTCGAAGGACTCCAGCAGCTCGCGGTCCTCGTCCTCGGGCGAGACGACCTGCACGTCGTAGTTCATCTCGCTGCCGAGCAGCTCGAGGGTCTCGTCACCCACCGACTGGGTGGCGGTCACCATCTCGCCGAGGTTGAACAGCGCCTGCACCAGCGCGGCCGGGTTGGCGTCGATCTTCTCGGCGAAGTCGGTCAGCGACGCGCCGCGGGCCAGCCGGATGGTCTCGCCGTTGCCGTGCGGCAACCGCACGCCACCGACGACCGGGGCCTGCATGTTCTCGTACTCGGCGCGTTTCGCCCGCTTCGACTTGCGGCCACGCCGCGGGGCGCCGCCGGGACGACCGAACGCGCCGGCCGCGCCACCGCGCTGACCGGGACGGCCACCGCCGCCACCACCGCCGGGACGACCCCGGAAACCTCCAGCAGCCGCTCCGCCTGCGCCTGCAGCCGCCGCCGGCACCGCCGGGACCGCCGGTGCGGTAGTTACCGCCACCGCCGCCACCACCGGGACGACCGCCACCACCCTGGCCGGGTGCCGGGACGCGGACCGCCGCCGGGGCGCGGAGCGCCGGGACGGGCCGGACGGGCTGCACCGCCGCCGGGACGCGGCGGCATGTTGCCCGGTGTGGCACCACCGGGACGGGGTGCGCCGGGACGGGGACCGCCGGCGCCGGGCCCGGGGCGCGGACCCTGCGGACGCGGGATCGGACGCTCGACCGGCTGTGCGCTGGAGAACGGGTTGTTGCCGACCCGCGGCGGGCGCGGAAGGCCGGGCTTGGGCCCACCGGGGACCGGACGCGGAGCGGGCGTCGGTGCGCCGGGCTGCGGGGCCGCCGGAGCCGCAGGGGCCGTGGCCGCGGGGGCTGCCGGGGCGGGCGCAGCGGGCGGGGGTGCCGCCGGAGCCGGTGCCGGCGCCGGTGCGGCCGGCTTGGGTGCGGGCGCCTGGGGCGGCGCGGTTGCGACGGAGCCGGCGTCGACGGGTGCCTTCGCGGGCGCGCCGTTGCCTGCGGCCTTGACCGGGGCGGGCTTCTCCGCAGCGGGCGCCTTTGCGCCGCCGAACGACTCACGCAGCCGCCGGGCGACGGGTGCTTCCACCGTCGACGACGCTGACTTGACGAATTCGCCCTGTTCGCTCAGGCGGGCGAGAACTTCCTTACTGGTGACACCGAGTTCCTTGGCCAACTCGTGTACACGGGCCTTACCTGCCACTACATCTCCTACTCAAGAGGCGACAGCGGTGGTAGGCCGCGCCTCGGGTTTAGCTACGACGCATGGTCATCGTCGGAACTTCACGGTGTGCTCATGTTCTTCGCTACCTGTCCTTCATGGGCCGGGGCGGACGAGAGGTACTCGACCACCGCGGTGGTGTCCGGTGAACCGGTGATGCGCAACGCTCGCGCAAAAGCTCGCCGCCGAACCGCTGCCTCGAGGCACCGGTCGTCGGGGTGCAACCAGGCACCCCGCCCCGGGAGGCTACCTGCTGAATCAACGGTCACGGCCCATTGACCGTTCCCGTTCGACACAGCCACCACTCGGAGCAGATCGACGGCCAACTCTCGCCTCCGGCACCCGATGCATGTCCGCACCGGTCCTTCGGTGCGGCGATGCCGGTTATCGGGGTCCGGAGTCTCGCGCTGGATCACGGCACAGTCTACCGTCACCGCGGCACTGCTCAGAACCACCCTTGGGCCGTCTATCCCCTAGTCGTCGTGCGCCGCCCCCGGACGCGCCCCGTCATCGGGTGCCGCGGCGTCGCTGCGGATGTCGATGCGCCAGCCGGTCAGCCTGGCCGCCAGCCGGGCGTTCTGGCCTTCCTTGCCGATGGCCAGCGACAGCTGGAAGTCGGGCACCACGACGCGGGCCGCGCGGGCGGTGGCGTCGACGACGCCCACCGACACCACCTTGGCCGGTGACAGCGCGTTGGCGACGAACCGGGCCGGGTCCTCGTCGAAGTCGATGATGTCGATCTTCTCGCCGGCCAGCTCGCTCATCACATTGCGGACCCGCTGGCCCATCGGCCCGATGCAGGCGCCCTTGGCGTTGAGTCCCGACACCCGCGAGCGCACCGCGATCTTGGAGCGGTGCCCGGCCTCGCGGGCCACCGCGACGATCTCCACCGAGCCGTCGGCGATCTCGGGGACCTCCAGCGAGAACAGCTTGCGCACCAGGTTGGGGTGGGTGCGGGACAGGGTGATCACCGGCTCGCGGGCGCCGCGGCTGACTCCGACGACGTAGCAGCGCAGCCGTTCGCCGTGCTCGTAGCGCTCGCCGGGGACCTGCTCGGCGGCCGGGATGACACCCTCGGCGCCCTTGGTCTCGCTGCCGAGCCGCACGACCACCAGGCCGCGTGGCGTTGGCGCGGGCGTCGCGCTGGATGACCCCGGCGACGATGTCGCCCTCGCGGGCGGAGAACTCGCCGTAGCTGCGTTCGTTCTCGGCGTCGCGGAACCGCTGCAGCATCACCTGACGGGCGGTGGTGGCCGCGACCCGGCCGAAGCCGTCGGGGGTGTCGTCCCACTCGCTGATGAGGTTGCCGTCCTCGTCGGTCTCCCTGGCGATCACCTGCACCGCGCCGCTCTTGCGGTCGATCTCGATGCGCGCGTCGGGCTGGTGGCCCTCGGTGTGCCGGTAGGCGGTCAGCAGCGCGGACTTGATGGTGTCCAGCAGTTCGTCGACCGAGATTCCGCGGTCGATCTCGATCGCGTGCAGCGCACCCATGTCGATGTTCATGTTCCGGCCTCCGTTCCAGCAACCCCGGCCAGCTCCAACTCGCGCGGGCTCGGCGGCGAAAATTCAACCTGGACAACGGCTTTGCGAATGTCAGCGAGCGGGATCGCCCGCACCGACCAGTCGCCGCGAGCGCGGACTACCAGCTGCACGGCGCCGTCGGCCACCGCCCCGAGCCGGCCCGTCACGGTGCCGTCGTCGGCGAGTTCGACGTCGACCAGGCGGCCGTGCGCGCGGCGGAAGTGCTTCTCGTCGGTCAGCGGCCGGTCCACGCCGGGCGAGGTGACTTCCAGGACGTAGGCCTGGTTGCCGGTGTCAAGGCCGTCGAGGATGGCGGAGGCCGAGCGGGACAGTTCGGCGACGGTGTCCAGGTCCAAGGGGGTGTCACCGTCGGCGACGACGGTGATGCGCGGCGGCCGGGTATTGGAGTTGATCGTGACGTCTTCGATCTCGTAACCGGCGCGCGCGAACTCACCATCGAGTAGCTCGATCACCTGCTCGGGGGTCGGTAGTCCCATAGACCGGCCAGTCACGGCGAGCTCCTCATCTTGAGTTGTCCTGATCAGCTCCCAACGATACGCCAGGCCCGGCCACCGTAATGGCAGGATGTTGGGCGTGCTGAGCCAGGATTCCGGCGTCGTTCCGGCCCTCACCCGGCGACGGGTCCTTCTCGACGGCGGTCGGGGGCTGATGTTGCTGGGGCTGCTCGGCGCGGCGGTCACCGCGTGCGGCTCGGATGTGCCCGCCGGCCCAGATCCACTCGAGCAGCAGCTGGAGTTGGCCCGCCACGACAGCGATGTGGCCACCGCGGCCGCCAAGGCCGTGCCGCCGGCGCTGGCCCGGGCGCTGACCGAGGTGGCCGCCGAGCGCAGCCGGCACGCCACCGCGCTGATCGAGGAGATCGCGCGCGCGGCCCGCAAGCCGACCCCGACGTCGAGCGAGTCCGCCTCGCCGACCACCACGTCGGCGGCTGCCGCGCCGCCGCCGAGCGTCGACGACGTCGTCGCCACGCTGCGCAGCTCCGCCGAGAGCGCCACCAAACTGGCGCCGACCCTGTCGGGGTATCGCGCCGGTCTGCTGGGGTCCATCGCAGCGTCCTGCACGGCGCTGTACTCGGTGGCGCTGCCGTCGAAGGGCCGTCCGCAATGACCTCGCCGACCCCGACCCCGGATCGGCCCTCCGAGGCCGACAAGGCGGCCTTGTTCGACGCCGTCGCCACCGAGCACGCCGCGATCTACGGGTACGGGATCGTGTCGGCGCACAGCTCGCCGGACGAGAACGAGCTGGTGTCCCAGGCGCTGGCCCAGCACCGCGAGCGCCGGGAGGCGGCGATCACGATGCTGACCGAGCGCTCGGCCAAGGCTCCGCTACCCGCCGTCGGCTACCAGTTGCCGTTCCCCGTCACCAGTCCGGCCGACGCCGGGAAGCTGGCGGTTCGGATGGAGAACGACTGCGCGGTGGCCTGGCGCGCGGTGATCGAGCAGGCGACCACCGAGCAGGACCGGGCTTTCGGCGTCACCGCGCTGACCGAGTCGGCGGTGCTGGCCGCCCGCTGGAATCAGGTGCTCGGCGTGTGGCCGGTGACGGTCGCCTTCCCCGGCGGCAGCGAGTAGCGCGACTGCCGCCCGGGCGGCGAACCGCCGATCAGCGTCGTGAAGCGACTGCTCGCGAGCGCGAGGCTCAGGGCTGCGGCTCGGTGGTCGCGGCGGCGATCTCGGCCACCGCCGTCGCGGCGGCCACTTCGCGGCTGTCGTGGCTGAACCGGTTGCGCAGTTCCACGACGCCGTCGGCCCAGCCGCGGCCGACCACCACGATCCACGGCACGCCGAGCAGTTCGGCGTCCTTGAACTTCACCCCGGGCGAGGCCTGTGCGGTCGTCGAGCAGCACCTCCAGGCCCAGCCGGTCGAGGTCGGCAGCCAGCTCCTCGGCGCCGGTGCGGGCCTCGGGATCCTTGTTGGCGATCACCACGTGGACGTCGAACGGCGACACCGACGACGGCCAGCGCAGGCCGAGCCCGTCGTGATGCTGCTCGGCGATCACCGCGACCAGCCGCGACACCCCGACGCCGTAGGAGCCCATGGTCAGCCGCACCGGCTTGCCGTTCTCGCCGAGCACGTCGGCGGAGAACGCGTCGGTGTACTTGCGGCCCAGCTGGAAGATGTGGCCGATCTCGATGCCGCGCGCCGACACCAGCGGGCCCGCCCCGTCCGGTGACGGGTCGCCGTCGCGCACCTCGGCCGCCTCGATGGTGCCGTCGGCGACGAAGTCGCGGCCGGCCACCAGCCCGACCACATGCTTGCCGGTCTCGTCGGCGCCGGTGATCCACGACGTGCCCGTCGGCCACGCGCGGGTCGATCAGGTAGCGAACACCGTTGGCCAGCAAGCGCTTTCGGGCCGATGTAGCCCTTCTTCAGGAACGGGTACTTGGCGAAGTCGGCGTCGTCGAGCATGGCGTAGTCGGCCGGCTCGAGCGCGGCACCCAGCCGCTTGTCGTCGACCTCGCGGTCACCGGGCAGCCCGATCGCCAGCAGCTCCCAGTCGCCGCCGGGCTGCGCGGACCTTGAGCAACACGTTCTTCAGGGTGTCGGCGGCGGTGATCTCGCGGCCCAGCCCGGCGGAGTTGGCCCACTCGACCAGAGTGGCGATGGTCGGGGTGTCCCCGGTGTCGTGCACGGTCGGCTCGGGCAGCCCGTCGAACGCGGGCAGCGGCGTCGGGCACCGCGGTGGTCACCGCCTCGACGTTGGCGGCGTATCCGGACTGCAGGCAGCGCACGAAAGTGTCCTCGCCGACCTCGCTTTCGGCCAGGAACTCCTCGGACGCGCTGCCGCCCATCGCGCCGGACACCGCCGAGACGATCACGTAGCGGACCGACATCCGGTCGAACATCCGCTGATAGGCCTCGCGGTGCGCGTGGTAGGCGTTCTTCAGCCCGGCCTCGTCGACGTCGAAGGAGTACGAGTCCTTCATCACGAACTCGCGCCCGCGCAGGATGCCCGCCCGCGGCCGGGCCTCGTCGCGGTACTTGGTCTGGATTTGGAACAGCAGCAGCGGAAAGTCCTTGTAGGAGCGAGTACTCCCCCTTCACCGTGAGGGTGAAGAACTCCTCGTGGGTGGGCCCGAGCATGTAGTCGTTGTCGCGGCGGTCCTTGAGGCGGAACACCCCGTCGCCGTACTCGGTCCAGCGGTTGGTGGTCTCGTAGGGCGCCTTGGGCAGCAGCGCCGGGAACAGGATCTCCTGGCCGCCGATGGCGACCATCTCCTCGCGCACGATCTTCTCGATCTTGCGCAGCACCCGCAGGCCCAGCGGCAGCCAGCTGTACAGGCCGGGCGCGATCGGGCGGACGTAGCCCGCCCGGATCAGCAGTTTGTGGCTGGGCACTTCGGCGTCGGCCGGGTCGTCGCGCAGAGTGCGCAAGAACAGCTCGGACATGCGGGTGATCACAGTGGGCCAGCCTAGCGATGTCGTCAGTCGCGGCCCTGCCAGGTGCAGATGCAGGCTTCGTTGCCCTCCGCGATCGGCCAGCACCCAGAAGGCCGGCGCCCGCGAATCGGAGAGCAGCCGGCCGCCCGCGGCCAGCGCCGCGTCGATGCGACCGCGCGGCGACGTCGTGGGGCACGTCGACGTCGAGGTGGATGCGGTTGCGTTGCGGTCGCGGCGCATCCATCTGCTGGAACCAGATCGCCGGTCCCCGGCCCAGCGGGTCGATCAGCCCCTCGTTGAGATCGGACGGTCCCGGCTCGTCGACGTAGCCGGTGACCGCCTTCCAGAACGGGCGGACGCGCGGGGATGTCGAGTGCGTCGATGGCGATCTCCAGCGCCTGCAGCGTTCCCGGGCGCAGCCGCCAGTCCGCGTCCGGCTCAGCTGCCGACGCCGAGCGTGTGCGCCAGTCGCGAAGATCGACGCCGGTCACCCGCGCCGATCGACGGCCGACTGCAACCGGAACACGGCGCGGTCTGACCGCGACATCGATGCTCAGGTGGCCGTCGCCCTCGACGCCGACGGTGCGCCGCCACAAGTGCCGCCACTTCGGCTCGCCTGCGCCAGCGAGTCCACCGCGACCTCGGCGTAGAGCGCTCCGAGCACCAGTCGCCAGCCCAGCTCGTCGACCGCGTCGGAGATTTCCTGCGCGGCTCGGGCTCGGCCGTTGTCACGTTGTCACGCGTCTGCGGCCTTGCGGTGCAGGGCCGCGGCGCCCAGCAGCGTCACCAGCACGCCGCCGGCGATCCAGCAGACGAGCACGACCACCGAGTGCGTGATGCCGTGGCCGTCGAAGTACACGATGCGCCGGATGGCCTCGGTGCCCGCGCCGTTGGGCAGGAAGCTGCTGATCGCCCGCCAGAACGGAGGCAGCACCGAGGGCTGGTAGGCGCCGCCGGCGCCGCGGTGGCGGTGATCGGCTCGCCGGGCAGGCCGTTGAGCTTGTCGACGATCTGGCCTGCCGCCTGCGCGGGTGCGACGACCTCGACCGGGATGCGGTGCGGCGTCGGGGAATGGAAGGCCCCGAGGTAGGACAGGATGAAGCCGAGTTGCAGCAGCAGCACGCCGAGGCCGAGCGCGAGGGTGCGTGGCGCGATCGCGTCGCGGAAGCGGTCCTGCAGCGTCTCGGGTGGCTCGAACGCGACGTGCTTGTTGGCCATTCGGTTCATCTTCCTCCGGCGGGGCTTGGTGCTCGCCGGCGTCTAGGGTGGTTGGGTGACAGCTGAATCATCGCCCGGTCGGTTCTGCCTTGGCGGGCCAAACCTACTCCGGACGGATGCCGGCGCGCGCCGGTGACATGGCGGTCGAGACGCACGGCATCGCCCCTGTTCCGGCCGGCAACCGGTACGGGAATCGCGCGGCGGCTGTTCACGGTGTGGTTCGCCCCGCAGGTCAACATGACGGTGGTGTTCACCGGCACGCTGGCCGTGGTGCTGGGGCTGGGTTTCTGGCTGGGCATGCTCGCGATGGTGATCGGGACGGTCGTGGGCTGCCTGGCCGTCGGGTACCTGTCCACCTGGGGTCCGCGCACCGGCACCGCTCAACTTCCCAACGCGCGCATGGCTTTTGGCGGCACGGTCGCCGTGGTGGCGGTGATCCAGTGGCTGTCGTCGATCGCGTGGGACGGACTGGTCGGGCTGTTCGGCGGTGAGGCGCTGGCCGAGTTGCTCGGCATGCCGTTCTGGGTGGCGGTGGTGATCGTGCTGGCGGCTCAGGGTGTGGTGGGGGTCTTCGGCTACGAGGTGATCCACCGGGTGCAGGCGGTGATGACCGTCGTGCTGATCATCACGTTCGCGGTGTTCGCCTGGAAGCTGATCGGCGGGCATCAGGTGATCTCGCTGCCCACCGTCTCCGGTGCGGACCTCGGCGGCGCCTTCGTCCTGGAGGTGACGATCGCGCTGAGCCTGGCGATCTCCTGGGCCAGCTACGCCTCGGACTACAGCCGCTACCTTCCGGTCCACACCTCACGGGCCGCGGTGTTCGGGTACACGTTCGCCGGGCTGGCGGTGGCCTACATCGCCGTGCAGGCCATCGGGGTGGCCGCCGCCGGCGGAGCTGACCGACCAGACCGCGGCCGGTGTGCGCCAGATCATGGGCGGTGGCGTGCTGGGCGCGCTGGCGCTGCTGGTGATCGCGCTGGGCTCGGTGGCCTCCAACGCGATGAACGACTACAGCGGGTCGCTGGCGCTGCAGACCGTCGGTGTGCGGGTGCGCAGGCCGGTGTCGGCGGTGGTGGTGGTGATCATCGCGTTCGCCCTCATCATGTGGCTGCACTCCGGTGACATGGCGGCCCGTTTCCAGGGTGTGCTGTTGTTCGTCAGCTACTGGATTCCGGCGTTCGTCGCGATCGTGGCCATCGACTGGCGCTACCGCAGCGCGGGCCGCGACGTGGTCAACCCCGCCGAGGAGACCACGCCCCGCCGCGATGCCGTGGTGGCGCTGCTGACGTTCTTCGTCGCCTTCGCCGCGGCGGTTCCGTTCATGCACACGAATCTGATCGTCGGGCCGGTGGCCACCGCGCTGCACGGCGCGGATCTGGCGTACTTCGTGAATTTCCTTGTGGCAGCGGCTGTTTACGGCGGCTATCGGCTGGTCCGGGCGCGCCGCGCCTAGAGTTCGCCGGCCTCGACGGCTTCGCGGGTGTGCTGGGCGGTGGCGATCTGTTTGGCGGAGAAGCCGATGAAGAACGCGCTGATGCCGACCAGTGACGGCCACCGCCGCCACCCACAGCAGCGAGTAGGTGTAGCCGGCGTCGAGCGCGTCGAGTTGGCTGGGCGTCATCTGCGCCACCGGGCCGGTGGTGCCGCCGAGGTACAGCGTCCGCGAGGTCTGCACCGCCTGGATGACCACCAGAACCAAAGGGCCACCGAGGTTTTGCACCATCAGCGTGATCGCCGAGACCGGCCCGATCTCGCGGGGGCCCACGTCGGCGACCGCGCACAGCGGCAGGATCACCGAGCTGACGCCGATGCCGAACCCGCCCACCACGATCGGCACGACGAGGTCGGGAAAGTACGGGATGGTGCGGGTCAGCGTCGAGCCGTACAGCATGGCGCCCAGCACGAAGATGCCGCCGCCGATGATCAGCCAGCGCGGGGCGACGTACGGGGCGGCGCGCGCGGCCAGCACGTTGCCCAGCCCCAGGGCGACCGCGAACGGGATGAACCCGATGCCGGCGTGCAGCGCGCTGTAGCCCAGCACGTCCTGCACGTACAGGCCGATCATCACCGTCAGCGCCAGCAGCACTCCCCCGGCCAGGAACAGCGAGGTGAACGTCATCACCCGGTTGCGTTCCCGGAACAGCGACAGCGGCACCAGGGGATGGTCGGCGTTGCGCTCGACGACCAGGAACGACCCCAGCAGGACCACCGCCGCGGCGCCGGCACCGATCACCCACGGATCGGCCCAGCCGCGCGGCGGGCCCTGGGTGAACACCAGCACACCGGCGGTACAGGCCAGGGTGGCCAGCAGCGCGCCGGTGACGTCGAGCTTGAGCCGTTCGTGGCGGGTCTCCTCGAGACGGGTCAGCGCGATCGCGACGATGAGGATGCCGATCGGGCAGGTTGATCAGGAAGGCCAGCCGCCACGAGATGACGGTCAGCGCGCCGCCGAGCACCAGGCCGAGCACCGAGCCCACGCCCTGCATGGCCGCCGAGATCGCCATGGCCCGGTTGCGGGCGTGCCCGACGGCGTAGGTGGTGGCGATCAGCGCCAGCCCGGTCGGGGCGGCGACGGCGGCGCCGATGCCCTGGACCGCGCGGGCGGCGATGAGCAGCGGGCCGTCGGTGGCCAGGCCGCAGGCGGCCGAGGCGATGGTGAAGACGCCGACGCCGGAGATGAAGGCCCGCTTGTGCCCGATCGCGTCGCCGACGCGGCCGCCGAGCAGCAGCAGGCCACCGAAGGTCAGCACGTAGGCGGTGATCACCCAGCTCTTGCCGGCGTCGGACAGGTCCAGGTCGGCCTGCATGCGCGGCAGCGCGACCACCACGATGGTGCCGTCCAGGGTGGACATCAGCTGCATGCCGGTGATCGCGACGATCGCGACCCCGAGCATTGGTGGAAAGCGGTCTGGCGGCGGGTAGCGAACCGCTGACGCCAGACATGGGTAGCTACCCTACCCAGGCGATTTCGGCGCGCTTACAGGCGCTCACTGCACGAAACCGCGCCGAAATCGCTCGAGCAGTCTACAGCTCTCCGGCGTCGATCGCGTCCTTGACTTCCTGCGCGTGCGCCACCTGTTCGGAGGTGTAGCCGATGAACAGCGCCACCACGCCGACGATCACCGCGACCGCGGCGACCCACAGCAGGCCATAGGTGTAGCCCTGGTCCAGTGCGTGCAGCTGCGCGGGGTTCATCTTCTTCACCGGCCCCGTGGTGCCGCCGAGGTAGAGCGTCCGCGAGGTGATGACGGCCTGGATGATGGCCAGCACCACCGGGCCGCCGAGGTTCTGCAGCATCAGCGCGATCGCCGACACCGGGCCGATCTGGTCGAAGCCCACACCGGCGATGGCCGAAACGGTCAGCGGCACAACGATCATGCCGATGCCCATGCCGCCGACCGTGATCGGGATGACCAGGTTCGGGAAGTACGGGATGCCGCCGTTGAGGGTGGAGCCGTAGATCATGGCGCCCAGCACCAGCACGCCGCCGGCGATCACCAGCATGCGCGGCGGGAAGTGGGACACCAGCTGTGACGACAGGCCCAGGCCCACGCCCAGCGCGATGACGAACGGGATGAAGCCGATGCCGGCGCGCAGCGCGCTGTAGCCCATGATGTCCTGCACGTACAGGCCGATGAGCACGGTCAGCGTGAACATCACGCCGCCGGCCAGGAACACCGCGGCGAAGGTCGCCAGCCGGTTGCGGTCCTTGAACAGGGTGAACGGAACCACCGGGTTGACCGCCCGGCGCTCGACGAACACGAACGCGACGAAGGCCAGCGTGGCGATCGCGCCCGAGGCGAGGGTCACCATCGAACGCCAGCCGTTCTCGGGCGCCTGCGCGAAGCCGAACACCGCGGCGGTACAGGCGACGGTCGCCAGCAGCGCGCCGCCCGCATCGAGCTTCATCCGCTCGCGCTGGGTCTCCCGCAGCGTGGTGCGGGCCAGATAGATCATCAGCAGGCCGATCGGCACGTTCACCAGGAACGCCAGCCGCCAGGACACCTCGACCAGCGCGCCACCGACCACCAGGCCCATCACCGAGCCGACACCGGTCATCGCGGCGAAGATCGCGGTCGCGGCATTTCGGGCCGGGCCCTTGGGGAAGGTGGTGGCGATCAGCGCCAGGCCGGTCGGCGAGGCGATCGCCGCGCCGACGCCCTGCAACAGCCGGGCGATCACCAGAGTGGTTTCGTCCCAGGCGATACCGCACAGCACCGAGGCGATGGTGAACAGTGCGACGCCGACGATGAAGGTGCGCTTGCGCCCGATCGTGTCGCCCAGGCGGCCGCCCAGCAGCATCAGACCACCGAAGGTCAGTACATAGGCGGTGATGACCCAGCTGCGGCCGGCGTCGGACAGGCTCAGCTCGTCCTGGATCTTGGGCAGCGCCACGATCGCCACGGTGCTGTCCATCGTGGCCAGCAGCTGCATACCGCCGATGGCGATCACTGCGGCGATGAAACGCCGCGACGGCAGCCAGGCCGGATAGAACTTGCTCCGCTGCACGGCTGCCGGCTCGAAGCGCATGGGGAGGGCGCGCTCTGAACTGCTGTCGGCGTCGCGACGCATCGCACGCTCCGCATCGTTGAGAGCCGTCATAGATGGCTACCCTACAGTAATTTTAAGAGAACCTTAAGCCGCGAATGCCGCGACCGGACCGATCACGATGATCGCCGGAGGTCGAATGGCGTCGTCACGAATTCTCCCCGGCGCGTCAGCGAGCGTCGTGTGCACTATCCGTTCTGCCGCCGTCGTGCCGTGTTGCACCACGAGAACGGGTGTTTGCGCAGGTCTACCGCCTTTGATCAAGGCGTCGGCGAACAATTCGATGCGTTCGACGGCCATCAATAGAACTAACGTTCCGGATAATTGGGCGAGCGCATTCCAATTCACTAACGATTCCGGATGGTCGGGTGCCAAATGCCCGCTGACCACCACGAACTCGTGATTCACACCGCGATGGGTGACCGGAACTCCGGCCATTGCCGGCACGCTTATGGCGCTGGTCACACCGGGCACGACTGTGACGGGAATCCCAGCCTCGGCACAGGCGAGGACCTCCTCGTAGCCGCGGGCGAACACGAACGGATCGCCACCTTTGAGGCGGACCACGAACTGCCCGGCGCGGGCCCGTTCGATCAGGACGTCGTTGATGGCGTCCTGTGCCATCGCGCGGCCGTACGGGATCTTGGCGGCGTCGATGACCTCGACGTGCGGACCCAGCTCGGCGAGCAGTTCGGGAGGTGCGAGCCGGTCGGCGACGACGACGTCGGCCCTGGCCAGAAGGCGGCGGCCGCGCACGGTGATCAGCTCGGGGTCGCCGGGCCCGCCGCCGACCAGGGCCACACCGCCCCGCATGACGTCGGAGGTGTCGGGGTTGATCAGCCCCCGCTGGAAGGCTTCGCGGATGGCCGAGCGGATGGCCGCCGAGCGGCGGTGCTCACCGCCGGCCAGCACGCCCACCAGCAGCCCGTCGTGGTCGAACGACGCCGGTGTGACCGCGGTGCCGTCGCGGGCCGAGTCGGCGCGCACGCAGAAGATGTGGCGGCTCTCCGCCTCGGCGACGACCGCGGCGTTGACGGCCGGATCGTCGGTGGCGGCGATGGCGTACCAGGCGCCCTCGAGGTCACCGTCGCGATAGTCGCGCAGCTGCAGGGTGATGCCCGGCTCCTGTTCGGCCAGCGCCTCCACCGCGGGGGTCGCCGCCCGGGCGATCACGTGGACGTCGGCGCCGGCGCCGATCAGTATCGGCACCCGCCGCTGCGCCACCGTCCCGCCGCCGATCACGACAGCCTTCTTGCCGGCCAGTCGAAGGCCGACGAGGTAGGCGTTCTCGGTCACCGGGCGATTTTAGTGAGTGCGGCCGCGTGGCTGACAAACCGAGCGACCGAGCGCGGTTGGGCGGCGGCGTGGGTGTGCAGATACGACGCGTGCACCGCGGCGCGGATCGCGCCGTCGCGCACCGGCTCGGCACCGGCCCGGCGGAACACCCAGGCCGGCTCACCGTTCTCGGCGGAATTCGACTGTCGTGCGGTGGAATTCGTGACCGACGACCCGCTCCCCCGCGCGGTACAGCGACGAGTCGGCCACGGCCACCGCGTCGCGATAGCCCAGGGTGAGCCGCGGGGTGAAGCGGGCCGAGCCGGGCAGCACCCCGCACATCGGATGGCCGTCCAACTCGGTCATCAGGTAGGCCAGGCCGCCGCACTCGGCCTGCACCGGGGCCTGCCGGGCCAGTTCCCGGATCTGGGCGCGAAGCTCGGCGTTGGCCGACAGCTCGGTCAGGTACTGCTCGGGAAATCCGCCGGGCAGCACCAGCGCGGCGGTCTGCGCGGGCAGTCCCTGGCTCGAGCGGGTCGAACTCGACGACCTGCGCGCCCGCGGCGCGCAGCAGTTCGGTGTGCTCGGCGTAGCCGAAGCTGAACGCCCGGCCGGCGGCCACCGCCACGACCGGGTCCCCGGGGATGCGCTCGCCCACGGCGTCCTCGGGCGCCCACGGCCGCGCCTGGACTCGCGAGCCGGCCAGCGCCACCACGGCGGCGAGGTCGACGTGGCGGGCGATCAGCGCCGTCATCGCCGCGACCGCCGCGCGCGCCGCCTCACCGTGCTCGACGGCGGTCACCAGACCCAGATGCCGCGACGGCACCGACAACTCGTCGTGGCGCGGGATCGCCCCCAGCACCGGCACCCCGGCGCCGTCGCAGGCCTGGCGCAGCACCTGTTCGTGGCGAGGCGACCCGACCCGGTTGAGGATCACCCCGGCGACGTGCACGCCGCGATGGAAGGTCGAAAACCCTTGCAGCACAGCACCGATGCTCTGACTCTGACCGCGGGCGTCGACCACCAGGACCACCGGGGCGCCGAGGAGTTCGGCGACCTGGGCGGTGGACCCGCGGGCCGGGGTGATCGCCTGCTCGTCGATGCGGCCGTCGAACAGACCCATGACGCCTTCGACCACGGCGATGTCGGCGTCCCGCGAGCCGTGCCGGTACAGCGGCCCGATCAACTCCTCGGAGACCAGCACCGGGTCCAGGTTGCGCCCGGGCCTGCCCGCGGCCAGCGCGTGATAGCCGGGGTCGATGAAGTCCGGCCCCACCTTGAACGGCGCCACCCGGTGACCGGCCTGCGCGCAGGGCACCGATCAAACCCGTTGCGATGGTGGTCTTTCCGCTGCCCGATGACGGAGCGGCGATGACCAGGGCGGGACGCTGGGCGCTCACCATTCGATCCCGCGCTGGCCTTTGCGGCCGGCGTCCATCGGGTGCTTGACCTTGGTCATCTCGGTCACCAGATCGGCGGCGTCGAGCAGCTGCTGCGGTGCGTCGCGTCCGGTGATCACGACGTGCCCGCCCGGCCGGGAGCGCAGCACCTCGACCACGTCGTCGACGGCGAACCCAGCCCCACTTCAGCGGATAGGTGAACTCGTCGAGGACGTAGAAGTCGTGGCGTTGTTCGCCGATCCGGCGGGCGATTTCGGCCCAGCCGTCGGCGGCGGCCGCGGCGTGGTCGTCGTCGGAACCGGGCTTGCGGGACCAGGACCAGCCCGACCCCATCTTGTGCCACTCCACCGTGCCCGCCCGCGCCGTTCTCGTCGTGCAGCCGGCCCAGCGCGGCGAACGCGGACTCCTCGCCGACCTTCCACTTGGCGCTCTTGACGAACTGGAAGACCGCGACGCTCATCCCGGCGTTCCACGCCCGCAACGCCATTCCGAACGCGGCCGTGGACTTACCCTTGCCCGGGCCGGTGTGCACGGCGAGCACGGGGGCGTTGCGCCGGGCCCTGGTGGTCAGGCCGTCGTCGGGCACGACGAGCGGACGCCCCTGCGGCATCGACGATCCCCTTTCCGGCTCAGGCGGCGCTGCGTACGGCCCGCGCCAAATAGTCTGCGCGCAACTGCTCGAGCCGCAGCACCGGGGCTTTCAGCTGCTGCGGCCAGTTCACCGGCCAGGCCCAGCCGGACGTAGGACGTCTCGCAGTCCACCACCACCGCGGCCGCGCCCTCGGCCACCAGCAGCTGCGCGGCGGAGCGACTGCGCCCCAACGGGTCCGGGCCACCGGTGGCCCGGCCGTCGGTGAGCACCACCACCAGCGCGCGCCGGGTGCGGTCGCGCACCCGTTCGCGCACCACGAGGTCACGGGCGGCCAGCAGTCCCTTGGCCAGCGGCGTGGTGCCGCCGGTGTCGAAGCGGGTCAGCCGCCGCGAGGCGATGTGCGCCGACGTGGTCGGCGGCAGCAGCACCCGGGCGTCGTCGCCGCGGAAGGTGACGACCGCGACCTTGTCCCGGCGCTGATAGGCGTCGCGCAGCAGGGACAGCGCCGCTCCGGTGACCGCCGACATGCGGTCGCGGGCCGCCATCGACCCGGAGGCGTCGACGACGAAGATCACCAGGTTGCCCTCCCGCCCGACGCGCACCGCCCGGCGGACGTCGTCGGCATGCGGACGCAGCCTGCCGTTGCCCGCGGCGGCGAGCACGGTCGCGAACAGGTGCAGACCGTGGCCGGCCTCGGGATCGTCGGTGGCGGTGATGACGGCACCGGATCTGTTGCGGGCCTTCGACCGACGGCCCGGGGTGCCTTCGCCGACGCCGGGCACGGCCAGCGCCCGGGTGCGGAAGGCTCGCCGCGGGCGGTGCGGACGGACGCGTGGTCGACGACGAATTCTGTTGCGGTGCAGAGCTTCCCGAGTCACCGTCCGTTCGGCTGACCGCCGCCGGGCGGGTCGGGTTCGGGCTCCGGCTCGGGGCCGCCGTCGGCGGTGGCGGCCAGCGCCTCGTCGAGCTGCGCCGGATCGATGCCCGGATCGTCGAACGGATCGCGGCGACGCCGGTGCGGCAGCGCCAGCTCGGCGGCCACCCGGATGTCTTCTTCGGCAACGGTGTCCGCGCCGCGCCACGCCGCGTGGGCCACCGCGGTGCGGGCCAGCACCAGATCCGCGCGCATGCCGTCGACGTCGAACGCCGCGCACAGCGCCGCGATGCGGTTCAGCTCGGCGTCGGGCAGCGTCACCTCGCTCACCCGCGCGCGGGCGGCGGCGATCCGCACCGCCAGGTCGCGGTCCTGCTCGGCGTAGCGCGCGGCGAATCGCACCGGGTCGGCCTCGTAGGCCAGCCGCTGGCGGATCACCTCGCTGCGCACGGGCACGTCGCGGGAGGCGTGCACGTCGACGGTCAGCCCGAACCGGTCGAGCAACTGCGGGCGCAGTTCGCCCTCTTCGGGATTCATGGTGCCGATCAACACGAACCGGGCGTCGTGGGAGTGCGACACCCCGTCGCGCTCGATGTGCACCCGGCCCATCGCGGCGGCGTCGAGCATGATGTCGACGAGGTGGTCGTGCAGCAGGTTGACCTCGTCGACGTAGAGCACGCCGCCGTGGGCGCGGGCCAGCAGGCCCGGCGCGAACGCGTGCTCGCCCTCGCGCAGCACCTTCTGCAGATCCAGCGAGCCGACCACGCGGTCCTCGGTGGCGCCGATCGGCAGCTCCACCAGCCGCGAGCCCGGGTCGACATCGGCGAGCACCGCGGCCAGCGCCCGCACGGCCGTCGACTTCGCGGTGCCCTTCTCGCCGCGGATCAGCACGCCGCCGATCTCGGGGCGCACCGCGCACAGCACCAGCGCGAGTCGCAGCCGGTCGTGGCCGACGATCGCGCTGAACGGATACGGGCGCTCACCGGCCCCTGTCGCCGGCCAGGCGGCTCCGCCACGCAGCATCGGCACGTGCGGGATGCCGTCCTCGATGAACTCGTCGCCGTCGACGACGAAACCGTGGTGGGCGTACATGTCGGCGAGGTAGGTCTGGGCGTTGATCCGGCACGGGTGGTCGCCGACGTCGGCCAGCGCGGCCTGCATCAGCCGGGTGGTGTGGCCCTGGCCGCGGGCCGCGCGGCGGGTGCACACCCGTCCGATGCGGAAGGCCTTCTCCCCGCCGGCGTGCTCCTCCATCAGCCGCAGCGTGGAGATCACCGTGCCGTCGGGTTGCTCGAGCCAGAAGTGGCGGGTCTCGGCCAGCAGGTCACGTCCGTCGAGTTCGGGGTACGGGCAGGCCTGTTCGACCACGAACACCTCGACCCGCAGCTTGAGCAGCTCGTAGAGCGTGGCCGCGTCGAGGTCTTTGGCCCAGGAGCGGCGCAGCGCGACCGTCACACCATCCCTGCCGGCTCCGGATCACTGGCGGCTCGGCACGCTGCCCAGTCCGAGCACCTTGGTGCCGTGCGCCCACACCTCGTCGAACAGGCCCGGGTTGTCGGACAGCTTGACGCCCAGCGACGGGACCATCTCCTTGAGCTTGGGCTGCCAGGACTGGTAGCGGTCGGCGAAGCAGCGCTGCATCACGTCGAGCATGGCCGGCACCGCGGTCGACGCGCCGGGTGAGGCGCCCAGCAGGCCGGCGATGGACCCGTCGGCGGCGGCGAGCACGGTGGTGCCGAACTCGAGCACACCCAGCTTCTTCTTGTCGCGGCGAATGACCTGCACCCGCTGGCCGGCGATGTCGAGCTCCCAGTCCTGGCTCTGTGCCGTCGGGGCGAACTTTCGCAGGGTGTCGACGCGGTCGGCCGGCGACTGGAGCAGCTCGCCGATCAGGTACTGCAGCAGCGGCAACTCGGTGAGCCCGACGCCGATCATCGAGGCGAGATTGTTCGGCTTGACCGACAACGGCAGGTCGGTGACGTTGCCGGCCTTGAGGAACTTCGGCGACCATCCGGCGAACGGGCCGAACAGCAGCCAGTCCTTCCCGTTGATCACCCGCGTGTCCAGGTGCGGCATCGACATCGGCGGGGCGCCCAGCGGCGGCAGGCCGTACACCTTGGCGTGGTGGGCGCCGGTGAGGTTCGGGTTGTTGGTGCGCAGCCACTCCCCGCTGACCGGGAAGCCGCCGAAGCCCTTGGCCTCTTTCATGCCCGACTTCTGCAGCAGCGGCAGCGCGCCACCGCCGGCGCCGACGAAGACGAACTTGGCATGCAGCTTGCGCTTCTCACCGGTGCGGCCGTTGACGATCTTGACCGTCCAGCTGCCGTCGGACTCCTGGCGCAGGTTGCGCACCTCGTGGCCGAACAGTGTGGTCATTCCGCGTTCGGCGCCGTACCCGAGCAGTTGGCGCGACAGCGAGCCGAAGTCGACGTCGGTGCCGTCCTGGCTCCAGTTCAGCCCGACCGGGTCGCTGAAGTCGCGACCTTCGGCCATCAGCGGCAGCCGGCGGGCGAACTCGTCGGCGCCCTCGATGAACTCCATGTTGGCGAACAGCGGATTGCGCACCAGGGTGTCGCGGCGGCGGCGCAGATAGTCGACGTTCTCGGCGCCCTGCACGAAGCTGACGTGCGGGATGGGGTTCAAGAAGCTGCGGACGTCGGGCAGGATGCCGTGCTCGTGGGCGTAGGCCCAGAACTGGCGGGTGACCTGGAACTGCTCGTTGACGTTGACCGCCTTGGCGATCTCGATGGTCCCGTCGGGGTCCTCGGGGGTGTAGTTGAGCTCGCACAGCGCGGAGTGGCCGGTGCCGGCGTTGTTCCACGGGTCGCTGCTCTCGGCCGCGGCGGCGTCGAGGCGCTCGACGAGGGTGATCGACCAGTCCGGCTCGACCATCCGCAGCAGGGCGCCAAGGGTGGCGCTCATGATTCCCGCACCGATCAGCACGACATCGGTCTTGGTGTTATCTGACACCGGCTCGTTCGTCCTTTACTCGTGACAGCTGTACTACTGGTTCAGGTTATCCCTAGCCACCCGGATCTATTCGGTCGAGTCGCCAGCACCACACTCACGCGTTAAGGTGAGCCTTGTGACGGCAGCGCAGGCCGAATGGGCTGATGACGTCCTTCCCGGCTACCAGCAGACCAGCCTGGCGCTCGGGCCAGACCCCGACGGCGAGGGTGACCTGTTCGCCACCCTGGTGCGCCGCGGCGACTCGGCACCGGCCGCGCACACCGTTCTCGCGGTGCACGGCTTCACCGACTATTTCTTCAACACCGAACTCGCCGACGCGTTCACCGCCCACGGGTTCCGCTTCTACGCCGTCGACCAACACAAGTGCGGACGGTCCTGGCGCGACGGCCAGACCCCGCACTTCACCACCGACCTGGGCCGCTACGACCGGGAGTTGGAGCGCGCGACGGCGATCATCACCGCCGAGAACCCCGGCACCCGGGTGCTGGTGTACGGGCACTCGGCGGGCGGGCTGATCGTGGCGCTGTGGCTGGACCGCGTGCGCCGGCGCCGGGCGCACGGCGGCGCTGGGGCTCTGGCGGGGCTGGTGCTCAACAGCCCGTGGATGGATCTGCACGGCCCGGCGATCCTGCGGACCCGGCTGACGTCCACCGCGATCGGGGCGCTGTCGCGGGTGCGCAAGACCTCGGTGGTGCGCGGCACCGGCAAGGGCGGCTACGGGCTGACCCTGCACCGCGAGTACCACGGCGAGTTCGACTACAACCTGCAGTGGAAGCCGCTGGGCGGCTTTCCGGTGACGTTCGGCTGGATCCACGCCATCCGGCGGGGTCAGGCCACGCTGCACCGCGGGCTGGACGTCGGGCGTGCCGAATCTGATCCTGCGCTCGGATCGCAGCGTGCCCGAGACCACCGAGCCCGGACACCATGCAGCGCGGGGACGCCGTGCTCGACGTCACCCAGATCGCGCGCTGGGCCGGCTGCATCGGCAACCGGAGCACCGTCGTACCGATCCGCGACGCCAAGCACGACGTGTTCCTGTCGCTGGCCGAACCCCGGGCGGCGGCCTACCGCGAACTGGGCAGCTGGCTGGACTTCTACCTCGCCCACCTCGAATCGTCCCCCGCAGGCCGGGGATAAGGAGACTTCGTGCAGCACTTCGACATCGCGATCATCGGAACCGGTTCGGGCAACAGCATTCTCGACGAACGCTACGCCCAGAAGAAGGTCGCGATCTGCGAGCAGGGCGTGTTCGGCGGCACCTGCCTGAACGTCGGCTGCATCCCGACCAAGATGTTCGTCTACGCCGCCGAGGTGGCCCAGACAGTGCGCGAGGCAGCCCGCTACGGGGTGGACGCCCACATCGACGGGGTGCGCTGGACCGACATCGTGTCGCGGGTGTTCGGCCGCATCGACCCGCTGGCGATGGGCGGTGAGCACTACCGGCGCTCGTCCCCCAACGTCACTGTGTACGACAGCCATACGACGTTCGCCGGGTGCGCCGAGAACGGCTACCGGCTGCGCACCGCCGAGGGCGAGGAGTTCACCGCCGAACAGGTGGTCATCGCCGCCGGGGCGCGCGCCATGGTTCCCGAGGCGATCGCCGGCTGCGGGGTCGAATTCCACACCAGCGACACCATCATGCGCATCGCGGAACTGCCCGAGCACCTGGTGATCATCGGCGGCGGGTTCGTCGCCGCCGAGTTCGCGCACGTGTTCTCCTCGCTGGGGTCGCGCGTCACGCTGGTGATCCGCGGCAGCGCGATGCTGTCGCACTGCGACGACACGCTGTGCGAACGGTTCACCGACATCGCGGGCAAGAAGTGGGAGATCCGCAGTCACCGCAACATGATCGGCGCGCATCAGGAGGGTGCCCAGACCGTCGTCGAACTCGACGACGGCTCGACGGTGCAGGCCGACGCGGTGCTGGTGGCCACCGGCCGGATCCCCAACGGCGACCTGCTCGACCTCGAGTCGGTGGGCGTGGAGATCGAGGACGGCCGAGTGGTGGTCGACGAGTACCAGAGGACAACGGCGCGAGGCATTTTCGCGCTCGGCGACGTGTGCTCGCCGTATCAGCTCAAGCACGTCGCCAACCACGAGGCCCGGGTGGTCAAGCACAACCTGCTGCAGGACTGGGACGACATCGAGGACCTGATGCCGTCGGATCACCGCTTCGTGCCGTCGGCGGTGTTCACCGACCCGCAGATCGCATGTGTGGGTCTGACCGAAAACGAAGCCCGCGCAGCCGGTTACGACATCAAGGTCAAGATCCAGGACTTCGGCGACGTGGCCTACGGCTGGGCGATGGAGGACACCACCGGGTTCGCCAAGGTGATCGTGGAAGCCGACACCGGCACGATCCTGGGGGCGCACATCATGGGCCATCAGGCGTCGTCGTTGATCCAGCCGCTGATCCAGGCGATGAGCTTCGGCCTGGCCGGCCAGGACATGGCCCGCGGCCAGTACTGGATTCACCCGGCGCTGCCCGAGGTGATCGAGAACGCGCTGCTGTCACTGTGCGGCGAGCCGCCCTGGCCGCCCGCCAAGCGGCACTAGACCGGGCCCTTCGCGAGCAGGCGCAGAAATCGCACGGAAATCGCTCGATCCATGCGATTCTGCGTCTGCTCGGCGGACTGTTTGCTCAGCGAACCGGGACGACGAAACCCCAGGGCAGTTCCAGTCGGTGCGCGGCGAGCAGGTCACTGTCGGAAAGCACCGCGGTGACGGTGTCGTCCGCCACGACGACACCGTGGTCCAGGACGATGGCCCGGTCGCACAACTGCGCGGCATAGGGCAGGTCATGGGTGACGATGACCATCGTGGCGGGCAGCGTGGCCAGCGTCTCGGCCAGTTCGCGGCGCGCGACCGGGTCGAGATTGGCCGACGGCTCGTCGAGCACCAGAATCTCGGGTTCACATGCCAGAACCGTGGCTAGCGCGGCACGTCTGCGCTGACCACCGGAAAGATGCGCCGGGCTACGGTCGGCGTGCTCGGTCATCGACACGATCTCCAACGCAGCGCTGACCCGGGCGGCCAGTTCCTCGCCGGTGACACCGAAGTTCGCCGGGCCGAAGGCCACGTCCTGGGCGACCGTCGGCATGAACAACTGGTCGTCAGGGTCCTGGAACACCAACCCGACCCGGCGGCGGATGTCACGAAGTGACTTTCGACCCAACTGTATTCCACTGATCTCGACGGTGCCCGACGTGGCCGAGAGCACACCGTTGAGGTGGAGCATCAGGGTCGTCTTGCCCGCCCCATTGGGGCCGAGGATCGCGACCCGCTCACCGTGAGCGATGCTCAGGTCGACACCCTCGAGCGCGACCCTGCCATCGGGATAGCGGTAGTTCAGGTTCTCGACACGGATCGCCGGCGTGCTCATCGAAGTACCCACGCCGAACCAGCCACCAGCACCGCCGCCACCCCGGGCGTCAACGCGGCGACCCACTGCGCCGGCGTCGCCCGCGGTCCGGCGCCGACGATCGCCAACTCCGGAACCCTGCCATCGAAACCGCGGGACGTCATCGCCAAGTAGACCCGTTCACCCCGTTCGTAAGAGCGGAGAAACAGCGCGCCAACACCTTTCGCGATCGCGCGGCCTGATGCAGTGCGCGCGGCGAGTCGCCGCGGGAGATCCTTGCCATCCGCATTCGGCCGGCCTCGGCCGACAGCAGGTCGATGTATCGGATCATCAGCACGAGCATAGAGGTGACCAGACCGGGCATCCCCAGCCTGCTCAGCGCCAGTGGCAACTCCCGCGCCGAGGTTGTCGCCGCTATGGTCAGTGAGCCGGCAACGCCCAGGGTGCCCTTGACGACGATGCCCCACGCCGCCCACAGCCCGGCCAGCGACAGGTGCACGCCCGGCGAACTCGACCCGCTGGCCGCCCTCGGTGAACGGCAGCAACACAGCGAGCACGATGAATGGCGCCTCGATCAGCATCCGCGGCAGGATCCACCGCAACGGGATCCGGGCCACCCGCCAGACCACCAGGACGATCCCGGCGTAGGCGGCGAACGGCCAGACCATCTCCCGCGGCGTGGCCACCACCGCGAGAACGAAAACGACCAGCGCGACGATCTTCACTTCCGCGGGCGCACGGTGCACCACCGAATCCCCGTCGCGGTACAAGGGATGTGAGTGCCCCGCACCCACGTGCTCAGCTCCCCGAACGACGGCTGCGGGCGAGCAGCCAGAACACTCCACCCGCGAAGGCAAGCACGACGACAGCACCGGCAATCCCGGCCAGTCCGACAGTTCCGGGATGTCCGAACACGGTGTATTCCGCGAGCGGTGACACCGACATGGCGTGTTCGGTCGCGTGCTGGGCTATGCAATTTCCGGTGAGTTGTTCACCTTGGGCGGTCTGGACAACTTGGCATCCCTGCAAGGTCGCCGAATCCAGTCCGTCTGGACTGGAGCTGGCGAAGTAGGACACCACTCCGGAGATGAGGAGAATGGCGGTGACGAAGCCGGCCCAGAACCGCCAGTGCCGCCTCAGCGCGCTGGTCACGCCGCGACCGCCGTCTCGGTGCGACTACGGCGCAGCAGGTAGACGAGGTCTGGCCGCGACCGGACCACTGCCATCACCGTCACCGCGGTGATCAGACCCTCTCCGATACCGATGAGCACGTGGGTGCCGAGCATGTAGGCGGCCACGGTGCTCAGCGATGTCGGCGCAGCACCCCCGATCGCATACTCGATGACGAATCCCATTGACGCGCAAACAGTTCCAACCAATGCCGAGACAAATCCGACCACCCCCAGCGCCGGAACGGATCGGTCGAGGTGTCGGCGTCGAACCAGCGCGTACAAGGCCACGGCCGTCGAGTAGCCTGCCGCCACCCCGATCAGCGCCATGTTGGTGATGTTCATCCCGAGCGCGGTCACCCCGCCGTCGGCGAACAACAGCGACTGCACAACCAGGACGATCGCGATGCACAGCACGCCGGTGTAGGGGCCAACCAGGATCGCGGCCAACGCGCCGCCGAGCAGATGTCCGCTGACACCGGGAAGGATCGGGAAGTTGATCATCTGCACCGCGAAGATGAAGGCGGCGACGAGCCCCGCTAACGGAACCGTGCGTTCGTCGAGTTCTGTCCGCGCCTTCCAGGCGCAGAATGCCACCGCGGCGATCGCGAGGGCGCCGAACATCACCGAGGTAGGGGCGTTGACCAAGTCCGTCACTCATGTGCATGGCCGTGACCTGGACGCTCAAGCGTGCCTCCTCGCAGTGAGGTGTCAGTTCCGCCCCCTGGATCGAGCCTAGTGTCGCCCAGCCTCATCTGTCTACATGTTCAGATAATCAATTGAGCGCGGCTGCGCTCAGCCGTGTGCGGCGCCGATCCAGTGCAGCAGATCGTGCACGGTGTGGTCCTCGAGCCGGTAGCTGACCAGCCGGCCGACCCGGGTCGACGTCACCCATCCCTGCTGCCGCAGCACCCGGAGTGCTTGCGAGACAGCGTTTTCCGATCTGCCGAGCGCTGCGGCGAGGTCACCAACGCAGATGCCGGGCGCCCGGTGCAGGCACAGCAGGATCTCCAGACGGTTCGGGTCGGACAACAGGTCGAAGCGCTGGGTCCAGCCGTTGATGTCCACATCCGCCAGTGCGGACGAGGCGCGTTCGACCTTCACCTCGTCGCCCGGCCCATCCATGCGTAGAAATGTAGCTCAGCACAGATCTGATTCCGGTTAGTGGAAGGGTCCGGCCCTCAATCATCGGTCGACCATCATCCAGCCTCTACTTATCCGGCCGGGTTCTGGGGTATCGGCGCCCAGCGCCGCTCCATACCGCTATAGCGCCAGAACACGATGGCGCACGCCCACGTCACGACGAATAGTCCGACGATGACGAATCCGAAGTTATTGAGGTCGATGGAGCTGATCCACGTGGTGACCGGGTTGGTCCAGCCCAGGTCGTCGTGCAGCACGCCGATGAGCTCGATGCTGCCGATGAGCAGAGCCAGGGCGACCGACAGGCCGGTGACGGTCATGTTGTAGTAGATCTTGCGGACCGGGTGGGCGAATGCCCAGTCGTAGGCGACCGTCATGAACAGCCCGTCGAGGGTGTCCATCAGGCTCATCCCGGCCGCGAACAGGATCGGCAACGTCAGCACCGCATACCAGGGCAGACCGGCCGCCGCGCCCGTCCCGGCCAACGCCAGCAACGCCACCTCGGTAGCAGTGTCGAAGCCCAGCCCGAAGAGCACCCCGACGCCGAACATCTGGAAGGGACGGGTGATGCGCTTCATGATCGGGCCAAGGATCCGCGCCA
This sequence comes from uncultured Actinomycetota bacterium, assembly GCA_963765445.1. Lineage (GTDB taxonomy): Bacteria > Actinomycetota > Actinomycetes > Mycobacteriales > Mycobacteriaceae > Mycobacterium. The sequence goes on from CAVXWQ010000058.1 coordinate 38,810, forward strand.
GCAGACCCCGGTTGTTCAGTTGATCCTCAAGTTCCTGCTCGCTGAACCGACCCGCCCGCATCGCGGTGAACACCTGCCAGATGCCGACCAGCGCGATCACGTTGATGATGCCGATCAGGTACAGGAACCCGCCCGAGGCCAGCGTGCCGGCGACGCCCAGGGCATGGCGGGTCGAGGAACCGTCGTCGAGCAGCACACCCGCGGTCTTGGTGGCGGCGATGACCAGCAGCGCCAGCACCACGACCATCGTCGCGTGGCCGAGGGCGAACCAGAAGCCGACCGATTTGGGTTTCGCGCCGTCGGCGGTCAGCTTGCGGGTGGTGTTGTCGATGGCGGCGATATGGTCGGCGTCGAAGGCGTGCCGCAGGCCGAAGGTGTAGGCGGTGACCCCGAGGCCGATCGAGAACACCTGCGCACCGACCTGATAGTGGTGCGGGGCGACGAACAGGATCAGAGCGCCGAACCCGACGACATGCAGCACCGCGACCGACCCGAGCAGGGCGCTGACCTCGAGCCAGTCTCGTCGCGTCCACGACCTGACGATGCGGCGAAGTGCACCGGACTCCGCTGTTCCCATGCGAACCTCCTGGGGATTGCGCGTCCCCGGTAGCAGCTATGTGGACGGGAGGGTCTGGCTGCCGACGGCGCATCGAGATGCTTGCCGGACACAGTGGCGCGACCGCACCGGAATCTCACCGGTTTCCGCACCGTCCAAGGGTTAACGGACCGACTCTATCGTGCGCCGGATGGTCGTCGACCAGATCCGCCGCAACCAGGCCCGGCCGCGCACCGCCTACGGCGTCGACCTGGACCACATGCTCGCCACCCGCTTCGAGGACATCATCGAGATACGGCTGCTACTCGACGGTCTGGACACCGACCGTCGCGACGCCCTGATGCTGACCCAGCTGCTCGGCCTGTCCTGCGCCGAGGCCACCGAGGTCTGCGGCTGTCCGGTGGGCACCATCCGCTCCCGCGTTGCCCGTGCCCGCGACGATTTGACGACCGCCGCCAACCGCGACGATCGGGCAGGCTGAGCGAACCCCGACCGCCCGGGAACCACGAGGCCCGCAGATGCGACCACTCTATGTGCCCAGCAATAGCGACCACGACCTCGAGGCAATGTTCCGCCGCATCGGCCGGCACGTGCTCGACGACATCTGGATCAGCCGGCGGGTGCGGGTATTCACCGGTGCCGTCTGCGCCACCCTGGCCGGCGCCGCGGTGTTCGGCTGGGCCGACGTCAGCGACCGGTCGGTCACCGCGGCCCCGGGCATCGCGATCTGCGCGGTGGCGCTCACATTCTTCAAGATGACGACGATCTTGTCGTCAATTGCGTTGCTGCGCTGCCGCTTTCGCTGGTGCACTGCCGCCGCGTACGGCGGTGGGCTGGGGATGGTCGTCGGCGTCGGTGTGGTGTGGTGGCACCAGACCACACCGAACACCCAGTGCCGCGGACCGTGTGCCTGGATGATGGTCGGGGCGCTCTGTTCGCTGGCGTTGACCGTGACGTGGCTGCGGGTGATCCTTACGCCGATCGAACGGTCCCAGCCCGACATCCGGCTCGCCAGCACCGCCGGGTTCTAAGGCCCTCGCTCAGTCCAGGAAGCCGTGCAGCAGCGCCGACGATCCCGCCACGTGGGCGTGCATCGCGGCGGCCGCGGCGTCGGCGTCACCGGCCAGGATCGCGATGACGATGGCCTCGTGCTGCTCGTCGGAGTGGGCGATGTTGCGCCGCAGCAACGGGATCTGGTCCAGCAGGGCGTTGAGCCGCATCCGGTTCTCGGCCACCAGCGGCACCAGCGACGGCGATCCGGCCGCCTCGGCGATCGCCAGGTGCAGCCGGGAGTCCAGCCGCCGGTAGTCGTCGGGGGCGGCGTCGCGGACGTCGACCAGCCGCGACCACAGGCCCTCGCGTTCGCCTGCGGTCAGCGTGCGACTGGCGGCCATCCGGGCCGCGCCGACCTCGAGGATCTCCCGCAGCCGCAGCGCGTCGTCGATCTCGGCCCGGTTGACCCGCACCACACTCTCGGTGGCCGGGCAGTTCGTCGGCCAGGAAGGTGCCGCCGTAGCGGCCGCGCCGCGACACCAGATAGCCGGCGTCGGCCAGCGACTTGATGGCCTCGCGGACGGTGTCGCGGCTGACGCCGAGCTTGGCGGCCAGCTCCCGCTCCGGCGGCAGCGAGTCCCCCGGCGCCAGCACGCCGAGCCGGATGGTCTGCAGCAGCCGGCCGACGGTGTCCTCGAAGGCGTTGCCGGGCCGCACCGGACGCAGCAGGGCCTCGGAGGCCACTGCTGATTCCGGATCGGCCGCCACGGTTCGACAGCCCTCTCTACAGCGGGGTGACGTAGTGGCCGGCGATGCCGCCGTCGACCAGGAAGGTCGACCCGGTGATGAACGACGAGTCGTCACTGGCCAGGAACGCCACCGCGGCGGCGAGTTCCTCCGGCTCGGCGAACCGGCCCATCGGCACGTGCACCAGCCGGCGCGCCGCCCGCTCGGGGTCCTTGGCGAACAGCTCCTGCAGCAGCGGGGTGTTCACCGGTCCCGGGCACAGCGCGTTGACCCGGATTCCCTGCCGCGCGAACTGGACTCCGAGCTCGCGCGACATCGCCAGCACCCCGCCCTTGGATGCGGTGTAGGAGATCTGGGAGGTGGCCGAGCCCATCACCGCGACGAACGAGGCGGTGTTGATGATCGAGCCCTTCTGCGCGGGCACCATGTGCCGCAGCGCCGCCCGGCAGCACAGGTACACCGACTTGAGGTTGACGTCCTGCACCCTCTGCCAGGCGGGCAGCTCGGTGTTCTCGATCAGGTCGTCATCGGGCGGGGAGATTCCGGCGTTGTTGAACGCGATGTCGACCGACCCGTAGGTCGCCGCAGCGGTGTCGAACAGATTGTTCACCGCGACCTCGTCCGAAACATCCACCGGCACGAAGGTTCCGCCGAGTTCGTCGGCGACGGCCTTGCCGGTCTTCGGGTCGATGTCGCCGATGACGATGGTCGCGCCTTCGGCGCGCATCCGCCTGGCGGTGGCCAGGCCGATGCCGCTGGCGCCGCCGGTGATGACGGCGACCTTGCCGGCCAGTCGTTGGGTCAGGTCCATCTAGTTCTCCTCCGATCGCGAAAAAGACGTTCTTGGTTTCGGTGAAGTGCAGGGGCGCGTCGGGGCCCAGCTCGCGCCCCAGCCCGGACTGCTTGAACCCGCCGAACGGGGTGCTGTAGCGCACCGACGAGTGCGAGTTCACGCTGAGGTTGCCGGCCTCGATCGCGCGCGACACCCGCAGCGCGCGCGAGAGGTTGTCGGTCCAGATCGAGCCGGACAGCCCGTATTCGGTGTCGTTGGCCAGGGCGATGGCGTCGGCCTCGTCCTCGAAGGGCAGGACGGTGACGACGGGACCGAAGATCTCCTCGGTCACCGTGCGGTCGGTGCGCGCCGGGGTGAGCACCGTCGGCGGGAACCAGTAGCCGGGCCCGTCGGGCGCCGAGCCACGGAAGGCCACCGGGGCGTCGTCGGGCACGTAGGCGGCCACCGACTCGAAGTGCTTGCGCGACACCAACGGTCCCATCTCGGTGTCGCGGGCGGCGGGGTCGCCGACCACCAGCGCCTTGACGGCCGGCTCGAGCAGCTCCATGAACTTGTCGAACACGCTGCGCTGCACCAGGATCCGGCTGCGCGCGCAGCAGTCCTGGCCGGCGTTGTCGAACACGCCGTAGGGAGCGGTCGCCGCCGCCTTCTCCAGGTCGCAGTCGGCGAAGATCACGTTGGCGCTCTTGCCGCCGAGTTCCAGTGTCACGCGCTTGATCTGGTTGGCGGCCCCGGCCATCACCTTGATGCCGACCTCGGTGGAGCCGGTGAACACGATCTTGCGGATGTCGGGGTGGCTGATGAACCGCTCCCCGACCACCGAACCCTTGCCGGGCAGCACCTGGAACAGGTTTTCGGGCAGGCCGGCTTCCACGGCCAGCTCGCCGAGCCGCATCGAGGTCAGCGGCGTCCACTCGGCCGGCTTGAGCACCACCGCGTTGCCCGCGGCCAGTGCCGGCGCGAACCCCCAGGCGGCGATCGGCATCGGGAAGTTCCACGGGGTGATCACACCGATCACGCCCATCGGCTCGTTGAAGGTGACGTCGAGCCCGCCGGCCACCGGAATCTGCTTGCCGGACAACCGCTCCGGGCTCGCCGAGTAGAACTGCAGCACGTCGCGGACGTGCCCGGCCTCCCACTCGGCCGCCCCGATCGGGTGCCCGGAGTTGGCGACCTCGAGGGCGGCCAGCTCGCCGACGTGAGCGTCGACCGCGGCGGCGAAGGCCCGCAGCGCAGCGGCCCGTTCCGCCGGCGCGGCGGCGGCCCAGGCCTTCTGGGCGACCTTGGCCCGCGCGACGGCGTCGTCGACACCGGCCAGGTCGGTCTGCTCGACGGTGCGCAACACCTGCTCGGTCGCCGGGTTGATCAGTTCGGTGGAGGTCAAGGGTCAACCCTTTCAGTCGTATAGATCCGCGCGGCCTCCACCAGCCCGGCGAACAACCGCAGATCGTCCAGCGTCTCCTCGGGATGCCACTGCACCGCCAGGACGAAGTCGTGGCCGGGCATCTCGACGGCCTCGATCACCCCGTCGGTGTCGCGGGCGCAGACCACCAGACCGTCGCCGAGCCGGTCGATGGCCTGGTGGTGATAGCACTGGGCGTCGGAGGTCGTGCCCGATCAGAGCCCGCCAGCTTGCTGCCCTCGACGGTGCGCACGGTGGAGGTCGAGAACACGGCGTTGCCCTGCTGATGGCGGGTGTGCCCGAGGACGTCGGGCAGGTGCTGGTGCAGCGTGCCGCCGAGAGCGACGTTGAGGACCTGCGCCCCGCGGCAGATGCCCAGCACCGGCATGTGCCTGCGCAGCGCACCGGCCAGCAGCGCGAACTCCCAGGCGTCGCGGTTGCAGGCGGGCTCGTCGGTGGTCGGGATGCGGGTCATGGCCGTAGGCGGCCGGGTCGACGTCCTTGCCGCCGGTGATGATCAGGCCGTCGATGCCGTCGAGGACCTGGCCCGGCGATCTCGGCGTCGACCGGTTGCGGCGGCAGCAGAGTCGCGATACCACCGGCCAGGGTCACGCCTTCGAGTAGATGCCGGGCAGGAAGCTGGCATGCACGTCCCAGACGCCGCTGCGGGCCTGCTGCAGGTAGGTCGTGAGGCCGATGATGGGGCGGTGCAATGCGCCAGCTTAGAGTCGCTCAAATCCGCGCACCCTCTCCCAGTCGGTCACCGCGGAGTTGAACGCCGCCAGCTCGATGCGGGCGTTGTTGAGGTAGTGCTCGACGACGCCGTCGCCGAACGCCTCGCGGGCCACCGTCGATGCCGTCGAACAGCTCGGCGGCCTCGGCCAGCGTGGTCGGAAGCCGTTCCGCACCACCGGTATACGCGTTGCCCGCGCACGGCTCGGGCAGCTCCAGCGCGTTGTCGATGCCGTGCAGGCCGCCGGCGATCAATGCCGCAACCGCCAGGTACTGGTTGACGTCGCCGCCGGGCGCGCGACACTCCATCCGCATCGAATGGCCCTGGCCCACCACCCGCAGCGCGCAGGTCCGGTTGTCCATCCCCCAGGCGATCGCCGTCGGCGCGAAGCTGCCCTCGACGAAACGCTTGTAGGAGTTGATGTTCGGCGCGTAGAACAGCGTGAGCTCGCGCATCGTGGCGAGCTGCCCGGCGATGAAGCTGCGGAACATCGCCGACATGCCCAGCGGCGCGTCGGGGTCGGCGAACACCGCGCTGCCGTCGGTGCCGCGCAGCGAGATGTGGATGTGGCAGCTGTTGCCTTCGCGCTCATCGAATTTCGCCATGAACGTCAGGGCCTTGCCGTGCTGGTCGGCGATCTCCTTGGCGCCGTTCTTGTAGATCGTGTGGTTGTCGCAGGTGACCAGGGCGCTGTCGTAGCGGAACGCGATCTCCTGCTGGCCGAAGTTGCACTCCCCCTTGACGCCTTCGCAGTACATCCCGGCGCCGTCCATGCCGAGCCGGATGTCGCGCAGCAGCGGCTCCATCCGGGTGGAGGCGTGGATCGCGTAGTCGACGTTGTAGTCGGTGGACTTGGTCAGGCCGCGATACCCGGCCGCCCACGCGTCGCGGTAGGTGGCGTCGAACACCATGAACTCCAACTCGGTGCCGATGAAGGCCTCCAGGCCACGGTCGGCGAGCCGGTCGAGTTGCGTGTTGAGGATGGTCCGCGGGGCGGGCAGCACCGGTCCGCCCTGCACCCAGGACAGGTCGGCCATCACCAGCGCGGTGCCGGGCAGCCACGGCAGCAGCCGCAGCGTGTCGAAGTCGGGCGTCATCACCATGTCGCCGTAGCCGGACTCCCAGCTGGACATCTTGTAGCCGTCGACGGTGTTCATGTCGACGTCCACGGCCAGCAGGTAGTTGCAGCACTCGGCGCCGTGGGCGGCGACCTCCTCGACGAACAGCCGGGCGGCCACCCGCTTGCCGGTGAGCCGGCCCTGCATGTCGGTGAACGCCACGATCACGGTGTCGATGTCCCCGGCGGCCACCAGGCTCTCGAGTTCGACCTGGGTCAGCAGCCCGGACCTGCGGGCAGCACCATCAGGCGCCATGCGCGCCCCCTCTCGTAGACCCGACGTGGATTCGACGGAAAGTCAACCATTGGAGGCCACCTCGCCGGCGGCCTCGCCCACCAGATTTACATAAATGTCACTCCAAAGGTAGGACACCAGACCAATAGCGCTCTATTGTCCCTATTCAGAGCGCGCCGGTCGACGCCTCCCTGCCACCACGCCCAGAAGGAGATGCGCTGTGCCAGAGGGTCACGAAATACTCGACGAGGACGAACGACATCTCGCCAGCCTGGGTTACACCCAGGAACTGCACCGGTCCTGGTCCGGATTCTCCAACTTCGCCATCTCGTTCTCGATCATCTCGATCCTGGCGGGCTGCTTCACCTCGTTCGGCCTCGGCTGGAACAACGGCGGCCCGGCCGCCATCGCGTGGGGCTGGCCGATCATCTGGCGGCGTTCATCCTGCTCATCGGGTTCTGCATGTCGGAGCTGGTGTCGGCGTTCCCGACTTCCGGCGGAATCTATTGGTGGGCAGCCAAACTGGGCGGTGCCAAGGCCGGCTACTACACCGGCTGGCTGAACCTGATCGGCCTGATCGCCATCCTGGCCTCGGTGGCCTACGGGTCGCGCGACGTTCCTCGACCTGACGCTGGGCACGTTCAGCGAGAGCTGGCTGGCCGGCTACAGCCTGACCCGGACCTTCTGGATGTTCCTGATCATCCTGGTGGTCGTCGCGGTCATCAACATCTTCTCCAGCCACCTGCTGGCCGTCATCAACAACATCTCGGTGTGGTGGCACGTCATCGGCGCCGCGGCCGTCATCGTGATCCTGTGGCTGATCCCCGAGCAGCACGCCAGCTTCTCGACGGTGTTCGCCACCACGGTCAACAACACCGGATTCTTCGGCGGGTCGACCATCGGGCTTCGGCTTCCTGCTGTTCGTGCTGCCGATGTCGGCGATCCTGACCCAGTACACGATCACCGGCTACGACGCCTCGGCCCACCTGTCCGAGGAGACCAAGAGCGCGGCCGACGGTGCCGCCAAGGGCATCTGGCGCTCGATCTTCTACTCGGCGATCGGCGGCTGGATCCTGCTGCTGACCTTCCTGTTCGCCGTGCAGGACGTCGACGGCGTGACCAAGGGCGGCGGCGCGGTCGCCACGATCTTCAGCCAGGCCATGGACTCCAAGTGGGTGGCGATCGTGCTGTTCATCTCCACGGCCGGCCAGTTGTTCTGCACCACCGCCTGCCAGACCAGCGCCTCGCGCATGCTGTTCGCCTTCAGCCGCGACCGCGCGGTGCCCGGCCATCAGCTGTGGTCGAAGCTCAGCGCCAAGAAGGTGCCGGCCAACGCGGTCATCGTGACGGCCGTGCATCGCCGCGATCATCACCCTGCCCGCGCTGGTCGAAGGTCGACATCAACGGCGCACCGGTCCCGATCGCCTTCTTCGCCGTGGTCTCGATCGGCGTGGTGGGGCTGTACCTGGCCTTCGCGGTGCCGATCTACTACCGCTGGAAGGCCGGCGACTCGTTCCCGATCGGGCGATGGAACCTGCGCGGGCACCACAAGTGGATGGCGCCGCTGGCGCTGGCCGAGATCATCATCACCTCGATCATCGCGATGTTCCCGACGTCGATCGGTGGCGCGCCCTGGGACGCCAGCTTCGAGTGGAAGTTCGTCAACTACACGCCCCTGGTGGTGGGCGGTGTGCTGATCCTGCTGTGGATCTACTGGCACGTCTCGGTGAAGAACTGGTTCACCGGCCCCATCAAGCAGGTCGACATCACCGGAGAAGAACTGGAGGGGGTTTCCTAGCTGTACACGGAGACCGCATTTCCAGGCCTGCCGTGAGGCGGGCCCCGCGCCCCCCGTGCCTCCAGGCCGGGGGGCGCGGTTTGCATCAGCCGCTGAAGCCGCCTCCGTGCTCATAGCCCGGGTGCTACCCCGCGGTGATCGGGTTCACACGTTCAGATGCCAGGGCTTGGTTTACCTGTGAGAGTTCAAGAAGCACAGCGCTTCTGAGCCCGCGCGGCTAACGCTTCGTCGGCGATTCGGTAACGAATCACAACCGAGCATTCCGAGACCACTGCAACCGGTGTTGGATCGGCCAATGCAGGCGGTCGGAACGACACACCTCCCTCTGCTGCTCGCCGGGGTGGCCCTTGTCGCCGGGGCGTCCGGCTTTCTCAGCGCTGTCGTCATGCGAAGAAAGAGCCGACGGACGCGCACGATTTTCACTTTGGGATTCGTCTGTGGCGCCACCGCGGCTGCGATCTTCGACGTCCGGCGTCGAGGCATTCCGGCGTTGGCAGCGACGTATCGGCGCCTTGGTCTCGGCCCGCGGACCCAAAGAGCCGTCGTCGGCCGGTTTCGCCCGCTGCCGCGCCGCGTGAACGGCGTGGTGGTCGACACGATGTCGTCGCTGCGCAGGGCCGTGTTGATGTCCTCCGCAGAGAAATAGCGAGGCATCAGCCCGCCCCTGCACCGGTGTGAAAGGGCTCAGGCCAGATTGAAAACCGCGTCCCGCGGGTACTTAGCTGAGTTCACCAGGTGCTGGTGCGCAGGACGATCTCAGCGGCCAGTTGCGCGGTGGACTCGGCGGCGTTGCGCCTGCCGGTGAACTCCACCAACCGGTAATCGCTGTAGACGTAGCGCTGACTGGCCTTGGCCATGCGCGCGGGCCGCCGGGTTGCTGACCAGAGCCGTGGTGTTGATCTCGACCGGCGGGCAGTCCTCGTCGCGGATCACGCCGTTGGGGTCGGGTACGCGCGGATGCCCGCGGTCCACCACGACCAGCCCGGTGAACCGGTCCAGGCGGGTGGCCGCCAGTTCCCAGGCGAGTTCGGCGCCGGCCCGATCGCCGACGAGCACACCCCACCGCACATCGAGTGCGTCGAGGAGGCCGACCACGGCCTTGGGGTGCAGCCGGGGGTCGTGGCCGATGACGACCGTGCGTACCGACGCGGTGTGCAGCCGCTGACAGACCGCGTCGTACGCGGCAGGCGCGTGCTGGGCCGCGCCCAGCACGACGACGTAAGGTCCCTTTTCCGGGCCGGTCACACTGACCTGTACAGGGATCCCGTCGACAGTCACCATTGTCGAAGGCATTTGGCCACGCTACTCCGAAAGCGCGTCGCGGGGAGCGGTTTCGGCGGCGTCTCTCAGGTGCTACTCAGGTAGCCCGAATCTTCGCGGCCTGCTTGGCGAACGACGTCCAGGAATGTCTGCGGCAGTGACGCTTTCGCTTCGATCCTCGGATCGGGTGTGGGAAAGGCGATCCCGAACAGCGCCAATTTGCCCACGTTCATGAACGCCATGTAAACGCTACTGGGCGAACCGTTTAACTGCATCGTCTGCTGATAGGCCAGGGCGCCCTTGTCCGACACCGGCCAGTTCGGTGGTGGTGATCGGAATGCCCTGGGCGCGAGCGTCGAAGAACGCCTCGAAGTTCGCGCAACGGACGGCCGCCGCCTCGAGCTTGCCGAGATCCAGCCGCCACGACAGCACGGTCATCACGATGCGCGCGCCGTCGTAGCCCACCGAGTACTTCGCCGCACTGCCCGGGCCGCGTTCGGCCGACTCGGCGATGACATTGGTCAGTGCGTTGGCGCAGCCTTCCGGTCGCGACAGCATCGACGGCGGGGCGCCGGCGCCGTCGGGCAGGCCGGGCCGCTCGACGATCCGGTCGAACTGCACGCCGGGCGGCAAGTCCGCCGCAGTCAGCAGTGACCCTCTCCAGGGTGGCACCCGGCCATGTCGCGCTGCCCGCGACCGTGCTCCCGCAACCGGCGACCAGCAGAACCGTCGCCGCCAGCGCGGCAATGACCCCACCCCGACCCGCCATGGACGTAAGGCTACCGACGCAGCGCCGAGGTGATGGTCGGGGCGCACCGGCGGCCCGCCGTCCAGCAGGCCCAGAACGGCGTCCAGATCAAGGTGAGCCGCCAGCAGGTCGGCCATCACGTCGAGCTGGGCGTCGCGGCGCGCCGGCACGCTGACGTCGTCGGCGACCCGGAATCCGGGCCGGCCGGCGGCCGCGGCGGCGTCGCGCAGCCAGCCGCGCCGGAAGTCGTCGTTGTCCAGCAGACCGTGCCAGTGCGTGCCGTACACCGCGCCGCGGGCGAACCCCTGCGGCGACACCGTCGGCCTCGAACCAGTCGGCTTCGGCGCACCGCGTGACCCGGCCGTGGTGGATCTCGTAGCCGCCCAGCGGGCCGTCCCAGTGCCGCAGCACCTTCTCGGCGGCGAACTCGATGTCGGCATCCAGCAGGCCCAGTCCGGCGACCGCGCCGCTGCGGGTCTCGACGGTGTCGTCGATGCGCCGGCACAGCATCTGGAAGCCGCCGCAGATACCGAGGACCGGGCGACCCGACCGGGCGTGCGCGTGCACGGCGTCGGCCAGGCCGCGCTCGCGCAGCCACTGCAGGTCGGCGACGGTGGCCTTGCTGCCGGGGATCACCACGACGTCGGCGTCGGCCACCTCGGCGGGGTCGGTGGCCCAGCGCACCAGCACGCCGGGCTCGCACGCCAGCGCCTCGACGTCGGTGGAGTTGGAGATCCGCGGCAGCCGGATCGCGGCCACCCGCAGCCAGTCCTCGCCGCGCGGGGCGGCCGGTACTCCGACCACCTGGCGGGCGACCACCGACACCGAGTCCTCGGCATCGAGCCAGAGTTCGTCGCTGAAGGGCACCACCCCGTAGGTGGGCCGCCCGGTCAGCGCCTCGAGCTGGTCGAGTCCGGGTGCCAGCAGCGCCGGGTCGCCGCGAAACTTGTTGACGACGAACCCTGCGATCAGCGCCTGATCCTCCGGGCAGAGCACCGCGACGGTGCCGAACAGGTGGGCCAGCAGGCCGCCGCGGTCGATGTCGCCGACGACCACGACGGGCAGGTTTGCCGCGCGCGCCAGTCCCATGTTGGCCAAATCGGTTGCGCGCAGATTGATTTCGGCCGGCGATCCGGCACCCTCACACAGCACCACATCGAATTCGGCTCGCAGGCCGGCTAGTTCGTCGGCCACGACACCGGCCAGCTCGTCGCGGTGCGCGATGTAGTCGGCCGCGCTGACCGTGCCGACCGGGTGGCCGCGCACCACCAGTTGCGAGGTTCGGTCGCTGCCGGGCTTGAGCAAGACCGGATTGAACCGCGTGCTGGGTGCCAGCCCGGCGGCGCGGGCCTGCACGCCCTGGGCGCGGCCGATCTCGCCGCCGTCGACGGTCACCACGGAGTTGTTGCTCATGTTCTGCGCCTTGAACGGCGCAACCCGAATTCCCTTGCGCGCCAACAGCCGGCACAGACCCGCGACGACCATCGACTTGCCGGCATCGGAGGTGGTGCCGGCGATCAGCAGCGCGCCGCCGGTCGCTGAGGTCCGGCGCTGCGGCCTCACGGCAGGGTCAGGATCTCGGCGCCGTCGTCGGTGACCACGAGGGTGTGCTCGAACTGCGCGGTCCACTTGCGGTCCTTGGTGGCCACCGTCCAGCCGTCGTCCCAGATCTCGTAGTCCAGTGCGCCGAGGTTGATCATCGGCTCGATGGTGAACGTCATGCCGGGCTCGATGATGGTCTCGACGCTGGGCTGGTCGTAGTGCAGCACCACCAGCCCGTTGTGGAACGTGGTGCCGATGCCGTGGCCGGTGAAGTCACGAACGACGTTGTAGCCGAAGCGGTTCGCGTAGGACTCGATGACCCGGCCGACCACCGACAGCGCCCGGCCGGGCTTGACGGCCTTGATGGCACGCATCGTCGCCTCGTGGGTGCGCTCGACGAGCAGGCGGTGCTCCTCGTCGACGTCACCGGCCAGGAACGTGGCGTTGGTGTCGCCGTGCACCCCGTCGATGTAGGCGGTGACGTCGATGTTGACGATGTCGCCGTCCTCGACCACGGTCGAGTCCGGGATGCCGTGGCAGATGATCTCGTTGAGCGACGTGCAGCACGATTTGGGATAGCCCTTGTAGCCCAGGGTCGACGGGTAGGCGCCGTGGTCGACCATGTACTCGTGGGCGATGCGGTCGAGCTCGTCGGTGGTGACGCCGGGGGCGACCGCCTTACCCGCCTCGGCGAGCGCACCGGCGGCGATCCGGCCGGCGATGCGCATCTTCTCGATCACCTCGGGCGTCTGCACCCACGGCTCGGAACCTTCCTGGACCGTCGGCTTCCACGACGTATTCGGGGCGCTCGATCGACTTGGGGACGGGCAGGGTCGGCGAAACCACTCCGGCGCGGAGAGCAGTGCGTACAGACATGTTTCAAGACTAGCGGCGACGCAACAGTGGATGCTTGGGGCCGCGCACGTTGACCATGCCCATCACCACCCGACCGGTGAGGACGACGTGCGGGTTGCCCTCGGCGGGCGGGTCCTTGCGGCGGTCACGCGCGCTGCCGCCGTAGACCGTGACGTCGTCGATGGAGGCGCTGGCGCCCTCGGGCAGCCGCAGGTCCAGCGAACCGCGCACCAGGTCGAGTTCGATCACCACGACGGGCCCGGCGAAGCGGGCGTTGGTGAGGTCGAGTTCAACCGAGCCCACCCGGCGCACCAGCGCCAGCCGCGTCGGCACCGTCCACTCGCCGTGCCGCTTGAGCGAACCGAGCCAGCCGCGCAGCTCGACCCGGTCGGCCGCGGAGGTGACGATCGCGCCCGGCCCGGGCAGGTCGCCCACCAGAACGTCGAGCTCGGTGCGCATCCGCGCCGCCGACACCTGCGCCGAGCGCTCCTCGAACTCGCCGATGTCGATCAGCCCGAGGGCGACGGCATTGTGCAGCCGCCGCAGTGTTCCGTTGCGGTCGGCGTCGGAAACCCGCAGCGCGGGGGTGTTCTCGATCCCGGTCATGGCCATTCCACGGTACCTGCGCGCCCCGGCACCCGGCGGATCTGCACTAGCCTTTGGGGCCATGCCTGAACTCCCGCGCCGGACCGTGCTCATCGGAGCCGCCGTCGGACCGCTCGCCGCGTGCAGCACGTCCGCCGGCAAGCAGATCAAGCCCGCGACCCCGCCGGTTGCGGGCCAGGCGCTGGCCAGCACCGCCGACATCCCGGTCAACTCGGGCAAGGTGGTCGGCGACACCCTGATCACCCAGCCGCAGACCGGGGTGTTCGACGCCTTCGTCGCCCGCTGCACGCACGCCGGCTGTGTTCTGCCGGGAGTCGAGGGCGACACCATCAAATGCCCATGTCACGGCAGCCAGTTCGCCCTCAACGGCACCGTGGTGCGCGGCCCGGCGATGGAGCCGCTGAAGCCGGTCAAGGTGACGGTCAAAGGCGGGCTGATCGTCGCGGGCTGACGTTTCACGAGTTGTTTCATCCGCGCCACCTTCGTGGTAGCGGACCAGATCCGAAACGATCAGATGGTGCGGGTCGGACACGAGCTCCGCCAGGCACTGCCCGTCGGCAGGGGCGCGGCGTTGGCCGCCTTCGACGCGCGCCGGTCGGTGTTCGCCGGCGCCGTCGGAGCCGCCATCGCCCAGGGTGACGTGCTCGATGACGTCGATCCCGACGAGGTGGCCGACACGGTGCGGGCGGCGGTGGTCGGCGCGCACGCGCTGCTCGGCACCACCAACGAGCAGGTTTTCACCTACCTGAGCGAAACCTGGCGGATCGTGCTGCGCGGCATCGTCCCGGCACGGTCGCTGCCCTACTTCCGCGAGTTCGTCACGCGGATGGCCCAGCAGCATCTGATTGCGGTCAACGTCAGGCCAAGATAGTCGGCGGGCAGTTCGTCGAACATCATCTTGACCAGCCGCACCGCGTACTCCGAGCTGCCGCCCCCGACGATCAGCGCCGAGAACGCCAGGTCGCCGCGATAGCCGGTGAACCAGGCGTGCGAGCCGCCCTCGAACTCGGCCTCACCGGTCTTACCGCGCACGTCGCCGGCGCCCAGGATGTCCTTGGCGGTGCCGTTGGTGACCACCAGGCGCATCATCTCGCGCAGCCCGTCCAGCATCGCCGGGCTGATCTGCGGGTGGTCGCCCGTCTCGGTGGTCTGCGCCCCCACGATCAGGTGCGGCGTCGGCGTCTTGCCCGCGGCGACGGTCGCGGCGGCCAGCGCCATCCCGAACGGGGTGACCAGCACCTTGCCCTGCCCGAAGCCGTCCTCGGTGCGTTCGGCGAGGTTGACCGTCGGCGGCACCTGGCCGGTGACCGTGGTCAGCCCGTCGATGGTGTAGTCCGGGCCGATGCCGTACTGGGAGGCGGCGACCGTCAGCGCGGTCGGCGGCATCCGGCTGGCCAGCTCGGCGAAGGTGGTGTTGCACGAGTTGGCGAACGCCTTGGCCATCGGGACGGTGCCGAGGTCGAACTTGTCGTAGTTCGGGATCGTGCGGTCGCCGATGTCGATCTGGCCCGGGCAGCCGAGCAGCGTGTTGGGGGTGGCCATGTTGCGGTCGATGGCCGCCCCGGCGGTGACGATCTTGAACGTCGAGCCGGGCGGGTAGAGGCCGGTGGTGGCCGCCGGGCCGTCGGCGTCGGCCGCCGCGTTCTGCGCCACCCCGAGGATCTCGCCGGTCGAGGGTTTGATCACCACGATCATCGCCTTGCGGCCCTGGGTGTCGACGGCGTGCTGGGCGGCGTCCTGCACCGACCGGTCCAGCGTGATCGAGACCGACGGCGCCGGCTGGGCGGCGACCTCGTTGAGGACGTCGACGTCCGCGCCGTTCTGGTTGACGCTGACGATGCGCCAGCCCGCCTCGCCGTCGAGCTGGTCGATCACCGACTTCTTGACCTCGTTGATGATGGCCGGGGCGAAGGTGTCGTCGGTGGGCAGCAGGTCGGCCTGCGGGGTGACCACGACGCCGGGCAGCCCGTCGAGCACCGGGCCGACCTTGTCGTGGTCGGACGGGCGAAGCGTGATCAGCTCGAGCGGATTGCTCGACGAGCTGGCCTGCTCGGCCAGCCGCTGCGGGTCGAGGGTGTTGTCGAACTGGCGCAGCTGGTCGGCGACCACCCGGGCGGTCGACATCAGATCGCCGCCGGCCTTGGCGGCGTCGAGCTGGTAGCGGTAGAGGTTGGCCGGCACCAGCACATCCGAGCCGCCGAGCTCGTTGACCGACGCCCGCCGCGGCGGGTCGGCCCGCAGCGCGAACGTCTGGTGCTCACCGAGCTTGGGGTGCAGGTCGGTGGCCGCCCAGCGGACGTGCCAGCCGCCTTCGTCGCGGATCATCTGCAGCACGCCGTCGTAGGTCCACGTCCGCTTCTTCGGCAGCTGCCAGGTGAAGCGGTAGTTCACGCTGCCGGTGTCCTCGGTGTAGCGCGAGCTCAGGATCTGGGCGTCGAGGTGGGTGGCCTGCAGGCCGGCCCACGCCTCGTTGAGGGCGGCCTGGGCGTCGGCGGGGCGGTCGGACAGCTGGGCCGCCGCCGACGTGTCGCCCTTGGCCAGGTCGGCCAGGAACTGCTGGGCGGCCGGGGCCGGGCCGTCGGGCCGCGGCGTGCATGCCGACAGGGTGACCGACGCGGCGATCACCGAGAGGATCGACGCCACCCCTGTGACTCGTGTTGACTGATGAGGTGCAAGTAGCCATTGGGGCTGATGTTATGAGTCCGTGACCCCGATGCGGCGGAGGCGCACCGTGCCCGGGCCCGCGCGAATCGTCGGCGTCGGCAGCGAGTGCCGGCTCAGTCGAGCAGCACGGTCGCGAACATCCCGACCTCGGCGAAACCCGACCCGGGCGTAGGCCGCCCGCGCCACGGTGTTGAAGCTGTTGACGTACAGGCTGGCGATGCGCCCGCTGTTGACCACCGCCGCGGCCACCGCCGCCGTCCCGGCCGTCCCGAGCCCGTGGCCGCGCCATTCCGGATGCACCCAGACGCCCTGGATCTGGCCGACCACCGGCGACTGCGAACCCACCTCGGCTTTGAAGACCACCTGGCCGTGCTCGAACCGGGCGTAGGCCCGGCCGGCGGCGATGAGGCTGGCCACCCGGCGCCGGTACCCGCGCCCGCCGTCGCCGACGCGCGGGTCGATGCCGACCTCGCCGATGAACATGTCGATCGCCGCGACCAGGTAGGCGTCCAGCTCGTCGACCCGCACCCGGCGCACCGCCGGGTCGATCGGGCTGGCCGGCGGCGCGCCGATCGCCATCAGCGGCTGGCGGTCCCGTACGTCGCGCGCCGGTCCCCAGGCGTGCTGCAACCGGTCCCACATCGGCAACACCATCTCGGCCCGGCCGACCAGTGACGAACACCGCCGCGCCGTGCTCATCGCCTTCTCCGCGAACGCAATCAGGTCACTCTGCGTCCCGCGCAGCGGGATCAGGTTGGCGCCGGCGTAACAGAGCGATTCCTCGGCGCGCCGCCGCGTCCACAGCTCTCCCCCGATCGCCTGCGGGTCCACCCCGTGGTCGGCGACGCGGGCGGCCACCATGCAGGAGCCGACCGGATCGTCGGCGAGGACCCGGCCCACGGCCGCGGCATCGCGAACCACTGACACCCGTCGTTCGTCGACCAGGTGGAACAGTGGCGGAGCCGACATGGCGTTACTTTCTGCGGGTGCGAGCCGCTGGGGAGGTTACCCGCTCAGCTTACGGTCACCTCAGGAGAACCGCTGGCAGATGCATCGGTGCCGCGCTGCTGCTCGGCGAGTCGCATCGCCTCTTCGATCAGCGTCTCGACGATCAGGGCCTCGGGCACGGTCTTGATCACCTCGCCCTTGACGAAGATCTGGCCCTTGCCGTTGCCGGACGCCACACCGAGGTCGGCTTCCCGCGCCTCGCCCGGGCCGTTGACGACGCAGCCCATCACCGCGACCCGCAGCGGCACGTCGAGCCCCTCGAGCCCGGCCGTCACCTGCGTTGGCCAGGGTGTAGACGTCGACCTGGGCGCGCCCGCAGGACGGGCAGGACACGATCTCCAGCCCGCGCGGCCGCAGGTTCAGCGACTCCAGGATCTGGTTGCCGACCTTGACCTCCTCGACCGGCGGCGCCGACAGCGAGACCCGGATGGTGTCGCCGATGCCGCGGCGACAGCAGCGCGCCGAACGCGACGGCGGACTTGATGGTGCCCTGGAACGCCGGGCCCGCCTCGGTGACGCCGAGATGCAAGCGGGTAGTCGCACTTTTCGGCCAGCAGCTCGTAGGCGGCCACCATCACGACGGGGTCGTTGTGCTTGACGCAGATCTTGATGTTGCCGAAGCCGTGCTCCTCGAACAGCGAGGCCTCCCACAGCGCCGACTCGACGAGCGCCTCGGGGGTGGCCTTGCCGTACTTCTCCAGAAGCCGCTTGTCCAGCGAGCCGGCGTTGACCCCGATGCGGATCGGGATGCCCGCCGCGCCCGCGGCCTTGGCGACCTCGCCGACCCGGCCGTCGAACTCCTTGATGTTGCCGGGGTTCACCCGCACCGCCGCGCAGCCGGCGTCGATCGCGGCGAAGACGTACTTCGGCTGGAAGTGGATGTCGGCGATCACCGGGATGTTGCTGTGCCGGGCGATCTCGGCGAGCGCGTCGGCGTCCTCCTGGCGCGGACAGGCCACCCGCACGATGTCGCAGCCGGCGGCGGTGAGCTCGGCGATCTGCTGCAGCGTGGCGTTGACGTCGTGGGTCTTGGTGGTGCACATCGACTGCACCGAGATCGGGTAGTCGCTGCCGACCCCGACGTCGCGCACCATGAGCTGGCGGGTCTTGCGCCGCGGCGCCAGGGTGGGCGCGGGAGGGGCGGGCATACCCAGGCCGATGGACATTGAATCTCCTACTGGAACAACCTGATCGGATTGACCAGGTCGGCGGTCACGGTCAGCAGCATGTAACCGACCACCACGACGAGGATGACGTAGGTGGCGGGCATGAGCTTCATGTAGTTCACCGGCGCCGCGGCGACCTTGCCGCGGGCCGACCGGATCATGTTGCGGATCTTCTCGAAGACGGCGATGGCGATGTGTCCGCCGTCGAACGGCAACAGCGGCACCAGGTTGATCGCGCCGAGCACGAAGTTGAGCTGGGCCAGGAAGAACCAGAACGCGACCCACAGCCCGTGGTCGACGGTGTCTCCGCCGATGATGCTGGCGCCGACGACGCTGATGGGCGTCTCGGGATCACGTTCGCCGCCGCCGATCGCGTGCACCAGCGCGCCGACCTTGGTGGGGATGGACACCAGCGACTTGCCGAGCTCGACGGCGAGGTCGCCGGTGAAGGTGAACGTCGCCGGGACGGCGGTCAGCGGGTTGTACTGCGTCGGGCCGAAGCTGGCGGCGCTGACGCCGATGGCCCCGACGGTGGCCGGGGCGGTCTCCTTGCTGCCGTCCTTCTTGGCGACCCAGCGCTGGGTGGGCGTGACGTCGACGACGGTGGTCATCGACGTCGTGCTCCCGTTCTGGGTGCGTTCGATGACGAACGGCGTTGGGCCCGATGCCTTTTGGACCGCGGCCACCATCTCGTCGAAGTTCTTGACGTCGGTGCCGCCGACCTTGACCACCGAATCGCCGGGCTGGATGCCGGCCATCGCCGCGGGGCCGTAACCGGTGCAGTCGCCGAGCTTGCCCTTGGTGACTTCGGCCTTCACGCAGGAGGTTTCGCCGACAATCGCCTTGGTGGGCGGGTGCAGGTTGGGCAGGCCCCAGGCGACGGCGATCCCGTAGATCAGCACCAGGCCGATGATGAAGTTCATCGCCGGGCCGGCGAACAGCACCGCGACGCGCTTCCACGTCTTCTGCTTGTACATCGCGTACGGCTCGTCTTCGGGCGCGAGCTCCTCGACCGAGGTCATGCCGGCGATGTCGCAGAACCCGCCGGCCGGTACGGCCTTCAGGCCGTATTCGGTGTAGCCCAGCCGGTTGGGCCGAAGCGTCGACCACACGGTGGGCCCGAAGCCCACGAAGTAGCGGCGCACCTTCATCCCGGTGGCGCGCGCGACCCACATGTGACCGCACTCGTGCAGGGCCACGGAGACGAGGATGGCGAGTGCGAACAGCACGATGCCGATAACGAACATCATCGGATTGAAGCGACCTCCTGTGTGACGGCGTCGCGTGCGCGTTGCCGAGCCCATCGCTGCGCGTCAAGTACTTCTTCCACGGTAGCCGGTTCTGCGGCCCACTGGTCAGCGGCGTGCAGGACGTCAGCGATTGTTCGCACAATGGCCGGGAAGCGGATCTTGCCGTCCAGGAACGCCGCGGCGGCCTCCTCGTTGGCGGCGTTGTAGACCGCGGTCAGGCAGCCACCGGTGCGCCCGGCATGGCGGGCCAGGTCGACGGCGGGGAACACCGCGGCGTCCAGCGGCTCGAACTCCCAGGTGGAGGCGGTGCTGAAGTCGCAGGCGGCGGCCGCGCCGGCGACCCGTTCCGGCCAGCCCAGCGCCAGCGAGATGGGCAGCTTCATGTCCGGCGGGCTGGCCTGGGCGATGGTCGACCCGTCGGTGAAGGTCACCATCGAGTGCACGATCGACTGCGGGTGCACCACGACGTCGATGCGGTCGTAGGGAACGCCGAACAGCAGGTGCGTCTCGATGAGCTCGAGACCCTTGTTGACCAGGGACGCCGAGTTCAGCGTGTTCATCGGGCCCATGTTCCAGGTGGGATGCGCGCCGGCCTGTTCGGGTGTGACGGACTCCAGGTCGGCGGCCGCCCAGCCGCGGAACGGCCCGCCGGAGGCGGTCAGCACCAGCTTGGCGACCTCGTCGGCGCTGCCCGAGCGCAGGCACTGGGCCAGCGCGGAGTGCTCGGAGTCCACCGGCACGATCTGACCGGGTTGCGCGGCCCGCAGCACCAGCGGGCCACCGGCCACCAGCGATTCCTTGTTGGCCAGGGCCAGCCGCGCGCCGCTGGCCAGCGCGGCCAGGGTGGGTTCCAGGCCCAACGCCCCGACCAGGGCGTTGAGGACGACGTCGGCCTCGGTGTTCTGCACCAGCCGGGTGACGGCGTCGGGCCCGCTGTAGGTGACCTCGCCCACCTTCTCGGCGGCGGCCGGGTCGGCGACGGCGATGTTGGTGACCGAGGTCTCGGCGCGCTGGCGGGCCAGCAGGTCGGGGTTGCCGCCGCCGGCGGCCAGCCCGACGACCTCGAACCGGTCCGGGTTGTCGGCGATGACCTCCAGCGCCTGGGTGCCGATCGAACCGGTGCTGCCCAGGATCAGTACCCGGAGACGGTTCGGAACTCACCGTCCTATTGTGCCGCCTCTTCGGGCGCCGCCGGCGGCCGGACCGCGCGAGCGCGATTGTGACGCGTTTGTGACCCCGGCGCCGCCGCGACCCGTCCGTGACGCACCGCACACCGAATGACGGATGCAGTGCCGATCAAGACGCGGTCGGGAACGTTCGCCCAGTAGTACCGACAAAGGAGTCCACAGCATGCAGGTTTCACCGCACCACCATCACCGCGGCCGGAATGGCCGCCGCCGCCGTCCTGACCATGTCGGCGTGTTCGTCGTCGACCGAGACCGCGCACGGCGTCCTCGGCCTCGTCGGCGGCCAGCTCGGAGACCTCGGCCGCGGCCACCACCACTCCCGCGGCCACCCCCGCCGCAGGGCCGGTCGGCCCCGGTTGCGCGGGCTACGCCGAGAAGGTGCCCAGCGGACCGGGCTCGGTCGCCGGTATGGCGGCAGGAAACGTGACGGCTGCGACCGCCAACAACCCCCTGCTGACCACGCTCAACTCGGCCCTGACGGGCAAGCTCAACCCGAACGTCAACCTCGTCGAGACGCTCAACGGCGGTCAGTTCACCGTGTTCGCGCCGACCGATGACG
Organism: uncultured Actinomycetota bacterium; assembly: GCA_963765445.1. Taxonomy (GTDB): domain Bacteria; phylum Actinomycetota; class Actinomycetes; order Mycobacteriales; family Mycobacteriaceae; genus Mycobacterium. The sequence goes on from CAVXWQ010000058.1 coordinate 60,029, forward strand.
CCTTCGCCAAGATCGACCCCGCCACCATCGAGAAGCTCAAGACCGACAAGGATCTGCTGACCTCGATCCTGACCTACCACGTGGTGCCCGGCCAGGCCACTCCCGCGCAGGTCGTCGGTGAGCACAAGACCGTGCAGGGCGCGACCGTGAACGGTCACCGGATCCGGCGCCGACCTGAAGGTCAACGACGCCGGCGTGGTGTGCGGCGGCGTGGCGACCACCAACGCCCAGGTGTACCTGATCGACACGGTCCTGATGCCGCCCGCCCAGTAACCCCCTGAATGAGCCGGCTGCGAAATCGCCTGATCCCCCGGCATATTCGGGCGATTTCGCGCCGGCTCCACAGATCCGACCCATCCGCGGACCACGCGGCTACGAATAACTGATGTCGATGATGCGCCGAACCTCTTCCGGCGCAACACAATTACGAAAGGACACACAATGTCGATGAAGGTGTACAAGAAGGCAAGTGCGATGGCCGGTTTGACGGCGGCCGCAGTGCTCGGTCTCTCGATGGCCGTATCCCCCACTGCCGCAGCCGACGATCCCGCCGCCAACCTGGTCGGCCCGGGTTGCGCGGCCTACGCGGAGCAGGTGCCGACCGGACCCGGCTCGGTCGCCGGCATGGCGGTCTCGCCGGTTGCCGTTGCGGCGTCGAACAATCCGCTGCTGACCACGCTGACCGCGGCGGTGTCGGGCAAGCTCAACCCGAACGTCAACCTGGTCGACACGCTCAACGGCGGTCAGTTCACGGTGTTCGCGCCGACCGACGCGGCGTTCGCCAAGCTGGATCCGGCGACCGTGGAGACGCTGAAGACCAACTCGGATCTGCTGACCTCGATCCTGACCTACCACGTGGTTCCCGGCCAGGCCAGCCCGGCTCAGGTCGTCGGCACCCACAAGACGGTGCAGGGCGCGGACCTGACCGTCACGGGCTCGGGTAACCACCTGACGGTCAACGGCGCCAACGTGGTGTGCGGTGGCGTCAAGACCGCCAACGCCACGGTGTACCTCATCGACACGGTGCTGCTGCCCCCGGCCAACTAAGGCCGCGCGCACCGATTGATCGGGCCGGCCGCGGCGGCGTGTCTTCTCCTTCACGCCGCCGGGGCCGGCCCTTCGTCATCCCCGCCGACAAGGGAGCATGGAGGACATGTCGTCCACACTGCTGTGGTTTCGCCGCGATCTGCGCCTGCACGACCTGCCCCCGCTGCTGGAGGCGGCCGCCGACCGGGCCGACGTACTGGCCTGTTTCGTCATCGATCCGCGGCTGGAGAAGTCATCGGGACCGCGCCGGCTGCAGTTCCTCGGCGACTCGCTGCGCGTGCTGAGCGAGGCGCTCGACGGCCGGCTGCTGATCACCCGAGGCCGTCCTGAGGAGCGAATCCCGCTGCTGTGCAAGCAGATCGACGCCACCGCGGTGCACATCTCGGCGGACTTCAGCCCGTTCGGCAAGCGCCGCGACGCGCTGGTCGCCGATGCGCTCAGCGCCGCCGGGATGACGCTGCAGGCGACCGGCTCGCCGTACCTGGTCTCCCCCGGCCGCGTCACCAAGGACGACGGCACCCCGTACAAGGTGTTCACCCCGTTCTTCGCCCGGTGGCGGGAGATCGGCTGGCGGGCACCGGCCCAGTCAGCGCGCGCGACGGTCAGCTGGATCGACCCGGCCGGGGTGTCCGGCGTCGAGCCGGTCGACGCGCCCGACCCGGGCGCGACGATGGACATCGAGGCCGGGGAACCCGCGGCGCTGCGCCGGTGGGCCGAGTTCGTCGACTCCGGCCTCACCGACTACGCCGACGACCGCAACCGTCCCGACAAGCCGGGAACCAGCCGGATGTCGGCGCATCTGAAGTTCGGCACCATCCACCCGCGCACCCTGGTCGCCGACCTGAACGTCCGCGAGACCGGTCCCGGGGCGTACCTGCGCGAGCTGGCCTTCCGCGACTTCTACGCCGCGGTGCTGGCCGAGTGGCCCGCCAGCGCGTGGTGGAACTGGAACCGCAACTACGACACCATCGAGGTCGACACCGACGCGGCGGCGAAGAAGGCCTTCGAGGCGTGGAAGCAGGGCCGCACCGGCTACCCGATCGTCGACGCCGGCATGCGGCAGCTGCTCGAGACCGGCTTCATGCACAACCGCGTCCGCATGATCGTGGCGTCGTTCCTGGTCAAGGATCTGCATCTGCCGTGGCAGTGGGGGGCACGCTGGTTCCTCGAGCAACTGGTGGACGGCGACATGGCCAGCAATCAGCACGGCTGGCAGTGGTGTGCGGGCTCGGGCACCGACGCCGCGCCGTACTTCCGGGTGTTCAACCCCACGGCCCAGGGCGAGAAGTTCGACCCGTCCGGCGAGTACGTGCGGCGCTGGGTGCCGGAGCTGGCCGAGGTTGCCGACGTGCACAAACTCAAGGGCGGCCGGCCGGCCGGGTATCCGGAGCCGATCGTCGACCACGCCGCCGAGCGGACCGAGGCGCTGGCGCGTTACGGCCGGATCGGCTGAGCCGGGTGGGGGTCGGTGTGCCAGAATGACCCCAGTTGTTGATCTGAGTCCGACAGGAGCCGCAATGCCAAGCACCGAGGTGGAGCGCTACAACGACGTCGATGTCGCCGACGTACCCTCGGCCGCCTGGGGCTGGAGCAAGATCAACTACCGCACCTGGTATGCCGTCGGCATCTTCGTCGTTGTCTTCCTGCTGGGGATGCTGCGGGGCAACCACGTGGGCCACGTCGAGGACTACGTGCTGATCGCCTTCGCGATCCTGGTGGCGGGCGTCATCGTTCGCGACTGGTGGGGCCGCCGTCGCGGCTGGCTCCGCTAGCCAACCCTGCTTCACGAATCGATGTTCGATCACCCGCCGCTAGCCGCCAACTGTCCGCACGCGGCCGCGATCTCGCGGCCGCGGGTGTCTCGCACCGTGCACGACACGCCCTGGGCACGCACCCGGCGCACGAACTCGCGCTCGGCCGGCTTCGGGCTGGCGTCCCACTTGCTGCCCGGGGTCGGGTTGAGCGGGATCAGGTTGACGTGGACCAGCGGCCCGAGCGCCCGGTGCAGCTTCTTGCCCAGCTGGTCGGCCCGCCAGCCCTGATCGTTGACGTCGCGGATGAGCGCGTACTCGATGGACACCCGCCTGCCGGTCGGCTCGGCGTAGTACCGGGCCGCCTCCAGCGCCTCGCCGACCTTCCAGCGGTTGTTCACCGGCACCAGGGTGTCGCGCAGTTCGTCGTCGGGGGTGTGCAGGGACAGCGCCAGGGTGACGCCGAGGTGCTCGTCGGCCAGTTTCCGGATCGCCGGGGCCAGCCCGACGGTCGACACCGTCACCGACCGGGCGGAGATCCCGAACCCGTCCGGCGGGGCGGCGGTGATGCGGCGGACGGCGGCCACCACCCGCGCGTAGTTGGCCAGCGGCTCGCCCATCCCCATGAACACGACATTGGACAGCCGGTCACCGAACTCGTCGCGCAGCGTCACCGCGGCCGCCCGCACCTGCTCGAGAATCTCGGCGGTGGACAGGTTGCGGGTCAGCCCGCCCTGGCCGGTCGCGCAGAACGGGCACGCCATGCCGCAGCCGGCCTGCGAGGAGATGCAGACGGTGTTGCGGTTGGGGTAGCGCATCAGCACCGACTCGAAGGTGGTGCCATCGTGGGCGCGCCACAACGTCTTTCGGGTCTCCCCGGCGTCGCAGGTGATCTCCTTGGCCACCGTCAGCAGCGTCGGGAACAGCGCGTCGGCGACGGTGTCGCGCACCGCGGCGGGCAGATCGGTCATCTGCTGCGGGTCGGCCAGCAGCCGGCCGTAGTACTGCTGGGCCAGTTGCTTGGCCCGAAACGCCGGCAGGCCGAGTTCGGTGACGGCGGCGGCACGGCCCTCGGCGTCGAGGTCGGCGAGATGGCGCGGCGGCAGCGCGCGACGGGGCGCCTCGAAGACGAGTTCCTGTTTCATTACGTCCAGTATCGCTGAGCCGACGACCGGCTCAGGCCAGCAGCGTCAGGACGATCCAGCCGGCGACCGCGGACGGCAGCATCGCGTCGATGCGGTCCATGATCCCGCCGTGGCCCGGCAGCAGCGTGCCCATGTCCTTGATGCCCATGTCGCGTTTGACCTGGGACTCGACCAGGTCGCCGAGTACGCCGGTGATCACCAGCATCAACCCGAGCGGCAGGCCGACCCAGGCGGGCTTGTGCAGCAGGAACGTCACCGACAGCACGGCGGCGGTGATGCCGAACAGCAGGGAGCCGCCCAGGCCCTCCCAGGACTTCTTGGGGCTGATCGCCGGGGCCAGCAGATGCTTGCCGAACAGCACGCCGGCGATGTAGCCGCCGATATCGGCGAACACGACGGTGGCGATCACGGTGAAGACCCGGGCGCCGCCGTTGTCCTGGAAGATCAGCAGCACGGTGAAACTCGCGAACAGCGGCACCCAGGTGGCCAGCAGGACCGTTGCGGCGATGTCGCGCAGGTAGTTGACCGGCTGCTCGCGCAGGCCCTGGCCGACCAGGCGCCACACCATGGCGACCACGATCGTGCCGCCGTAGGCCCCGAGCGTGCCCGCGACGCCCCACGGCCAGGCCAGCCAGATCATCGCCTGCCCGCCGACCAGCAGCGGCACGATGGGCATCGCGTACCCGTGTTCGCGTAGCCGGCGGACCACTTCGTGGGTGGCGATCGCGATGGCGGTGGCCAGCAGCGGTAACCACCATTTCGGCGCGAACAGCAGGCTGCCGATCGCCATGGCGCCGAGGACGGCGCCGACCGCGATCGCGGCGGGCAGATCGCGGCCGGCTCGGGAGGTTTTCTTCTCCGGCGCCGCGGAACCGGGGGCGCCGGATTCGGTGTCGGCCACGGGCGATGGTTGCTGGGCGGTCGTCAGACCTCCAGCAGTTCGCCTTCCTTGTGCTTGACCAGCTCTTCGATCTGCGTGACGTAGGTGTGGGTGGCCTTGTCGAGGTCCTTCTCCGCGCGCCCGACCTCGTCCTCGCCGGCTTCGCCGTCCTTGCGGATGCGGTGCAGTTCCTCCATGGCCCGCCGGCGCACGTTGCGCACCGAGACCTTGGCGTCCTCACCCTTGGCCTTGGCCTGCTTGACCAGGTCGCGGCGCCGTTCCTCGGTCAGCTGCGGGATGGACACCCGGATGACGTTGCCGTCGTTGGTCGGGTTGACGCCGAGGTCGGAGTTGCGGATGGCGTCTTCGATCGCCTTGAGCTGAGAGGCCTCGTAGGGCTTGATGACCACCATGCGCGCCTCGGGCACGTTGATGCTCGACAGCTGGGTGATCGGCGTCATCGACCCGTAGTAGTCCACGGCGACGCGCGCGAACATGCCCGGGTTGGCGCGTCCGGTGCGGATGGAGGACAGGTCGTCGCGGGCGACCGCCACGGCCTTCTCCATCTTCTCTTCGGCGTCGAAGAGAGCCTCTTCAATCAACTTGGTCTCCTCAAGTCGTGACCAGCGTTCCGATCTTCTCACCCGCGACCGCCCGGGCGATATTCCCGTTGGTCAGCAGGTTGAACACCAGGATCGGCATTCCGTTGTCCATGCACAGGCTGAAGGCGGTGGCATCGGCCACCCGCAGCCCGCGGTCGATCACCTCGCGGTGGCTGATCTCGGTGAGCAGCTGGGCATCGGGATTCTCCCGCGGATCGTCGGTGAACACCCCGTCGACGGCCTTGGCCATCAGGACGACGTCCGCACCGATCTCCAGCGCGCGCTGGGCGGCGGTGGTGTCGGTGGAGAAGTAGGGCAGTCCCATGCCGGCGCCGAAGATGACCACGCGGCCCTTCTCGAGGTGGCGCACCGCGCGCAGCGGGATGTAGGGCTCGGCGACCTGACCCATGGTGATGGCGGTCTGCACCCGGGTGACGATGCCTTCCTTCTCCAGGAAGTCTTGCAGCGCAAGGCTGTTCATCACCGTGCCGAGCATGCCCATGTAGTCCGAGCGGGTGCGTTCCATGCCGCGCTGCTGCAGCTGGGCGCCGCGGAAGAAGTTGCCGCCGCCGATCACCACGGCGACCTGGACGCCGCTGCGCACCACTTCGGCGATCTGCCGGGCGACCTGGGCGACGACGTCGGGATCCAGGCCGACCGATCCGCCGCCGAACATCTCCCCGCCCAGCTTGAGCAGCACCCGCCGGTACGGCGGACGCTTCGCCGGCGGCCCCGACACCGACGATGCCGACGCGCCGTTGATGTCCGCCATCAGCCTCCTTCACGCTCCTGGTACGAGGGCGCCATCGCGGCTGATCGGCCCACGACGGCACTCTCATCCTGCCTCATCGGCGCCGTTCGATTGCCGAAAGGGTCGGACCCACCGGGCTCCAATAGCGCAGCCATTGTTGCTCGAGGAAGCGAATCAGGTGTTGGCTGCCTTCGGCGGCCGGTTCGGTGGTTCGCCATGCCACGTGGTCGTCGGGCCGCACCAGCACGGCGCCCCGCGGGCCGACCTCGAAGAGTGCCAGCAGGTCGTCCTGATCGCTCGGGTCCGAGGCGGCGAGGCCGGTCACGGTGATGGGCAGTACCGCCTGTTGTCGCCATGCGCCTAGCGCACGGGCCCATTCCGGAGCACTCGCGGTGAGCAGGGTCAGCCCGTCGCGGCTGAGGACATCGTGAACCGGTAGCGGTCGGCCTTCGTGCAGCACGGCGGCGTGCGGCAGGCGTGAGCCGGGCCTGGTGGTGGGCCGGTACATGACGACGTCGCCCTGCTCGGTGGGGTCGTCACCCGGCTCGGCGGCGATCAGCGGACCGCGGTAGGTGTATCCGAATTCCAGCCCCTGGAACACGAAGTGTTCGAGTTGACCGGGGATGGCGGCCGCGATCTGGGCGCGCAGACGGCGGGACCTGGAGCCTTCCGCCAGCAGCACCTTGGTACGCCCGGTCTGCAACCGTGTCGCTCTGTCGAGCGCCGTGCCCAGGAACCCACCCGGCAGCCACGAAAGCGGAGGACGGGAGACCGCCGCGGTGGCCTTGCAGATCGCCCGGTTGGTGATGCCCAGCGGAGCGGTGACCTCGTCGAGGCGGAAGAAGTTGGTGACGCTCTGCGCCGCGAAGCGTTCGACGACCGGTCGCCGTTCCGGATCGTAGGTGTCGAGCAGGGCGTCGTCTGCGTGTCCGGTGACGATGGCCGCGATCTTCCAGGCGAGGTTCTGCACGTCCTGCACGCCGGCGTTGAGGCCGAAACCACCCGCCGGGGGAAACCGGTGGGCGGCGTCGCCCGCGAGCAGCAGCGGCCCGCGCCGGAACCGGCTTGCGATCTGTGAGGTCATCGTCCAGGTGCCGGTCGAGCGGACGGCGAAGTCACCGCCGACCCCGACGATCTCGGTGAGCACCCGCCGCCAGAAGGCGTCCGGAGCGCGGAGGACCGCTTGTCCACGGTGAAGGTAGGGGGTCATCAGCACGTAGTGGTCGTCGGCATGCGGGACCAGTGCACCACAGAACCGCGGGTGGTAGATCCACGCCAACAGCGGTCTGCGGGTCTCGGCGCCGAACAGCCCGGGGGCATGGAAGAAGACGCTGGCGATGTGAGCCAGGACTTCGCCCTGCATCCCGATCCCGGCGCGCTGACGAAGAACGCTGCCGGCCCCGTCCGCGGCGACCACGTAGCGGGCGCCCACCTGCTCACCGACCCGGGCCGGGGATGGATCTCGACGACCGCACCATCGAGCGTCTCGCGAACCGACCCGACCGAGGTCCCGCGCCGAAAGTCCACCAGGGGTTCGCGGTCCAGTGCGGCCCAGAGGACCGGCATGAGGAGGTGCTGCCCGATATGGGAGATGAGGAACGGGCTGTAGGACCGCAGCCTCGTCTCGAGTTCCTGGTCCCCGGCCACATCGATCTCGCCCAGTGGCGCGTCCTGCAGCCCGCAGCACCAACGGATGCTTCCCAAGGCCTCGGTGGGTGTCGCGAGGGCACAGATCTCCTCGCCGAGCGACGGTGAGGCCCGATGCCAGATCTCGAGGGAGCGCGCATTGATGACGTGGGCGGCGGGATGGACCAGAGGGTTTTCGCGGCGCTCGACGACGGTGGAGGGTATGCCGTGCGCAGCCAGCAGCAGGGCGAGGGTGCAGCCAGTCGGACCGCCACCGGCGATGACGATCCGGTCGTCAGCCCGGCCGAACATCTCGCCCTATCGGTGAGGCCTCCAGAACGCAGAAAGGTGAGATGGTCGGGACGATTCGAGTCAGATGAAAACCGCTGCACCGTAACAGTTCACGGTGCTCTGCAGCGGTGCGCTCACGGCCCTCGCTGAGCACCAGCATGTCGAGGTCGGACCAGTTGCCGGCGAACTCGCGGTGATGGTGCGGAAGCACCATCTCCACCAGCAGCAGCGTCGCCCCGTCACACGCGGCAGCCGCGACGTTCCGCAAAATGGCCGCGGCGGCTTCGTCGCCCCAATCGTGGATGACGAATTGGAGGATGTAGGCGTCTCCGCCGGTCGGCACACTGTCGAAGAAGGAGCCGCCTTCGACGCGCACGCGACTGCTGACGCCCGCACGGTCGAGCACGGGCGGCGCACCGGCGACGACGCTGGGCAGGTCGAACAGCACGCCGCGGGCCCCGGGTGTGGCAGCCAGGATTCCCGCGAGGAGCCGGCCGTGTCCGCCACCGACGTCGACGACGACGGGGAATCTCCCGAAGTCGTATGCCTTGACCACGGCCGCCACCGCCACCTCGGAGATCGCCGTCATACCGTCGTTGAACAACTCAGCCAGCCGGGGGTTCTGAGCCAGGTAGGAGAACCCGTCGGTGCCCCGCAGCGCCGGGACCACCGACTCCCCCGTTCGCACCGCGTCGACAAGGTGCGACCAGAACTCGCGGTACTCCGGCGAACCGTAGTAGCGCGCCCAGCTCGCCACCGAAAAGGGTTCGTCGAAGCGCAGTGTCGCGCCCAGCGGGTTCAACGCATAGCGGCCGTCGCGCCGTTCGCGGAAGACGCCGCGCGCGATCAGCGCCCGCATCAGACGTGCCAGCGCCGAGGGGTCCGCACCGACCCGGCGCGCCAGTTCGTCGCGGTCCAGTGGCCCGCTGGCGAGCGCGTCAGCCAGTCGTAGTTCAGCGGCCACGGCGACGGCCTGGGACGCCATGTGACCCATGACCAGTTCGGTGATGGCCAGCTGGGGCGGGACCATCTTCTGATGAAGCCGGTAGAGATGGTGGCGAAGGCGTTCGAGGGAGCGCACCAGCGGAACCGGCAGCGGCGGCAGGCGTACTGGGGTGGTTCGATCGGTCACGGCGATGTCCTTCCCGGCCGGACGTGACCCCCGTGACGCGCGATCGGCCCGAGTCAGTGCGATAGGCACCGGGGTGAAGTAAGCCGCAAGGCTACCGCGTGTGTGCGGCGCGAAGGCAAGCCCTTTGAACCAAACAAACGGCAAATCCGTATAACGCGTCAGGAGGTTCTATGCGACGATACGAAAACCCGAATATCCGATGCCTTGACGGCGCGAAGTTGCGCTCGAGGATACCTTCGCACCTGCTTGCGGGGCATCTGTGATGATGTTGGCGAGCAAGAGCGTCTGGTGAGAAAGTGACGATTCCAATGTCAGTGGCAAACGAGATCGAACGCGACATCGTCGAGTATCTGCACGCGCATCTGGGCGTCGAAACCGATGAGATCACCGACGAAGCCACGCTCGACGAACTGGGACTCGATTCGCTCGGCGTCCTCGCCATCGGCGACATCCTGTGGACGAAGTACGGCATCTCGCTCGACGACGAACGCATTGCCGGGGTGCGCACGATCGCTGACTTCAAGGATTTCATCGTCCTGAAGTAGCCGAAACGACCGACAGCCGAGCGAGCCGGTTGACCCACGCGATCATCGGAAACCACGTCGCATGAGCGCATACATCACCGCCACCGGCGCTTTTCTCCCTGGCTACCCGGTGCCCAACGACGAAATCGAAGACTACATCGGAAAGGCGGGACACGCGTCCTCCGATCTGAAGGACTTCATTCTCGCGAACTGCGGAATCAAGACCCGCCACTACGCGATCGACAAGAAGCAGCAAACCGTCATCTCGAATGCGGCGATGGCGGCCAATGCGGTGCGCAACGCCGCCGAGCGCGCCGGCCTGGGCCCGACGACGTCGAACTGCTGACGGCCGCGACGACGCTGCCGGACTGATGGCCCCCGGGCATGCCAGCATGGTGCACGGTGAGCTGGGCTACGGGCCAATGGAGATCTCGACTGCGCACGGCATCTGCAGTTGCGGGATGATGGCGCTGAAGAACGCATACCTGCAGGTGGCGATCGGCGAGAAGCGCAACGCGATCTGCGTCGCCAGCGAGTTGGCGTCACGTGGGTTCAAGAGCACCCGCTACGAGGAGATGGCCAGCTCGGAGGATGGGTCGCTGCCGATGGAAACCGCGTTCCTGCGGTACATGCTCTCCGACGGCGCGGGCGCCGCGGTGATCGAGAACACGCCCGCGACGTCGGGGATCAGCCTTCGCATCGACTGGATCTCGCTGACATCGTTCGCGAACACCGAAAAGGCGTGCATGTACTTCGGCAGCAACGACAACGCGTGCTACAAGACCTGGGTTGACTACCCGACCGCCGCGGCGGCCGCGGCCGACGGTGCGCTCGCTTGCGCCAGAAGCTCTCCCTGCTGCCGCACCTGGTACGCGTCGGAATCGACGAGTACGAACGACTGCGGCAATGGGCAAGTTCGACCCCGAGACGGTGACGTGGTTTCCCGCGCACTACTCGAGCGAACGCATGAAGGCCATCATGTTCAGCGAGTTCTCCCGGCGCGGCATTACCATGGGCCGGCCGGAAGGTGGTACAGCAACCTCACGAGAGTCGGCAACATCGGCAGCGCAGCCATATTCGTCATCCTCGACGAGATGATGACCGAGGGCCTGATCAAGGAGGGAGACACGCTGCTGTGCATGGTCCCCGAATCCGGCCGGTTCGTGGTCTCCTTCATGCATCTGACCGCGGTCTCGGCCGCATCGGTCTCGGATAAGGCCATGAGCACGCCCTCCGAGGTGGTCTCGGCCGAGCAGCATGACCCTCGGGCGGTGGTGTACCTCTATTCGCAGACCGGTCAGCTGCGCGAGGTCGCCGAAGCATTGACCGCTCCGCTGGCCGCCGCGGGTGGGACATCCGCTGGGTGGACGTCGAACCGCGCGTCGCGTTCCCGTTCCGTGGCCGATCCGCGATTCTTCGGGGTGTTTCCCGCGGCGGTGGATCCGGAGGCGCTGGTAGAGCTCGTCGAGCCGGCCGGCGGCTTCCACACCGACCCAGAGGAATTGGTGATCCTGGCCTACCAGGTATGGTATCTGGCGCCCTCGCTACCGATCCGGTCGCTGCTCAGATCACATCCCGAGGTGTTCCGGGACCGACGGGTCATCTCGCTGATCGCGTGCCGCAACATGTGGTACTCGGCCGCGATCGAGGTGGCCGGGCTGCTGCGATCCGCGGGTGCTCGCGTCGGGGTGATCGCCGCGACCGACACCCGACCCCAGGCGATATCGCTCGTGACCACCCTGCGCTGGCTGCTGGCCGGCCGACGCGAACCCTTCCTTTGGTTCGGCGGGCCGGGGTCGGCGACGACGAACTGGCCAGGATCGCCGACGTCGGCGAGCTCATCGCCGAGACTGGGCGGTGTCCCCAGGACGCGGCGCCCGTCGTGCCCACCCTGGCGGCGGCGGATCTTCTTGCCGGGAAGGCGTTTCGGAGGTGGGGCGCACGTCAGGTCGGCACGGCGGTTCGGCCCGCTAGCGCACGCCGCGAGCTTGGCGATATTCGTGTTCGCTTAGCGATCGGCATCGTGGTCGGTCTGCCTCTGGTCACCTGCGTGGCGCTGGCCGGGGGCCGGCGGTTCGCCGGGGCGGTGGAAGGTTTCGTACGTCGGCGGCTGTCGGCCACTGCTAAAGCTCACTGCGAGAAGTCGAGATCGATGACCGAAGCCGGCGAACATGAGGAACTCGTCGACTGGCTGACTATCAAGGTGGCCGGATACCTCAACGTTTCGCCGGACACAATCGGCATCGACATCCCGCTGGCCGATTGCGGGATCGACTCCATCGCCGGCATGTCGCTGTGCGCGGACCTGCAGTACGAGAAGGGATTCGCCGTCGAGACCACCATCGTCTGGGACTACGCGACCATCGATGCAATCGCGACCTATCTCGTCGCCGAGCGGCCGACCGTGACCCCGATCGCCGTGGTCGGTATCGACTGCCGCTTCCCCGGCGCGCCCGACAAGGAGGCCTTCTGGCGACTGCTGATGGACGGCGTCGTCACCGACACCGAAGTGTCCTCGCAACGCTGGGACGTCGACGCCTATTACCACCCCGACGGTGTCGCCGGGTCGATGAACACCCGACGCGCCCATTTCATCGACGACGTCGACGCATTCGACAACGACTTCTTCGGCATCGCACCGGTCGAGGCGGCCGCACTCGACCCGCAGCAGCGACTGCTGCTCCAGACATCATGGCGCGCACTGGAAGACGCCGGAATCGATCCCCGCTCGCTGGCCGGCACACGAACCGGGGTTTTCGTCGGCATGATGTCCAGCGAGTGGGGCATCGCGCAGATGCTCGACTTCGCCGGGCTCACAGCGTTTAGCGGGGCGGGCAGCGGCTATTTCATGACGGCAAACCGCATCTCATACCACCTGAACCTCACCGGACCGAGCATGGCCATCGACACCGCTTGCTCGTCATCACTGATGGCCGTGCACCAGGGTTGCGCTGCGCTTGCGCTCCGGAGAGACCGACACTGTCATCGCCGCCGGTGCGAATCTGATTCTGACACCTGCACTTTCGATCTTCTACACCCAGGCCGGGCTGTCCGCGCCGGATGGTCGCTGCAAACCGTTCGGGCAGGGCGCCGACGGCATCGGCCGGGGTGAGGGGGTGGCCGCGTGGTGCTGCGCCGACTGGACGACGCCATTGCCGACGGCCAGCCGATCTACGCCGTCGTGAGGAGTTCGGTTGCCAACCACGACGGCCGTAGCAACGGGATCACCGCCCCGAGCCGCCGTTCGCAGGTGAGGCTGATGCGCCGCGCGCTGGAGCTCGCAGAAGTCGAGGCCGGGCAGATCGACTTCGTCGAAGCGCACGGCACCGGAACGATTCTCGGCGACATGATCGAGGTCAACGCGCTGGGCGATGTCCACCAGACGCGCGCCGGGGCCCTGTGCGTGCTGGGTTCGGTCAAGGGAAACATCGGACATACCGAGGGCAGCGCGGGGATTGCCGGCTTCATCAAGGCGTGCCTGGCGCTGCACCATCGGGTGCTGCCGCCGACGGTGTTCGGCGAGAGCGCTAATCCGAGATTGCGGCTGGAGGCGCAGGGGCTGCGCCTGGCCGAAGGCCCGCAGGAACTGCCGGCAGATGTCGCGGTGGGCGCGGTGAGCTCATTCGGACTGGGCGGCAGCAACGCCCACGTGGTGCTGGAGTCGGCGCCGGCCGCGATGACCCGATCCGGGTGCGACCGGTGTGCTGACCCTCTCGGCGCCCTCCGAGCAGGCACTGCGGCGCAACATCGCTGCGGTCGCCACCGCGCTGCAGAACCTCGACGATCAACGGGTGGCTTCCTGGTGCCGCACGACCAATGTCGTGAAGCGATCGCATCGGCATCGTCTGGTGCTGGAAGGCAACAGCGGCGCACTGGTCGAGGGGCTGCGGGAGTTCCTCGCGGGCACCCGTGCCGAGCTGGCGTCGTCGGCCCCCGCGCGCAAGTCGCCGGCCGGGGTGGGGCTGTTGTGCTCTGGGCAGGGCACCAGTACCCGGGCATGACGCGGCCGCTCTACGACGCCAATCCCGTTACCGGGAACATCTGGATGCCGCGACGGCCGCCCTCGACCCGCACCTGTCTACGGACCTGCTCGCTGTGATCTTCGGCGACGATCCCGAACTCGATCACACCAGCCTCGCGCAGCCTGCGTTGTTCGCGGTTTCCTACGCGCTGGGAAAGACATTGCTGCAGAGCGGGATCCGTCCAGTCTTCGGGATCGGCCACAGCATCGGCGAGGTCGCCGCCGCCTGCCTGGCGGGCGTGTTGTCAGTCGACGATGCGGCCAGGCTCATCGCGATCAGAGGACGGTTGATGGGCTCGCTGCCCCCCGGTGGGGCGATGATCGCGGTCGATCTCGGCGTCGAGCAGGCCGAAGCACTGGTGGCCGACGAGCCCGGGTGCGCGATCGCAGCGGTCAACGGGCCACGCTCGGTGGTCATCTCCGGTGCCGCAGACGCGGTGGCGCGGGCCCGCGCGGGGTTCGCGAAGGGTGGGAAAGCGGTGAACCTGAACGTGTCGCACGCCTTTCACTCGCCGCTGATGGAGCCCATCGTGGCGGAGTTCCGGCGCGAGCTGTCGGGGCTGGCGCCAGGCTCCTCGCAGTTCCCGCTCTTCTCCACCGTGCTCGGCGGGAGAGTCGAGGGACCCGAAATGGACGGCGACTATTGGGCGAACCAGATCTGCTCGCCGGTGCGGTTTTTCGACGCCGTTCAGGCCGCTGGGATCGCTGAAAGTGCCGACTATGTCGCCGAGGCGGGTCCGCGATCCACGCTGCTCGCCCTGGCCAGGCAGTGCGGACTGCCCTCGCAGATGCGGTCGCTGCGACTGTGCGGCGGACCGGATTCGGACGGAACGGAACTGCTGGAGGTGGCTGCGTCGATGCTGCGCGACGGGTACTCGCCCGACCTGTCGCCGTTGTACGGCGGCACAGCTGCCCCGCTGCAGCGGATTCCGCCGTACGTCTTCGACACCTCGAGTCGGTTCTGGTTCGACGGCGGTCGCCGCGGCGCCGACGGCGGCAGCCCGGCCCGACGTGGTCACGCCCCGGCTGAGCGGGCCCGGCGCGGGAAGGTGCCCGCCGAATCGGAGGGAGCCGTCCTGGCGGTGATCGCCGAGGTCGGCGGCTATCCTGTGGCCGAGATTGCCCGGTCCAGCCGGCTCGCTGAGGACCTGGGATACGACTCGCTGCTGCAACTTCGCCTTATCCGGCGGCTGCGGGCGGACTATCCACAGCTTGGGGATATCACCGTCGCCGAGGTGCTGCCGAAGATCCGGAACGTCGGCGATCTGGTGGACTTCGTGGTGCAGTGGTTGGACGGGACCGCCCCGTGAGCATCCTGACCCGCGACATCCTCGCCTCGGCGGCCTCGTCGCCGCACGCCCTGATCGGCGGGACGATCACGGAGCCGATTCGGCTGGCCTGGAGCGAAGTCCACTACCGGGCGAAGCGGATGGCCGGCGGCCTGGCCGCCTGCGGGGTGGGCCGCCGCGGCTCGGTGGCCGTGCTGGCCGCCGACGCGGCGGACGTCGCACCACTCGCGCAGGCGGCGTGGCTGCGCCGCGCCGCGCTGACGATGCTGCAGCAGCCGACACCACGCACCGACCTGGCGGTCTGGTTGGGCGACACCGTGCGGGCGATCCGGATGATCCGCGCGGACATGGTTGTCGTCGGCGAGCCCTTTGTGATGGCGCTGGATCACTTAGCGGCCTACGATGTGGCCGTCTGCACTGTCGAGTCGATGCGCGGCGCCGAGCCGATCGGCGCCGACGACATCGAGGACGCCGGCGAGGCGGATATCGCTCTGCGCCAGCTCACTTCGGGGTCGACCGGCGTACCGAAGGCGGTCGAGATAAGTCACGGCAACCTCGCCGCGAACACTGGCGGGATAAGCGACGCGCTGGACATCGGCGACGAGGACGTACTCGCGAGCTGGCTGCCGCTCTCCCACGACATGGGCATGATCGGCTTTATCTGTCTCCCCATGAGTTGGGGTGTGGAAGCCGTCGTGGTCACGTCGGAGCAGTTCCTGCGGCGACCGATCACGTGGGCCGAGTTGATCAGCAGATACCGGGCGACCATCACAGCCGGCCCCAATTTCGCCTACTCCGTACTGGCCCGCGTTCTGGAACGGGCCGAGTCGGACGTTATCGACCTCTCGTCGCTGCGGGTCGCGATCAACGGGGCCGAACCGATCAACCACCGCGACATCGCCGAATTCGCCGCCGTCGGCGCCCGATTCGGCCTGCGACCGAGCGCACCGACACCCGCCTACGGGCTCGCCGAAGCCACGTTGGCGGTATCGTTCAAGCCGGTGCACGAGACAGGTGCTCGTCGACCCGGTCTCCCGGCGGGCCGTCACGGAGACGAGCGTCGCGCAGCCGGTTCCGGATGACGCCGAGGATGTGCAGCACGTCGTCTGTGTGGGAGTTCCCGTCACGGGCATGGAGGTGCGCATCACCGGGGACGGAATCACGAAGGGGCCCAGGGAGATCGGCACCATCGAACTTCGGGGTCCTGCGGTCGCCGGCAGCTATCTGACGGTGGACGGGGTCGTTGAGCTCACCGGCCCGGAGGGCTGGTTCGACACCGGAGACCTGGGTTACTTCGACGGGGACGGGCAGCTCTACGTGTGCGGCCGCACGAAGGATCTCATCATGGTGGCCGGGTCGAACCTGTATCCCCACGACATCGAGCGCGCCGCCGAGACCGTCGAGGGTGTACGCAAGGGCTGCGTGATCGCGCTGCGGGTCGACGCCGAGCAGGAGGGCTTCGCAGTTCTCGCGGAGGCGCACCACGCCGAGGACGAGGGCGTGCGGCAGCGCATCAGCCGCGACATCACCGCCCGGGTGAACCGCCATGTAGGGCATGCACCGCGGGAGGTGCGGATTCTGCCCGCCGGGACCCTACCGAAGACGGCCTCGGGCAAGCTGCGCCGAGGCCACGCTCGAGAGCTGTTGACCTAGTTCGCAATCCGGCCGGAGACCGGTGCCGGGCTCGCCTCACCGAAGCCGAACCGTTCATGAACGCGGACAAGCGGTTTGGGCGCCCACCAGTTCAGGCGGCCGACCAACCGCATGAAGGCCGGGACGAGCAGCATCCGAACCAGGGTCGCGTCCATCAGCACCGCCAGGGTGAGCCCGAGGCCGATCATCCGCACGAAGGAGACTTGCGCCGCCATCAACGCGGCGAAGGAGATCGACATCACCAGGGCGGCAGCGGTGATCACCCGGCCGGTGTGCGCGACGCCGAGTGCGACGCTTTCGGTATTGGCCTGCGGTGTGCGGTCCGATTCGAGCCAGTACTCACGGATCCGCGAGATGAGGAAGACTTCGTAGTCCATGGATAGCCCGAATGCGATGCAGAACATCAACACCGGCAGGTCCACCTCGAGCGTGCCTGTCACCGTCGAGCCCAGCGCGCCGAGATGCCCGTCCTGGAAGACCCACACCAGCGCACCGAAGGTGGCCGTCAGCGAGAGGATGTTGAGCACAACGGCTTTGATCGGCAACACCACGCTGCCGGTCAGCAGGAACAACAGGACCACGGTGATGCCGGCGATGATCCCGAGCACCAGGGGCAGGCGACTGATGATCGCGTGCACGCTGTCGTGATTGCCCTGCGCCACGCCTGCAAGCTGCACGGTCTTGCCGGCCGGGGTGGCGACGGCGTGCAGTTCGTCGAGCTGGCGCGCCGACGCGTCGGAGAACAGCGGCGCGGTGCTGGTCACGGTCAAGAATGCGCTGCCGTCTTTGACCCCGGTCGGTGCGGTGGGCGGACCGGCGGGGCGGCCGTCGACGAACGTTCCGCCGGGCGAGGAAACCGACGACACGCCGGACACCTTCGACAGCGCCGCGGCGTAACCGTTGAAGTCGTTGGCGCTCACCGCGTCCGCGTCGGGAATCACGACTGTGATATTCGTCAGCGGGTTGACGGCGAAGTCGTTGCGAAGGTGATCGCCGACCTGGCGCGCCGACACCGAGGGGGGCAGCATCCGGTCGTCGGGAAAACCCCACTGCACTCCGAGGAACGGCGCGCCGAGCACCAGCAGCACGACGATGACCGCGGCCGCGATCGGCGCCGCGTGCCGCATGACGAACGTCGACAAGCGATACCAGAACGTCTGCTCGACGGGCTTGGGCACCGGAGCTGCGCGGCCAAGCATACGGCGAAGGAACCGGCGGATATCCAGCGAGTCGAGCCGGCCGCCGAGCAGGGCGATCGCGGCGGGAGTCACCACGATCGATGCCGTGGCGGCCAGGATGACCACGGCGACCCCCGCATAGGCAAAGGACCTCAGGAAGTATTGCGGGAACAGCACCATCGCCACCATGGATAACGCCACCGTCATTGCCGAGAACACCACCGTGCGGCCTGCGGTCGCCATCGTTCGCTCCAACGCCTCTTATCGGTCTGCGCCCGTGGCCATCTCGTCTCGGTACCGGCTCAGGATCAGCAGGGTGTAGTCGATCGCGAGGGCCACGCCCAGCGCGACGGTCAGGTTCAGGGCGAAGATCGATACATCTGTCGTCAGCGAGATCAGGCGTAGCACCGCCATGGTCCCGAGGATCGCGAAGATGCCGATCGCCAACGGCAGGGCGGCTGCGACGACACCGCCGAAGACCCACACGAGCACCACGAAGCTGAGCGGCAGCGCGAGCGTCTCGATGAGCACCAGATCCTTGCGAGTCTGGTCGGTGGTCTGCCAATAGATGGTGGGCTCGCCGCCGGCGCGGACGGTGACGCCGTCGCGGTCCTGCGCGAGTTCGTCGGCGAGTTGTCTGGCGAACTTCGGTGCCTCGTTGTCGTCGCCGGAGATGCCGGCCAAGATCAGTCCCGTCTTGCCGTCCTTGCTGACCAGGCCCGTGGAGCCGGCCGCCCACGGGGACGCCACCTGACCGACGTGCGGGGAGTTCTGCAGCCGACGGACGATGTCGGTGCCCACCGACCTGGCAGCAGGACTGTCGACGCCGTCGTTCGACGTGACGCTTAGGACCATCGTCATGTCGCCTTGGTCGAACTTCTCCGACAGCAGTCTCGCGGCCTGCGACGACTCCGACGTCTGATCACGCATGCCGCCGCCGGACAGACTCTCCGCCACCGGGATGCCGACGATCGCCGTGCCGACCAGGATCAGCGCCGCGACGGCGACAATGGCCCTCGGTGCGCGAATGGCGATGCGAGTGACTCTCTGCAGCACGTCACGCCCCAATCGGTCGTGGTCCGTGGTGGATGCCCGAGACGATCAGGTCGAGCCGGCGGGTTCGACGGACACTGCGGGCCGGCACGGGCACCGCCACCAGGTCATCCCCAGCACGCTAACACCGGTGGTGGTGGCCCGCGTGTCGATTCCGGGCCGCCGCGACGTGCCTGCGGGCGCCTACCAGAGCACGCCGATGGCGGCCGCGGCGAACGCCAGCACCCCCACCGCCCACGAAGACCGGGCGAGCAACTGGGTCACCACTGCGCTTCTGGCGGGCGATGCCGATGCCGAGCAGCGCGCCGATGGCGACCAGGATGACGAGCTTGACACCGACCTTCGGGTAGTTGATCACTTCCCCTGCCGGCCACGGCGCGGCCAGCGCGACACCAGTCAGGAAGGAGATCAGGATGCCGTAGTTCATCAGGGTGGTGAACTGGAAGCGCCGCGCCGCCGCCTCGGCGACCCAGGCGCCGAACAGCACGGCGAACCCGACAAGGTGCAGCAACACGACTACGTTACGTAGTACCTCCATGGCGCTCAGCGTACGTCACCCGACGTGCGCAAACGCCTAACTGCCGTCAGCCCAGGTGTGCCGACAGCAGCCAGGCCGGCATCGACTTGCGCCCCGATCCCTCGTCGCGCAGGTCGCGGCCGGCGAAGTTCTCCAGCATCGGCGAGTTGTCGGGCACGTTGGCGTGGATGCGGGCCGGGCGGATCTCGTCGATCACCCAGTACTTGGCGACCACGTCGCGCAACTCGTCCTCGGTTACCGGGTGCGCGGGACCGCCCGCCGGCATGCCCTCGGAGCTGAAGACGAGCACGAAGTAGGACGCTCCGGGCGCGGCCGCGCGCACGATCGAGCGTTGGTAGCCCTCCCGCGCCTCGACCGGCATCGAGTGGAACAGCGTGGAGTCGACGATCGTGCCGAATCGTCCGTCGTACCCGCCGAAGTCGCTGATGTCGGCGACCTCGAAGGTGGCGTTGGCCAGACCCCGCCCGGCCGCCTCGGCGCGGGCGAGTTCGATGGCCGTCGGCGACATGTCCAGTCCCGACCGTGGTGAACCCGCGCTCGGCGAGGTACATCGACACCGCCGCCTCGCCGCACCCGGCGTCGAGGACGTCGCCGTGGAACTTGCCCTGCTCGATGAGTGAGGCGATTTCAGGCTGCGGCTCGCCGATGCTCCACGGCGGCCGGAAGCCCTCGAACTCGGGAGCCTGGCCGCGATACGCCGAATCGAACATATCCTCAGGAGTAGTCATGCACTCAGGAATATCAACTTGATTGATATATGTCAATATACTTGACATGAGTGCTGCGCAGGACGAGCCGCTCGGTTACCTGCTGCACCGGGTGGCGTCGGCGTTGCGCGCCGAGGTCACCTCCAGCGTGCTGGATTCGCTGGAGCTGACGTTCCCGCAATACATCTGCATGCGGGTGCTGTCGAAGTACGGCGACCGGTCCAACGCCGAACTGGCCAGGGACACCGGAGTCTCCCCGCAGGCGATGAACATGGTGCTGCGCGGCCTCGAAGAACGCGGGCTGGTGTCGCGGCCCGCATCGGTGGCATCCGGTCGTTCGCTGCCCGCGACGCTCACGCGACGGGGCCGAGAACTGTTGGCGCGCACCGATTCCGGGGTGAAATCCGCCGAACAGCGGCTCCTCGGAAATCTCACAGAGCACCCAGCAGCGCGAGTTCCGGCGGATTCTGGCGGCGCTGGGCTCACCGGGTTAGGCCCGCACCGCCGCCTGGATTTTCGGGAACGGGCTTGGCCGCTTCGAGTTCGTAGGCCAGCTCCAGCAGCCGGCGGTCGTGACCCGATCGGCGCGGACAGCATCATGCCGACCGGCATGCCCGAGGCGGATTCGGCCAGCGGCAGCGAGATCGCGGGCTCCCCGGTCACGTTCTGCAGCGGCGTGAACCCGACCCAGTCCGCCAGCCGGTCGATGAGCTGCTGGTAGTCCGCGGTGGGATCCAGATGACCGATCGAGGGCGTCTCATCGGCGAGCGTCGGGTGTCAGCAACACGTCGTAGTCGCGGTAGAACCGCTCGGTCACCCGGCGCAGCCCGGCTCAGCCGGGCGATAGCCAGCGGCAGCCGATGCAGGTTTCGGGCTGGCGTGGCGGTCGAGCCCGAGCGTGAGGTTGTCCAGCTTGGTCCGGTCGAAGGTCTGCGCCGAACGAGTCGCTGCGGCCGCTGCGCACGATCGCCATCGACAAAAAGCCCCAGTACAAGACGAAGTCGTCGGCGAAGTGGGCCGGTACCGGGTGGTGGTCGAGGTGGTCGACGTGGTGGCCGAGCCCTTCGAGCAGCGTCGGCGGTCTGCAGGGTCGCGATCCCGCACTGCCGGGCTGCTGTCCCGATTCACCGACTGGGTGACGACGGCGATCCTCAGCCGATCGGTGCCCGGGCCGGTGACCGCGCCGATCGGTGGCAGCGCGCGGTCGCGCCAGATGTGTTCGGCCTCGCGGTAGAACGCGGCGGTGTCGCGCACCGAGCGGGTCAGCACGCCGTTGGCGACGATGCCGGATCGGCATCTGGCGCGCCATCTTGTCCAGCGGCAGCCGGCCGCGCGAGGGTTTGAGGCCGACAAGGCCGTTGCAGGCGGCCGGAATTCGGATCGACCCGCCGCCGTCGTTGGCGTGCGCGATCGGTACCACGCCGGCGGCGACGAACGCCCCCGACGCCCGACGACGAGGCGCCCGCGGTGTAGTCGGTGTCCCACGGGTTGCGGACCGCGCCGATCCTGCGGGTGCTCGGCCGACGCGCTGAAGCCGAACTCCGAGCAGTCTGCGTCTTGCCCAGCGGGATCAGTCCGGTGGCCAGAAAGAAGCGGGCGAACTCGCCGTGGCCGGGCTGCGGACGTCGGATCCCAGGCGTCGGTGCCCTGCATGGTCGGCATGCCTTCGACGTCGACGTTGTCCTTGATGAAGGTCGGGACGCCGTCGAAGTACCCGCCATATGGCGTGCCGGCGTAGGCGCGGGCCAGCGCCTGGTCGAAGTTCTCGTGCGCCAGGCCGTTGAGGACGGGGTTGACCGCCTGGGTGCGGGCGATGGCCGCCTCGACCACCTCGGGGCGGGACACCTTGCCGGTGCGAAGGGCATCGACCAGCGCGACGGCGTCGAGGTCGCCGAGCGCGTCGTCACCGAAGGCGTGCACGTGTCGGGTCATTGGCCCGACGCTAGCAGACACGTGTGCAATAGCCGCGCCCGCAGAATGGCAAAACCCCGCGCCTCCGGGATCGCCGGATGTGGCGCGGGGTTTTCCGTGAGCGGCGTGGTGTGCCGCTCGAGCTTTCAGTTCTGGCCGACCTCGAAGCGGACGAACCGGGTGATGGTCACGCCGGCCTCGTCGAGCAGTGCCTTGACCGACTTCTTGCTGTCGGACACCGACGGCTGGTCGAGCAGCACGACGTCCTTGAAGAACCCGGTGAGGCGGCCTTCGATGATCTTGGGCAGCGCCTGCTCGGGCTTGCCCTCGGCCTTGGCGGTCTCCTCGGCGACGCGGCGCTCGGTCTCCACCAGGTCGGCGGGGACGTCGTCGCGGGTGA
This sequence comes from uncultured Actinomycetota bacterium, assembly GCA_963765445.1. Classification (GTDB taxonomy): domain Bacteria; phylum Actinomycetota; class Actinomycetes; order Mycobacteriales; family Mycobacteriaceae; genus Mycobacterium. The sequence continues at coordinate 82,528 of CAVXWQ010000058.1, forward strand.
GGTACTTGGCCTTCAGCGCGGCGATCTGCAGGGCGGCCGCGTGCGCGGCGTTCTTGTCGTCACCGGTGAACTCGACCAGCACACCCACGGCGGGCGGCAGGTCGGCGGCACGCTTGTGCAGGTAGGCCTCGACGTTGCCGTCGAAGTACTGCGCCCGGCGCAGCTCCAGCTTCTCGCCGATCTTGGCCGAGAGCTCGGCGATGGCCTGCTCGACGGTCTTGTCGCCGATCTTGGCGGCCTTGAGCGCCTCGACGTCGCTGGCCTTGGACGTCCAGGGCGGCGTCGACGATCTGGTCGGCGAGCGTCTGGAACTCGGCGTTCTTGGCGACGAAGTCGGTCTCGGAGTTGAGCTCGATCAGCGCACCGTTCTTGGCGGCCACCAGGCCCTCGGCGGTGGCGCGCTCAGCGCGCTTGCCGACGTCCTTGGCGCCCTTGATGCGCAGCGCCTCGACGGCCTTGTCGAAATCGCCGTCACTCTCGGCCAGGGCGTTCTTGCAGTCGAGCATGCCCGCGCCGGTGAGCTCCCGAAGCCGCTTGACGTCGGCAGCGGAAAAGTTAGCCATCAGAGCCTTTCCTTACGAGATTTCTTCAGTGGTGGATTCGGTGGCGACCGGGCCGGCCTCGGTGGGCACCGACGCCGTCGCACCGGCCAGCAGTTCCTGCTCCCACTCGGCCAGCGGCTCGACGGCGGCCTCGAACCGGAATCAGCCTTGTCGCCACTGCCGGCGCCGGAACGAGCCTGCAGGCCCTCGGCGACCGCGGAGGCGATCACCTTGGTCAGCAGCGCGGCCGAGCGGATCGCGTCGTCGTTGCCCGGGATCGGGTAGTTGACCTGATCGGGGTCGCAGTTGGTGTCGAGGATCGCGATGACCGGGATGCCCAGCTTGATGGCCTCGCTGACCGCCAGGTGCTCCTTGTTGGTGTCGACGACCCAGATGGCCGAGGGCACCTTGGTCATGTCGCGGATACCGCCGAGGCTGCGCTCGAGCTTGTTCTTCTCGCGGGTCAGCATCAGGATTTCCTTCTTGGTGCGACCCTCGAAGCCTCCGGTCTGCTCCATGCCCTCGAGCTCCTTCATGCGCTGAAGACGCTTGTGCACGGTGGAGAAGTTGGTGAGCATGCCGCCGAGCCAGCGCTGGTTCACGTACGGCATGCCGACGCGGGTGGCCTCTTCGGCGATGGATTCCTGCGCCTGCTTCTTGGTGCCGACGAACAGGACGCTGCCACCGTGGGCGACGGTCTCCTTGACGAACTCGTACGCCTGGTCGATGTAGGTCAGCGTCTGCTGCAGGTCGATGATGTAGATGCCGTTGCGGTCGGTGAAGATGAACCGCTTCATCTTGGGGTTCCAGCGACGGGTCTGATGCCCGAAGTGGGTGCCGCTGTCAAGCAGCTGCTTCATGGTCACTACGGCCATGGTTGTGCCCTACCTTTTGTCGGTTGTCGTCCGGCATCGGGTGAGCCGGACCCTGGCGCCCGCTTCGATGCCGGACCCGTTTCGAGGAGACCTCTCAGCGGGACCGCCCGGCATACAGGTGACGGACCAATTGGGCCCGAGCCGCAGACGCGCGAAGTCAACCCGCTTTCGCGAGTTGCGTTCCAAAGTTTACACGCCTGCAAGGGGTGCTTTGTCCACACAGCCGGGGCCGTCCCCAGCCCGGGTGGTCAGCTCTTTCGCAGCCGAGGTTCGAGCCGCTGAACTGGGACGATGCGGCTGTTGGCGGTGCTGGCGACGATTCTGGCGTGCGCGGCGCCCGCCGGCGCCGACCCCGGGCGGCTGCAGTGGCCGCTGCGGCCTCCGCCGGCGGTGACGCGCGAGTTCGACGCCCCGTCACCGGACTGGCAGCGCGGCCACCGCGGGGTGGACCTGGCCGGGGTGCCCGGCCAGCCGGTCTATGCGGCCGGGCCCGCGACGGTGGTGTTCGCCGGCAAGCTGGCCGGTCGCCCGGTGGTGTCGCTGGCGCACGCAGGCGGGCTGCGGACCAGCTACGAACCGGTCGAGGCGGCGGTCGCGGTGGGTCAGCGCGTCGATGAGGCCTCGGTGCTGGGCCGGCTGGTGGCCGGGCATCCGGGCTGTCCGGCGGCGGCCTGCCTGCACTGGGGCGCGATGTGGGGTCCGGCGGCCCGGGCCGACTACGTCGACCCGATCGGGCTGCTGGCCGCGACTCCGGTCCGGCTCAAACCGCTCGGCGGGTGACGTGGCAGCTCAGGCCCGCGGGTGCGCCTGGTCGTGCACCGCGCGCAGCCGCGCGACGGTCACGTGGGTGTAGAGCTGGGTGGTGGCCAGGCTCGAATGGCCCAGCAGCTCCTGGACGATGCGCAGATCCGCGCCGCCCTCCAGCAGATGCGTCGCCGCGCTGTGGCGCAGACCGTGCGGTCCGATGTCGGGCGCGCCGTCGACCGCCCCGACGGTCTGGTGCACGACGGTGCGGGCCTGCCGCGGGTCCAGCCGCTTGCCGCGCGGCCCCACCAGCAGCGCCGGTCCGGAATCCGCGGTGACCAGCGCCGGCCTGCCGTCGGACAGCCACGCGTTCAGCGCCGCCAGCGCGGGCCTGCCGAACGGCACGGTGCGCTGCTTGTTGCCCTTGCCCAGGACGCGCAGTACCCGCCGCTCGGTGTCGATGTCGTCGACGTCGAGTCCGCAGAGCTCGCTGACGCGGATGCCGGTGGCGTAGAGCAGCTCGACGATGAGCCGGTCGCGCAGCGCCAGCGGGTCGCCCTGCTCGGCGCCGAGGTCGGCGGCGGCCATGGCGGCGATCGCCTGATCCTGGCGCAGGACGGCGGGCAGGGTGCGGCGCGCCTTCGGCAACTGCAGGCGCACGGCCGGGTCGTCGGCGAGCAGGCCGCGCCGGGTGGCCCAGGCGGTGAAGGTCTTGACCGCCGAGGTGCGACGGGCCAGCGTGGTGCGCGCCGTTCCGGCGGCGGCCTGGGCGGCCAGCCAGGAGCGCAGCACCGGCAGGCTCACGGCGCTCAGCCCGGCGCCGGGGGCGCGCTCGTCGAGGAAGGCGAACAGCGAGCGCAGATCGGCGAGGTAGGCCCGCCGGGTGTGTTCGGAGCGGCCCCGTTCCAGCTCCAGGTGCCGGGCGTACTCGTCGAGGATCGCCGCGTAGTCGCCGGGATCGTCCACTCCCCTACGTTCGCATCCGATGCGTGCGGCGTGGCCGTGCGACGCGGGGCCGTGTCCGTGCTGTTACCGGCGGCTATTTCTTCTTGCGCCGGAACAGGCTGAACCGCGGCGCCGAGACCTCGCTGGCGGCGTGACCGCAGCACCACTGGCCGGCGGGCACGCTGCGCCGCACGGCGTCGACGTGCGAACCGCAACCCGCCCAGGTGGTCTTGCCGCAAACCCGGCATTGGACTGCGCGACACATGTTGAGTTCCTTTCGATCGGGGAGCCGGCCTCAGGCCAGGCTCAAGAACAACTTCTCCAGCTCGTCGATGGTCAGCTTCTGTGCGCCTGAACCCGCGTCGTCGGATGAGTCGATGCAGTCGCGCAGACCGGTGGCGATGATGGTGAAGCCCGCGCGGTTCAACGCCTTTGACACCGCAGCGAGCTGGGTGACGACGTCCTTGCAGCCGCGGCCGTCCTCGATCATCCCGATCACGCCGCCGAGTTGACCGTGCACGCGGCGCAACCGGTTCAGGGTCGCGGCCACAGCGGCATCGCACTGCGGGCTGCTGATTCTCCACTTTCACCACATCAACTTTCGGGGTTCGCACCATTTCTGTATACCATACCCCCTATGGTATTACTGAGAATGTCCGAAGCCGGTCCGGACGCGACGCCTGAGGTCAGGACCTAGGAGAGGGAGATGCCGCCAATGCTCGGCATTTGAAACGGTTCTGGGTGGCGGCGGTCATCGTCTTAGCCCTGGTCGCCGCGGTCGCCGTGGTGGGCCGGCTGCGGACATTCTTCGACTCCGACAAGCCCTACATCGGCGCGTCGCAGCCGGCCGACGACATCAAGCCGATCAACACCAAGCGGGTGACCTACGAGATCGTCGGGCCCCCGAATGCTTCCGGCCGGGTCAGCTACCTCGACGTCAACGGCAAGACGATCGAGGCGAGCTTCACCGAGTTGCCGTGGTCGGTGACGGTGAGCACCACCGACCCCGGGGTGCTGGCCAACGTGGTCGCCCAAGGTGACACCGCCGCGCTGGGCTGCCGCATCCTGGTCGATGACAAACTCGTCGCCGAGAATTTCGCCGAAGGCCGTGACGCCCAGGCGTTCTGTCTGGACAAAGCCGCATGAGCGCGCACGGCAAGGACACCCGCACGCGCATCCCCCGCACCATCCGCGCACTCGCGGTGCCGATCATCCTGGTCTGGGTGGCCTACACCGCGGCCGTGAATCTGCTTGTCCCCCAGGTCGAGAAGGTCGGCATGGCCAACGCCGTGTCGATGTCGCCCCAGGACGCGCCCGCGGTGATCGCCGCCAAGCGGATGGGAGCGAAGTTCCAGGAGTCCACCTCCGACAGCATCGCCATGGTCGTACTCGTCGGCGATCAGCCCCTGGGCGAGGCGGCACACCGCTACTACGCCACCCTGATCGACAAATTCAGAGCCGACAAGAAGCACGTGCAGCACGTCCACGACTTCTGGGGCGACATGATCACCGCCGCCGGCGTGCAGAGCAGCGACGGCAAGGCCGCCTACGTCCAGCTCAACCTCGCCGGTGACCAGGGCAGCACCCAGGGCAACCACTCGGTGGACGCCGTCCGCGACGATCATCCACGACACCCCGCCGCCGGCGGGTCTGCAGGCCTATGTCACCGGCCCGGCGCCGCTGACCACCGATTCACTGGAGGCCAGCGACCGCGGCATGATCAAGATGACCGTGGTCACGATGATCGTCATCACCATCATGCTGGCCCTGGTCTACCGCTCGGTCAGCACCGTGCTGCTCATCCTCGCCATCGTCGGCATCGAGATGGGTGCCGCCCGCGGGACGGTGGCGGTGGTCGGCCACCTCGGCCTGATGGACTTCTCGACGTTCTCGGTCCCGCTGATGACGGCCCTGGCGATCGCCTCGGGCACCGACTACGCGATCTTCCTGATCGGCCGCTACCACGAAGCCCGTCAGAACGGCGAGGATCCGGAATCGGCTTACTACACCGCATTTCACGGGGTCGGCCACGTCATCCTCGGCTCGGGGCTGACCATCGCGGGCGCCATGCTGACCCTGCGGCTGACCCGGCTGTCCTACTTCAACTCGCTGGCCTTCCCGTCGGCGATGGCCCTGATCATCGTCGTCGCGGCCGCGTTGACCGTCGCCCCGGCCATCCTGGTCGTGGGCAGCCGCTTCGGGCTGCTGGATCCGAAGCGCATGATGAAGACCAGGGGATGGCGCAAGGTCGGCACCGCGACAGTCCGTTGGCCCAAGCCCATTCTCGCCGCGGCGACCAGCATCGTGCTGCTCGGCCTTTTGGCCATGATCGGCTACAAGACCAGCTACGACGACCGGCGCTACATCCCCGACAACGTGCCCGCCAACGTCGGCTACGCCGCGGCCGAAAAGCACTTCAGCACAGCCCGGCTCAACCCCGACATCATGACCATCGAGTCCGACCATGACATGCGCAACCCCACCGACATGATCGTGCTGGACCGAATCGCCAAGGCGCTGTTCCGGATCAAGGGCATCGCGATGGTGCAGAGCATCACCCGCCCGCTGGGCTCACCCATCGCGCACAGTTCGATCCCCTACCAGGTCAGTATGTCCTCGGTGCCGATCACCCAGAACCTGCAGTTCCTCAAAGCAACGCGTCGGTGACATCAGCAAGATGTCCGACGACATGGGCGCCATGATCGCCTCGATGACGCAGATGCAGGCGCTCATGGTCAAGTTCTCCGACGCCATGCACACCACCGTCGGCGCGGGCAACGGCATGGTGGACTCCGCGCACCGCAGCGTCGCCGACATGAACACCATGAAGGCCACCCTCGACCAGATGCGCGACAACATCGCCAACTTCGACGACACGGTGCACGGCCGCTGCGCAACTACTTCTACTGGGACCCGAACTGTTTCAACATCCCGGCCTGCTGGGGCGTGCGGTCGGCGTTCGACGCCCTCGACGGCGTGAACACGTTCAGCGACAACATGGGCGCCCTGCAGACCGACATGACCGCGATGGTCGACGGCATGGACAAGATGGTCAACGGCATGGGCAACATCGACACACTGGTGCCCCAGATGGTCGAGCAGTTCCCGCCGATCATCGCCACGGCCACCACGATGCAGAACACCCTGCAGACCATCCACAGCAGCTTCGACGGGCTCATCGACGCAGATGCAGCAGATGACCGACACCGCCACCGCGATGGGCGAAGCGTTCGACGCGTCGAAGAGCGACGACTACTTCTACCTTCCGCCGGAAGTGTTCGCCAACCCCGACTTCCAGAAGGGGCTCAAGCTGTTCCTCTCACCGGATGGCAAGGCGGCCCGGCTGATCATCACCCACGATGTGAATCCCGCCTCCGAGGAGGGCATCTCCGTCGTCGACGATCAGCTCACCGCCGCACACGAGGCCGTCAAGGGCACCGCACTGGCCGGGGCGGACATCTACCTGGCCGGCACCGCGGCCACCTACCGCGACATCCAGTCGGGCGCCAAGTACGACACCATGATCGCCGCCTTCGCCGCGCTGACGCTGATCTTCATCGTGATGCTGATCATCACGCGCGCACTGGTGGCATCGATGGTGATCGTCGGGACGGTCGTGATCTCACTGGGCGCCGCGTTCGGCCTGTCGGTGTTCATCTTCGAACGGATCGTCGGCATCGAGCTCAACTGGATCGTGCTCGCGTTCGCGGTGATCATCCTGATGGCGGTCGGCAGCGACTACAACCTGCTGCTGGTGTCGCGGTTCAAGGAGGAGATCGGCGCCGGCATCAACACCGGCATCATCCGGTCGATGGGCAGCACCGGCACCGTGGTGACCGCCGCCGGCCTGGTGTTCGCCTTCACGATGGGCTCGATGATCTCCGGTGACCTGCTCAACGTCGGCCAGGGCGGCATGACCATCGGCATCGGGTTGTTGCTGGACACACTGATCGTGCGCTCGCTGATGACGCCGTCGATCGCGGCCATCCTCGGTCCGTGGTTCTGGTGGCCGCTGAAGATCCGCCAGCGCCCCGCCTACAGCGAGCGCATGCGCTCGGTTCCGCCCAAGCGGGCAAGCGACGAGCCCGAAAGCGACGACGAGGACAGAGGCGCTGGCCCCGGCCTAACTGTCCCCCGCTTCGGCCGCGGCGAGTTCCTTCTTCCACTGCCGGAAGGTCTCCTCGGTGCGGCCGCGGCGCCAGTAGCCGGAGATCGACGCCCACTTGGCGTCCACCCCGCGCACCTTGCGGATGTAGGGCCGCAGGTTGTGCATGACGGCCTGGGCCTCGCCGTGGATGAAGACCTGCACCTGCCCGGGCAACCACTGCGCGGTGGTGACGGCCTCGACCAGCGGGGCGTGGTCACCGGCCCGGTCCTCGCCGACCGCATCGGCGCGCCCGCCGCGGTAGACCCAGATGAGCTGCACGCCGTCCGGCGCGGTCAGGGTGAGTTCGTCTTCGGGTCCGGCCACCTCGATGAAGGCTTTGCCGATCGCGTTGGGCGGCAACGCTTCCAGGGCAGCGCTGATCGCCGGGAGGCCGGCCTCGTCACCGGCGAACAGATGCCAGTCGGCGGCCGGGTCTGGCGCATACGCGCCGCTGGGGCCCATCAGATGCACCGTGTCGCCGGGTTGTGCCGCCAGCGCCCACGGGCCGGCCACGCCGTGCTCGCCGTGGACGACGAAGTCGACGGTGATCTGGCGGGCGGCGGGATCGGCGCGGCGGACCGTGTAGGTGCGCACGGTCGGCTGATGTTCCGGCGGCAGGCCGGCGAAGCTGTCCAGGGTCAGCGGCTGCGGCAGCGTCGTCACGTCGATGTCGTTGCGGATGAAGACGAACTTGACGTAGGAGTCGGTGAACTCGCTGGGCGTGAACGTGTCGAAACCGCTGCCGCCGAGCACCACCCGCACCATGTGCGGCGTGAGTTGCTCGGTGCTGACGACTTCGAACGTGTGCAGTGGTCGACCCGCCACATCGCCTCCCGACGAGAATTGTTAGCCAACCTCACCGACTATACGGTCCCGGATCCCGGCGCCGTGTCCTGCAATCGAAGGACACCGCGTCATACACGTGATGGGTCGATGACGCGATGCCGGAACCTGCCGGCGCGCTGGCAGTTTTGTCCGGGTAACACCAACCCCGACAAAGGAAGACCCATGACTGCCGCCACACTCACCCGGCCCACCGCGACATGCCACCCGCGACCGATGCCGGCCACGCCGGCCATCGTCCTTGCCGACGGGTGCCTGGCCACCCTGGAGGGCAAGGTCGCCCACGGACTGGTGCGCGGCAGCGACCGGTTCTCGGTGCGTGTGGTGGTCGATCACACGCTGACCCGATGCGATGCCGGGCTGGTCGTCAACGGAACTCCGGCCGGTATCCCGGTCGTGGCGACGGTGGCCGACGCGATCCGCCACGCCCCGGAGGCCACGGTTGCGGTCGTCGGGCACGCCCCGCACGGCGGCCGCCTGAGCGCCGAGCTGCGCGAACTGCTCCTGCAGTGCGCGTCGGCCGGACTGGACCTCGTCAGTGGCCTGCACGACCACCTGGCTGATGACGCCGAACTCGCCGGCCTGGTCGCCGCGCACGGGGCCACGATCACCGACGTCCGCCGGACGCCCCCGGCTCGGGAGCTGCGGTTCTGGGACGGCTCGGTGTATTCGGTCCGGGCCACCCGCATCGCGGTGCTCGGCACCGACTGCGCCATCGGCAAGCGCACCACGTCCCGGATGCTGACCAGTGAACTCAACGACCGCGGCGTGCGCACCGAGATGATCTACACCGGGCAGACCGGCTGGATGCAGGGCGGCCGATACGGAATCATCTTCGACTCGCTGCTCAGCGACTTCATCGCCGGTGAACTCGAGGGCGCGATCGTGGACTGCGCCAACGACATCGACCCCGACGTGATGATCATCGAAGGTCAGGGTGCGCTGCGCCATCCTGCCGGGCCGTGCGGCGCGACGCTGATGTTGTCCGGTGCGGTCGCCGGCGTGATCCTCCAGCACGCCCCGCAGCGCACGCACTACGACGGGTTCGACGGTCTGCCCGCGGCGCGCATCCCCAGCCTGGCCTCCGAGATCGAACTGATCGGCCACTACGGGGTGCCCGGTGCTGGCGGTGGCGCTCAACCTGACCGGCGTCGCACCGCAGGACGTCGACCGGGTGGTCGCCGACTGCCGCGCACAGATCCCCGACATCCCGGTGATCGACGTCGTCAGGCACGGCCTGGGCACGCTTGGCCGAAATCGTCGCCAATCCCGCTCTGCTACAGAGCAATTGATGATGATCGGCCGATGGCTGCCGTCCTATCTCCTGGTCGTGCTGCTGTGGGGCGGCTCCTACGGAGATCACCGAGATCGCGCTGGCCGCCTTCTCCCCCGAGCCAGGTCGCCATGTGGCGCGCCCTGATCGGTGCGGCGTGCCTGGCGGTGATCCTGGTGGCCGCCGGCGGTGGCCTGCCACGGCTGGGCAAGGCTGGATGGTCCCGAATCGCGGTGTTGGCCGGCCTGACGACGATCGCGTCGGTCAGCGCCACCGCCGCCCAGTGCCGCATGCCATCCGCCATCGTGGCGGTCCTGTGCGCGATGACCCCACTGTTCGCCGCCGTCTTCTGCCAGATGCGCCGCATCCCGACGCCTGCCATCAGATGGATCGGCGTCGGCCTCGGCGTGGTCGGGGTAGCCGTACTGCTCTCCCCCGGCGGCAACATCGACGCCATCGGGGTGCTGCTCGGGCTCACTGCCGCAGCATGTTTCGCGCTGTCCGGTGCTACTGGCCGCAACGTTCTTTCCTGGCTCGGTGCACAGCGGCAGCCAACTGACCATGGCGCAGCTGCTGTGCTCCGGGCTCCTGCTCGTCCCGGTCACCCCGGTGAGCGGTCTTTCGCTCACCCCGTCAGGTCCGCTCGCCGCGGTGCTGATCCTGGGCGTGTTGGCCGCGGCGGTGGGGAATGTGTTGTTCTGGCGGGTGCTACGGCTGGCGGGCCCCGTCGTCGCCGCCACGACGTACCAGACGGTTCCGCTGGTTGCGGTGATCGTGGGCATCGTGGTCCTCGGCGAGCCGTTCGGCCTCGGCGAATTCGTCGGGACTGCCGTCATTCTCGCGGGCCTGGCTTTGCAGATGGTCGCACCAACCGCCACCGACCGTCCTGACGCCGGGCCAGACCGGCGATCTCCAGCATCGCCAGCGGGCCGAGCACCGCAGCCGGCGGGAGGCCGGAACTGACCGCGATCTCGTCCGGGGACCGAGCCCCGCGGGCGGGCAATGCCTCGTACACCTGCCGCTCGGTGTCGGTGAGCCCGTCGAGCGGGCCGCTGGGGTGCGGCTGATCCTCGGCGAATTCACCTGCCCGCCCGACTATTTCAACGACCTCATCGGCACGGGTCACCACCTCGGCGCCATTGCGCAGCAACACGTGACAGCCCGCCGAGGCCGCGGAGGTCACCGGACCGGGCACCGCACACACAACCCGGCCCAGCGCCCGCGCCCACGCGGCGGTGTTGGCCGCGCCGCTGCGCAACCCGGCCTCCACGACGACGGTGGCCGAGGACAGCGCGGCGACCAGCCGGTTGCGTGTCAGGAAGCGGTGCCGCGCCGGCCGCACGCCGGGCGGATATTCCGTCACCAGCAGACCGGAATTGCCGATTCGGTGCAGCAGCGCCGAATGGCCGGCGGGGTAGAGCACGTCGATGCCGCCGGCCAGTACCGCGACGGTCGACCCGTCGGATCCCAGTGCCGCGCGATGCGCCGCTCCGTCGATGCCGTAGGCGCCGCCCGGAGATCACGGTGACCTCATGTTCGGCCAGGCCGGCGGCGAGATCCGCGGCGACGTGCTGCCCGTACGCGGTTGCGGCACGGGTTCCGACGACGGCGGCGGCGCGCTCGGCGGCCTCGTCGAGACGGACCGGCCCGGTCACCCACAGCGCAAGCGGGAGTCCTCCTCGCTGGCGCTCGCGGACGGCGGCGCCGTCGAATGCGGTGAACGCGAGCAACGGCCATTCGTCGTCGTCGGGAGTGACCAGCCTGCCACCGCGTCGTTGCAGCAGATCGAGATCGTCTTTCGCGCAGTCGATTTCCCGGCGTGCGACGGTGTGCTCGGCCAGCACAGGACTGACCTCGCCACGCCGGATGCGCTCAGCGGCTTCCACCGGGCCGACGGACCTGACCAAGCCGGCCAGTTCGGCGCACGGAGGTTCGGCCACCCGCGACAGGTAGGCCCAGGCGCGCGCGGTGTCGTCGTGACTCATGGGCTGACCTCCGCCTGCCGGAAGCTCAGTGCGACCGAGACGTCCTCGGCGCTCGGTGATGTCCGGCCGGCAAGGTCGGCCAGCGTCCACGCGACGCGCAGCGATCGATCGACTCCGCGGATGCTGAGCACCCCGCGGTCCAGTGCCATCCGTAGCGGAGTCATGACCCTCTCGCCCAAGCGAAATCGGCGGCGAAGCAGCGAGCCGGCGACTTCGGCGTTGGTGGTGAACCCGTGCGGGCGCCACCGTTCGGCAGCGGCCGCACGGGCCCGCGCGACGCGATGGCGGACATCGGCGGTGCTCTCGGCCGCCTCCGGCGCGAACGCACCGGCGCGGACCCGGTACATCTCGACGCGCAGGTCGACCCGATCCATCAGCGGACCGGACAGCTTGCCGAGATAGCGGCGCCGTTGCAGCGACGAACACATGCAGTCCTTCGGATCGGCGGGCGCGCACGGACAGAGGTTGGCGGCCAGCACCAATTGGAAGCGGGCCGGATAGCACGCGACGCCGTCGCGTCGCGCCAGCCGGATCTCGCCGTCCTCCAACGGTGTTCGCAGCGCCTCCAGGGCGCTCACGCCGATCTCGGCGCACTCGTCGAGGAACAGCACGCCGCGATGGGCTCGGCTGACCGCTCCGGGCCGCGCCATCCCGGAACCGCCGCCGACGAGTGCGGCCACGCTCGACGAGTGGTGTGGGGCGATGAACGGCGGGCGGGTGATCAGCGGCGTGGTCTCCGAGAGCAGTCCTGCGACCGAGTGGATGGCCGTGACCTCGAGTGCCTCGGTCTCGGTCAGGTCCGGCAGCAGGCCCGGAAGTCGTTGTGCAAGCATCGTTTTCCCGACTCCCGGCGGCCCGGTGAACATCAGGTGATGCGCGCCGGCGGCGGCCACCTCGACAGCGAACCGAGCCTGGGTCTGGCCGACGATGTCGGCGAGATCGGGCACCGGTTCGGGCTCCGGGGCGGCCGCCGCGATCCGGCCATCCAGGGTCAGGACGCCGGTCAGCCACGCCTGGAGGTGACGCAGGGTGCGCACCCCGAGCACCTCGATGCCGTCGACCAGGCTGGCCTCGGCGAGGTTGGCGACCGGAACCACCACGGCGGGCCAGCCCTGTCGCTTGGCCGACAGCACGGCCGGCAGCACGCCCCGCACCGGACGCACCCGGCCGTCGAGGGCCAACTCGCCCAGCAACACCGTCTTCTCCAGGCGGTGCCAGGCCTTCTTGCGGCTCGCGGACAACACGGCGGCCGCGATGGCGATGTCGTAGAGCGAACCGGTCTTGGGCAAGGTGGCGGGCGAGAGCGCGAGCGTCAGCCGCGACATCGGCCAGGTGTTGCCGCAGTTGGTGATTGCCGCGCGCACCCGGTCGCGGGATTCCTGCAGAGCCGCGTCGGGCAGTCCCACCAGGTGCACCCCGGGCAGCCCGGAGGTGATGTCGGCCTCGATCTCGACGATCTCGCCATCCAGACCGCGCACCGCCACCGAGAAGGCCCGTCCGAGCGCCATCAGCCGACACCCTGCAGGTGGAAGACCTCGGGCTCGCGCCGCCGCCCGACCCGCACGCCGATGACGTCGAGGCGGATCGCCGGCCAGCGCTGCTCCTGCCCGGCCAGCCACACTCCGGCAAGGCGGCGAAGCCTGCGCACCTTCTGTGGTGTGACCGCTTGCGCCAGACCGCCGAACCCGTCACCGGTGCGGGTCTTGACCTCGACGAACACCACGGTGCGGTCGGCATCTTCGGCGATGACGTCGATCTCGCCGTACCGGCAGCGCCAGTTGCGCGTGATGATCCGCAGTCCGAGTGAACTCAGATGCCCGACGGCGAGCTGTTCTCCCAGCGCGCCCAACTGGGTGCGCGTCAACGTTGTCATGGCTGCAGCCTGAGCTCAGGCCCAGACACACCCGGCCATCAAGCGCAGGCGAACGCGGCGAAATGCCCGCAGTTATCCCCAGAGCCTCATTCGTCCACAACCAGGCTCAGCTCACTCCGGAAGACGCAGCTCCGGCTTCTCGACTTCCTCGATGTTGACGTCTTTGAACGTGATCACCCGGACCTGTTTGACGAAGCGAGCCGGCCGGTACATGTCCCACACCCAGGCGTCGGTGAGCCGCAGTTCGAAATAGACCTCGCCGTCGGTGTTGCGCGGCAGCATCTCGACGCTGTTGGCCAGGTAGAAGCGGCGCTCGGTCTCCACGACGTAGCTGAACTGTCCCACGATGTCCTTGTATTCGCGGTACAGCGAGAGTTCCATCTCGGTTTCGTACTTTTCGAGATCTTCGGCACTCATCGGCTCAGCGGTCCTCTTCGTATTTCGTCGTGGTGATATCCATCTAAACCCACCCCTGGCTGGTGTGCTGCGCCGGTGCGCAGTCGACCACCACCTCCGTACCACCCGCGCCCGCGACCCGTCGGACATTGATGAAGGAAAACCGATGCTGGCTGCAGGGCCCCCGGTCGGCCAGCGCCGCGCTGTGCGCCGGCGTGCTGTAGCCCTTGTGCTCGGCGAACCCGTATCCGGGATGGTCGGCGTCCATCGCGACCATCAGACGATCGCGGCTGACCTTGGCCAGCACGCTGGCCGCCGCGATGCAGGCCGCGGCGGCATCGCCGCCCACCACGGGCAACGACGGCATCGGCAGGCCCGGTACCCGGAAGCCGTCGGAGAGCACGTAGCCGGGCCGCACCGGCAGGCCGGCCACCGCGCGGCGCATGCCCTCGATGTTGGCCACGTGCACGCCGCGGCGGTCGACCTCGGCGGCGGGGATGAACACCACGTGGTAGGCCAGCGCGTAGCGGCGGATCAGCGGGAACAGCTCTTCGCGGGCCTTCTCGGTGAGTTTCTTGGAGTCGTCGAGGGCGGCCAGACTCTCGAACCGGTTCGGGCCGAGCACACAGGCGGCGACCACCAGCGGACCGGCGCACGCGCCGCGGCCCACCTCGTCGACCCCGGCCACCGGGCCCAGACCGCTGCGATACAGCGCCGACTCGAGGGTTCGCAGCCCCGACGACTTGCGGATCACCGTGCGCGGCGGCCACGTCATCGCGGGCATGGTCAGCCCTGCTGCGGGTCGACCGAGGACACACCACCCCACCGAGACGGCGGCCACGCGATGAACCGCGCCTTACCGATGACGTTGCTCACCGGAACCGTGCCGTTCATCGGGTCGCCGGTGCACAGGATGCCCTTCTGGGCATCGGCCGGCGTGCTGGTGCAGTGCGCGCGGGAGTCCGCCGAGTGGGTGCGGTTGTCGCCCATCACCCACAGCCGGCCTTCGGGCACCTTGACCGGACCGAACTCGTTGCCCAGGCACGGGTAGACCAGCGGGTCGGCCATCATGGTCTGCGAGTTGAGGTAGGGCTCCTTGAGCGGCTTGCCGTCGACGGTCAGGCCGCTGTCGGCGCGGCACTCCACGGTCTGGCCGCCGGTCGCGATCACCCGTTTGACGAGATCGTTCTCGTCGGGGGGCACGAAGCCGACGAACGACAGCGTGTTCTGCAGCCAGCGGACCGCGACGTTGTCCGACCGGATGGACTTGTAGCCGACGTTCCAGTTCGGCGGGCCCTTGAAGACGATGACGTCACCGGGCTGCGGTGAGCCGAACCGGTAGGTGATCTTGTCGACCATGATCCGGTCGCCGACACAACCGCTGCAGCCGTGCAGCGTGGGCTCCATGGACTCCGACGGGATCAGGTAGGGACGCGCCACGAAGGTCAGCATCACGTAGTAGAGGACCACCGCGATACCGACCAGGATCGCGCCCTCGCGCAACGCCGACCGCTTCTTCTTCTCCCCGTGTTCGGGGGCCGCGTCGGGGGCGGGGTGTTCCGGAGCGTCCGTCGCAGTGCGGAGTTCCGGTGTGGAGTCGTCCGAGCCCGTGTTGTCGGTCACGTGATCAGCGTAGCCAGCCGGTCACGAAACCGACGAGCACCAAGCTCAGCGCTTCTCCCCGGCCCATGTCGAAGCTCAGCGCTTCTCCCCGGCCGATGTCGAAGCTCAGCGCTTCTCCTTGATCTTGGCCTTCTTGCCCCGCAGCTCGCGCAGGTAGTACAGCTTGGCCCGGCGAACGTCACCGCGGGTGACGACCTCGATGTGGTCGATGTTGGGCGAATGCACCGGGAAGGTGCGCTCGACGCCGACGCCGTAGCTCTCCTTGCGGACGGTGAAGGTCTCGCGGACCCCGCCGCCGGAGCGACGCAGCACGACACCCTTGAAGACCTGGATGCGCTGCTTGTTGCCCTCGATGACCTTGACGTGAACGTTCACGGTGTCACCCGGGCTGAAGGTCGGGATGTCGTCGCGCAGCGATCCCTGGTCGACGAAGTCCAGCGTGTTCATCGGTGACACTTCCTTGCGTTCGCGGCCGCGGCCAACTGCCTGCGCGGAAGCGCTGGCGGCTGCCGAGCCGATGGATTCGGGCAACGTGGTGTGTGTCGCAGCAGGCGGAAAACCGTCCAGCCCGCGCGGGCAACTGCTCAATTGTGCCAGATCGGCCGCGAGCAGTGAAATCGCCCGACCCGCCGAGGTCACACGGATGTTCCGGCGTGCTAAAGGCGCGGTGTACAAAAGGTACGGTTACCCTTAACTAGCCGGGCGGCAGCGCGGCGTGCCCGAACCATTGTTGCGACGTTATCTGGCGAGGAGAAGACGATGCGACGGCGTCCGTCGGTACTGCTCACCGGTACAGCCGCAGTGCTGATCGGCGTGTCGGTCGCGGCGTCTTCCGCGCAGGTCAACACCAGTTCCGCCGATGCGAGTCCGCAGCGGGTGACCCTGCTGTCCGCCGACCCCAATGCCGTCCCCGACGCCCCGGTCCTGACGCCGGTCCCCGAGGCACCGCCGGATGCGATCGTCGGGCTCGACGTGCGAGCCCAGCAGGCCGCCGCCGACGCCGCCAAAGAGGGCGCGGACATCGGCTTCACACTGCTCGACCGCAAGACCGGCCGGATCATCTCCGGCGGTGACGGCGGTGCGTTCCCGATCGCCTCGGTGAGCAAGCTGTTCATCGCCGACGACCTGCTGCTGCAGGTGGCCAAGGGCCAGCGTCAGCTGAGCCCGCAGGAGCGCCAGGCCTTCGACGTCATGCTGCGCTCGTCGGACGACAACGCAGCCGAGATCTTCTGGAGCGAGAGCGGCGGCAACGACGTCATCAGCCGGGTGAAGGCCCGCTACGGGCTGACCGGGACCACGGCGCCCTACGACGGCCACTGGTGGAACACCATGAGCACCACCGCCGACCTGGTCCGCTACTACTCCATGCTGCTCGACGGCACCGGCGGGCTGCCGCCCGAGCAGGCCGCCATCATCCTGTCCGACCTGTCCGCCTCGACACCGAGCGGCCTGGACGGCTACCCGCAGCGATTCGGCATTCCCGACGGTCTGTTCGGCGAACCCGTTGCGGTCAAACAAGGTTGGATGCCGGGCTGGAACGGCAACGACTGGCTGCACATGTCGACCGGGGTCATCGGCCCCGACCGGCGATTCGTCATCGCCATGGCTTCCCTTCAGCCGGTCGACGACGCCACCGCTCGCGACACCGTCACCCAGGCCATCAGGACGATGTTCCCCGGCGGGCGGATCTGATCCCTACTCGCCCAACAGATCTGGGCGGCGTTCCCGTGTGCGCTGCAGCGCCTGTTCGTGCCGCCACGCCCTGATCTTGGCGTGATCACCCGACAACAGCACGTCGGGCACTTCCAGTCCGCGCCAGTTCGGCGGCCGGGTGTAGCTCGGCCCCTCCAGCAAGCCGGCGTTCTCCGCTGAATGCGAATCATCCTGGTGCGAAAGCGGATTGCCCATCACGTTGGGCAGCAGACGCACCACCGCCTCGATCATCACCAGTGCGGCCGCCTCCCCGCCGGCCAGCACGTAGTCGCCGATCGAGACCTCCTCGACGCGCATCCGGGTGGCGGCGTCATCGACCACCCGCTGGTCGATGCCTTCGTAGCGGCCGCAGGCGAACACCAGGTGCTCCTCCCCCGACCACCGCTGAGCGTCAGCCTGGGTGAA
>CAVXWQ010000059.1:0-78226 GCA_963765445.1 uncultured Actinomycetota bacterium
CAAACGCGGCGGCGGCCTCGGGATCGAGGGCGATCAGCGCGGTCACGTACGGCCGCGCGTCCCCGATCGCCACCACTTGGGCGATCAGCGGCGACTCGGGCTGGATCGCCATCTCGATGTTGGCCGGAGAGAGGTTCTTTCCGGCTTCGTTGACCAGCAACTCCTTCTTCCGGTCGACGATCGTGACGAACCCCTGCGCGTCGATGGTGCCGATGTCACCGGTGTGCAGCCAGCCGTCGGCGTCGATGACTTCGGCGGTCTTCTCGGGCTGATGCCGGTAGCCCCGCATCACGCTCGGCCCCCGAATCAGCAGCTCACCGTCCTCGGCGAGGGAAATCTCGACACCGTCCAGCGCCTGTCCCACCGAACCGATCTTGGTCGCGCCGGGACGGTTGGATGTCGCACCGCCCACACTTTCCGACTCGCCCCACACTTCGTACACGGGAACGCCCAGGCCCCAGAAGAATTCGAGTGTTTCGACCGGTATGGCGGCGGCGCCGGTGATTCCCCACCGCAACTGGTCCAGGCCGAGAGCCTCGCGCACCTTGGCCAGCACCAGGCGATCGGCGACTCTGCGACGGATGGCCAGCGATGGGGGCAGCGGCGTGCCGGCCAGTTCGTGGCGGCCCGCAGAGATGCCGGTGTCGATGGCCCACAGCGCCAACCGCCGCTTGATCGCGCTCGCCTCACCCAGCTGCGTCTCGATCCCGGACTTGATCTTGTGCCACACCCGGGGCACCCCCAGCCACACCGTCGGGCGGACATCCGTCAGCGCCTGCGCGATTGTCGTCAGGTCGGCGACGTCGGTCACCGGCACCCCCAGCACCAGGTTGGCGTAGTGCCCGGTGACCCGGTCGGCGATGTGCGCATGGGGCAGGTATGAGATGAGCCGGTCGGTCGGCTCGAGGCTGACCAGCCCGGCGGTCGCCGCGAACTCGGCCATCACGTTGGCGTGCGTGAGCTCGACGCCCTTGGGCGGTCCGGTGGTTCCCGAGGTGTAGATCAGCGTTGCGACGTCATCCGGCTGCACTGCCCGCCACGCTGAGTCGAAATCGAAATCGGTTTCCGCTCCGCGGGATTCGAGTTCATCGAGACTCAGGCAGCCCTCGGCGTCGTCGTCGACGACGATCACGTGGGCCAGGCCGTCGCCGGCCGCTTTGACGGCGGGCAGGAACTCCTTCTCGGTGACGACGATCGTGTTCCCGGCATTGGTGAACAGGTAGCTGATCTGGTTCGGCGCGGACGTGGTGTAGATCGAGAACGGGATCGCCCCCAGATGCATGACCGCGGTGTCGACCAGGTGGAACTCCGGACGGTTGCGCAGCATGAGACCCACTGTGTGGCCGCGTTCGACACCGAGCGCGGCAAGTCCGGCGGCGATCCTGCGCACCCGGTCGGCGTACTCGCGCCACGTGACGACTACCCCGTCGCCGACCGTCCGGATGGCAAGCGTGTCGGGCAGCAACGCCGCGGTCTGCTGGAACGCCTGCGGCAGCGTGGACACCGTGGCACCGCTCGGGTGCACGAACACGGTGTGATCGGCTTCGGTCATCGGACCCCTAGGTTCCCACATCGCTTCGGTAGTTCTCTGCGGATCGATGAGGTCGTTGGGGACGCCGGGCCCGGTAGTATTTGCACGTAGATTTGGCTAGAATCCGCAAGATGAGTGCTGTACCCCTGGGTGAGGCCCGCAACCGGCTGTCGGAGTACGTCGCTGAGGTGGAACGTACTCACGAACGGGTCACGATCACACGACATGGTCACCCGGCCGCCGTACTGATCTCCGTCGATGACCTCGCCTCGATCGAGGAGACATTGGAGATTCTCGGCACCCCAGGCGCTGTGCAAGCGATCCGAGAAGGCCAGGCCGACGCCGAGGCCGGTCGATTTGCCGACAACGACGAGATCAAGGCCCGCTTCGGGGTTACGTGAGCGAGCCGTACGACATTCAGATCACCGCTCGCGCTGCCCGGGACTTGCAGCGACTCCCCGAGAAGATCGCAACTGCCTGCGTCGAATTCATCTTCGGCCCGCTCGTCGAGAACCCCAGGCAGGTCGGCAAACCCCTTCGTGATGAGTTGGTCGGCCTGCGATCCGCCCGTCGTGGCGACTATCGGATCGTCTACGCCATCCTCGAGGCCACCCGCCGAATCGAGATCCTGCACATCGACCGGCGCAGCGACGTCTACCGCTGACCCCGACGATCGCCCTGACGTCCCTGTCAAGGTGAGGTAGCTTCAATCGACGCTTATCCGCTGGTGAGGGGTAAAGGGTGGATGCGAAGCCATTCGGGGACTATCAGCTCCAGGAGCTGATAGGTCGCGGTGGCATGGGCGAGGTCTACCGGGCCTACGACGCCAAGCACGACCGGATCGTGGCGCTGAAGGTCCTTCCGCATCAGCTCGCCTTGGACATCACCTTCCAGCAACGCTTCCGCCGTGAAGCCCAGGCCGCCGCGGCCCTCAACGAGCCCCACATCGTGCCCATCCACGGCTACGGCGAAATCGACGGCCGCCTCTACCTCGACATGCGCCTCATCGAAGGCCGCCCCCTGGGCTCGGTCCTCTCCGACACCGGCAAGGGCTCTGGAGCCCGCGTTCGCCGTCAGCGTCATCGAACAGGTCGCCGCCGCCCTGGATGCCGCCCACACCTCCGGCCTGATCCACCGCGACATCAAGCCGTCCAACATCCTCATCACCCACCGCCAGTTCGCCTACCTCATCGACTTCGGCCTGGCCCGCACCGCCGGCGAGGACGGGTTGACGACGGCGGGAAGCACTCTGGGCACGCTGGCCTACATGGCCCCCGAGCGCTTCGACGGCGGGAATGCCGACCCCCGCTCCGATGTCTACGGCCTGGCCTGCGTGCTCTACGAATGCCTCACCGGGTCGCGGCCCTACCCGTCGGACAGCATGGCGCAGCAGATCGCCGGGCACGTCCGCCAGCCCGCGCCGAAGCCGTCCGACAAGGACCCCCGGCTCGCCGCGTTCGACGACGTCATCGCCAAGGGCATGGCCAAGAAGCCCGACCAGCGCTACCAGACCGCCGGCGAACTGGCCGCCGCCGCGCGACAGGCACTGACCGCACCGGTCCGCAAGGCAGGCGGCGGGTCCGGGCGGCACGCCTTGCCTGCCAAGAAGATTCGCTTCCCGCGCAAAGCGCTCCTCGCCGTCGCCGCCTCGGTGCTGTTGGTCGCGGCCATCGGAATCGGGACCTGGCAGTGGCGCGAAGCGTCCGGTCGGGGCTCGAGCGCACCCACCAACCTGGCGGGTGCGTCCACCTCCGAGCAGGCCACGCCCGCGCCGGTCGCCGGTGCCGTACCCGAGATCGCCGCGACCGTTCCCGCTGACATCCGCGCGACCGGGCGGCTCGTCATCGGCGTCAACACCCCTTATGCGCCAAACGAATTCCTCGACGGCTACGGCAAGCTCGTCGGCTTCGACATCGACCTGATGAACGCCGTCGCCCGCACGCTCGGGCTGACCACGGACTTCCGCGAGACCGCGTTCGAGGCGATCATCCCCTCGGTGCGGGCCGGTGACTTCAACCTCGGCATGTCCTCGTTCACCGACACCAAAGAGCGCGAGGCCGCCGCCGACTTCGTCACCTACTTCCAGGCCGGAACATTGTGGGCGCAGCGGCCCGGGACGCTGGTGGATCCCGACAACGCCTGCGGTCTGAAAGTCGGTGTGGCGTATGCGGCCATCCAGGAGACCACCGAGATCCCGGCCAAGAGCCAGGCGTGCGTGGCGGCGGGCAAGCCACCGATCCGCAAGGTGGTCTACACCCGCCAGGACGACCTCAACACCGCCCTGATCGCCGGCGAGGTCGACGCCATGTCGGCCGACTCACCGGTCACCGGATTCGCGATCAAAACCTCTGGCGGCCAACTCGTCGCCGCCGGAGACGTGTTCGACTCCGCGCCCTACGGCTGGCCGGTGGCCAAGAACTCCGGCCTGGCCAAGTCGCTGCAGCTGGCGCTGCAACACCTGATCGACACCGGCGAGTACCGCACCATCGCCACGATGTGGGGCATCGAGAAGGGCATGATCGACAAGCCGGTGATCAACGCCGCCACCGCTGGGGCGTCGAGAAGGGCATGATCGACAAGCCGGTGATCAACGCCGCCACGCGCTGACGTCACTGCCCGGACGGCTCGTGGCCAACTCCATCGTGTAGCAGACGGCTGTCCCGTCCAGAACAACCGTTCCGTCATCGCGAGTGACGGTGGTCCTGAGTTCGGTGATCGGCTTGTCTGTGCGCACCGAGGTGACTTCGACGCGGCCGGTGATCGTGTCGCCAGGGCGCACAGGGGCTTTGAACGCCCAGCTGACGTTGAGGAACACGGTGCCTGGTCCGGGCAGTTCCTCGGCTACGACGGCATTGAGGATCGCGCTGGTGACTCCACCCTGGACGACGATCCCCCCGAAGCGGGAGGCCTTGGCCGCGGCTTCGTCGTAGTGCAACGGGTTGCGATCTCCGCTGATCGCGGTGAACAGGGCGATGTCGTTGTCACCGATGGTGCGTGACAGCTCGGCGCGTCTGACCGACGAACGGGGTCGGGGACGTTGAGCAGCTGGTCATGGCTTTCCTCCTCGGGTTGTGGGTGGTGTGTCGGGCGCCACGGGCTGACATGGCCACTGCACCGAGCAGGGGGCCCGGTGCGAGCAGCACGAAGGCGTACTGCCAACCGATCAGGTCGGCGACGACGGGGACGAGTTGGATGCTGACGACGGTCAGCAGGAAACCGATGGCGGTCTGCGCGGTCAGGGCGGTGCCGACGAACCGGGTGTCCGTCGTCTCGGACAGGACCGTGGAGAAGACGCCCGAGTCGGCGATGACCGCGGCACCCCAGACCAACAGAAAGACGACCAGCACGACCGTCGAGGCGGCGAAGAAGATCGGTGAGGCCACACAGCACGCCCGCTGATCGTCAGCGCCGCCACCGCCGCGGGAGAGCGACCGAAACGGTCCGATGCCCACCGCCCAGAAGACAGCCGGCCGTCCCGGCGACACCGATCGCGACGAACGCGATGAACTCCGTCGGCGTCGCCGCCGCGTCGCGTCCTCGCCCGGCACGAACGAACATCGGCAGCCAGGCCCACAGCGCGTAGAGCTCCCACATGTGCCCGAAGTAACCGAGGCTCGCCAGCCGTGCCCGCGTTCGGTGAACACCACCATCGCGTGCCGCGGATTCGGTGTGATCGCGCGGATCTGCAGATGTGGACCTGGCCGGAGCGAGCGCGAGGGCGACGACGGCTGCGATGGCCGCCAGCGCCGCGCCGTCAGCATGACGGTCCGCCAGGGCAGCGGTCCGAGACCGCCGATGAGATGAGGCAGCGCAGAGCCGAGAGTCAGTGCGCCGAGCAGGATTCCGAACGAGCGACCGCGTTCGGCGGATCCGGACCACGAGGCCATGAGCTTCATCCCCACCGGATAGACGCCGGCCAGGAACATGCCGGTCAGGAATCTCAGCGGGATCGCGGCATGAATACCGTTGACGGACAACGCCAGTGCCGCCGTGCATGTCGCGGCGCACAGCGCGCTTGCGGCGAGCAGGTACTCGGGTCTGATGCGGTCGGCGAGGTTCAACAGCGCGGAGATGACCGCGCCGGCGACGAACCCGATCTGTACCGAGGCGGTCAGCCAGACCGCGGCCGTCGAACCGATGCCCCACTCCGAACGCAGGCTGGGCACGACCGCGGTGGCCGAGAACCAGACACTGAGGCCCAGCACTTGGACGAGGGCGATCAGCGCTCGCTGCTGGTTTGTCGGGGACATCGTCGTCGTCCGTCAGGCCGCCCGCGCTTTGTCGAGCGCGAGGAGTGCGTCGACCTCGGCCCGCATGGCCTGGCTCAACGCGACGAGGTGCTCGCGCAGCTCGGCCAGATCCCACTGGTAGCTCGCGATGCGTTCGGTGATGTCGAACAGCGGCTCGGAGAGCTGATCTCGCGTGCGTTCGTACTCGCGCAAGGCGTCGAGCTGGGCCCGCCCGCTGTGAGGCGCTTGCAGAACCGCGTCGGCGAGTAGCTCCGCGTCCCGCAGGGCATCGGTGATGCCGTGCGCGGTGATGGGGTCTTTGAAATAGCCGGCGTCGCCGACCAGCGCCCAGCCCGGGCCGGCAGCGGCGCGGATCCAGCCGGGCTGGCCCGGGAAGGCGCGCAGCGTGCCGACCGGTGCTGCGGTGCCGATCGAGGCGGCCAGCTCCGGGTCCGCCTCGGCCAGCAGTGACCGGTAGTCGGCGTCGAGGCTCGCGGACCGTCGGTGGGCGAACCGGGTGCTGGGGGTGCCCGCCCACACGCAGGCCAGCCCGTCGCCGGTCGGCACGACGCCCGCGGTCACCCCGGGCCGGTATGCCCAGTGATACCGATCGCGCGGTAGTCCGGGGAAGTAGCCGTAGACGATCGCGCCGGACGCCTCGCCCCGGCGTCGCACATCGGCGCCGACGGCCCGCGCGATCGTCGAGTTCCGCCCGTCGGCTCCGACGATCAGCGGCGCGGTCGCACGAAAGCCGGTGCCGGTCCCGCGATCGATCCCCTCGATCCCGGATACCGCGCCGCGTTCGGTCAGCAGCCGCGTCACCCGGGCAGGCACGCGGACTTCGGCTCCCGCGGCGCGGGCCGCCTCGAACAGCAGCCGGTCGAGGACGGTTCTGCGTGGCGCGCGCAGCGCGGAGATGCCGTCACCCGGGCGGATGTCGATCGTCTCGATCTCGTCGCCGTAGGCGAACTCGGTCGAAACGATCGCGGGCGTACCGGCGGCGACGACCGCGTCGAGCAGCCCCCAGCGGTGCAGCTGGAGCACGCCGCCGCGCATCAGCGCATGCGTGGACAGGGTGTCGGTGCCGGGCCTGGCCGCTTCGACGACGAGCACGCGCATGCCGCCGCGGGCGAGCAGCATGGCCGTCGCCGCTCCGGCGCACCGGCCGCCGACGACGATCGCGTCGTAGTGATGATCCATCGGATGCTCCTCAGGTGGAGTGGAGGTAGTGGGTGAGGTGGTCGCTGAGGTCCGCTGCGTCGGCGCCCGCGCCGTCGATGAAGCTCGAATTGCGCCGGCGCAGCAACGGCATCCCCATCAGGTACAGGCCCGGGCTGGTGGTCACGCCGCCGTCGTGGCGGATGTCGCCCCGGCGGTCGAACACCGGGACGTCGAGCCAGGACAGATCCGGCCGGAACCCGGTGGCCCACAGGATCGTGCGGATTTCGCCGGATCGGAGGTCGAGGGTCAGTGGCGTGCCGGCGGGAACGGTGGTGGGCGCGAACCGTCGCGGCGGTTCGCCACTGTCCAAGCCGGCTCGGGTCGCCCACGCATCGATGGTGTCGAGCAGCCGTCCGAGCTTGAGGTCGGCCAAGGCGAACGTGTTGGCCAAAGAGCCCGAGAATTGGGCGATTCCGTCCTGGATGCCGGCCAGCCGTCCGACCAGCCGCACGCCGAGCGCACTCAGTGAGTTCAGGTCGAGCGTTCTGCGATCGGGTGATCCGACCAGTTGCATCGACGGCAGGTGGCGAGCCCGGACGAGATCGGGAATCTGGTCGTAGCGCTCGGCCAGCAGCCCGGCGGCATCCATCCACCACAGGATGTCCTCGCCGCGATAGGTGCGCGGCATCCGCACGTGCTCGCCGACCGCCAGAGTGACCGGCCGGCCGGAGCGGTGCAGCTCCTCGGCGATCTGGATGCCGCTCGCCGAGGCGCCGACGACAAGGACCCCGCCGTCTGGAAGTTCGCCCGGGTTGCGGTAGACCGCCGGGGTCAGTGTGGTGATTCCGGCAGGCACACCGGCTTGCAGCGCAGGCACTTTGGCGACGGTGCTGGCGCCCGCGGCGAGCACGACCGACCGCGCCTGCCAACAGTCCTGGTCGGTCTGCACCACGTAGCCGCCATCGGTCTGCCGCACCGAGGTGACGGTGGTGTTCGCCCGCACCGGCGCCGCGGTCTCCTTCGCGTAGTCCGCGATGAGTTCCACGACGTCGGTTGCGGCGAGGTAGCCGGCGGGGTCCTCGCCGCGGTAGGCGTACCCCGGTAGCCGGGTCATCCAGTTGGGGGTGAGCAACCGCAACGAGTCCCACCGCTGTGTGCGCCAGGAGTGTGCCACCTCGCCGCGTTCCAGGATGACGTGGTCGATCGAGCGGTCGGCGAGGCAGCGACTCATGGCAAGCCCGCTGTGACCGGCGCCCACCACGACGGTGGTTGTCTTCAGCATCGGAGGTCTCCTGCTGCGGATAGCGGGTTCAGCACACGTCGACGGTGACGGGTGTGGGGTTGGTGAGGATGTCGTAGACCGCCGAGCGCTTCTGCGACTGTGCGACAAGGGCTTTGATCTCATCCTTGGTCGCGTCGGCGTCGATCTGGTAGCTCACCCGGACGCCGGTGAAGCCGTTGCGGACTGCCGGATCGGCGCCCAGGATTCCGTGGAGGTCCTCATCGGCCTCCAGAGTCGCCTGCACCGAATGCAGTTGAATCTTCCGGTGCTGGGCGATCGACGCGATACCGGCGGTGAGGCAGCTGCCCAGGGCGACCAACACGTACTCGACCGGCGAGATGCCGTTGTCCTGGGCGGCGAACGCGAGCGGGTGGTCGGCGTCATAGGTGAACGTCGTCTTGTGGTGCTGCTCCTCGCCGAACCCGTAGAAGGTGTCGACGCTCGAGCGGCTGTGGGTACCATTGACCCAGGAAACCGTTGTCCGCCATTGGAATTGAGCGATCTCCGGCGTGTCGGCCAGCGCATCGCGGACGCCGAGCAGAGCCTCGGTGTTGACGCCGTTGTCGACCTGGGCGTGCATGGTGGTCATGAACTTCTCCATTCTGTGGTGAGCGGATGACATCGCAATGCTCGACTTTGTGGATGGGGCAGCGCATGGGGCAGTTGCCTCAATTCCCGGCCCCTGCCCGGCTACGCTGAGCCAAGCCACCCCAACCGAAGGACACCGCATGCGGCTGCTGATCACCGGAGTCGACGCCGACGGCAGGTCCTGCGTCATGCGCCAGGACGCGGTGTCGATCAGTCCGATCGGCCCCGGCTTCGCCATGGGCATCCCGTACGAGACCACCGAGAGCCCGCCGCCGGCGCGGCCCGCCGGCAACGCCGACCTCATCGACCAGCTACTGGAGCCCGGCCACGCCCGCTGGATCATCGTCGACTACGGCCCGAACTGCGAAACCCCGGTACACCACACCGACACCCTGGACCTCGAGACGGTCCTGCGCGGCAGCGTCGACCTGATCCTCGACGACGGCGTCCACCACCTCAACGAAGGCGACATGGTCGTGATGACCGGAGTCGACCACGCCTGGAAAGCCGGCCCCGACGGATGCCGCATCAATGCCATCCTGATCGGCACGCCGCCGCCGCAGTGACCTAAACGGCGGTGAAACGGATTGCCACAAGCTTGTTTTCGTCTACCGCCTGGCGGAACTCCACCAGCGTCGGCATCCGCGGATCGCGGAACTTCAGTCCCATCATCCGCTGAGCCTTGCTGACGCCGTAGCCCAGGCGCGCACCGACTGGAACAGGTCGGCCACCACCGCGCCGTCCTCGATCAGCTCGCCCCGCATGGCCCTCGTCTTCCCGTCGTAGAGCACCTCGGCCGGCGCCGCCGCCGCGGAAGTTCACCTTCCACGTCGCGCCCGCCAGGGCGTACAGCTGGCCGTCGATCTCATGCGCGCTCACCGGGATGCTGAACTGCCGCCCCGACTTGCGGCCCTTGAAGTTCAGGACCATGAACTGCTTACGCGCGCCGCCGGCCAGTGGGGT
Source organism: uncultured Actinomycetota bacterium (assembly GCA_963765445.1). GTDB lineage: Bacteria > Actinomycetota > Actinomycetes > Mycobacteriales > Mycobacteriaceae > Mycobacterium. The sequence goes on from CAVXWQ010000059.1 coordinate 9,755, forward strand.
GCGCAACCCGTACCGCAGCAGCGGGTTCATCAGCTTCATGATCGGTTCGGGCGGATGCGACGGGATGACCGCCGCGCTCTGTTCTGCCATGCCGACAACGGTACGCGGCCGGCGGCCAGGCAGCGAAAGCATCGATACCATTTGATTGGTAGCATTATGGTATGCGCACTACCATCGATAAAGCTGGACGCCTGGTGGTCCCGAAGTCGCTGCGCGAGCAAGCCGGCATCACCGCCGGGGAGGTGGAGATCTCCCTCGACGGGGCCGCGATCCGGATCGAGAGCGTGGCCGCCGACGAACTCGACGAAGCCGACGGGCTGCTGTTGCTTCCAGCCGGCGGGCCAGAACTCGACGAGGACGCGGTGAGGGAGTTGCGGCTTGCCGACCAGCGCTGAACACGTCCTCCTCGACACCAGCGCGGCGCTGGCGTTGGTGCAGCGCGAGAACCCGTTCCACCATGCTGCCCGGAGCAGGCTCCTGCCGTGCCACCGCGGAATGTCCGGGCATGCCGCGGTGGAACTGCTGTCGGTTCTCACCCGCTTACCACCGCCGCAGCGCCTCAGCCCGGCCGCAGCGTTGCGCCTCGAGACCACGAATTTTCCGGCGTCCCGATTTCTGTCGGCCACGGGCACCGGTGAGCTGTTGCGGGAGTTCGCTGCCCTCGGCCTCACCGGCGGGGCGGTGTACGACGGGCTCGTCGCCGCGGCCGCCCGCGAGCACAAACTGCCGCTCATCACGTGCGACAGACGAGCCGAGCCGACGTACCGGGCGGTCGGCATCACCTACGAGCTGCTCCGGCGACAGCCCCCTCGTAAGCCTTAGGCGTCCCAGCTGCTCAGGTCGCGCGCCTCGATACCGTTGGCCGCGCAGTAGTTGGTGTAGCGCTCGATCGAGGTCTTGTGGTTCTCCTGCCACAGGATCTTCTTGTCCTCGTCGAGGAACAACAGCTCGCCCACGAGGATGAAGAACACCTCGGTGTCGTCCAGGCTCTCCGGCGTGTGCGACGACCCGGCCACCTCGTAGACGGTGTCGCCGGCGCGGGAAACCCAGTTGTTCTCCTGGTAGCGCCAGGCCCCCTTGACGGTGTGACCGATCACCATTCCGGTGTGGTAGTGCGCCGGAAGCACCAGTCCGTCTTCGAATCTCATCGAGACGACGATCTCGCCGCGCACCGGGTCGACCTTCCAGTACTTCAGGAACACCTGGTCGCTCAGCGGGGTGAACGGAATCCACGGGGTGTCGGCGCCGCCCATGTAGTTGACGTCGAGCTCTTGCGCAGTCTGCATGACTTCTCCTTGTGTCGGGGTTTGCTGCCGCCCTTGCGGCATGCATCCAAAGCTAGGAGAGCCCCACCCCGCACCGCTCGGACCGCGGTGACAACATTGCCCCCGCCGATTGTTAAGCCGTCACAGTCCGGGCCCGTGCAGAAGCGTCAGCCGCGGCAACGCGGGCAGCAGCGCCAGGGCCAGCGCGAGGTCGAGGGTGTCGGTGTCGATGCTGCGACCGAGGATCACCTCGGCCTGATTGACCCGGTAGCTCACGGTGTTGGGATGGACGAACAGCCGCTTCGCCGTCCGCGCCCGGCTGCGGTTCTCCTGCAGGAACACCGCCAGCGTGCTCGCCACCCGGAAGGTGTCCTCGTCGGTGGCGGCCAGCGGCCCCAACACCCGGGTCACGAACGACGCCGCATGCTCGGTGTCGGCGCTGGCCAGCGCCGCCGCCGCCACGTCGCGATAGTGCGTGACCGGGTCGGCGTGCGCTCCGATCAGCGACGCCACCCGCCGGGCGTGGGTGGCCTGCACATGGGTCTGGCGAAACCCCGTCAGCCCGTCGCCGGGATCGCCGAACGCCAGCCGCACGCCCGCTGGCCCGGGGACTGTCCGCACTCGCCCGCGGTGAACGGCTCGCGCCGGCTCACCCATCCCGCCACGGCCAGCGAACCTACCGGGTGCACGAGGTGGGTGTCCGCGCCGGCGGCGGCCGCGACATCGCTGATGGCGCTGCCGAGCAACACCTGCGCGTCACCGTCCTGCGGAACCTCGTCGACCCAGGCCAGGACCCCGATGTGCTGGCGATTGATGTCGTAGCGCAGCCGGGTGGACGCGCGTTGCGGATCGCGCTCCCGCTCGGCCACGATGTCGTCGACGGCCGCCGCCCGGGCCGCGGCCGCGCCGCGCAGCCACACCTCCCGCTCGGACTCGTAGGCCTGCTCGGCGCGCACCAGCGACCCGTCGACGTAGCCGAAGATCCAGCTGGTGGCCAGTTCGATCGCCTTCGCCAGATCCACCGGGTCCGGCTCGGCGGCGGCGATCCGGGCGTGCATCCACTGCCACACCATCTCCTGGGCCAGCCGGTAGAACCGCATCAGATCCCGCAGCGGCACCTGCGTCTGCGCCGCCGCCCGGGCGATCGCCGTCGTCGACGGTGGCAGTTCGACGTCCCGCGGGTCGCCGCCGGCTTCGATGACCTGCGCCAGCTGGCGCAGGCTGGCCTCGGTGCTGATCAGGTGCTCGGCCACCAACTGCTCGTCGGGCAACAGCTGGGGCAACTCGATGCGCATCCGCGCGACCGCCTGCCGGGCCAGGCCGGCGGCACTGGCACGCATGTCGGCGGCGATCGGCACCAGCACCCGCTGCCATACCCGCTGCGGCGCCCGCGTCCCCGCCGGTCGGCCACTGAAGCGTCATGGCCGGAATCTAGTCCCGATTGTCACCTCGTCACAACGAGATCGCCCATCGTTGGCAGTCGGACACGAGACCGCGGCGACCCGCGCGCCGTAGTTTGCCATCAAGACAGAACCCAGCCGACAAGGAACCCCGATGCAACTCATCTCGCCCATCGACTCGACCTTCCTGCTCGCCGAGTCACGTGAGCATCCCCTGCACGTGGCCGGGCTGCAGTTGTTCACCCCGCCGGCCGACGCCGGGCCTGAGTTCGTCCGGGAGACCTACGAGGCCATGCGGGCACGCCAGGAGCTGACGGCCGGTCTTCCGCAAGCGCCCCGCGGCCGCCCTGGGCGGAATCTCCAACGTGGCATGGACTTTCGACGACGACGTCGATCTGGACTATCACGTGCGACGCTCCGCGCTGCCCACCCCGGGACGCGTGCGCGAGCTTCTGGAGCTCACCTCCCGGCTGCACGGCACCCTTTTGGACCGGCACCGGCCACTGTGGGAGATGCATCTCATCGAAGGACTCAACGACGGCCGTTTCGCCATCTACACCAAGATGCACCACGCCATCGTCGACGGAGTGTCCGCGCTCAACCTGCTGCAGGGCTCGCTGAGCACCGATCCCGACGACCACGAGGTTCAGGCACCGTGGTCCGTGCCGCCGCGAGCGGCCACCCGGCCTGCTCAGAGGCGCGGGCCGCTGGGAAAAACTCACCGGCACAATGCAATCGGCGATGAGGCACGCCTCCTCGACGGTCACCCTGGGTCGCGCCGCACTGCTCGAGCAGCAGCTGACCCTGCCGTTCCGCGCCCCGCGCACCATGCTCAACGTGCCGATCGGCGGCGCCCGCCGCTGCGCCGCCAGTCCTGGTCGCTGGACCGGATCAAGGCGGTCAAGAACGCCGCCGGGGTGACCGTCAACGACGTCGTGCTCGCCATGTGCGCGGCGCGTTGAAGAGCTACCTCACCGAGAACGAGGCCATGCCCGACGCTCCGCTGATCGCCATGGTCCCGGTGAACCTGCGCACCGCCAATGACGCCGACGGCGGAAACGTCGCCTCGGCGGTGCTGTGCAACCTCGCCACCGACGTCGACGACCCCGCGCAGCGGCTGGCGACCATCCAGGCCTCGATGCGCGACAACAAAGCCGTGCTGTCCCAACTCCCGCGCGCCCAGGCCATCGCGATGGGGCTCGCGACCACGCTGGGCCCGGCTGTGCTGAGCACCTGCCCGGCTTGGGTGGGGCCACCCCGCCGTCGTTCAACCTGTGCATCTCCAACGTGCCCGGTGTGCAGCACCCCCTGTACCGCAACGGCGCCCGGCTCGACGGCAACTACCCGATGTCGATGGTGGTGGACGGACAGGCGCTCAACATCACCCTGGCCACCAGCGCCGACAGCCTGGATTTCGGGCTGGTCGGATGCCGCCGCGCGGTGCCGCACCTGCAGCGCCTGCTCGGTCATCTGGAGACGTCGCTGAAAGATCTCGAGCGCGCCGTCGGTTTGTGATGGCACGGCGGGGCAGCTTGCACCCTGGCCGACGGGCAGGCTTACTGGGGCCATGGATCGTCGACAGATGCTGCTCACCACCGGGCTCGGCCTGCTGGCCGCCGCGGCGCGCACCCCGCAGGCCGCCGCCGCCCCGTCAAGGCCCGCACCGCAAGCCCCGGCCAACGGCAACTACCTCTTCCGCGACGAGTTCGACGGCCCCGCCGGCTCACCTCCCGACCCCGCCAAGTGGACCACCGCCCTGGCCCGCGAAACCATGGAGGACCCGACCTTCTGGGAGCTGCCCGAGAACGTCGGGCAGTACCGCGACGATCGCCGAAACCTGTTCCAGGACGGCAACTCCAACCTCGTCATCCGCGCCGCCAAAGACGGCAACACCTACTACTCCGGCAAGATCTTCGGCAAATGGAACGGCGGCATCGGCCACACCTGGGAAGCCCGGATGAAGCTGGACTGCCTGACCGCCGGCTGCTGGCCCGCCTGGTACCTGTCCAACGAAAGTCCGGTCAACGGCGGCGAAGTCGACGTCCTGGAGTGGTACGGCAACGGCAACTGGGGGCCGGCAACCGCCATCCACGCCAAGCTCAACGGCGGCGAGCACGTCAGCGCCCGCATCGCGGTGGACCCCGCATGGCACACCTGGCGACTGCAGTGGGACGACGCCGGCATGCGGTTCTGGAAGGACTACGTCGACGGCGCCGCGCCCTACTACAACGTTCCCGCGCACACCCTGCCGGACTGGCAGTTCAACGACCCCGGCTACCAGATGTTCCCGGTGTTCGACCTCGCGGTCGCGGGCTCCGGCGGCGGCGATCCGCGCGGGGGCACCTACCCGGCGAACATGCTCATCGACTACATCAGAGTCTGGTAGACGCGAAACTCCGACGCCGTCTCGGGCGCATCGTCAGCCGTGGCCCGCAGGAAGCGATCCGGCAGCGCCAACTTCAGGATCGTCCGCTGCGTCAGGAAGAACTGCCGCGGCAGCGGCCCCGTGGTGTACGGCAGCCCGTAGGCCGCGCACAACGCCTCCACCCGGCGGGCGATCTGCGCGTAGCGATTGCTCGGCAGATCAGGGAACAGATGGTGCTCGATCTGGTAGCACAGGTTGCCGCTCAGGAACGCCAGTACCCGGCCGGCCCGGAAGTTGGCGCTGCCCAACATCTGCCGCAGGTACCACTCGGGCTTGCTCTCCTGCTCCAGCACACCGGCCGTGAACTTCTCGGCGCCGTCGGGAAAGTGCCCGCAGAAGATCACCGCATACGCCCAGAGGTTGCGCAGCACGTTGGCCGCCACATTCGCGCTCAGCGCCCGGCGCCATCGAGATCCGTTGAGCGCCGGGATCACCACGTAGTCCTTCACGACCTGACGCCCCACCTTGTCCTTGAAGGCCTGGGTCTGGGCCGCCCGCTGCTCATCCGTCGTCGCCCGCTCGTGCTCGGAATGCAGGCCGTGCAGGGCGATGCCCCACTCGAAGATGAACGCCAGCAGCGCATTGCGCAACGGCTGCATGAGATTTCGTGGCCGCCACGCGACGTCGCGGCTCACCCGCATGATGCCGAACCCGAGGTCGTCGTCGACGTCGAGGACGTTGACGAACACGTGGTGCCGGTAGTTGTGCGAGTACCGCCACTGCGACGACAGCCCGGCCATGTCCCACTCCCAGGTGGTCGAGTGGATCTCGGGGTCGTTCATCCAATCCCATTGCCCGTGACCGACGTTGTGGCCGATCTCCATGTTCTCGATGCTCTTGGCCACGGCCAGCGACACCGTCCCCAGCAGCCACCCGGCCCGCGAGCGGCTGCCGAAGATCAGCAATCGGGCACCGGCGTCCAGGGTCCGCTGGAACAGGATGGTCCTGCGGATGTAGGCGGCGTCGCGCTCACCGCGGGAATCCTCGACCTCGGTACGGATCGCATCGAGCTCGGCACCGAGTGCGTCGATCTGCCGTGGACTGAGGTGCGCATACCGGGCGACATCTGTGATGGCGATGGTGAATCCTCGACAAGGCGGCCGTTGCGCGTTGCGCGGCAACGGTGTTGGGGAACGTGCCCGGCTGTGGAGCGGTTGCTCGCGGTGTCGCAGAAGGTGGGACGCCGCTTTCGGGCCGGCTGTGGAACCAGCCCCTCCGAGCCTACCCGCTGACGCAAAGGCAAGTATTGCCGAGCGAATTAGTGGAGGCTGAAGGTATGGCCTCGCGATCCTCCCGCACCCCGCCGGCGCTGCAAGCCTGGTCCGGCTGAGTTTGACGCTCCAGGACCAGCTTGTCGCCGCCGTCGACGGCCAGCGCGGGGGACAGGCCGCCGACCGACTCTGCGAGGCCTGCGTCGCTGCTGCTCGACGTTGACGCGGCGGCGATTTCGCTTGTCTTCGACGGCACGAACACCGGAACGCTGGGCTCCAGCGGCGCGCCGGCACAGATGTACGACGAACTGCAGTTCGTCTACGGCGAAGGGCCGTGCATCGACGCGGTCGCCGGGCGGGCGCCGGTGTTCGTGGCCGACCTCGCCAACACCGGGGAAGTGCGCTGGCCCGCCTACGGCCGGGCGATGCTGGAGCATCAGATCAGGGGGATCTACGCCATGCCCGTCCTGGCGGCAGGGGAGTACGTCGGCGCCCTGGACCTGTTCCGGACCCGGCCCGGTGCCCTGGCGGGTGACCAGCTCGCGGGCGCGGTGATCGCCGCGGAGCTGGCGGGTATACCGGTGCTGGATCTGCTCGCCGACGACCTGCAGGCGGCCGTCAACGATCCGGCCAGCAGCGCCTGGGCAGAGCTGAACACGCTCAGCCGCGCCGAGGTGAGCCAAGCCACCGGCATGCTGGTGGCACAACTGGATGTCGATCCGGTCGAGGCCCTGGCGCGCCTGCGCGCGCACGCCTACGCCACCGGCCGCAGCGCCACCGAGGTCGCCCGCGACATCCTCGACCGGCGCCTGAGACTGGACGCCGACTGATGCCGGGAGGCACGCCATGGTGAACGACAATCCGCGCGAAACCCGCGTGCTGAGCGCGGTGGTCTCGCTGGTGGACCGGCTGCTCGACGACTTCGACGTCGTGGACCTGCTGACCGACCTGACCGAGCGCTGTGCCGACCTGCTCGACGTCGCCTCGGCCGGGTTCCTGCTCGCCGATCCGCTGCAACGCCTGCATCTGCTGGCCGCCACCTCCGAGCAGACCCGCGAAGTCGAACTGTTCCAGCTGCAGGCCGAGGAGGGGCCCTGCGTCGAGTGCTACCGCACCGGGCAGCCCGTTCTGGTCCCCGACGTGCGCACCGAGATCGAGCGGTGGCCGCAGTTCGCCCCCACCGCGCTGGAGGCCGGCTTCGAGGCGGTGCACGCCGTGCCGATGCGTGCCGCCGGCGCCGTCCTCGGCGCGCTCGGCCTGTTCGACACCCGGCCCAAGGAGCTCACCGAAGCCGATCGACTGGTCGGCCAGACCCTGGCCCACATCGCCTGTGTCGCGGTCCTGCAGGAGCACCCACCCACCCGCGAGACCGTGTTACCGCCGCTGCGCTCCGCCCTGGCCGGTCGCATGCAGGTCGAACAGGCCAAGGGGTTTCTCAGCGAGATGCTCGGGGTATCGGTCGCCGACGCGTTCGGACTGATGCGCTCCTACTGCCGCGCCGGTGGCGAGCACCTCACCGACGTCGCGCGGCGGTTGATGACCGACCGGCACACCCGACCGGAGATCGTGCGGGCACTGGCGGAACTGGCCCGTCAGCAGTGAGCGTCGTTCACCGCTGACGCGCCCGGGCCCGCCGGACCGCCTCCTCGACCAGCCGCTCGGCGACCTCGGCGAGCTTGATGTGCTCGGTCTGGCTGATGCGGCTCAGCCGCTCGAATGCCTCCTGCTCGGTGCCGCCCGAGCGGCTGCGGACGATGCCGATGGCCTGGTCGATCACCGCCCGCGTGCGCAGCGCCTCCTGCAGTTGCGTCGTGCGCTGCCGGGTGTTGGCCAGCAGCTGCGCGTTGTACACCGAGACCGCCGCGGGTAGGGAGAACTGGGTGCCGAGCTGCACGGCGTGCTCGGCGAACGCATCCCGGCTGTGGGCGTAGGAATTGATCGCGCCGATCACCTGGTCACCGACTATCAGCGGGAGGGCCAGCACCGAATGCACACCCATGCGTGCCACCCGGCCACCGAAGCGTGGCCAGCGGCGGTCGCTGCCCAGCGAGCCGCTGACCGCGGGCCGCCCGGACTGCATGCAGCTGATGCACGGTCCCTCGTGCAGCTCCTCGTACTGCAGGATGTCGATGACGCGAACGAACTCGGTGGTCACCGACCACGCCTGGATGCGCGGGTCCTGATGGCCCGGGTGGATCATCGTGACGCCGGCGCCGTCGGCACCCGGGATGGACTGCACCGCGAATTGCGCTACCTGACTGAGTATTTCGTCGACGCTGTAGGCGCCGGCGACGATTCGGGCCAAACCTGTGAGCCCGGCGTTGAGATCGAGTTCGTCGGCCTGGAGTTGGGCGGGGAGAGCTCGGGTTCCGGCGGCGGCTTGCGGCCGGGCTGGGCGTCGTAGTCGGCCATCGCCCCCTCTTCGTCCGGCGTTGCTAGTCCCCCCTCGCGCGACCGATTTTACCCGCCGCCCTCAGATCACCAACGCCATGGCGTGCGCCCGCCGCAACTTGCCCGACGGAGTCTTCGGGATGGTTCCTGGGGCCAGCACCACCACTCGGCGCGGCCGCGCTTCGACCTCGACGACCACCTCGTGGATCACCTGGTGCTCGATCCGGCGCACCTCGTCGGGGTCGTCGAAAGCCTTGGACTCCACCGCCACCGCGAACGACTCGCGGGAATGCCCGGCATCCAGTCGCACGGCGACGCTGCACCCGGGCCGAACACCGTCGACCCGGGCGGCGGCCCGCTCGATGTCGGTGGGATAGATGTTGCGCCCGGCCATGATGATGACGTCCTTGAGCCGGCCGCAGACGACGATCTCGTCGTCCTCGGTGAGGTAGCCCAGATCGCCGGTGTCATACCAGCCCTGCTCGTCCAGCGCCGAGATGAAGCCGGCGACCGTGAGGTAGCCGGGCGTGACGGGTTCGCCGCGGACGTGGATGACGCCGACGCCGCGGGCCGGCAGCTCCGCGCCGTCCTCGTCGACGATGCGGGCCTCCAGCCCGTCCAGCAGCCGACCGAGTGACACCAGGCGCCGGGCGTTGCCCCGGCCCGCAGGCACGGCACGGTGCAGCAGGGACAACAGGTCGGCGTCGATCTCGTCGACGACCATGCCGGCGCCGGACGGGGAGAACGACACCGCGACCGTCGTCTCGGCCATGCCGTAGCCGGGCACGATCGCCTCGGGTCGCAGGCCGTAGGGTGCGCCGGCCGCGCACAGCTCCTCGACGTCGGCCGGATCGACCTGCTCGGCGCCCGAGAGCGCCCACCGCAGCGACGACAGGTCGAACTGGCCGGGCGACGCCAGGCTGCGCAGCCTTCTCGCCAGGAGCTTGTAGGCGAAGTTCGGGGCCGCGGTCATCGTCCCCTTGTACTTCTCAATCAGCTTGACCCACAACAGGTTATCGCGCAGAAAATCCATCGGCGTGATCTTGACCAGCTCGGCGCCGAAGTACATGGGTACGGTGAGGTAGCCGACCATGCCCATGTCGTGGAAGCAGGGCAGCCAGCTGACGATCACGTCGGAGCCCATGTCGAATTCGGCGCCGACGAACATCGCCTCGGCGTTGGCGACGAGATTGGCATGGGTGATCTGAACGGCCTTCGGCGCCCCGGTCGTCCCGGAGGTCAGCTGCAACAGGGCGAGGTCGTCGTCACTGGTGCGGACCGGGCGCACCGGGTCCGCTTGCAACAGCTCCTCGACGATCAGCACCCGCATGCCCCGCTCGGCCAGGAGCGGCGCGGCCGGCAGGAACGGCTCGGAGACGACCACCGCTTTGGCGTCGATCAGGGCGATCACCGCGGTGGTCTCCTCCGCCCAGCGCGGCAGGTCGGTCCGTGGGGTGGGCTGGTGCAACATCGTCAGGCACGCCCCGCGCATCCAGATCGCCTGTGCGGTGGGCGCGATGTCGACGGGTTCTCCGGCGAGCACGGCGACGGCATCACCATGGCCCACTCCGGCCGCGGCCAGACCGCCTGCGATCCGGGCGGCGCGCTCGTGGACCTCGGCCCAGGTGTGCCGCACCGGGGCATGGGGCTCCCCGGTGGTCATGCCGTTGAGGCTCCACCGGGCGTTTCCGTACATCGTCTCGGTGAATCGGCTCACGGACGTTCCTTCTGAGGGCCGCGCGACGGCGCGCCCTGCGAGTGGCATGCGCCCAGTGGCGCCAGAAGTACGGGGCGGCTTACGTGGTCGGTGGGGTGCTCAGATCGCCACCGTGACGTGTCCGCGAGGCTGTGAGTCAGCCGTATCGACCGTACCGTGCCAGCGGCCCGCAAGTGCCCAGGCCGCCGGTTTGAAGTGCCTGGTGGCACCATGTTCGCCATGCACCGCCATCGGCGCGCCGGTTTCGGCCGCGTCAAACCCTTCTGCGCGATCGCCGTCGCCGTCGTCCTGACCCAGGCCGGCTGCGCCACCCTGATCGCGGGTAAGGCGCTGCCGGCCGGACCGCCGCTCGCCGCGCCCGCGCCGGTGGACTGGGGAGCCTGTCACGTCGAAAGCGGTGACGCCGGCCATCTCCCCCGCGGTGCGCAGTGCGGCATGCTCACGGTCCCCGTCGACTACTCCAACCCCGACGGCGACCTGGCCAACCTGGCGCTGATCCGGTTCCCGGCCACCGGCGCGAAGATCGGCTCGCTGGTCATCAACCCGGGCGGCCCGGGGGAGTCCGGCGTCGAAGCGGCCGCCAGCATCGTCGAGACCCTGCCCGCCCAGGTGCGCCAGCGCTTCGACCTGGTCGGGTTCGACCCGCGCGGTGTCGGCTCGTCGACCCCGACGCTGTGGTGCAACTCCGACGCCGACAACGACGCGTCACGCGCCGACCCGCAGGTCGACTACAGCCCCGCCGGAATCGACCACATCGAGACCACCGAGAAGCAGTACGTCCAACGCTGCGTGGACAAGATGGGCAAGGAGTTCCTGGCCAACGTCGGCACGGCCAACGTCGCACGCGACCTCGACCGGCTGCGCGCGGCTCTCGGCGACGAGAAGCTGACCTACCTCGGCTACTCCTACGGCACCGTGATCGGCGCGGCCTACGCCGAGGCGTATCCGGACACGGTCCGCGCGATGATCCTCGACGGCGCCGTGGACCCCACCGCCGACCCGATCCAGTCCAACCTCGACCAGGCCGCGGCCTTCCAGAAGGCGTTCGACGACTACGCCGCAGACTGTGCCAAGAATGCCCCGGTGCCCGCTGGGCACCGATCCGGCCAAGGCCGTCGACGTCTTCCAGCATCTGGTGGACCCGTTGGTGAAAAAGCCTGCGCCCACCGAGGATCCGCGCGGCCTGGGCTACAGCGACGCGCTCACCGGCACCATCTTCGCGCTCTACTCGCCGAGCCTGTGGACGCACCTCACCGACGGGTTGGCCGAACTGGCCGACGGCCACGGCGACACCCTGCTGCTCATGTCCGACGTCTACCTCGGTCGCGACCAGCACGGCCACTACACCAACGCCAACGACGCGTTGACCGCCATCAACTGCGTCGACCAGCCGCCCAACACCGACCGCGCGAAGGCCATCGAGGAAGACCGCCGCATCCGTGAGCTCGCCCCGTTCATGAACTACGGAAAGTTCACCGGCAACGCGCCACTGGACACCTGCGCCTTCTGGCCGGTGCCGCCGACCAGCGCGCCGCACCCCGTGTCCGCGCCCGGCCTGCCGCCGGTGCTGGTGGTCTCCACCACCCGCGACCCGGCGACCCCGTACCAGGCGGGGGTGGACCTGGCGAAGGAACTCGGCGGCTCCCTGCTGACGTTCGACGGCACCCAGCACACGGTGGTGTTCCAGGGCGAGGGTTGCGTCGACAAGTACGCCGCGGCCTACCTGATCGACCTGAAACTGCCGCCGCCCGACGCCAAGTGCTGACGGTCGCCCTCCGTATTACCGCGGCCGTCTGCCTGGTGGCCGGGTGCTCCTCGGGCAGAAGTCCTGCGCAGCCGCCCGAGGTGCACGACCCAACACGTACCGCTCCTTCCATCAGAGCTACACCGTGCGGTGGGCCGGCTCGCCGGACTTCGCCGACCTGACCCACACCCTCAAGGTGGAGGCGGCGGTGAACGGCGGGACGGTGTCTGCGTACACAGTCGACACCGGCTCGGTCGGGATGGTGGTGCCGGCCGCCGAGGTGCCCGACATCCCGGCGGGCTGCCCAGCGGGCGCCTGACCTACAGTTCAGCGGGCTGCAGCTGACCGGGGTGTGGGCGAGTTTGCCGGTGAGCTCCCGCACGCCGTCAACCAGAGTGGCGCGCCAGTCCCGCGCGGACAACGGTGCCGGTGCTCGCGGTGACCGACGCGAAATGCACTGGGAAGGGCGTGAATTCGGGCCGATGTACGGGCGGCATCCCGCACATGATGGGTGTCGGCTTCGGTCGCGGCACCACGGAGCAGACCTCGCCGGCCTACAACCCGCTGCTGAACCTCACCGAGATGGTTGCCGGCACGATGCGGCGCGGCTACATCATCTCGCGCGCCGGACTGTCGCTGGGGCTCACCGAGGCAACGTCGTCGGCCATGGGCGATGCAGCCTTGGTGAACGCGGGCGCGCCGGCGGACGGAACGCACAACGACTGGCTGACGCCGCAGGGCAGCTTTCAGATCGGGTCCGGTCCGAGCGTCACCGGCAAGGCCCTGATCGACACCGGCCTGCTGAACATGATCGTCGAAGACGGCGGCCTGCCGTCGAGCGGGACCGTGCCCGACGGCACCGACGTGACCATCACGGTGGGCAGCGTGACCTACACCTTCAAGGTGGGCGACGGCGGGTCGCAGACACCGACCAGGGTCAACTACGCCGCGGCAAAGCACGGCACGTTCGTCAACACCGGTCTGCGGACGTTGGGCCGCTATGACCTGCTCTTCGACGCCGACGGCGGATATCTGGGGCTGCGCGCGCAGTAGCGACGCGAGCACTGAGCGCGATCGGCGCGCTGTTGCTACCGTTGCAGCGGGAGGCGTCCGATGATGTCTGAGGAAGTGCGCCGCTTGCGGCTGCTACTCGACGCCGTCCCCATGATGGTCAGCTACTGGGATCGCGACCTGACCAACCGGCTCGCCAACGAGGCCTTCGCCGAGTGCTTCGGAATGACACCCACCGAGATGTGCGGCCGCGATCTTCCCGAGGTCCTCGGCGCAAACCTCTATCGGCTCAACCGCCCTCACCTCGACGGTGTACTCGCCGGCGAGAAGCAGGTTTTCGAGCGCACGCTCGTCGACGCGCACGGCGGGACCCGCTACGTCGAGGTGACCTACGTTCCCGAGATCGTCGACGGGGAGGTGACCGGCTTCTACGAGCAACTGACCGATCTGACCTCCCGGGTGGCGGCCGAACACCACCGGGACGACGCGTTGCGGCTGCTGCAGATCAGCATCGAGAACGCGCCCATCGGTCTGTCGATCGTGGACACGAACATCCGCGCGATCTACGTCAATCCGGCGTTCTGCGCGATGTTCGACACCACGCCCGACGAGGTGATCGGCACCAACCTGCGCGAGTACGTCCACCCCGCCGACCGCGACACCGTCGAGGCGGACTTCGACGCGCTGAAGAACGAAGCCCTCACCCACGTCGCCACCGAACTGCGGTACGTCCGCCCCGACGGCACCACGATGTGGCTGCAGCGCAACGCGGTGATGGTGCCCGGCTCGCACGGCACCGACGACCTCATCATCGGGCAGTTCCAGGACGTCACCGCACGCAAGGTGGCCGAAGCCGAACTGGCCCGCCTCGCCGTCACCGACCCGCTCACCGGACTGTTCAACCGCCAGGCGTTCGTCGATTCCGTTCAGCGGCAACGAGATTCCGGGCCGTCAGCGCCGGTCGGGATCGTCTTCGTCGACCTCGACGGGTTCAAACGCGTCAACGACGAACACGGGCACGCCGTCGGCGACTCGGTGCTGGTCCTGTTCGCCGAACGCCTCGCGCGGATCGTCACCGCGCCCGACGCCGTCTATCGGCTCGGCGGCGACGAGTTCGTGGTCCTGTCAACGACAGCGGCGACCGAGGCCCACGTCGACGAGCTGGCCGATGTGCTGCGCGACGAACTCAGCGGGACCTACGACGCCGGGGGTGTGCCGGTGCGCCTCAGCGCGTCGGTCGGCTCGACGTGGGGACCGATGGGCGACATCGAGCAGTTGCTCCGCAACGCCGACGCCCGCATGTACACGAACAAGGCGCGCAGGCGCGGTGACGCCGAAAGCGTCGGGCAGGCTTAGTCCTCGTCGCTGATGATGTGCATGGCGGCTTCCTCGGCCGAGGCTGCGCCACCGTCGATGCCGACGTCGGAGGCGAACATCTCGGATTCGGCGTCCTCGCCGAAGCCCAGGTTCGACGCCACCAGCCGGCCCGAGCGCGCCCGGCCGACCTCGTCGTCCGCCGGGAACTCCGACTCGCGCTCGGAGTCGTCGGAGCGCTCGTGCTCCAGCTCGTCGAGCACGTTGTTCAGCCGCGACACCGGATCGGGCTCCTCCTCGGCCAGCAGCTCGTCGAGGGTCTCCCGGCCGGGATGGTCCAGGACGGCCTTGGCGTAGGGCCGCTCCGGCGGGGAAATGCCCTCGTCGAGGATGTCGTCGACGCCGCGGTCGATCAGGGTGTCCTCCGGCTGCAGCTGGTTGTCGTCGTCGACGCTGTACTCGCCGGATTCCGTCGTGGTGTCATCCCAGTTGCTCACAGGACCAGAATGTCACGTGCGTCAGAAAAACAACGGTCAGAGGCATAACTGGGGTCTTTGGTCACACCTAGCGGGCACATAGCGGGTTCTTTGAGCGCTAAAAGATTCGGTCGGCACCATCATTTACATGACCTCACCCCGTTCCGGATTCCGCCGCGCCGCCGTCGCCTCGTGGACGCTGGCCGGACTCGGTGTCGCTGGAGTGGCCGGCGCGTCGGCCCTGGCCTACGCCGACACCTACAAGCCGCCCGTCGCGGAGGCCACGGCTCCCGAAGCCGTCGAGCCCGCGGTGGTCGATGCGCCCGTGAACCTGCCGCCCGGCACCGCCCGTCGTCCTGCCGCCGCCGACCGTGGATACCCCGCCGCCCCCGCCGGCGCCGGAGCCGGTCGCCACCGAGGCGCCCGTGCAGACCTACACGCCCAAGTACACCCCTGAGCCCACCTACACCCCGAAGTACACCCAGGCCCCCGTGGTCAGCAGGCACCGGTCAGCAGGCGCCGGTGCAGCAGGCGCCGGTCCAGCAGGCACCCAAGTCCTCGGGCTCGTTCCCGATCCGGCAGAGCCACGTCCCGGTCGGTGGCGGCCGAGCTCGGGTGGCAACAACTTCTCTCCGCACGTCACGATCTCCCGCGGCTCGTGACGAGCGAAGCTCTGTGGGCGCTGGGCCGCGGTAACGGCGTCGTCGCCCTGGCGTTCATGACCATCTCGGTGTCCCTGGGCATCGCCACCCGGTCCGGCCGGCCGCTGGTGGTGCTGCCGCGCTTCGCCGTCGCCGACGTGCACCGCTTCGTCGCCTTGGCCGCAACACTTCTCGTCGCGCTGCACATGGGGCTGTTGTTCATGGACCCCTACGCCAAGCTGCGCCTGATCGACTTCGTGGTCCCGTTCCTCGGCCACTACCGCCCGCTGTGGCAGGGCCTCGGCACCGTCGCGTTCGACCTGCTGATCGTCATCATTGTCACCAGCCTGCTGCGGCAACGACTGGGGCTCAAAGCATTTCGGATCATCCACTGGGCGACCTACGCCCTGTGGCCGATCGCGATGGCACACGCCATCGGCAACGGCACCGACGCGTTCCGCATCTGGTTCCTGTCGTTCGCCGGCTGTCTGCGCCCTGATCGTGGTCGCCAGCGTGGTGTGGCGGATGCGCGCCAACTTCACCGAATACGCCGACGCATGAGGCACCCCGTGACCACACCGCCGACCCTGCCGCGGCTGCTCGCCGCCAACGGCCGCACACTGGCCGACCACCACAAGCGGTTCGGCCCGCTGCCGGTCGTCGACGGTCCCGCAATGATCGCGGCCATCGAGGCGGCCGGGCTGTCCGGGCGCGGCGGCGCCGGCTTTCCCACCGCCCTGAAGATGGCCGCGGTCACCGGTCCCAAGCCGGTGGTCGTCGGCAACGCCGCCGAGGGTGAGCCGCTGAGCCGCAAGGACGCCATGCTGCTCAAACGCGCCCCGCATCTGGTGCTCGACGGGCTCGAGGCCGCCGCGACCGCCGTCGCCGCCGACAAGGTCTACCTTTACCTGCACCCCGATGCCGTGCCGTCGGCGACCAAAGCGCTCGACGAGCGCCGCGCGGCCGGGCAGGACCCGCACCAGATCACCCTCGTGGAGGCGCCGGACAAGTTCGTCGCCGGCGAGGAGACCGCCGCCATCCAGCGCATCGAGGGCGGGCCCGCGCTGCCGCGCGACCGGGTGGTCATCGCCGCGGTCTCCGGTGTGCGCGGCAGGCCCACTCTGGTCAACAACGTCGAAACACTCGCGAACATCGGGCTGATCGCCCGCTACGGCGCCGACTGGTTCCGGTCGATCGGCGATGCCGACGACCCGGGCACCATGCTCGTCACGCTGTCCGGCGCGGTCGACCACCACGGCGTCGTAGAGGTGCCGACGGGCACGCTGCTGACCGACCTCATCGAACACCACGGCGGCACCGACCCCCGGTCGGTGTCCGCCATCCTGGTCGGTGGCTATCACGGAAGTTGGCTTCCGGCAAGCACATTCGCCGGTACCAGGCTGTCACGATCGGGACTGAAGGAGCTGGGGGCGACCCCGGGCGCCGGCATCGTGCACGCGCTGGGCGCCACCGAGTGCGGCCTGGCCCGCACCGCGGAGATCGCCGGGTATCTCGCCGACGAGAGCGCCCGCCAGTGCGGCCCGTGCCTGAGGGGTCTGCCGCGGCTGGCCGAGCTGGTCGACGAACTGGCCTTCGGGCGCGCGAATGATCCTCTGGTGAAAGAGATTCGGCGAATGACGCGGCTGGTCGACGGTCGCGGGGCATGCCGTCACCCCGACGGAACGGCCCGGTTCGTCCGCAGCGCGATGCGCGCCTTCGCCGCCGACATCGAAGCTCACCACCACGGTCGGTGCACCGCGGCGGACGTCCTGGTCCACGAGTCCGGCCCTCGGGATCCCCGTCGCGGGAGGTGACGGGGAGCCCGGGTGCCTAGTGCGCGGTCGCGAGCAGGGAGTCGATCGTCGCGGCGTCATCCGGGGCTGCGGCAGCCATCAAGATCTCGTGCGCCACGTGCTCCTCGGTGTCGGCAGGTACCACCAGCAGCACCACTCGCTGACCGCCCAGTCCCACCACTTCGATGGTGTTGTCGGGCTGTCGGTGATATCCGGAGATTCGCACCGTCCGGCCGCCGATCTGCATCTTGACCGGGGGGCGGACCCACTCGGTCATCTTGTACAACACGTCGCTGATCTGTCCGAGGCGAACCGACAGCACTGCCACCAGGTCCGGAATCTCGGCTGCCAGGTCGTCACTGTGCGGCCACCACGCGCCGTCCACGCGGCCGGCCGGTAATCCTTTGGGTTTCAAGCGCAATCGTGGGGTTTCCTGGGGCGGCGGCTGGTGCCAGCCTTTTTCGGATCGGACATGTGTTGGCGTCATGAGACGCTCCCGTCTTCGGCCGCGAGAGGGCCAAGATGACAGAATCGGCGATGACGCGATCTCAGACGGTCACGCACGAAAGACCACCGATGACGAGGAGTCTACGCCCATCGCATCGTCGGTGGAAGGTTCCCGGTGGAAAGCGTTGCTACGCAATCCAATTCGGACAGCTGGTCAGCGTCCTCTGGGGTTCAGGATGTTGTCGTTGGGGCCGTCGGACTTGGCGCGCTTGTCCGCGCGTTTCTCCTTGAGGGACTTGCCGGACTTCTTGGTCATTCCCTGGCGCGGGGACTTGTCAGCCATGGGTGGCCCTCTCATCGGGGGCCTGGTGATGGTCCCTGTCCTGGCGACTGTACGCCCGAATGACCGTTCCCCGGCCCGTTGGCCCAAGTAGGCTGACGGTGAAAGTGCTGGCGACGTCGGCCCTCGAGAGTGCGAGTGCAGGTCCGCGGTGTTGAACGTTCCCCACGACGGTGATGAGTCGCCGGACTCCGGTCAGACCAGAGTCGACGACGCCAATCTGCACGCCGGGATCGGAGACCTCGCGAACCTGGTCGCCGACAGCCGACCGCTACCCGAGTTGCTCGCCGAGGTGGCGGCCTTCGCGGTGAGCGCGATACCGGGCGCCTCCGGCGTCGGACTGGCGCTGCTGCGCGGCGACCGGGTGGACGACATGGTCGAGGAGTCGGCGGTCAGCGCCCCGTTCGTCGAGGAACTCGACCGTCTTCAATACGGCGGACTGCACGAGGGTCCGGGCGTCACGGCCGCCCTGAAACGGCGCACGGTGTGTTCCGGATCGCTGGGTGGCGAGAAGCTGTGGCCCCGGTTCGGCCCACGGGCCGGGCGGCTCGGCGTGCACAGCGCGCTCGCTCTGCCGCTGATGGTGGGCGACGACGTGGTCGGCGCCATCACCGTGTACGCCTACGACAAGGACGCTTTCGGCCCGCGCGCCGCCGAACTCGGGGAGTTGTTCGCCAGGCCGGCGGCCGTTGCGGTCCACAATGCCCGGATTCTCGCGCAAGCCCTCTCGCTCACCGATCGCCTGCAGGAGGTTCTGCTGACCCGTCCCGTCATCGACCAGGCGATCGGGCTCATCCGGGGACGCACCGGCCGCAGTGCCGAGGATGCGCTCGCCCAGCTGCGGGGGATCAGCCAAACCGAGCAACGCAAGCTGGCCGATGTGGCCGGCGACGTCGTCGACGAGGCGGTACGCAGCGCCCGCGCCCGCAAAACGCCCAGGCCCGGGGTGTAGTCTGGAGACGTTGGTGAACCCAGCCAGTCCGGGATGAGTCAGCTGTCCGCCGCTGAACTCGCCGAGCATCCGCTCAAGCCGGACACACCTGTGACAACCGCCAGGCGGGATCACCTTGACCTTTCTACCCCTACTTCATCCGCTGAGACATCCCGTTACGCACCAAGGGTTTTCCGTCTCGCCGACCATCGGGATGCTCAGTACCCATCCGCCGACGCGATGCGGGTTGGCGACCTTCAGTTCCGCTCTGTCCGACGGTCTGCGCGCCATCGGCGCCACCGTCAACACGGTGCGGATCGCCGACGGATCGACCACCGACGACACCGGGGTCGTCGGAGAGTTGACCAACGGCTCCGCCGTCATCGGTTGCAGCCACCGCTGAACTGCTGAACCGGTGTGACCTGGCCATCGTGCAGCACGAGTACGGCATCTATGGTGGCGCTGACGGAGAGGAAGTCGTCGACATCCTCAGGGCGCTTCGCGTCCCCTCGATCGTGGTCGCGCACACCGTGCTGAAAGATCCGACGCCACATCAGCGTTGGGTGCTGGAGACGATTGCGGCAGAGGCCGATCAGGTCGTCGTGATGTCCGCGGCCGCCGAGCGACCGGTTGAGCGCCGGATATGACGTGGATCGCCGCAAGGTGTCCATGATTCCGCACGGAGCCGCCAGCGCAACCGATTTCCGGGTGCGGCGCGCAGGCCGTCCGACCTTGTTGACCTGGGGCCTACTCGGTCCTGGCAAGGGCATCGAGCGCGTCATCGACGCGATGCCGTCGCTGCAGGGTCTGCCCGGCCGCCCGAGATACGTGGTGGCAGGACGCACACACCCGAAAGTCCTCGCCGCCGAGGGGGAGGCATACCGGGAGTCGCTGCGCGAGCGGGCGCGGTCCCTCGGCGTCGCCGACGCGGTGACCCTCGACACCGGCTACCTGGGCTCGGATTCGCTGAGAACCTTGATCCAGTCCGCCGCTGCGGTCGTGCTGCCCTACGACTCGACCGACCAGGTCACCTCGGGGGTTCTGGTCGAAGCGATCGCCAACGGCCGTCCGGTCGTGGCCACCGCATTCCCGCACGCGGTGGAACTGCTGAGCAGCGGGGCGGGAATCGTCGTCCGCCATCAGGATCAGGACGCGCTGGCATCGGCACTGCGCCGGGTGCTGACCCAGCCGGGTCTGGCCGGGGCGATGGCCGCCGAGGCGCGCAGTCTGGCGCCGGGTATCGACTGGCCTGTGGTCGCCAAGCTCTATCTTGCTCTGGCGCAACGGCTTTGCACGTCCCGATCGGCAGTGCTGTGAGCGACGGGCCGTCGACACCGGTCTTCGATCATCTGGTGCAGATGACGGATACTCGCGGCACTTTCGAGCACGCCTGCGGATCTGAACCCCGGCCCGAGCACGGATACTGCACCGACGACATGGCCCGGGTGCTGGTCGTCACCACACGGGAGCGCGAGGCATCCGGGGACGTCAACCGGCTCGCCGGCCTCGCGGTGCGGTTCCTGGGCGAGGCGCAAACCCTGACCGGGGCCTGCCGCAATCGAATGGACGCCGCCGGGAAATGGACGGACAAACCCAGCCTGGACGACTGCTGGGGCAGGTGCGTCTGGGGGCTGGGAACAGCCGTGGCGCGAAGTGAGGTCATCTGGGTCCGCAAGATGGCGCTCGTCCAGTTCGAGCGCGCCGC
Source organism: uncultured Actinomycetota bacterium (assembly GCA_963765445.1). Lineage (GTDB taxonomy): Bacteria > Actinomycetota > Actinomycetes > Mycobacteriales > Mycobacteriaceae > Mycobacterium. The sequence goes on from CAVXWQ010000059.1 coordinate 30,566, forward strand.
ACAGGGCCGCTCGCCGTGGCCGCGGTCGATGGCGTATGCGGCGCTGGGCGCCGCGGAGGTCCTCAGCGTCCACCCTGATCACCCGGCGGCCCTCAAACTGATCACCGACTACGCCACGTCTACTCTCACCTCGAACGGCGACTCCGCCGAATGGCCGTGGCCCGAGCCCCGGCTCACCTACGCCAACGCAGTGCTCGCCGAAGCGATGATCGCGGCCGGTGTCGCGCTGGAGGCGCCCAAACTGTGGCAGCGCGGTCTGGAGCTGCTCGGCTGGCTGCTCGACGTCGAGATGACCGGTGGCCACCTTTCGCCCACGCCGGCTGCCGGCCGCGGGCCGGGCGACCCCCGGCCGGCGTTCGACCAGCAACCGGTCGAAGTGGCGGCACTCGCCGACGCGTGCGCGCGCGCGGCCGCCGTCGATGCCAGCGCGCGGTGGCCCGAAGGGGTCCGGGCCGCCGCGGCCTGGTTCGAAGGGGTCAACGACCTCGGACAGCGCATGTGGGATCCGGAGACCGGTGGCGGATTCGACGGGTTGCAGGAGCACGGCGTCAATCGCAACCAGGGCGCCGAATCGACGCTGGCTGTGATCTCGACGCTGCAGCATGCCCAACGAATGTCGTTGCTGCAGAGATGAAATCGCTGTCGGCGCCGGCTGTCGAACGGAATTCGCAGCGGCTGCTGGCGGACAAATCGCGGGTCATCGCCCGGCTGTTCGTGCCCGGACATGAGGGATTCGAGCACCAGGAGTCCCGAGCCGGAGCGGTGCTGGCGCGAATCCTGGCATTGGACGAAGCCGAGGTGCTCTCGTCGCTGGACGACGTGATCACCCGATTCGACCGGCGGCATCGCGACCTTGCCTGCACATTCCGTCGCCATGCGCTCGAGCTGGCCGACCGCCTGCGAACCTCGGATCAACTGTCCGAGCCGCGAATGTTGTTGCTGGGAGCCACGTTCACCAGCGAGTACGCCATCGAAGGCGCCGCGCTGTGCAACCCGAGCATCGTTGCGCATCCCGACCAGGCGGGGATGGCCGCCGGTAGCCTGCGATTCGTGATGAGCGTCCGCGGTATCGGAGAGGGGCATCGCTCCTCCATCGGGTTCCGCACCGGGGTCATCGACGCGACGGGCCTACCAGTGCTCGACCGCCCAACCGCGCTGGCCACGGTCGGTGACACCGAGCCGGCTCTTCTCGACGCCGCGGTCTTCCACGCCGAGCTGGCCCGCCTCGAGGACGACGGCGAGGCAGCGGATCTCGTCTTCGGCGCGCTCGGTGAACGTTTCACCCGAGCCGATCTCGACGAACAACTCAGCAACCTGGCGAACCACCTGAGCACCCGCGGTCGTGCGCACGAGACCATCGCCGAGATCCGGGCCATCGCGCAGCGCACTTATGCCATCAACTTCCCGCCCGGGATACCGCTTTCCGAGCGGGTCCTGTGGCCTGCCATGCCCGACGAAGAGGCCGGGATGGAGGACGCGCGATTCGTCCGCTTCGTCGACGACGACGGCTCGGTGACGTGGTACGCGTCCTACACCGCCTACAGCGGGTCCCGCATCAGCCAGCAGTTGTTGGCCACCACAGACTTCCGCGTCCTTCACCTCGACGCCGATGGTCGGCCCGGCGGCGGCGAACAAGGGTCTGGCGCTGTTCCCTCGCCGCATCAACGGCCGCTACGCGGCGTTGTCGAGGGCCGACCGCGAATCGAACGCCATCACATTCTCCGACTGTCCCTATGTGTGGACCGACGCGCAGGCATGCCAGCTCCCTTGTGAGAGCTGGGAAGTGCTGCAGCTGGGCAACTGTGGCTCACCGATCGAAACCGACGCCGGGTGGCTGGTACTCACCCACGGTGTCGGACCGATGCGCACCTACCGGATCGGGGCGATACTGCTCGATCTCGACGATCCGACACGGATCATCGGCCGGCTGCGGGAGCCGCTGCTGAGCCCGTCGCCCGACGAACAGGACGGCTACGTCCCCAACGTCGTATACTCCTGTGGCGCTCTGGTACATGCCGACACCCTGGTGCTGCCGTACGGGATCGGCGACAGCGCAATCGGTTTCGCCACCGTCGCCATGCCGGAACTGATGGCCGCACTTGGCGTCTGAGCAACCGGAGGGCGGATCATGGCCGACATGAGGCGGCAGGTGGGCGCCGCCCTCGAGGTCGAGATCACCGCGCCGACGACGTTGGAGTTCCAGATCGCCGTCGCACCGCATCCGGGTACCACGGTCTTCGAGGCGTTGTCGTTCATGTTGAACGGATCTGCGGTCCACGCCGCGGAGATCAGCGGCGAGCACGGCAACCGCATTCACAAACTCGACGTGCCGGTGGGAACTCTGGTCGTCGACTACGCGGCGACGATCGTCGGACGCACCGACCCGGCTCCGGTCACCGAATACGATCTGTCGATGTACCTGCGCCCCAGCCGCTACGCCGAGGCCGACAAGTTCTACGGCTTCGCCGCAACGGAATTCGGCAGCTACGCCGATTCGGCGACGCTGCTGGAGAGGGTGTCGCTGTGGGTGGGCACCCGACTGAACTACGTGCCCGGCTCCAGCGACCCGATCGACGGAGCGGTGGACACCCTGCTCGCCGGCGCCGGAGTGTGCCGCGACTTCGCGCACCTGGTCGTCGCACTGCTGCGGGCGGTCAACGTGCCGGCGCGAGTCGTGTCGGTGTACGCGCCGGGCCTGTACCCGATGGACTTCCACGCCGTGGCCGAGGCCTACGTCGACGGGCAGTGGCGAGTCGTCGACGGGACGCTTCTGGCGCCTCGGCAGACACTGGTGCGCATCGCGACCGGCCGTGATGCGGCCGACATCGCCTTTCTGGTCAACCACCGAGGAGCGATCACGCTGAACCGGCTGGAGGTCACCGCGGTCGTGGACGGCGATCTGCCCAGGGACTCGATCGACCACCTGGTCTCCATCGGGTGAGAGGCGTCACATGCGCCGGTGTAGGGTTTAACCAGGTCCCACTGATACCTCACGGATCGACCCTGCTAATCGTGAGGAATTCCCGATGGAAAACTCAGCCCACTTCTCTGCGGCTGCTCTGTGAGCGTCACGAGCGAGGCCCGGCGCCTGGCCAGTCCGGTGCGGGTCACGCTCAATCCCTTCCTCGGTGGCGACATCGACGGGGCATGGTGGCCGCACCGCGGATCGCTCGCCCACGAGCTGCCCAAGCTCATCGAGGCGCTGCACCCGGCGTTGGGTGAGGTCGTCGACATCAAACTCAACTGGACCGAGGCGGCGGGCGCCCCGGTGCTCAAGCCGTTGTCCTCGGGCTCGATGTCCATGCTGGGCTGGAACGACCGGCGGCAGCGGCTGATGTTCGTCGCGGGCCGCACGCTGTGCGCCCGGCTGCTGGTGGTGCCCCACTCGGCGACTCCCGCGCTGGGCCTGATGGTGCTGCGCCGCGCGGCCTCGATGCCGACTTCCCTTGCGGAGCAGAACAGTCCGATCCTGGAGACGGCGAACTGCGTGATCCGCTCGGCCAAGGCGGAGAGCGCGTTGTGGGCGGCCCACCTGAGCGAGGCGCTAGTGAGCGGTCAAGCCTGACTGGCGCAGCGCGTCGTCGATGAAGTCCTGCACCGGGCGGGACCGGAAGAAGCCGGTGTGCGCGCCCTGGTACCAGTGGACCTCCGGGCGGCCCCAGTGCTCCCACAGTTTGAGGACCTGATCGCGCGGGTTCACCAGCCGGTCGGCCACCCCGCCGTAGATGAAGCGACCCGCCATCGGCACCTTCGGCGTCAGCGACAGCGGCGACACCATCCGGCCCAGTGGTCGCGCCTTCTCCAGCGTGAGTTGGCGCGGGTCGTCGGGGCCCAGGCCGCCGTTGCCGCCGAGCACCTCGAGTAGGTCGGCCACCGGCACACCCAGCACCGCACACGTCAGGCCGTCCTGCACGCTGGCCACCAGCGAGGAGACGTAGCCGCCCAGCGACATGCCGTTGACGCCGATCTTCTCCTCCGGCTCCTGAGTGCGGATCCACGAGATCAGCCTGCGGATGTCCCACACCGCCTGCGCGGCGGCGTGCACGTCGTCGAGCACGTCCTGGCCCGGCCACGCCGCGCCCTTGTTCTTGCGCGGGCCGTGCAGCGGCATCACCGGCAGCAGCACGTTGAGGCCAAGACTCTCGTGCAGATGCCGGGCCCGGAACAGCCGCAGATCCACCGAGCCGCGGCCCATCAGCGCCCCGTGCACGCACACCACCCACGGCCGCGGCTCGCGGTGGCGCAGCAGCAGGGCCGACTCGCGGCGGTTGGCGGTGTAGTTCAGCCAGCGGTCGCGGCCGGGTTCGCCCGGATGCGGTTCGTAGCCGCTGTCGAAGGTGATCATCTGCATGGTCTGGCGGCGGATCGTCACCGGCTGGCTGGTCACGTCGGTCAGCGGCGGGGGAGCGGCGAAGAAGCCCTCCGGGCTCTCCAGCCAGCCGTTGTCGCCGTAGAACCTCAGGGCGTCGGTGACTTCGCAGTCGATGCGCTCGGGGGTCGTGGCATCGCCCACCGGGGTGAACATCCGCATGCCCAGCATGACCAGCTCGTCGTGGAAGACCTGCCGGGCGACGGCGATGGTCGGCCGGGCCAGCGGCAGGTCGTCGTGGTGCTCGGCCGGCTGCTGCAGGAACTCGCGGGCCCTGACGAACGGCGTGGTGACGTCCCGCGGACCGGCCAGCCGGCGCGCGCGACTGTCGCCATTCTCAGGTGCAGGCATCAGCTCAGTTCCGCCGGAAGATGCCGCCGATGTTCCACGAGACTCCGCCGTCGCACATGTACTCCATGCCGACCCCGTACCCGCAGTCGTTGTACGGGCCGACGACCGGGGGCGGACTGGCGTTGATCGAGGTGCTGCCGCCGGGCCTGGTGCAGACGGTGGCCCCACCGTTGTTGGTGCAGGTTTGACCGGGCGCCGCCGCGGCCACCGGTGCCACGGCAAGCCCCACCGCCGTGACGGCTACGCCCGTCACCGATGCGAGGTGACGAAGTCTGACAACGATGGCCGGCCTCCTTAGTGTCCTGGGCGGTCAGCCTATGCCGGTGGGCGGGAAATGCGGGTCCATTCGCGGGATGTGCATCTATCGCCCTGTCAGCTTGGCGGAAACGGCCGATGAGCTGGATCGCAGGACTATTTTTCGGTCATGGGCGACAACGACGTCGACGTCTCAGATCTGGAGAAGTGGGATCCCGGCTTCACCGACACGGCCCGCAAGCTGCTGGGCCCGGTGGGCAAGTTCTGGTTCCGCGCCGAGGTGCGGGGGCTCGACCGGCTCCCGCCCACCGGCGGGGCGCTGCTGGTGTCCAACCACTCGGGCGGCGCGATGACGCCCGACGTGCTGGTGCTGGCGCCGGCGTTCTACGAGGCGCTCGGGTATGACCGGCCGCTGTACACGCTGGCCCACTACGGGTTGTTCAAGACGCCGCTGGCCGGGACGCTGCGCAAGATCGGCGTCATCCTGGCCACTCGTGAGAACGCCGCCAAGGCGCTGAGCTCCGGCGGCGTGGTGCTGGTCTTCCCGGGCGGGGACTATGACTCCTACCGGTCGACGTTCGCGCAGAACACCATCGACTTCAACGGCCGCAAGGGCTATGTCCGCACCGCCATCGAGGCCGACGTGCCGATCGTGCCTGCGGTGTCGATCGGCGGCCAGGAGACCCAGCTGTTCTTCGGCCGCGGCAGCCGGATCGCCAAACAGCTTGGGCTGCATCGGATTCGGACCGACATCCTGCCGCTGGGCTTCGGGTTCCCGTTCGGGCTGACGTCGACGATCCCGGCGAATTTTCCGCTGCCGTCGAAGATCGTCCACGAGGTGCTCGAGCCGATCCACGTCACCGAGCTGTTCGGCGAGAACCCGGACGTCGACGAGGTCGACGCCCACGTGCGCGCGGTGATGCAGTCGGCGTTGGACCGGCTGGCCAAGCAACGACGGTTTCCCGTCCTCGGGTGATCGCCGGTCTGGACCGATAGGGCTGTTGCCCGCCTCAGAGCGACTTTCGGTCAGGAACGGCCGGCGGGCCGGCTCTGGGCGTTGGTCGACTCGTGGTCCGAGAACGCGGGGTTCTCGACCGGGGCGGACGTGTCGTCGCCTGCCGACGACGTCGGTTCGACTTCCACGGGGTGGGAAAAGATGGGGTTCAAGAAATGTCCTTTGCAAGAGTGAGCCGACTACATGGGGTCGGGTGAAAGATCCGATCGACGCATCGAGATGCGTCGTTCGCGACACCGCTTAGTGAAGCGCTCGTATTCCAGGATACGCCCTAAACGACCAGCGACAGCGCATGGGCTCGCCGGAGCTTCCCGGACGGGGTTTTCGGGATGGCACCCGGGGCCAGGACCACCACGTTGCGCGGCCGCACGTCCACCTCGGCGAACACTTCGTGCGCCACCTGACGTTCGATGCGACGGACCTCGTCGCGGTCGTCAAAAGCCTTGGACTCCAACGCAACTGCGAACGACTCGCGGGAGTGCCCGGCATCCAGCCGGACCGCGACGGCGCAACCGGGCCGCACACCGTCCACCCGCGCGGCGGCGCGTTCGATGTCGGTCGGGTAGACGTTGCGCCCGCCCATGATGATCACGTCTTTGACCCGCCCGCAGATGACGATGTCGTCGTTCTCGGTGAGGTAGCCCAGGTCCCCGGTGTCGTACCAGCCCTGCGCGTCCTGGGCCGAGACGAACCCGGCCACGGTGGTGTAACCGGGCGTGACGGGCTCACCACGGACCTCGATCACCCCGACGCCGCGGGTGGGCAGCACCGCTCCGTGTTCGTTGACGATGCGCGCCTCCAGACCGTCGAGCAGGCGGCCGACCGACGCCAGCCGGCGGGTGTTTCCCCTCTCGGCCGGCACCGCGCGATGCAGGACGGCCAGCATGTCGGCATCGACCTCGTCGACGACCATGCCCGTGCCGCACGGCGAGAAGGACACCGCGACGGTCGCCTCGGCCATGCCGTACGCGGGCAGGATCGCCTCGGGTCGAAGGCCGTGGGCGGCACCGGCGTCGCAGAGGTCTTCGACGTCGGCGGGGTCGACCTGCTCGGCACCGGACAGGGCCCATCGCAGCGACGAGAGATCGAACTGCCCGGGCGATGCCAGGCTGCGCAACCGCTTCGCGAAGAGGTTGTAGGCAAAGTTCGGGGCCGCGGTCATGGTGCCCCGGTACTTGTCAATCAGCTTGGCCCACAACAACGTATCGCGCAGGAAGTCCATGGGCGTGACCTTGACGAGCTCGGCACCGAAATACATCGGCACTGTCAAGAAGCCGGTCATGCCCATGTCGTGGAAGCACGGCAACCAGCTGACGATCACGTCGGTGTTCATGTCGAACTCGGCGCCGACGAACATCGCCTCGGCATTGGCGACGAGGTTGGCGTGGGTGATCTGCACGGCCTTGGGCGGGCCGGTGGATCCGGACGTCAGCTGCAGAAGCGCAATGTCGTCCTCGGTGGTTCGGACCGGCCGCACCGGCGGGAACTGCAGCAGATCGGTGATGAACAGCACCGTCAAGCCCAGCTCGATGAGCACCGGCGCCGCGGCCAGGAACGGTTCGGAGACGACGACGGCTTTCGCGTCGATCATCTTGATGACGGCGGTGGTTTCTTCGGCCCAGCGCTGCAGATTCGTTCGCGGCGTGGGCTGGTGCAGCATGGTGACGCTGGCTCCGCGCATCCAGATGGCCTGCGCCGTCGGCGCGATCTCCACCGGCGCTCCGGCGAGTACGGTCACCGCGTCGCCATGGCCCACCCCGGCTGCCGCCAGGCCGCCGGCAATCCGGCTCGCCCGCTCGTTCACCTCGGCCCAGGTATGTCGTACCGGCTCGTCGGGCTCTCCGGTGGTCATGCCCCGCAGACTCCACTGGGCGTTGGCGAACATCGTCTCGGTGAATCGGCTCACGGTAGCTCTTTCTGACAGCTGGTGTGCTCAGCGTGTGCGGGCGTGCCAGATAATGCATACAACTTGGACGGTACCCAATCGAGGCCGCACTGACCTAACAGGCGCGTCTATTCGCTTTCCTCCGAAAGGACTTCGCGCACCTGGGTGTAGTGTCGGAAGTGATCCGTTGCGCAGAAGCGGTCTCGCCGTGAGGGTGCATTGGGTCGATCCCTAGTTCGTGAGGAATCGCCGATGGACCACCTTCTCGCCGAATCGGCCTCCCCGTGAACGGGATGCGCGGACCGCGACGCACCGCCAGCCCGGTTCGCCTGACCCTCAACTCGCCGCTGGGCGGCGATATTGACGGAGCCTGGTGGCCCCACACCAGTTCGATCGCCAGCGAACTTCCCGAACTGATCGATGTCTTGCACACGCCGTTGGGCGAGGTCGTCGACATCAACATCAACTGGTCGGCGACATCCGGTGCGCCGCTCATGATCACGCAGTCCTCGGCCGCCTTGATGAAGATGCGCTGGAACGACAGCCGTCAACGCATCATGGTCGTGGTCGGGCGCCTCGCCAGCGCACGGCTGCTCGTCATCCCGAACATGACCACGCCGCAACTCGGCATGATGGTGATGCGCCGCGCCGCCGGCATGTCGATTCCCGGTACGGAGCAGGACAGCCTGGAATACCAGGCCGCCGACCGGCTGGTCCGGGCCGCCGCGGCCCAGAGTGCGGCCGACAGCGCCCGCACAAGCTGACCAAATGCCAAGGGCTGGCACGGCATTGCCGTACCAGCCCTTGGTTGGTCTGGGGTCCGATCAGACCGCGGACACCTGAGTCGCCTGGGGACCCTTGGGACCCTGGCCGACCTCGAACTGAACGCGCTGATTCTCCTCGAGCGAACGGAAGCCGTTGCCCTGGATCTCGGAGTAGTGAACGAACAGATCCTGCTCGCCACTGTCAGGAGCGATGAAGCCGAAGCCCTTTTCGCCGTTGAACCATTTCACAGTTCCCTGTGCCATCTGTATTTCTTCTTTCATTGAGATGGATGCCTACTTGCGACATCCAGTGTTCGCCCGGCCGGATCGCCAGTGCGAAATCTATTTTGCCCCAACCTTGGAGCGGGGGCGGTGCGACCGCGGGCGGCGGTTGCGGGCCGGGCCCGACCGGGGGCGCGCCGCGGGTGCGGCAACGGGTGCGGCGACGGGCGCCTGGTAGGGCGCCACCTCGCCGACCAACGCCTGCACCGAATCGGAAGTGGCCGAAACCTGTTGCGGCGTGGCGGTGATACCCGCCCTGCGCAGCAGGACCTGGGTGTCGCGGCGCTGCTCGGGCAGCACCACGGTGACGACGTCACCGGTCCGGCCGGCACGCGCGGTGCGTCCGGAGCGGTGCAGGTACGCCTTGTGCTCGGCCGGCGGGTCGATGTGCACGACCAGCTCGACGTCGTCGACGTGCACACCGCGCGCGGCGATGTCGGTGGCCACCAGCACGCGCGCCGTCCCGGCGGTGAACGCGGCCAGGTTACGGTCGCGCGCGGGCTGGGAAAGGTTGCCGTGCAAGTCAACTGACGGGATGCCCGCCTGGTTGAGCTGCTTGGCCAGCTTGCGGGCGTGGTGCTTGGTGCGCATGAACAGGATCCGGCGGCCGGTTCCCGACGCCAGGGTGTGCACCAGCTGCTTCTTGGCCTCGACGCCCGACACGTGGAACACGTGGTGGGTCATCGCGTCCACCGGCGAGGTGTCGGAGTCGACCGAGTGCGCGATCTCGTTGCGCAGGAACCGCTTGACCAGCTTGTCGACGCCGTTGTCCAGCGTCGCGGAGAACATCATCCGCTGACCGCCGGCGGGCGTGGCCGCCAGGATGCGGGTGACGCCGGGCAGGAACCCGAGGTCGGCCATGTGGTCGGCCTCGTCGATCACGGTGATCTCGACGCCGTCGAGGGTGATCACGCGCTGCTGCATGAGGTCTTCGAGGCGGCCCGGGCAGGCGACGACGATGTCGACGCCGGCCTTGAGTGCCCTGACCTGCTTGCTCTGCGGCACGCCACCGAAGATGGTGGTGACCCGCAGGCCGTAAACGGCGGCCAGCGGCTCGAGGGTCGCGGTGATCTGGGTGGCCAGTTCACGGGTGGGCGCCAGCACCAGGCCGGCGGGCCGCGACGGGCGTCGCGTCTTGTCGGTGAGCCGGGTGACCAGCGGGATGGAGAACGCCAGCGTCTTGCCGCTGCCGGTCTTGCCGCGGCCCAGCACGTCGCGCCCGGCCATCGTGTCGGGCAGGGTCGAGACTTGGATCGGGAAGGGAAGGGTGATGCCGCTTTCTGTGAGCGTGCGCACCAGAGGTGCGGGCACGCCGAGATCGGCAAAGGTTGATTCGGTTTGCATGATGCCTTTCAGGCATGGAATGTGGCGAGATTGCCGGTCGGCAACATCGATCGCCGCGAGACTGTGTGCTCTGTGGCACTGAATCAGCTGAACTCGGCCCGAGAGGCCGGTGAAGTGAAGGTGTTCCACGACGTGTCGGGGGCACTGTCGTGTCTCCAACGTTGGGATAAGCATAGCAGGCGGCTAGACCTGCAGTTTCTCGGTGGCGAGCGCCTTGAGCTCACCGGCCTTCAGCTTGCCGGTTCCGGTCACCGACAGGGCGTCGGCGTCGAGGAACAGCACATGCCGCGGCACCTTGTAGCTGGCCAGCCGCTCGCGCAGGAAGCCGCGGATCTCTTCGGCGTCCAGGCTGGCCCCGTCCTGCGGCACGATGCAGGCGACGACGACCTCGCCGAGGGTGTCGTGCGGGACGCCGACGGTCTTGACGGCCTTGACCCCGGGATAGGCCTCCAGCACCTCGTCGACCTCCAGCGGTGAGACGTTGGCGCCGCCGGTCTTGATGATCTCGGTGAGCCGGCCCTCCCAGTACAGCCGGCCGCTGTCGTCGAGATAGCCGCCGTCGCCGGTCCGGAAGAACCCTTCGGCGTCCAGGGTCTCGCTCAGCGGCGTGCCGACGTAGCCCAGCATCAGGGTCGGGCCCTTGACGCAGATCTCGCCGCGCTCGCCGCGCGCGACGATCTCCCCGCTGAGCGGGTCGACGATCTTGACCGTGTTACCGGGCAGCGGCACGCCGCTGCTGTCGGCATGGACCTCGGGCGGGGTGTTGGCCGGATAGCACGTGTTGACGGTGAACATCTCGGTGTTGCCGTAGGCGTGGCTGGGCTCGTACCACTCGGAGCTCACCGTCGGATGATGCGCGACCGGCGTGCGGTAGTCGACGTAGCGCACACTGCTCAAATCGACTGTGCCCCAATTGGGGGCGTCCTCGAGCTGCGCCCACTGGTGCGGCCAGGCGAACGGGAAGTTCACCCGCTCGGCCGCCATCAGCTCGAGCGCCTCGGCGGGGTTGAAGGTCGGCTGCAGGATCAGCGCGCCGCCGCAGGCCAGCGTGGTGGCCAGCGACATGCCGAAGTTGCCGGACCAGAAGAACCCGTTGGCCGCCCAGCAGCGGATCATGTCGTGCGGTTCGAACCCGTACATCCGCCGGAACCGCCACATCTGGATGCACACCCCGCGGTGCGCGCTGAGGATGCCCTTCGGCTTGCTGGTCGACCCCGACGAAAAGAACAGCACCGCAGCATCACTCGGCATCCACCGCCGCGGCGCTGGCCTCCACCAGCTCGCGCGGCTCGTCGGCGCCGCGCGCGATGAACGCGTCCCACTGCTTCGCCGAGCGCGACCACGTGCCGCAGGAACGGGTAGCTCACCGATCGCACCGGGGACTCGGAGATCCCGAGTTCGCCCAGCACCGCGGCGAAGTCGGTCTTGAGCACCTGCGGCTCGAACAGCAGCACCGACACCCCGGACACCCGCAGCAGGTGGTCGAGTTCGGCCGGTGTGGAGAACGTACTCAACGTCACCGCCACAGCGCCGGCCATCGCGGCGCCGAACACCGCGGTGATCCACTCCGGGCGGTTGGTCATCAACACCCCGACCCGGCTGCCCTTGCTCACCCCGCACGCGCGCAGCGCCCGCGCGACCTCGACCGTGCGCTCCCACAACTCGGCGTACGTCCAGCGCACCACACCGTCGGCGGTGGGAAACGCCAGCGCCTCGCGGTCGGCGTAGGCCAGCGTCACCTCGCGCAGGAAGCCGGGCAGCGTCAGTGCACCCAGCCCCGGTTCCTCGCTCAGCGGCGGGCCGGACACGATCGAAAGCGATTGGCGCGCTGCGGGATCCATCGCTAGACCGGCAGCTCCACCTCGGCCGTGCAGGTCACCAGCGTCTCACCGTTCTGGTTGGTCAGCCGCAGCTTCACCTGCACCAGGGGAACACCCCACGCCGTGTCCGGCTGCTTGTCGACCACCTCGGCGTCGAAGTAGGTGACGTCGCCCTCGAACGCCGGTCCGCGGAAGTCGGCCTTGGTGTGGCGCACGATCCCGTCATGGCCCGCCCAGTAGGCCAGGTAGTCGGTGCACCACGCGCCCATCGTGGCGCCGTACCCGTAGGCGCGGGCCATGCCGACCTCGCTGGCCTTGTCGGCGTCGATGTGCCCGCGCGACGGCCCGACGTAGAGACCGTCGCGCTTGCGCGGGTCGATCATCGCGTCCTCTTCGTCGAAGCGGAACTCGTCGCCCCAGCCCGGATCCTGGTAGATCCACGGGTCGTCGATGCCGGGCGGGGCGACCCAGTGGAAGGTGCCCCAGATGTTGAACAGGAAGGCCCGGTACTCGGTGGTGAAGCTGGCGATGGTGTGCGGGCCGAGCACCCGGCGCGGCAGCGTGTCGCCGACCTTGACCTCGTCGAAATGCGGTGAGACGCCCATCCGGTTGGACTCCAGCCACTCCCGGCGCAGCTTCTCGACCTCGATCAGCTCGGCGTTGGTCCACCGCTTGACCTCGCCGAGCTGGTTCTCGTACATCCCGCGCTTCTTGGCCTCGTCGTAGAGGTAGCGGATGGCGGTGGACCGCTCGCGCGCGACCAGCGCGCCGTGCTGGTTCTTGTGCACGGTGTCGCCGCGCGAGAACATCGTCGGGCCCGGCGAACTTCGTCTCGGTCACCTTGTAGTCGTGAAACCAGCGGTCCTGGAACAGCTGGTCGCCCGGGCGCACCGGAACGCCGTAGAACCACCACTCCTCGCCGCCGAAGATCAGGTGGCTGCCCGGGATGTGGCCGACGCAGGCCGGCTGCGCGCCGTGGCCGAAATCCAGTGCCACGGCGATGGATTGCGGGGCGATGATGCCGCCGAACTTGGAGTCGCGGGCGAACTGCTGATCCCAGTGCAGCGGGTTGGGGTAGTCCATCGCCATCACCCAGCGGCGGATGTCCGACGAACTGCACGGCTCCCACAGCTGGCCGCCGCCGACGGGCTTGCCGACGCGGTGCTCGACGTCGGTCAGGTCCAGTTCAATCGTGTTCTCGCTCATCCGTTGTCTCCTGCCTGATTCGTCAGCGGTTGACGTCGACGACGATGCGGCCGCGCACCTTGCCGTCCATCAGCTCACCGGCCGCGGCGATCGCCTCGCCCAGCGGGATCTCCCGCACGATCGACTCCAGCGCCTGCGGATCCAGGTCCCGGGCCAGCCGCTGCCAGGCGGCCAGCCGCGGCGGGCGGGGCGCCATCACGCTGTCGATGCCCAGCAGCGACACCCCGCGCAGGATGAACGGCGCGACCGAAGCCGGGAAGTCCATGCCCTGGGCCAGGCCGCACGCCGCGACCGCCCCGCCGTAGCGGGTCTGCGCGCACACGTTGGCCAGGGTGTGGCTGCCGACCGCGTCGACCGCACCGGCCCAGCGTTCCTTCTGCAGCGGCTTGCCCGCCTCGGACAGCTCGGCGCGGTCGACCACGGTCGTGGCGCCGAGCTGCCTTGAGATAGTCGGCCTCCGAAGCCTTTCCGGTGGCGGCGGCGACGGTGAAGCCGGCCTTGCTCAGCAGCGCGATCGCGATGCTGCCCACCCCGCCGGTCGCGCCGGTCACCAGGACCTCGCCCTTATCCGGGGTGACGCCGGCGTTCACCAGCGCGTCGACGCACAGGCGCGGCGGTGTAGCCGGCGGTGCCGATCGCCATCGCCTGGCGGGAGTCGAACGCCGAGGGCAGCGGGATGAGCCAGTCACCGGAGAGCCGGGCCTTCTGCGCCAGGCCGCCCCAGTGCGTCTCGCCGACGCCCCAGCCGTTGAGCACCACCCGGTCGCCGGCCGTGAACTCGGCGTTCGAGCTGTCGGTGACCACCCCGGCCAGGTCGATGCCGGGCACCATCGGGAACTTGCGGACCACCGGCGAGCGGCCGGTGATCGCCAGGCCGTCCTTGAAGTTCAGCGTGGAGTACTCCACGTCGACGGTGACGTCACCGTCGGGCAGCTGCGCTTCGTCGAGGTCGCTGACCTCCACCGTCTGCCCAGACTCGCCCTTGTCGATCAAGATTCCCGAGAACACCGATGGACCGCCCTTCACAAGTAAGAACCACATTCTCGCAAATGAGTATGCAGTTTCCAACAGGAATGCCCCAACCCGCCGCCGTTCTGCGATCGATGTCGGTCGCTACGGTGAGGCGTGGCCGAGACCGATCGCGCGCGCTGGGACGAGCGGTATGCCGACCGCGCGCCGGCCCGGTCGGGCCACCGGCGGCGTTCGCCGCGCCACCAGGACCTCTTCCCGTCCGACGGTCACGCCCTGGATCTGGCATGCGGGCAGGGCGGGGCCTCGGTGTGGCTGGCGCTGCGCGGGCTGGACGTTCTCGGTGTCGACGTGTCACCGCTCGCGATCGAGCGGGCCCGGGAGTTGGCCGTGGACAACGGAGTTGGCCAGCGGTGCCGCTTCGAGGTCGCCGACCTCGACGACGGCCTGCCGCCCGGGCCGCCTGCCGACGTGATCGTTTGCCACAAGTTCCGCGACCGCCGGCTCGACGCGGCCATCGTCGAGCGGCTGGCTCCGGGCGGATTGCTGGCGATCAGCGCGCTCAGCGAGGTCGGTGCCCGGCCCGGGCCGTTCCGGGTGGCCGCCGGTGAGCTGGCCGGGCGTTCGCCGGCCTCGAGCACCTGGCGGCGGGGGAGGGCGACGGCGAGGCCTGGCTGCTTGCCCGCGCGCCAAGCCGCATTGACACCTAGATTTCGTAGTCCGGCAGATCCAGCTTGTCGGCGACGTCGCCTGCGACCAGGCGGAGCACCGGCCCGAAGTTCATCGCCCGCATCATCACGTTGCGTATCCACAAGCCGAACTTGGTGCGGGTGGCGAAGAACCCGACGAACCGAGCCGCCCCGGCCTGCTTGGTCTCCACGAAGGGGTGCATCAGGGCCTCGTATGCCGAGAACGCCTGCTGGTGGTCACCACCGGCCCGGCGCAGTTCGCCGGCCAGCACGTAGGCTTCGGTCATCGCCAGCCCGGTCCCCTCACCGCCGAGCAGCGAGATGCAGCCGGCGGCGTCGCCGATCAAGACCACCCGACCGCGCGACCACCGGTCCATCTTGATCTGGCTGACCACGTCGAAGTACAGGTCGTCGACATCGTCGAGCGCGTCGAGCATCCGGGGGCATTCCCAGCCGGCGTCCCCGAATTCATTGCGCAGCTGTTCTTTCGGCTTGGTACCCGGGTCAGCGCGGTCGGCGCGGAAGATGAACAGGAACAGGGTGCGGTTGTCGCGCAGCGCGACTCGGCCCGCCTGCCGGCCCAGCGTGTTGTAGGTCAGGTAGACCTGCTCATCGCGGGGCTGGTACCCGTCCACCACGCAGGCCGCCACCTTGCAGCCGAGATAGTGCTCAACGTTTCGTTCGGTGCCGAAGACCAGCTGGCGAACATTCGAGTGCAGCCCGTCCGCGCCGACCACCAGGTCGAACTCCCTGGCCTCGGCGCGCTCGAACGTGACGCGCACGCCGTCGCCGTGGTCGTCGATGCTGGTGATGCTGTCGCCGAAGATCGTCTCGACCTTGCCCTCCACCGCGCGGTACACCGTCTCAGCGAGGTCGCCGCGGGGCAGGCTGGTGAAGTCGTGGCCGATCATGTCGCGGATGGCGTCGACCTCGAGCTTCGCTTTCACCGCGCCACTGGAGTCCACGGCCCGCAGACGCTGGATTTCGTAACCGGCGGCGCGGAGTTGCTCCTCGAGGCCCATACGTTTGGCCACCTGGTAGCCGACGCCCCAGAAGTCGATCATGTAACCGCCGGTGCGGAAGGCCGGCGACCGTTCGATCAGCGTCGGGCTGTGGCCCGTGCGGTGCAGCCAGTAGGCCAGCGCGGTTCCCGCGACTCCCGCGCCGCTGATGGCGACTCTCATGTATTCGGTTTACGCCCCTGATGGATGAGTTCGCAACGGCAGTCGACCGAGCCCACGAGTGTGGAGTTTGTGTACGCGAAAGACGCCAGGAGCGTACGTAACTCCACACTCGCCGGATGTCAGCGCAGCTTCACCATGCGGGTGGTGGAGCTCTCGTCGAGTTCCACCAGGTCGGCCCGTGACCGCAGGAAGTCGCTGAAGGACTTGAACCCCAGCGCCTTCTCCGAGAACGACGGATCCATCCGCTTCATCTGGGCTTTCACCGTCGAGTTGTGCAGCCACTCGACGTCGTCTTTCTCCAGGCCGATCTGCAGCGCCCGCGTCAACAGGGCCGTCGCGGCGGCCTGCGCGTCGGGCTGCTCGGGCTCGGCGGACTTGGCGCGCTTGGTGGGGGGTTTCTCCGGCTCGCTCGGCGGCTCGAGGCCCGGCACTCCGGGCAGCGCGTCGTAGATGACGAACTCGTCGCAGGCCGCCGCCAGGGACTTGCTCGACGAGCCGGCCACCCCGATGCCGACCACGTAGCGGCCCAGCCGCTTGCACCGCTGCGCCAGCGGGATGTAGTCGGAGTCGCCGGCCACGATCACCACATGCGTGAGGTCGGGAAGCCGGAACATGTCCTCGACCGCGTCGACCGCCAGCCGGATGTCGGCGGCGTTCTTGCCGTAGGCCGCCGCGGGGAACAGCTGCACCAGATCGACCGCGCGGGCCACCAACTGGCCGCTGTACTCGGCGTTGACGTCGGCCGACCAGTCGGCATACGCGCGCGTCAACACCACCGTGCCGAACGAGGACGCGAAGTCCAGCACCGCGCCGACGTCCACCCGGGCCCGCGACAACTTTGCCGGCTCGAGACCTTTGGCCTTGTCACGCTGAAAAGAGTTGCGGCCGTTGACCTGGTCGTACCGCGAGATCACGATGTTGTCGAAGTCGAGATACACCGCAACGCGAGTCGCACCGGGATCGGTCATGTGCTGAAGTCTTGTCCATGTTGTGACGAAGCACGCGCATTTGCGGAGAACGTTCCGGTCACCCGCCCCTCTATGATTCAAGGGCCCCATCCGTTCGGGTGGGTGTCCCGGCGAGAATGGCCGACCCTTTTGTGGAGTGATTCGGTGTCTTTGAGTCGTCGTGCGCGTGGAGCGTGCCTGGCTGCCGTCCTGGCGGTGCTGGCCGTCCTCGGCGGTGTCGTCATCTCGACGGCGCCGCACTGCCCCGAGCACTGCCGCACCGAGGCCGCCGCGCAGGTGCCCCAGCCCGCGCCGTCGACCGCCCCCGCCGTCGTCGCCGTCACCCCGGCTGACGGGGCCAGCGACGTCGACCCGCTGGCCGCGATCACCGCCGTCGCCCAGACCGGCATGCTCACCCACGTCACGATGGTCAACGACGCCGGCAGGGCCGTGCCCGGCGTCGTCACCCCGGACTTCAAGACCTGGAAGCCCACCGAGCCGCTCGGCTACGGGCGCACCTACACGCTGAGCGCCGACGCCCGCGGACCCGGCGGTGTGCCGTCCACAGTCACCTCGACCTTCCAGACGCTGGTCCCCAGCGACCAGACGGAGGTCTACCTGACCACCTCCGGCGGGCAGCGGCTCGACGGCGGCACGTTCGGAATCGGCACCGTCGTGGTCGCGCACTTCGACGAGCCCATCGACAACCGGGCAGCCGCCGAACGACGGCTGTCGGTCACCACCACCCCGCCGGTCACGGGCGCCTGGTACTGGATGGACGACCAGAACGCCCACTGGCGGCCCGAAAAGTACTATGCGCCAGGCACTTCGGTGACGGTGAAGGCAGACATCTACGGGGTGCCGCTCGGTGACGGTCTCTACGGGCAGGAGGACAGCACCGCGACGTTCACCATCGGCGACGCCCACGTGTCGGTGGCCGACGACACCACCAAGCAGGTCAGCGTCTACTCCAATGGCGCGCTGGTGCGCACCATGCCGACCTCGATGGGCCGCGGCGGCACCGAAACCGTTGGCGGGCAGACGTTGTCGTTCTGGACCCCACCGGGCGTCTACACCGTGATGGACAAGGCCAACCCGGTGATCATGGACTCCTCGACCTACGGCCTGCCGATCAACTCCCGGCTGGGCTATCGCGAGACCATCCCGTACGCCACCCGCATCAGCCCTGACGGCATCTATCTGCATCAGCTCAACGCCACCGTGTGGGCCCAGGGCAACACCGACACCTCGCACGGCTGCCTGAACCTCAGCGGCGAGAACGCCGCGTGGTACTACGACTTCTCCCGGCCCGGCGACGTCGTCGAGGTCCGCAACACCGGGGGCCCGCCGCTGCAGGTGTGGCAGAACGGCGACTGGACGCTGCCCTGGAGCGAGTGGCTCAAAGGCAGTGCGCTGCAGTGACTTCAGCTGTGGCGTCTTAGTTGTTCAGCGCGCGTGCGACCGTGATCTAGCCCGCCTGACCACCCCTCGAGGCCAGGCGGGTCGATCAGGTGCGGCAATCTGAAATCGCGGGGGGACCTGGCGATGACATCGGTGGAAAGTGCGCGTGTCCGCACTACGAGCAGAATCGACGCATGGTCACAACATTTCCTTGAATCAACCCGTGCAAAGTTCGCCGCCGGGGAACTAGCGGGGCGTTGTACTGTTGAAAGTACACCCATTGCCTACCGGTACCGAAACGAAGCCGCCTAATTTGCGGCCGTGGTAACTCCTCGTCGGGTCAGCCAACTCTTGTGCATGTCAACGATATTCGAGGCCCTGAACGAAGTCGCTGGATTAGCACAACTAAGGGTTTCTCCGAGACGGATTGAGCCGAAACCGATTTCGGCGTACGCGCCTCCCCGGCGCCGTGCTGTCGGTAAGGTCGGTACTCGTGCGCGGTGTTCGGCCGGGCGTAGGCAAGGCGGTGTTTCCTAAGTGGCTCCGCAGACCACTGATCGGTTCCGGCGGCGGCGCGGGCTGTGAATACCCCGTATGTACTGGGCGCCCGGGAGCGGTTCCTGGCTGCCGCACAGACGGTATCCGATCACGGCGATGGGCCGGCGCGCTTGTGCGCTGCGTGCGTGCTGACCCTGCCCGTGCATCGCGCGGGAATCGCGGTCTACGTCGACGGCGTCGGGTCTGGAGGTGTTGACCGCGAGCGACAAAGTTGCCGAGCGGGTGGAGTGGGCGCAAGTAACCCTCGGTGAGGGGCCGGGTGTCGACGCGGTATCCAGCGGCGGACCCGTCGCGGTGCCGAACCTGGCGCATGCCGACGGCCGGTGGCCGATGTTCATGTCCGAGGTCGCCGATTCGGGAATCGGTGCGATGTACGCGCTGCCGTTACAGGTGGGCGCGATCAAAGTTGGGGTGCTGGATCTCTACTGTGACGCCGGGGCACCGCTTGGTAGACGTGACTTCGCCGACGCGGTCGCAGTCTCCGACCTGGTCACCGCCATCCTGCTCACCGTGGGCCGCGACGGCCGGCTGGCGGAGTCGCTGGGCCCATGGTGGGACCAGCCGCTGAGCACACGGGAGGTCCACCAGGCCACCGGAATGATCATGGCGCAACTGGGCGTCCATGCGCGCGAGGCATATGTGCGCCTGCAGGCCTTTGCATTCGCGAACAACCGATTGCTCGACGATGTGGCTCACCAAGTCGTGGGCCGCCTTCTGCGCTTCGACGTTGACCCGATTGTCGACGGGGCGACGTGATGATCGATGCAACGCAACGAACCGATGTTCCTTCGTGGGACGATCTCAATACGAAGGGGGAGCGCGATGGATCGCTACGAGCAATTAGCGCACGCGTTCGTCGGCTTGGCTGACACGCTTGTCGCGGATTACGACGTCGTCGAACTCGCACAGCAGCTCATTGACAACTCGATGACGTTGCTGCCGATCGCTGCGGCCGGGATAGTGCTTGCTGATATTCACGGTGACCTACGCGTTTTCGCGTCGAGCAGTGAGCAGACGCGGCTGCTCGAGCTGCTTCAGTTGGAAGCCGACGTCGGCCCCTGCCTGTTGGCTTACCGGACGGGCAAGGCGGTCCTGGTCGACGATCTCAGTGTGGACTCGCAGCGCTGGCCGGCGTTCGCCGAGCGGGCTGCCGAATATGACTACCGGTCGGTGTCCGC
This sequence comes from uncultured Actinomycetota bacterium, assembly GCA_963765445.1. Classification (GTDB taxonomy): domain Bacteria; phylum Actinomycetota; class Actinomycetes; order Mycobacteriales; family Mycobacteriaceae; genus Mycobacterium. The sequence continues at coordinate 50,783 of CAVXWQ010000059.1, forward strand.
GTTGCCGCTGCGATTACGCGACGAACGGGTCGGCGCTCTCAACCTGTTTCGCACCGAGGCCGGCGCCCTGTCGTCGACCGACATCGCCATCGGCCAAGCCCTGGCGGCCGTTGCGGCGATCGGGATCCTGCACCAGCGAATCCTGACCCATTCGGAGGTGGTCAATCAACAGCTGCAGTCGGCGCTCAATACACGAGTCATCATCGAGCAGGCCAAAGGCGTTATCGCCGAACGCGGTTCGGTTGACATGGACGGGGCCTTCGGTTTGTTGCGGTCGCATGCTCGCAGGACTCACCAGCGCCTTGCCGACCTCGCCCGCGACGTAGTCGATGGCGCGGACACCGCCGCGATTCTCGACGCCGGCTCGAGCTAGCTCACGCTCGGCTGCCCCGATGTGGTTCTGCCGAATTCCCGGCGCCCCGGTGTCGGTGGACGTCGATCGTCCACATGCGAGTTCTCATTGCGCCCCGTCCCCCTGGACATTGACAGCTCCGACCGGAAAAACTACCGGATACCGACTGGACGTGCACAAACACCGGTGGCCGAGAAGGTGACGAACTGAGCCTCGCGAGGTTTCGCCCGTTTGCTGCAGGTCGTCGGGAGTGCGCGTGTCATCGTGTGACAACGAGGTCCGAATCCCGTCTATGATTCTGAGCGTCAATGGTGACGCCGGGTCCGTATCCGTCGACCAGTTCTGGAGTGAATTTCGGTGAGTCTTCCCCGTCGTGTGCGCACGGCAAGCCTGATTGTGGGGGTGTTGCTCCTGGGTGTCCTGGTGAGCGACGTCGCCGGGCTGCCCGGATGCCCGGACGGCTGCAAGACGGCCACCGCGTCGGCCGCGGCCCAGCTGCCACCGGCGCCGCCCCGGCCGCCGGTGCTGGGAGTGGCCCCGGCGAACGGCTCGGAAGAGCTCAGCCCGCTGGCCAGGGTCACCGCCACCGTGCTCGACGGCACCCTGACCAACGTCACCCTGCAGGACGACTACGGCAACGCGATTCCCGGCGCGTTGGCGCCGGACGGCAAGTCCTGGCAGCCCACTCAGCCGCTGAAGTACGGGCGCGACTACACGATGCTCGTCGCCGGCCGCGGTAGCAGTGGTGTGCCGCTGACGAGGACCACGAGTTTCGCGACCGCGACGCCCAACAACGTGGCCGCCGTCTACCTGGAGACCCCGGGCGGGCTGCCGATCCACGAAGATCAGCCCTACGGCATCGGCACCATCGTCTCGGCGCGGTTCGACGAGGCGATCGCCGACAAGGCCGCCGCCGAACGTCAGCTCGTCGTCACCACCAACCCACCGATGAACGGGTCCTGGTACTGGGTCGACGACCACACCGCCCATTGGCGCCCGGAGAAGTACTACGCGCCGGGTACCAGGGTGACTGTGGCCGCCAACATCTTCGGGGTGCAGCTGGGCGACGGCCTCTACGGCCAGGAGAACGAGAAGGCGACGTTCACCGTCGGGGATGCCCACGTGGCGATCGCCGACGACACCACCAAGTCGGTGAACGTCTTCGACAACGGCAAGCTGGTGCGCAGCATGCCGACGTCGATGGGCCATGGCGGCACCGAAACCATTGCCGGAAAGACGTTCTCGTTCTGGACCCCGCCCGGGGTGTACACGGTGATCGACAAAGCCGAAGAGGTGACGATGGATTCGTCGACCTACGGTCTGCCCGTCAACTCGGCCATGGGCTACAAGCTCAAGATCCCGTTCGCCACCCGCATCAGCACCGACGGCATCTACCTGCACCAGCTCAACGCCACGGTGTGGGCGCAGGGGAACACCAACACCTCGCATGGCTGCCTGAACCTCAACGGCGAGAACGCGCAGTGGTTCTACAACTTCTCCCAGACCGGCGACATCGTGGAGGTTCGCCACACCGGTGGTCCGACGCTGCAACTGTGGCAGAACGGCGACTGGACCGTCCCGTGGGGCGAGTGGATCAAGGGCAGCGCGCTGACGCCCAAGCCGTAAGGCTTGTGGCGCCGATCGTCGGCCCTGACACCTTGGTCAATTAGCACTGCGCCGAGCGCGATGAAGTGCGAAGATTCCCGAACCGCTGGACCTCGGACGGGGAGAGAACATGGACTTCATCCAGGCCAACCTGATCGATCCGATCAGCAAGGTGCTCTACAGCTACGTCCTGATCTACGTGCTGGTCGCCGTCGGCATCTACTTCACCGTCCGCACCAGGTTCGTCCAGATCCGGTACTTCGGCCGCATGCTCAACCAGGTGCTGCATTCGCGCACTTCCGGTGACGGCATCTCGTCGTTCCAGGCGTTCTGCATCGGCCTGGCCTCCCGGGTCGGCACCGGCAACATCGCCGGGGTCGCGATCGCGCTGACCCTGGGCGGTCCGGGCGCGATCTTCTGGATGTGGGTGGTCGCGGCGATCGGGATGGCCACCGCGCTGATCGAGGCGACGCTGGGCCAGTTGTTCAAGGTCCGGGCCGGCGACGGCTCCTTCCGCGGCGGTCCTGCCTTCTACATCGAGCGCGGGCTCGGCTCGCGGCCAGGCGGCATCCTGTTCGCGGTACTGCTGGTGTTCACCTTCGGTATCGCGTTCAACATGCTTCAGGCCAACGCCATCAGTGACGTCCTGAACACCTCGCATGCCATCGAAGTCAATTGGACGACAATCGGATTGGTGATTCTGGCAGCACCGGTGCTGTTCGGCGGGGTCAAGCGGGTTGCCAAGGTCGCCGAGTTCGTCCTGCCGCTGATGGCGCTGGTCTACGTCGCGCTGGCGCTGGTGATCGTCGCGATGAACATCACCAACCTGCCGCATGTGCTGAGCCAGATCATCGGCGGCGCATTCGGTTTGCACCAGATGGCCGGCGGCTTCACCGGCGGGATCGCCGCCGCCATGCTCAACGGCGTCAAGCGCGGCCTGTTTTCCAACGAGGCCGGCATGGGCAGTGCGCCCAACGTCGCGGCGACCGCGACCGTGTCGCATCCGGTCAAACAGGGTCTGATCCAGTCGCTGGGCGTGTTCGTCGACACCATGATCATCTGTTCGGCAACGGCTTTCATCATCATGGTGTCCGGCCCCTCGGTCTACGATCCGGCCGCGCCCGGAAAGATGGCCGGCGCCTCGCTCACTCAGGCCGCGATCGGTGCGGCGCTGGGCTCGTGGACGACGGGTCTGATGACGGGGTTGGTATTCGTCTTTGCGTTCTCCTCGGTGCTGGGCAACTACGTCTACGCCGAGGTGAACCTGTTCTTCCTGGGCGCGAACAAGACCGCCATCAACGTCTTCCGGGTGGTGGTGCTCGGTGCGATCGCTCTGGGTGCGACGTCCAAGCTCGCCACGGTCTGGGACCTGGCCGATGTGGCGATGGGATTCATGGCGCTGGTGAACCTGGTCGCGATCGTGCTGCTGGGCAAGTGGGCGTTCGCCGTACTGCGCGATTATCAGCGCCAGGCCGCCGACGGGCGGGACCCGGTCTTCGTCGCCGACGAAGCCGACCTGCCCGGGACGCTGGACGGCGACATCTGGGTTGCCGACCAGAAGGAATCGCACCCTGTGACCTAGCTCACAACAGGCGTAGCCTGGAAGCGTCTCTTCATGGAAGGGAGACGCGATGAAGGGTGCATATCGCGATCCGGTGGATCACTCCCGAACAACCCAGCCTCACGCCGGTGAATCGTTCATCGACACGCTGCAGTTGCCGGGACTCATCTTGATCGCTCTCGGTGTCTTCGGCATCGCCGGAGTGGTTGCGGCGCTTGCCTACAACCATCACGAGCTGTTGTTGATGTTGATCTCGGTGGCGGCCGGGCTGTTGATCGCCGGAGGACTGGTGATCACGGTCGAACACCACCGGGTGCAGCGGGTGGAACGTCAGTGGTTGTCCGAGCATCCGGACAACTGGCAGAACCACCGCGCGGTGTAGTCGACGCCTGATGCGGGGACGCCCGTCCAGCGACGGACGTCGCTCTTACGTGTTTGCTGAAGCTTTCCTGGATGTCAATTCTGCGGTGACTGTGCGGGTGGCATTCATGGCGTTCGACGGATGAAAGCCCTGCTCAGGCGTGGTTGACGCCATCCGATCCCCTAATCCCCTAACGGGGATTGCTGGAACATCCCGGTAGTGGCCCTATCGGGTAGGGGACTGCGCCCCATGTTGGGGGCGGGGGCTTGTCCATAGCGTGGCAATCAATCGACGAAAGGCACGCCATCATGGACTCCCTGCTCCAATTCATCCTCGACCTGTTTCTCAACGAGAGCGCCGCGCAGACGTTCGTCGCGGACCCCAACGCTGCTCTGGCCAACGCCGGGTTGGCCGATGTGAGCCCCGAGCAGATCCAGTCGGTGGCCGCCTCGGCTATCCCTGGTCTGCAGCTTGCCGGCGCCGATCCGGTTTCCCTTCTCGCTCAGACGGTTTCGGATCAGTACGGCTTTGCGCCGGTCGCTGAGGCGGCGCCGGTCGCGCAGGTGCTCAGCGACCAGGCGCTGCAGGTTGGGGCCGACGCAGGCAGCAACCTGGCTGCGGCGGTGGGCGAAGGCTTCGGTGCCGGACTGGGCAGCGCGCTGGGCGGTGGACTCGAGACGGGCCTTGGCCTCGGCGGCGGAGTCAATGCGGGTCTTGGCAGCCAGGTTGGTCTGGGCACCGGGCTGGGTATCGGCGGCGGTGCTGAAATCGGCGGCGGGTTCCAGGCTGGGCTGGGCACCGAGGTGGGCCTCGGTACCGGCCTGGGTACCGGTTTCGGTGTTGGCGGCGGCGCGGAGATCGCCGGCGGCTTCGAGGCCGGACTGGGTGCTGAGATCGGTGCCGGAGTGGGAACGGGTGCCGGACTTGGCACCGGTTTCGGTCTCGGCGGTGGAGCTGAGATCGGCGGCGGGTTCGAGGCTGGGCTGGGCACCGAGGTCGGTCTTGGCACGGCTTGGGTACCGGCTTCGGTGTCGGTGGCGGTGCGGAGATCGGTGCCGGGTTCCACGGTGGCATCGGCACGAGATCGGTCTGCGGGCTTGACCGGCTTTGGTGTCGGTGGCGGTGCGGAGATCGGCGGCGGCTTCAACGCCGGCCTGGGCGCCCACACCGGCCTTGGCGCCAACGTCGGCACCGGGTTCGGCGCCAACGGCCACGTCGGCGGTGGCGCTGAGCTCGGCGGCGGCATCAACGGCGGACTCGGTGGCGCAACACAATTCGGCGGCCACGCCGCTGCCGGCGGCGGAGCGGAAGCCGTTGACCGCGGACGCTTTTCGACCAACAGTGCAGTCGACGCCGAGCGTCGCGCAGCGCTGAACACCACCTCCACGGGCGCACCCACCGTGAATAGCGGGCTGAGCGCGCAGGAGAACCTCAGCACCACCTCCAGCGCGGGCTTCAACAGCCCGCTCGGTGGCGCCGGTTTCGCCAACCAGACCGCGGCAGGCGGCGGCGGAGCAATCGGCCTCGGCGGCGGCGGCCTCAGCGCGGCGGGTAACACCGCCATGAGCACCGCCACCACGGCGGGAATCGCCGGCCCGCTCGGCGGTGCTGCCCTCAGCACCCAGGCGGCGGCCACCAACACCGCGGCGGCGAGCTTCCTGCACAACGAAGGCGCCACGCTCGGCGGGCAGACCAACATCGGAACCGCGTTCGGCGGGCACACCCAGGCCGAGGTGGCCGCGCCCATCGTCGGCGCGAACATCGGCGGGCACACCAACGTGGCCGCGGGTGCGACGGCCGGGGCCGGCGGCAACGCCGACTTCCTCAACCACGAGGCGACGACCCTGGGCGCGCACAGCACCGTCCAGGCCGCCGGGGCGACCACCGCGGCCGCGTCGGCCGGGCAGGCGAGCGTGAGCGGAAACACCGCTGCGCACAACAGCTTCGGCACCCACGCCGACATCCTCGGCCAGGACAGCGCCACGCTCGGCGGGCACAGCACCGTCGCCTCCGGCGGCGGCGTCGTGACGCATGCCCCGGGCAACCAGGGCGCCGTCATCCAGACCGGCGGGTCGGCCACCGGCGGCGGCGAGGTGGCATCCGGTTCGCACGGAGCCACCGTCATCACCGGGGCGCAGGGCAGCAGCGCCGCCAGCGGCGCCACCTCGGTCGGGGCCGACCACGCCTCGGCCAACGTCGACCAGCACTCCGCACTGGAGTCGTCGACCCACGTGGCGACCCCGACGCCGGATCACTCGGCGCTCGACCAGTCGTCGCACGCGGCGACCGACTACTCGAGCCACTCGCTGTTCGACACCAGCCACGACCCGTCGGCCTCGCACGCCCAGGCGGCCACCGACCTGGCGTCGCACAACCAGTTCGACCAGCACATGGGCTTCTGAGCTAGACACACTGTCGGCGGGGACCGCATGGTCCCCGCCGACGTCTGTGCCCAGCAGGGTGTTTTCCCGCGAGCAGACGCAAAATCGCACGAAAAGTGTCCGATCGATGCGATTCTGCGTCTGCTCGCGGTCCGGTGATGACCTTGGCCTCTTACCCGCCCCGTCGGTTCGGGCGCACGATGGCACCATGATCAAGTACGACCTCGATACGGCCACGTCGGTGCTGACTGTGCATCCGGAGTCGGCCTTCGACAAGAACGACTTCGCCGAACTGGCCAAGACCGTCGACCCGCACATCGAATCGACCGGCGACCTGGCCGGCGTCATCATCGACGCAGCGCACTTCCCGGGCTGGGACGGCTTCGGGGCGATGGTGAGCCACTTCCGCTTCGTGCGCGAGCACGAGAAGCACGTCAAGAAGATCGCCGTGGTCACCGACTCCCACCTCGGCGACGTCGCCGAGCACCTGGCGATCGCACTTCGTCTCCGCGCAGATCCGCCACTTCCCGGCCGGGGAGGTCGAGCAGGCGCGGCAGTGGATCGCCGGCGACTAGGACCAGGTTTCCGGCAGGTTGTGCCCGCCGTCGGCGATGAGCACCGCGCCGGTGACGAACGACGCCGACTCGTGCGCCAAAAACAGCACACACGAAGCGATTTCGTCGGGTGTGCCGCTGCGCCCGAAGGGTCCCGCCGCCGCAGCGGCGGCCTCGAACTCCAGCTGTGAGCCGGTGGCGATGTAGCCGGGCGCGACGACGTTGACCGTGACGCCGTGCCGGACGACCTCCAGCGCCAGCGCCCGGCTGAGTCCCACCAAGCCCGCCTTGGCCGCGGTGTAGGTCGCCTGGCCCGGCATCGCGTTGACGGTGCCCGTCGTCGAGCCGACCGTCACGATGCGCCCGTAGCCCGCGGCGGTCATCACCGGAACCGCCGCCCGGCACATGAGAAACGCCGTCGTCATGTTGCGGGCGATCGCGGCGTCCCAGTCGGCCAGCGACAGATTCGCGACCTCGTCGTCGGCGTCCCATCCGCTCGAAACCGACGTCATACCAGCGTTGTTCACCAGGATGTCGAGCCGTCCCCAGGTATCGGTGGCGGCGCGGACCAGCGTGTCGGCGGCGCCGTCGACGGTCAGATCGGCCACCACGCCGACGGCGGCGGAGCCCAGTTCGCGTGCGCGGTCGTGGATGCGCTCGCTGGTCGCGCCGAGCACGACTCGTGCGCCTTCGTCGACCAGCTGGCGTGCGACGGCGAACCCGATGCCGTCCGGCGCGCCGGCGCCGGTGACGATGGCGACCCGATTCTCGAAGCGGCCCATGGTCATCACCGGTGCGGCACGTCGGCGATGAGGCCGCCGTCCATGACGAATTCCGAGCCGGTGGCGAACGACGACTCGTCGCTGGCCAGGAACAGCACGAACGTCGACACCTCGACGGGCTCGGCGATGCGGCCCAGGGGAGCGGCGACCAGGTCTTCGGGCATGTGCGCGGTCATCGGGGTGCGGACCATGCCGGGGTGCAGCGAGTTGACGCGAATGTTGTTGGGCGCCAACTCCAATGCGGCGGACTTGGTCAGCCCGCGGATCGCCCACTTGGAGGCGACGTAGCCGTGGTTGCCCGGGGTGCCGCGCATGCCCTGGATGGAGGACATGTTGATGATCGAGCCGCCGCCGGCCGCGGTCATCGGCTCGATCACCGACTTGATGCCCAGCAGGGTGCCGGTGAGGTTGACGTCCAGAACCCGTTGCCAGCGTTCGCGTTCCAGATTGCGCAGTGTGCGGCGGTAGACGATGCCGGCGTTGTTCACCAGGACGTTGAGCGTCCCGAATGCGCTGAGCGCCAGGTCGACTGCGGCCGCCCAGTCCTCGGCGTCGGTGACGTCGAGGTGGACGTAGCGGGCGGAGTCGCCGAGCTCGTCGGCGACGGCGGCGCCCTCGTCGTCGAGGACGTCACCGAGGACCACCTTGGCGCCCTCGCTCACCAGACAGCCGGGCGTGCGAGGCGCCCATCCCGCGTGCCGCGCCGCTGATGAGCGCGACCTTGCCGTCGACGCGTCCCATGCTCGGCAGGCTACCGGGTGGACCGGAGGCTCGGGCACCAGGTTCTGACAGCATGCTGTCAGAAATAGGTTGATGCTATGCTGTCAACATGCGCACGACGGTCAGCCTTGACGACGACGTGGTCGCACTGTTGCGCCGGGTCATGAAGCGGCGCGGGGTGTCGTTCAAGACCGCGCTCAACGACGCCGTTCGCAATGGCGCGGAAGGGCCGTCCGCGGCGGCATCGTTTCGGACTCGGACGGCAGACCTCGGGGTGCCGGCGGTCAATTTGGACCGGGCCCTCCAGCTGGCCGCCGAGCTGGAAGACGAGGAGCTGATTCGTCGGCAGCGGCGCGGCGCGTGAGGATCGTCGATGCGAATGTGCTTCTGTACGCGGTGAATTCGGCCAGCAAGTACCACCAGCCGTCGCGGCGGTGGCTCGATGGCGCGTTGTCGGGGTCCGATACCGTCGGGCTGACGTGGGTGGTGCTCCTGGCGTTCATCCGATTGACGACAAAGGAGGGCCTGTTCCCATCCCCGCTTCGCGTCGATGAGGCCATGGGCCAGGTCGCCGACTGGTGTCAGGCCCCAGGCGCTGCGCTGGTAAGTCCGAGCGTCCGGCATTACGACATCCTGGGTCGGCTGCTCGACGAGGTGGGTGCCGGTGGCAATCTGGTCAACGACGCCCATCTGGCGGCTCTGGCGATCGAGAACCGGGCGAGGATCGTGTCCTACGACAGCGACTTCGGCCGCTTCGCGGGTGTGCATTGGGATCGCCCGGATGCTCTGCTCTAAGCGGCTCTACCGGCCGAACCCGGCCAGCACGGCCTGCACCCCGACATCCCAGCGCCGGTTGATCGACGCGGCCGACGTGCCCAGCCACCGGCCGGCCTCCTGGATCGCCAATCCCTGTGCCAGAGCCAGCAATACGTGGGCGACGTCGACCGGATCCCCGGCCAGCAGTCCGGCGTCGATACAGCGCTGCACCTTGCCGACCAGGATCTCGCGCACCGTCGGCGCGGCGCCCAGCTCGTCGGGCCCGGGGTCGAGGTCCTGGAACGGGCGGCTGAACATCACCCGGGCCAGCGGCGGGTAGTCCAGGCAGAACCGGCGGAACACCGGGATCAGCGCGCGCAGGTCGGCCAGCGGATCGGCGGTGTCCGGCAGGGCTGCCAGCTCACCGCCGAGGCGGCGGAACCCTTCGAAGAACACCGCCCGCAGCAGGCCGTCCTTGTCGACGAACAGCTCGTAGACCGCGGGCACCGAGGTTCCGGCACGTTCGGCCACCCGGCGGGTGGTGAAGCCGGACATGCCGTCCTCGCACAGCGTGCTCACCGCCACGTCGACCACCCGGTCGCGCAGCTCAGGCGTGCGCTGCTTGACCCTGGGCACGGACTAGGACAGCCCGAACTCGGCGTGAATGTTGTCGATGCCGGCCCGCATCGCATCGAGCGTGGCCTGCCGGGCCCGCATCTTGCTGGCCAGGTGCGCACCGGCGGTCAGCGTGGTGAACTCGCTGGGCGGCCTCCAGCGCGCGGGGCAGCACCTGGTCGTGCAGGACGATCTCGTCCACCCAGCCGGCCGCCAGCGCGGTTTCGCCGAAGAACGTCTTGGCCAGACCCACCGCCTGCTGGAAGGCCGACGGGGTGAGCCGAAGCTTCATCACCTCGAGGGCGGGGTAGGGCAGCACCATGCCGATCGCCACCTCGTTGGCCTGAAAGGTGTAGTTGTGCGCGGCAACTCGGTGATCGAAGCTGCACGCCAGGAAGGAGCCCATCGCGATGGCGTGACCGGTGACCGCCGCGACGACCGGCTTGGGGAACGACAGCAGCCGGTGGGAGAGGTTGAAGCCGCCCTGCAGCATGGCGATCGAGGCGTCGATGTCGCCGGAGCGGAACACCTTGAGGTCGAAGCCGCCGCTGAACACCCGGTCGTTGCCGGCGACGACCACCGCCCCGGCGTCCTCGCCTTCGGCGCGGTCCAGGGCCTCGTTGATCTCCTGCAGCATGCCCGGACCCAGGACGTTGACCTTGCCGTCGTCGAGTGTGATCACGGCGATCGCGTCGTCCTTGCGATAGCTGACCGACCCGCTCATGGATGCTCCTTCGTCGCAGCGTCTACTTTCGTACCGACGTTACGTAACAAAGTTCCGATTGCCAAGAGGCAACCTCGCTCGGCCGTGCGGGGCGGCTCGAAATGCGCTCTGCGCCAACGGCTCTGGGTCTTTTCGGTCGCCCGGCGCATCCGCTTGATCTCGCCGCGCAGCACGTCGACGCGGGTCTGCCCCTAGCCGCCCATCAGCATGCGCCACTGGTCCAGGTTGGACGCCCGGTAGACGTAGTTGGACCGCTTGACCTCGGACAGCGCGGCGCTCGGTTCGATGGAATACCAGTGGCCGGGAAAGACGGTCGGGTCGCCGGACAGCCCGGCCAGTTGCTGCAGGCTGCGGAACATGTCGTCGACGTTGCCGCCGGGGAAGTCGGTGCGTCCGCAGCCGTCGAGGAACAGGGTGTCGCCGGCGACCAGGCGTCCGTCGAGCAGGAAGCACTGGCTGCCCGGGGTGTGGCCGGGGGTGTGCAGCAGCTCGATCTCGATGTCGCCGATGGCGACCTTGTCGCCGTGCTCGTGGGTGGTCAGGTCACTCATCGGGATACCGGTGACGCGCGAAACCCACAGTGCCTCATGGGTATTGACGTGCACGGGCACTTCGGTGCGCTCGAGCAGCTCGGCCAGGCCCTTGAGGGTGAAGCCCATCATGGTGCCGCCGACGTGGTCGGGGTGGTGGTGGGTGACCAGCACGCCCGACAGGTGCATGCCGTCGTTCTCGAGCTCGTCGAGCAGATCGCCGGCGGCATAGGCCGGGTCGACCACCACGGCGTCGCCGGTCTCGCGATCACCGATGAGGTAGGCGAAGTTGCGCATCTGCTGGGCCATGACGTCGCCGGCGGCGAAATCGCGGCCGGAGAGCAGTTGGCGGAAGTACAGACGGTCCGTCGATGACATGTCCTCACCTTATGGCGTCCGGCCGACCGACCAGAAGACGTGCCCGCGATGCGTTTGCCAGTGTGTGGCTCGCGAACAGATGACGGCCCTGTAACTGGGATAAAGCAGCAATCGGCAAAGATGTGTGCGGTAACCAGCGAAGTTGTGTCGGCCGTCACGTCAATGCCATCATGTGCCCTCGTACGTGTTTGGAGCACTAGGGAGGCGTCGTGAGCGTTTCAGTTCGTCCGTTGCTGGCACCCGGGGTCGCGATGGTGACCGCCGGAGCGATCGCACTGGCGCCCGCGGTGGTGGCACCGCCGTCGCAGATCACCGCCGCCCCCACCGTGCACGTCGAGAACATCGCACTCACCGGCATCGGCCAGGACATCTACTACGCCATCACCCCGTGGGTGCAGTACGGCGTCAGCCTGGCCCAGTACGGCGTCAGCTTCGTCCCGTTCATCGGGCCGCCGATCGCCGATCAGATCGGCATCAACTACTTCGCAGGTATCCAGCCCGTCGTCGAGGCCACCGTCAACTACGCGGCCGGCGTCGTGCACAACCCGCTGGCCTTCTTTCCGATCACCGCGGCCTACGGCAACACCCTGTTCGGCATCGGCTACAACTACGTCAGCGCGCAGCTGAGCTTCTTCGGCCTGCCGCCGCTGCCGCCGATCGTCGCCGCCACCCGCGCCGCGGCAAGCCCGGCGAAAGCCGCCGCCAGCGGCCCGGCCGACATCCCCGCGGCGGTGAAGTCCGTCGTCAGCGCCCGCGTCCAGGCCGGGGCCGAAGTGCGCGCCGCGGTGCGTCCGCCCGCAACGAGGTGCGCCAGGAGGTCAAGAGCGCCGTGTCCCAGGTGCGGGCGGTTGCGGCCACCGGAACGCCCGCCGAGGTCCGCGACGCCGCGCAGCAGGCCGGCAGCGAGATCAGCGGCGCGGTCAAGAGCGCCCGCAGCGAGGTCCGCAGCACCGTCAAGGCGGCCCGCAGCGAGGTGCGCGCGGCCGCCAAGGCGGCCCACGACTCGGTGAAGGCGTCCGGCGACGCGGCGGATTAGTCTCCCCGACGAGCAGTTTGGTTGAGCCCCGCCGCAGGCTGTACCCTCTTTAAGGCCCACGGCGCGGTTCGACTGCTGCTGCGGGTCAGGCCCCCTTAGCTCAGTCGGTAGAGCGTTTCCATGGTAAGGAAAAGGTCAACGGTTCGATTCCGTTAGGGGGCTCGGTGGACGCGAGCGGGGCGCCGCCCGCGCCTATCGGGGCGGTGTAGCTCAGCTGGTTAGAGCGCACGACTCATAATCGTGAGGTCGGGAGATCGAGCCTCCCCACCGCTACGCAGAACGAACTACTAGAGCGTGAAAGAGGGCAACGGACGTGGCCTCCAGTACAGACGTACGGCCGAAGATCACTTTGGCCTGCGAGGTGTGCAAGCACCGCAACTACATCACCAAGAAGAACCGCCGCAACGATCCCGACCGGCTCGAGCTGAAGAAATTCTGCCCGAACTGCGGCCAGCATCAGCCGCACAAAGAGTCGCGCTGATCGCGCCCGGCCGTCGTCGTGACGGCCGGCGAAATTGACTAGGTAGGTTCTGGCCCGTGGCTTTGTCCGAGTCCATCGTGGGGACGCACTATCGCTACCCCGATCACTATGCGGTGGAGCGCGAGAAGATCCGCGAGTACGCGAGGGCCGTGCAGAACGAGGATCCGTCGTTCTTCTCCGAAGAGGCCGCCGCCGAACTGGGCTATGCCGGCCTGCCGACGCCGCTGACGTTCATCAGCGTGTTCGGCTACCGGGCGCAGATGGGGCTGTTCGCCGACGCCAACATCGGCATCACCGACCGCCAGATCGTCCAGGTCGATCAGCAGCTGAAGTTCTTGGCCCCGGTCACCGCCGGTGACAAGCTCTACTGCGACGTCTACGTGGACTCCGTCCGGCAGGCGCACGGTACCGACATCATCGTCACCAAGAACATCATCACCAACCAGGACGGTCAGGTGGTCCAGGAGGCGTACACGACGCTGGCGGGACGTAGCGAAGAAAACGGAGAGAGTGGCTTCAACGATGGCACTGCGTGAGTTCAGTTCGGTCAAGGTCGGCGACGAGCTGCCCGAAAGAATCATCACCCTGACCCGTGCGGATCTGGTGAACTACGCCGGCGTCTCCGGCGACCTCAACCCGATCCACTGGGACGACGAGATCGCCAAGCAGGTCGGTCTGGACACCGCGATCGCCCACGGCATGCTGACCATGGGTCTCGGCGGCGGCTACGTCACCGAGTGGGTCGGCGACCCGGGCGCGGTCACCGAGTTCAACGTGCGCTTCACCGCGATCGTGCCGGTGCCCAACGACGGCACGGGTGCGGAGATCGTGTTCAACGGCAGGGTGAAGTCGGCCGACGCCGACGACAAGACCGTGACCATCGCGCTGACCGGAACCCACGACGGCAAGAAGATCTTCGGCCGCGCCGTCGCGATCGCGAAGTTGGCGTAGTCATGGCGCTCAAGACAGATATCCGCGGCATGGTCTGGAAGTACCCGGACCCCTTCGTGGTGGGCCGCGAGCAAATCCGCCAGTACGCGAACTCGATCAAGGCCCACGATCCGGCCAGCGTCGACCCGGAAGCGGCGGTCGCCATGGGATACAGCGGTCTGGTCGCGCCGTTGACGTTCGTCTCGATCATCGCGGTGATGACCCAGCGGCACTTCTTCCAGCACGTCGACGTGGGCTTGAAGACGCTGCAGATCGTCCAGGTGGATCAGAAGTTCCATTTCCTGCGGCCGATCGTCGAGGGCGACGCGCTGCGCGCCACGATGTACATCGATTCCGTGGTTGAGCGGTTCGGGGCGGACATCGTGACCTCGCGCAACGTCCTCACCGACGACAAGACTGGCGAGGACGTGTTGATCGCCTACACCACGCTGATGGGCCACGAGGGCGACAACTCGATCTCGGCAGGCTGGGACCCCGAAACCGGCCAGGTTCTGCGCAAGCCCGTCCGGCACGAAGACGACGCGACGGATTAACACCTGCCCGGTGTGCCGTTGTACACTCGGACCTCGGGGTTTTCCCACGTAAGCGCGCTGTCCGTCGGTTCGGGTTGACCGAACGGGGAGCGCGCGAATTATGTGGGGGTATCCCAGGCGCAGGCTGCCTGCGAACAGAGGGGCGTAGCTCAACTGGCAGAGCAGCGGTCTCCAAAACCGCAGGTTGCAGGTTCAAGTCCTGTCGCCCCTGCTCAACTGAATAGGCAATGGTGGACACTGGAAGGTGCACACCCGGGCTGGCGTATTTCGGCCCTGAGGACTCGACACAAAGGAGCATGCGGTGAGCGACGAGCGCGATAGTGCTGACGCCGCAGGCGATGGCATTGCTGGCACCGAGGACACCACTGGCGGTCAGGTCGCATTGAGCCGCCCTGCGCGTCCCACCGGCAAGCGGACCCGTCAGCGGGGAGCCACCGCACTGGCCGAGCCCGAGGAAGTCGAATCGGGCGCCGAGGAACTCGGCGTCGAGGAGACGGCCAAGAAGGCCAAGACCAAGAAGCCGAAGAAGACCACCACCGGGCCGAACCGGAACCCGATCCTGTTCGTGTGGAACTACCTCAAGCAGGTAGTCGCCGAGCTGCGAAAGGTGATCTGGCCGAACCGCAAGCAGATGGTCAGCTACACCGGGGTGGTGCTGGCGTTCCTGGCCTTCATGGTCGCGCTGATCGGCGGCGTGGACCTGGGCCTGGGCAAGCTGGTGCTGCTGGTGTTCGGCTGATTTGAACGTTTTGAGAGAGGACTGACTACCGTGACAACCCCCGAAGGCGATACGCCCACGGGTGAGGCCGTCGTCGACGTCATCGACACCGGAGCCGCACCGGCGGCGACATCGGATGACGAGACCGGAGCCGCATGCGGCGGCGACATCGGACGAGGCCGCACCTGAGCTCGAGGCGGCGCCTGACGCTGAGTCGACGGAAGCCGTCGCCGAGGTGGCCGAGGAGGAGCTCGATCCGGCCGACGCGCTCAAGGCTGAGCTGCGCAGCAAGCCGGGCGACTGGTTTGTCATCCACTCCTATGCCGGTTACGAGAACAAGGTGAAGGCCAACCTCGAGACCCGCGTGCAGAACCTCGACGTCGGCGACTACATCTTCCAGGTCGAGGTTCCGACCGAAGAGGTCACCGAGATCAAGAACGGCCAGCGCAAGCAGGTCAACCGCAAGGTGCTGCCGGGCTACATCCTGGTCCGCATGGAGCTCAACGACGAGTCGTGGGGCGCGGTGCGCAACACCCCCGGCGTGACCGGTTTCGTCGGCGCGACGTCGCGGCCGACCGCGCTGTCGCTGAACGACGTGGTGAAGTTCCTGCTGCCGCAGGGCGCGGCGAAGAAGGCCGGCAAGGCTGCGTCGACGTCTGCCGCTGCCTCGTCGGAGGCCACGCTGGAGCGTCCGGAGATCCTGGTCGACTTCGAGGTCGGCGAGTCGGTGACCGTCATGGACGGGCCGTTCGCGACGCTGCCGGCGTCGATCAGCGAGGTCAACGCCGAACAGCAGAAGCTCAAGGTGCTGGTGTCCATCTTCGGACGCGAGACGCCCGTCGAACTGACCTTCAACCAGGTCGCCAAGATCTAGGGCTTTGTAGCCCTCCCAGAAAGGAAATCGAACACTCCCATGGCTCCCAAGAAGAAAAAGGTCGCCGGGCTGATCAAGCTGCAGATCCAGGCCGGAGCGGCCAACCCCGCCCCGCCGGTCGGCCCCGCGCTCGGCCAGCACGGCGTCAACATCATGGAGTTCTGCAAGGCGTACAACGCCGCGACGGAGAACCAGCGCGGGAACATCATCCCCGTGGAGATCACGGTCTACGAGGACCGCAGCTTCACGTTCGAGCTGAAGACCCCGCCCGCCGCCCGGCTGCTGCTGAAGGCCGCCGGTGTGCAGAAGGGTTCGGCCGAGCCGCACAAGACCAAGGTCGCCAAGGTGACCTGGGATCAGGTGCGCGAGATCGCCGAGACCAAGAAGGCCGACCTCAACGCCAACGACATCGACCAGGCCGCCAAGATCATCGCCGGCACCGCCCGGTCGATGGGCATCACGGTCGAATAGTTTTCGGCGCCGCACTGGGCGGCGTCGCGTGGGAGAGCCCGCTTCGGCTCGTCAACCACACCTCTCACTAGGAGATAACAATGAGCAAGACCAGCAAGGCATACCGCGAAGCCGCCGAGAAGGTGGACCGCGACAAGCTCTACACCCCGCTCGAGGCGGCCAAGCTCGCCAAGGAGACGTCGTCGAAGAAGCAGGACGCGACCGTCGAGGTGGCGATCCGGCTGGGCGTCGACCCGCGCAAGGCCGACCAGATGGTGCGCGGCACCGTGAACCTGCCGAACGGCACGGGTAAGACGGCGCGCGTCGCGGTGTTCGCGGTGGGCGAGAAGGCCGAGGCTGCCATCGCGGCCGGCGCCGACATCGTGGGCAGCGACGACCTGATCGAGCAGATCCAGGGCGGCATGCTGGACTTCGACGCCGCGATCGCGACTCCTGATCAGATGGCCAAGGTGGGCCGCATCGCCCGCGTGCTCGGCCCGCGTGGCCTGATGCCGAACCCCAAGACCGGCACCGTGACTCCGGACGTGGCCAAGGCCGTGGCCGACATCAAGGGCGGCAAGATCAACTTCCGCGTCGACAAGCAGTCCAACCTGCACTTCGTGATCGGCAAGGCCTCGTTCGACGAGAAGAAGCTGGCCGAGAACTACGGCGCCGCGCTGGACGAGGTCCTGCGGGCCAAGCCGTCGTCGTCGAAGGGCCGCTACCTGAAGAAGATCACCGTGTCGACGACCACGGGCCCGGGCATCCCGGTGGACCCGGCCGTCACGCGGAACTTCCTCGAAGAGGCGTAAGCCTCAGCGGCGGTGAGCCAGCGGCGGGTGAGCAGCAGCAGGACCGCGGCGATCGCGGCGCCGACCATCACGTAGGGGGAGTAAGCGGCGATGAAGAGGACGGTGTGGTTGGTGATCGGGAGCTGTCGTGAGATGAGTGCTATTGCGGTGCAGAGCATCCCGAGGACGGCGACGAGGTACGCCGCGATGCGGACGAGCTTGGCGATCAATTAACCATGCGGATTCTTTTGGACATGTATGCAGCCCTCCCGACGCCCGCGATTCGTTGGCAGGTTACCAGCCGCATTGGGATATCCACCCCGCCTGGGCTTTCATTGAGCGAAACGAGCCCGCCGAGCATGGCGTCTGCGCCATCGACCATGGTGCGGAATTTGATCATCTCGAAGGGCCGGCCGTCCGCTCCGATGCGCTCCTGCCGGTAGAAGACGGTGCCGGGGCTGGTCAATTTGATGGCGATGCCGATGAGGATGGGCAGCCCGACGAACAGGACCAGACTGGAGAACACCGCGTCGAAGAGCCGTTTCTCGAACTGTTTGGCGCCGTGGTACTTGGGCTTTTCGACGTGGATGACGGACAGGCCGGCGACGGGCCGCAGTTGGAGTCGCGGCCCGGCGACGTCGATCACGCCGGGCGCGATGAACATCTCGATGTTGAGGCCTTCGAGCTCCCAGGAAAGTTCGCTCAATGCGCGGCCGTCAAGATAGTCGGATGCGGTGACGGCTACGGCAAAGCTGTTGGTCTCAGTCGCGGCTGCGACGATATTCGACTCATCGCCGAAGGTGGGGATGGTCCCGAATCCACGCAACACGGAACCTTTAGAAGCCTCGCGCGACGTCAACAAAACATGCCTTTACCAGCGGTTTGAGAGCTTCCGGTATGTGCCGTCAGGGCGGATGGTCCCGACGAAGAGCGGCAGCTCTACTGCGACGGCACCTGCGGTGACGGCGGCGGTGGCCAGAACCAGGTTCAGTCACCAACGCATTCACGGCGCCAGCGAGTATGCGAACCCACTGATATCCCGCACACTCGCCCCGAAGACCTCGGGCATCGCGGCGGGAAACAGCAGGTCACCGCCGTGGCAGGTCCCCACGACCACCCGCCCAGCCGCAGGCACACCAGCCGCTAAAAGCCGCCGATAATACAAAAGTCCTTCATCTCGCAAAGGGTCCAATTCATTGACCGAAATAATGTGCGGCGGCAGTCCGGATAATTCTTCGTCGGTGGCCACGCCCGCCCAACAAGTCGCATCCTTTTCGTGGGCACCAGACGGATCGTAAATTGACCCAAGAAGCGCCGCCTGCTGGCAGCTGATGAAATAGCCGTCGTTCTCCCGCAGCGAGGGCAGCTCCTCCGGATAGTCCAGCCACTGGTTCGAGATGAAGGGACACTGCGCGTAGGCCCCGGCGATCTCGCTCAGCCACCCCTCGCGCTTCGCCTTGTGCACCACGGTCAGCGTCAGATTGCCGCCGCCTGACTCGCCGGCCACGATCAGGTGGCTCACCCCGAGCTCGGCCGCATTGGCATACACCCACCGTGTCGCGGCCGCGCAGTCGTTCAGCCCCGCCGGAAACGGGTGCACTCCCAGCCGGCCGCCGGAATTGCGGAACTCCACTCCGACCGTCACCACTCCGGTGGCCGCCAGCGCCTCCCGCAAGTGCCGGTAGGCCGCATCCGCGGCGCTGCCGATCGCCATCCCGCCGCCGTGAAAGTGCACCACTGCGGGAAGCAACCCCGAGGAATTCGATGGCCGGCTCACGAACAGTGTCAGCTCGTTTCCGTCGCCGCCCGGGATGGTGACGGTCGTCGTCGTGACTCCGGACGGTGCCGGCGCCGCCAGCGCCAGCACGTCGAACACCCCGCCGATCGCCTCTTCGGCCGCCGCGGCATACGCGAGCCGGTGCTCGATGGGGGAGTCGACGGAGATCGGCGCGTCCAGCAGCGCATCAGCCAGCCCCAGTGGTGCGAACGCCGCCACCATCCGTGGATCGGACCGGGGATCGGTGCCGAGTGTGCAATTCGGGTCTGCGAGACGGCCGGCCAACATGAGGCCAATCTAGCCCCGCCCGGCGCATTCGCCGATACGCCTACGGAGAAATGCCCGCCCGGGTTCGGACCCGTTCAGCACCAATGCTTCCTGGTACGCCTGCGCGGCCTCGCCGTAGCGGCCGGCTCGCCGCAGCAGGTCGGCCCGCACCGTCAGCACAAGGTTCGACCGCACCAGCCGCGGATCGTGCGCCGCTTTCTCCAGCGCGCCCAGCCCCGCCTCGGGGCCGTCGCGAAAGCCGATTGCCAGCGCCCGGTTCGCCCGCACCACCGGCGAATCGGTGAGCCGCAGCAGTTGGTCATAGGCCGCACAGATGGTGGCCCAGTCGG
This sequence comes from uncultured Actinomycetota bacterium, assembly GCA_963765445.1. Lineage (GTDB taxonomy): Bacteria > Actinomycetota > Actinomycetes > Mycobacteriales > Mycobacteriaceae > Mycobacterium. The sequence continues at coordinate 70,330 of CAVXWQ010000059.1, forward strand.
TCTGCTCCCAGCTCGGCGCGGTCGCGTGTACGGCCGCGATCACCGCCTGCGGCAGGTAGGGCCCGCTCGAGCCCTCCGCGTGGCGCAGCCGGTCCAGTCCTCGCGCTATCTTGCCGCGCTCCCAACGTCCGCGGTCCTGCTCGTCCAACGGCACCAGCGCACCTTCGCCGTCCACCCGGGTGGACCGTCGCGAATCATGCAGCAGCACAAGGGCCGCCAACGCATGCCCGTCTCGCTCGTCGGGCATCAATGCGCACACCTCACCGGACAGCCGCACCCCTTCGTCGCACAACTCGTCGCGGATCGCCGACGGGCCACCGGTCGACCAATACCCCTCGGTGAACACCGTAGTAGACGCACGACAGCACATGCGGCACCCGCTCGCCCAGCAACTCCGGCGGCGGCACCCGCAACGGGATGTTGGCGTGGCGAATCTTGTTCTTGGCGCGGGTGATTCGCTGGGCGACCGCCGCATCGCCAACCAGCAGCGCCCTGGCGATCTCGGGTACCGTCAGCCCCGACACCAACCGCAGGGTCAGCGCCAGCTGTGACGAGCGATCCAATGCGGGATGCGCGCAGGTGAACATCATCCGCAGCTCGTCGTCGCGCACCGGATGCACATCGGCCCGCTCGGTGCGGGCGAGGATGTCGTCGAGCACCGCAGCCAATTCCTTTCCCGGACGAACCGATTCACGACGCAGACGATCACGGGCCCGGTTGCGGGCCGCCGTCACCAGCCAGGCGCCCGGGTTGTCCGGCATCCCGTCGCGCGACCAGGTCCGCACCGCGTCGGCGCAGGCCTCCTGGACAGCGTCTTCGGCGACGCCGAGATCACCGGACCACCGCGCGAGCGCGGCGACCGCGGGTCCCCACTCCCGCCGGAAGACGCCGTCCAGGGACTGCATTGCCCTACAGGCCGGCGACGCCCGCGAGGCGGCGCAACTGGATGGCCGACGCCGGGATCATCGACGCGATCTTGGTCGCCTCGTCGCGGTCGGCGGCCCGACAGCAGATAGAACCCGTTGGCCACCTCGGCGCCCTCGGCGAAGGGCCCGTCGGTCAGCAGCACCTCACCGTCGCGCACCCGCACCGTCGTGGCCGTCGTCGGCGGATGCAGTGGCGCCCCACCGAGAATGTGCCCGCCCGGCGGCGGCGTGGAATTCGGCATGCTGCCCGGCACCCGCCTCCCACTCGGGTGTGCCCGGCTCGGTAAGCGACTCGGCCGGCTCCAGCAGCAGCGCCAGCCAGTCGGCGCCCGTGGTGGGCTGCTCAGGCGCGTTCCAGTAGAGCATCGGCCACACCTCGACCGCGCCGTACTGCGCCGCCGGGATCTGTCGGGCCAGCCGCAACGCCTCGTCGAGGTCGTCGGCCTCGAACACGTAATAGCCGCCGGCCACCTCGGCGCCCTCCGCGAACGGGCCGTCGGTCACCAGCGGCGCGTCGGGCCCGCCGCTGATCCGCACGCCCTCGGGGACCGGAGCCAGGGCGTCGCCGGCGCGGATGGCCGAATGTTCACGGGCATGGAAGTCGCCGTAGGCCTGCATCTCGGCCTGGCCCTGCGCGGGTGTGAGCTCGCGCTGCGGCGTCTGGAGCAATGCGAAGTAGTACATCCGTCACGTCCTTCGGTCGGGAGCGGAACCTGTCGTTCCACTCTCTACCTACCCGACGAACGGCGCTGGCCCGATCCGACACGTCCGCTTCGCCGAGCAGACGCAGACTCGCACAAAATGGGCGTGGCGGGTGCGCTTCTGCGCCTGTTCGCGGGGGAGGCGCCCCAAGTTCGCGCCGGAGAAGGGGCCGGGGGAGTTAGACCCGATGCTAGCGCATGCGGCCGGTGGCGACGATTAGCTGGGGGCCTCGGAGAACGTCGTCTTCAACTCGCCGACGATGTCGTCCCACAACGCCTCGGGCAGATCGTGGGCCATCCCGTCGAACAGCACCAGGCGTGCGTTGGGGATCGCCGACGCGATCGCCCGCCCGCCTGACGGGCGCATCAATTTATCTGCGCGGCCGTGAATTACGACGGTCGGTGCACTGATCTGCTTGTCGTAGCGCTTCAGGCTGCCGCTGCCCAGCACCGCGCCGAAATGCCGCGCGATGCCCTGGGGGTAGTGCGCCCGCTCGTAGGACTCGATGGCTTCTGCGCGAAGTTTCTCTTCGGTTGCTGGATAGCCGGGGGAGCCGATGATTCTGCTGACCCGGATCGAGTTCTCGACGATGACTTCGCGCGGCGAATTCGGCGACGGGCCGGTGATCAACGACAGCAATGCCTTCGGCGCCGGCGGCGGCAGCAACGCGGAGTTGTTGGACGAGAAGATGATTCCCAGCGCATTCGTGCGGTGGCTGTGCTGGGCGGCGAAGATCTGTGCGATCATCCCGCCCATCGACGCACCGACGACATGGGCCCGGTCGATCTCGAGGTGATCCAGCAGGGCCGCGGCGTCGTCGGCCATGTGCTCCAGGGTGTACACCGACTTGCTGGGCAGTCCGAAAAACGAACGCACCAGGCTGGGCACCAGCGCACCGTCGGCCCGCTGGCCGTGCAGCTTCGACGACAGGCCCACGTCGCGGTTGTCGTAGCGGATCACCCGGTGGCCCTGGTTCACCAGGCGTTCGACGAAACCGTCGCGCCACAGCAGCAGTTGCGCGCCCAGGCCCATCACCAGCAGGACCGGCGGATCGCCGGGATTGCCGATGTCCTCGTAGTAGATCTCGAGGTCGTCGTCGATATGGCGCTGTGCCGGTGCGGATCTCCAAGGCTCAGACCTCGATGTCGGTCTGGTGCTCGCGGCTGACCTCGACCATGAAATTGGCGAAGTAGCCGGAGAACTGCGGGTCGCTCATCATCTGCCACTTGGGCGCCAGCAGCTTCATGTAGCGCTCGACGTAGAGGAACTGCTTGCCGATCAGCACCAGCTCGCGCGGCAGCTTGACGTCGTAGGCCTCGGCCAGCGTCGAGAGCTGCTTGCCGATGTCGGCATAGGACATGTCGCCCAGCGTCGTGAGCGTCAACGGCTCGGCGAACGCCTTGAGGTCCTTGGCGGCCTGGGCTTCCGGCTTGACGGTGCCCACCGCGCCGAGCAGCACCACGATCTTGCCCGCGGTCGCATGGTCCTTCTTGACCAGCAGCGCGTAGATCAGCTCACGCAGCAGCCACCGGGTGCGCGGGTCGATGCGGCCCATGATGCCGAAGTCCAGGAACACAATTCGGCCCTCGTCGTCGACCAGCAGGTTGCCCGCATGCAGGTCGCCGTGGAACAGGCCGTGCCGCAGCCCGCCTTCGAAGGTGGAGAACAGCAGCGCCTTCACCAGCTCGGTGCCGTCGAACCCCTTCTTGCGGATCTCCTTGACGTCGTCGATGCGCACGCCGTGCACCCGCTCCATGGTCAGCACCCGCTCGCTGGTGAACTCCCAGTGCACCTGCGGCACCCGGATGTTGCGGCCCAGCGGCGAACCGTGCAGACCCGACACCCAGGCCTCCATCGACTGCGCCTCGATGCGGAAGTCCAACTCCTCGGCCAGGTTGTCGGAGAAGTCGGCCACCACGTCCTGCGCGGAGAGCCGGCGGCCCAGCTTGGCCAGCTCGACGATCTGCGCGAACCGCTTGAGGATCTGCAGGTCGGCCGCCACCCGGCGCCGGATGCCCGGCCGCTGGATCTTGACGACGACCTCCTCGCCGCTGTGCAGCGTGGCGAAATGCACCTGCGCGATCGAGGCCGACGCGAACGGCTGCTCCTCGAACTTGGCGAACAGCTCGGTGGGCTCGGCGCCCAGCTCCTTCTTGAACAGCTCGTGGACCTCGGTGGTGTCGGCCGGCGGCACGGAGTCGAGCAGGCTGCGGAACTCCCGGGACAGCGGTTCGCCGAACGCCCCGGGGCTCGAGGCGATGATCTGGCCGAACTTGACGTAGGTGGGGCCCAGATCGGCGAAGGCCTGCGGGATCTCCCTGATGACCTTGTCCTGGAAGCGGCCGCGGCCGGTCAGCTTGGTCAGAACCCGGGCGCCGGTGCGGGTGAGCTGCCAGCCCGTCACGCCGATCCGGGCCGCTTCGACCGGCAACGGAACCCGGTCGAGCTTGGCTACCTCACGGTGTTTGGTGGAACTCATTCTTTCGAGTGTGCCAAACCAGCTCGCGTACCACTAATTTCACGCCGGCGCAGCGACGCCCGTCACACCGGCGCGTTTGCCAGGGTGTGCTTCACTGCCCGCGCCGCGAACAGGCGCAAAATCGCACGATTCGAGCTCCGGGAATGCGATTTTGCGACTGCTCGCCGGGGGAGGCTACTTCGGCTGTCCACGGCGTGAGCCACGGCTGCGGCTCCCAGTTCTCGACGGCGGCGACGAGCTCGTACATCGTCGCGCCGTCGATGGTCTCCCGGATGATGTCGGCGTGCCCGGCGTGGCGGGCCAGCTCGCTGATCACGTGCTGGAACACCCAGCGCACCGACCACGCGTCGACGTCCTTGGGAAACCACGGCGCGTCCCGCGGCACCGGCACCGCGGCGTCCAGATCGGCCGTCTGGACCAGGCGCAGCGTCTCGGCGTTCTGCGTGGCATAGGCGTCGAGCAGCTGGGCCAGTGTCTCGTCGGCGCGCATCACGTATTCGTCCTCGTACTCCTTGCGGCGCTCCTCGAACGGGCGGGTGTCTTTGGCGGCTCACCGGGTGCGGCGGCGACGCGTTGCATCCAGATGCGCTGCATGCCGGTGACGTGCTTGATCAGCCCGCCGATCGACAGTGCGCTGACCGTCGGGGTGGCGCGCGCCTGGTCGTCGGTCAGTCCGCAAGCGTTAACGAATCCTTGACAGTCAGCCTCTTGTCAAGTCCGAGGATCTGCGTACGGCGGTAGCGCAGGCGCGTGCCAACGCTGGGGCACTGGCCGACCTCGCCTGGATCGCGGCCTGGTGGCCACCGAGCGTGCAACCCCGATCTCCCAGGCCGTCGAGGCGCGGCTGCAGCGCGGTGCGCCAGTGCCAGTCGAGTTGGTCGGCCAACAGTGTCGTCCAGGTCATGCTCACCAGACTGTCAGGAGTACGGGACAGTTGCTGTCCCCGAATGTGGGGTGCGCCGTTCCGGGTGAGACCCGCGCGCAAGGATTAGCGGTGTGGACGGGGCCGTGGCGGTGTTTGCCGACCCATCGCTGCGCAGGGCGCCCGACATCGCGGCGAGCCTGGACGTCGACCCCCTCGTCGGATTGTCCGCAGCGGAGGCCGACCGCCGACTGGCCCGTCAAGGTCCGAACGAACTGCGGCGCGTCCGCCCAATCCCGTTGTGGCGCAAGTTCGTCGAGCAGTTCCGGGATCCGCTGGTCTATCTGCTGATCATCGCGGTGGTCATCTCCGTGGCCGCATGGATCACCGAGGGCGCCCGCGGCGTGCCGATCGACGCACTGGTGATCACCGCGATCCTGCTGGCCAACGCGGTGCTGGGATACCTGCAGCAGCGCCGGGCCGAGAGTGCGGTGGCGGCGCTACAGTCGATGACCGCGGCGACCTCGACGGTGCTGCGGGGCGGTTCGCCGACCGTGGTGGCCTCCCGCGACCTGGTCCCCGGCGATGTGCTGATGCTCGCCGAAGGCGACGCGGTGGGCGCCGACGGGCGGCTGCTCTCGGCGACCGCGCTGCGCGTCGCGGAGGCGGCGCTGACCGGGGAGAGCGAACCATCGGCAAGACCTCCGCACCGCTGGCCGAGGCCAAGGCCCTGGCCGACCGCCACAACATGGTCTACCGCGGCACCGCCGTCACGCAGGGTGTGGGTCATGCCGTGGTCACCGCGACCGGGATAGCCACCGAGCAGTGGGACCATCGCCGAGCTGCTGGAAACCACCCACAGCGAGCCGAGCCCGCTGCAGCGTGAACTGGCGACGGCCGGCCGGTACCTCGGCTTGGCGGTCGTCGCGATCGCTGTGGTGGTCATCGTCGTCACCACAGCCCTCAGTGAGATCCGTGGTCTGCACGACCTGGTGACCGTTCTGCTGCTCGGGGTATCGCTCGCCGTGGCCGCCGTCCCCGAGGGCCTGCCCGCGATCGTGTCCGTGGTACTCGCGCTCGGCGTGCAACGGATGGCGGCACGCAACGCGATCGTCAAGAGCCTGCATTCGGTCGAAACCCTCGGCTGCGCAACCGTCATCGCCTCGGACAAGACCGGCACGCTGACCCAGAACGAGATGACGATCACCCGGATCCGCACCGCAGCCGGGGAGGTGCAGCTCGGTGGGGTCGGATACCTCCCGGAAGGCGACGCGCGCGCGAACGGCGCTGACCTGGCCGACTCGGCGCTGGCGCGGGAGGCCGGCCTGGTACTGGCGGTCGGCGCGCTGGCCAACAACGCCCGACTGGAGTTCACCGACGGCCACTGGGAGATCCACGGCGACCCGACCGAGGCGGCGTTCCTGGTCGCCGCCCACAAGCTGGCGGGGACCATCGAGCGCACCGAACGGTTCACCCGCCACGCCGAGGTGCCGTTCACCTCCGAACGCAAGATGATGTCGGCGCTCGTCGCCGACGCCGGATCCGGCGGCGGTCTGCTGGTCGACACAAGGGTGCCCCGGATGTCCTGCTGGACTGCTGTAGCGCCGTCCAGGTAGGTGAAGAGATCCTGCCGCTCGACGCCGAACGGCGGGCCGCAGTGCTGGCCGATATCGATGACCTATCCGGACAGGCCTTCCGGACACTCGCAGTGGCCTACCGCCCGGTCGAGGCGGCCTGCTGGAGCCGACGGCATCGACGCGGCCGACGAGCGCGACCTCACCTACGTCGGTGTCCTCGGCCTGGTCGATCCACCGCGCCAAGAGGTCGCCGAAGCGATCGCGCAGTGCAGCGCGCGGGGATCGGGTGCGATGGTCACGGGCGACCACCCGGTGACGGCTCGCGCATCGCCGAGGACTCGGGCTCATCGCGGCGGGTGCCCGGGTCGTCGACGGAGCCGAGCTGGACGGCGCTGCGGAGGCCGAATTCGCGACGCAGGTCGACGGTATCGGTCTACGCCCGCGTCGAACCCCCAGAACAAGCTGCAGATCGTCCAGGCACTGAAGGCCGCGGGGACGTCGTCGCGATGACCGGCGACGGCGTCAACGACGCACCCGCACTCAAGGGCGCGGACATCGGCATCGCCATGGGACGTAAAGGAACGGCGTGGCCCGGGAGGCCTCCGACATGATACTCGCCGACGACGACTTCGCCACGATAGTCGCCGCGGTCGACAGGGCCGGGTCGTCTTCGACAACCTCCGCAAGTTCCTGCGCTACCTGTTGTCGTCGAACCTCGGCGAGGTGTTCACGGTGTTCTTCGGTGTGGTGCTCGCCGCATACATCGGCATCACGACCGACGCCGGGGAAGGCGTCGTGCTGCCGCTGCTCGCGACCCAGATCCTGTGGATCAACCTCGTGACGGACTCCGCGCCCGGCACTGCGCCGATGGGCGTCGACCCCGAGATCGACGACGTCATGACCCGGCCGCCGCGGCGCCTCACCGACCGCATCATCGACGGCCGGATGTGGGCCGGCATCGCATTCGTCGGCCTGGTGATGGCCGCCGTCACGCTGCTGTCGATGGACTCGGTCCGTCCCGGCGGGCTGATCGGCGGGTCGGGGTCGCTGGAGCAGGCCCGCACCGTCGGGTTCACCACGCTGGTGTTCGCCCAGCTGTTCAACACGCTGAACGCACGATCGGCGGTGGCCAGCGCGTTCTCGCACCTGTTCAGCAATCGGTGGTTGTGGGCGTCGCTGGCCGAGGGCGTCGTCCTGCAGATAGCGGTCGTCGAGTTGCCGATCCTGCAGACCGCGTTCGGGACGGAGTCCTTGACGCTGGCCCAGTGGGCGACAGCGGTGGTGTTGGCGTCTGGGTGCTGTGGTGCGAGGAACTACGCAAGGCGGTGATGCGACTGCTGCGAGCGCCCTA
>CAVXWQ010000060.1:0-14458 GCA_963765445.1 uncultured Actinomycetota bacterium
TGGGCGCGGAGGGTATCGAACCCCCGACCGCTGGTGTGTAAAACCAGAGCTCTACCACTGAGCTACACGCCCGTGCCCGGGCAGATTACCGGGAACCCGGCTGGTGCAGGGAAATCCGGATCAGGCCTTCAGCGCGGCCAGCGCGGCGGTCCACACCGTCTGGTCGCGGGCCTCGCCGGGCTCCTTGCATTCGGCGAAGCGGATGACGCCGGAGCGGTCGATGACGAAGGTCCCGCGGTTGGCGAAACCCGGCGTCGGCGTTGAACACCCCGTAGGCCTGCGCGACGGCCCCGTGCGGCCAGAAGTCGGACAGCACCGGGAAGGGGAACCCGCTCTCGGTGGCCCATATCTTGTGCGTCGGCGGCGGACCGACGGAGATGGCCAGCGTCGCGGTGTCGTCGTTCTCATAGACCGGCAGGTTGTCCCGGATCTCGTCGAGCTCGCCCTGGCAGATCCCGGTGAACGCCAGCGGGAAGAACACCAGCAGCACGTTCTTCGTGCCGCGGAAGTCGCTGAGCGTGACCGGCTGGCCGTTCTGGTCCTTGAGCGTGAAGTCGGGGGCTTCGGTACCGACTTCAGCGGTCACGAATGCCTCCCGGCCGCTTTCGACTTCGGTTGCACCAGCCGGCTGCCGATCCAGTCGCCCAGATTCGCCGACGAGGTCTGCATCAGTCCGGCGGTGGGTGCAGACTCGGCGATCTCGGCCGGCAGCACATGGCCGGGCTTTCCGGTCTTGGGTGTGAGCACCCAGATGATGCCGTCGTCGGCCAGCGGAGCGATCGCGTCCATCAGCCGGTCCACCAGGTCGCCGTCGCCGTCGCGCCACCACAGCAGGACCACATCGATGACCTCGTCGGCGTCCTCGTCGAGCAGTTCTCCGCCGCAGGCGTCCTCGACGTCGGCCCGGATGTCGTCATCGGTGTCGTCGTCCCAGCCCAACTCCTGGACGACCTGATCTTTTTGTATGCCCAGCCTCTGGGCATAGTTCGGGGCGTCACCCGCCGCGGCCACCGTCGGGACCTCCTTAATCGTCAGGGTCGGCTGTCTTGGGGCTATCGTCGCACGACGCGTCCCGATTACTCGCCGCGCGGTGCGTTTCTCAGTACGTCGCGTCGCACAGGCTCAGGGCGTTGGACCTGGTGTCGTTGAGGTCGCCGATGGTCTTGTTGAACTCACCGGCCGGCGCCTTGCCGGTGATCGCCTTGGCGGTGGCACGCGCGCCGTCGATCCAGCTGGTCAGCGCATCCTTCAGTTCTGGCGGGATGGTGTCGGTCGATGCTGCCCTCGACCGCGTCGGCGCTCTGGTTCAGCGCGTCGACGGCGGGGCCCTCGGTGGCGTCGACGTTGCCGGCGCCCTTGTTGAAGGCGTCGACGTAGGCGTTGACGGCGTCGATGGCGTCGGCACTGGTGGTCGACAGCGTCTCGCAGGTGTCGTGCATGGCCTTGGTGGTTTCCGATGCCTGGCGCTCGGACTCGCGGGCGCTGGAAGACGCCGCGGACTCCGACAGCGACACCGACACCGATGTCCGGTAGGCCGGAGCGTCGCCGGCGTTGACCGTCGCCGTCGCCGTCGCTGACGGTCGTACACCCGACGACCGTCATCATCACCACCGCGGCACTGCCGGCCAGCAGTCCGCCAACCCGCAGCCCACGAGCAGTTCTGATCAGCACAGCCCGGAGAGGTTACCGGGAAACCGGCCTGCTCGGCGCGGTGCAGAAATTTCACTGTTCCTGCACCGGGTACTACTCGTCGCCGACGGCCCAATTGCGGCACGATAGACAGGTGAGGGTGCAAAACCTGCACCAGCTACCTAGGAGCCGAAGTTGACCACCGAGTTCGCGCACCGTGATTTGGCCCAAAACTCAAGCGGCGCAACCGAAACCGAGCGAGTTCGGGTCATTCGCGAGGGTGTGGCGTCCTACCTGCCCGACATCGACGCCGAGGAGACCGCCGAATGGCTGGAGTCGTTCGACGATCTGGTGTCACGCTCCGGACCGGCCCGGGCCCGCTATCTGCTCCTGCGAATGCTGGAACGAGCCGGTGAGCAGCGGGTCGCCATTCCCGCGCTGACCTCCACCGACTACGTCAACACCATCCCCACCGACCTCGAGCCGTGGTTTCCCGGCGACGAGGAGGTCGAGCGCCGCTTCCGCCGCTGGATCCGCTGGAACGCGGCGATCATGGTGCACCGCGCACAGCGCCCCGGCGTCGGCGTGGGCGGGCACATCTCCACCTACGCCTCGTCGGCGTCGCTCTACGAGGTCGGCTTCAACCATTTCTTCCGCGGCAAAGCCCACCCCGGCGGCGGCGACCAGGTGTTCATCCAGGGCCACGCCTCCCCCGGCATCTACGCCCGGGCCTTCCTCGAGGGCCGGCTCACCGCCGACCAGCTCGACGGCTTCCGCCAGGAGCACAGCCATCCCGGCGGCGGTCTGCCGTCCTACCCGCACCCGCGACTGATGCCGGAGTTCTGGGAGTTCCCGACGGTGTCGATGGGCCTGGGCCCGATGAACGCCATCTATCAGGCCCGGTTCAACCACTACCTGCACGACCGCGGCATCAAGGACACCTCCGACCAACACGTGTGGGCGTTCCTCGGCGACGGCGAGATGGACGAGCCGGAAAGCCGCGGGCTGATCCAGGTGGCGGCCAACGAGGCACTGGACAACCTGACCTTCATCGTCAACTGCAACCTGCAGCGGCTGGACGGCCCGGTGCGCGGCAACGGCAAGATCATCCAGGAGCTGGAGTCGTTCTTCCGCGGCGCGGGCTGGAACGTCATCAAGGTGGTCTGGGGCCGCGAGTGGGACGCCCTGCTGCACGCCGACAAGGACGGCGCGCTGGTGAACCTGATGAACACCACGCCCGACGGCGACTTCCAGACCTACAAGGCCAACGACGGCGCCTACGTCCGCGACCACTTCTTCGGCCGCGACCCACGCACCAAGGCGCTGGTCGCCAACATGTCCGATGCCGAGATCTGGAACCTCAAGCGCGGCGGGCACGACTACCGCAAGGTGTACGCGGCCTACCGGGCGGCAACGGAGCACAAGGGCCAGCCCACCGTGATCCTGGCCAAGACCATCAAGGGCTACACGCTGGGCGCCCACTTCCAGGGCCGCAACGCCACCCATCAGATGAAAAAGCTTGCGCTGCAGGATCTCAAGGACTTCCGCGACGCCATCCGCATCCCGGTCAGCGATGCCCAGCTCGAGGAGAACCCCTACCTGCCGCCGTACTACCACCCGGGCCCCGAGGCGCCGGAGATCCGCTACCTGGTCGACCGGCGACGGGCGCTCGGCGGGTTCCTGCCCGAGCGGCGCAACAAGTCCAAGGTGCTGGCCCTGCCGTCGCGCGATGTGTACAAGGCGCTGAAGAAGGGGTCGGGGAACCAGGAGGTCGCGACCACGATGGCGACCGTGCGCACGTTCAAGGAACTGTTGCGCGACAAGGAGATCGGGCACCGCATCGTGCCGATCATCCCCGACGAGGCCCGCACCTTCGGCATGGACTCGTGGTTCCCGAGCCTGAAGATCTACAACCGCAACGGCCAGCTCTACACCGCGGTCGACGCCGAGCTGATGCTGGCCTACAAGGAGAGCGAGATCGGGCAGATCCTGCACGAGGGCATCAACGAGGCCGGCTCGACGGCGTCGTTCACCGCCGTCGGCACGTCGTACTCCACGCACAACGAGCCGATGATCCCGGTCTACATCTTCTACTCGATGTTCGGCTTCCAGCGCACCGGCGACAGCTTCTGGGCCGCCGCCGACCAGATGGCCCGCGGCTTCGTGCTGGGCGCGACGGCGGGCCGGACCACTCTGGTCGGTGAGGGACTTCAGCACGCCGACGGCCACTCGCTGCTGCTGGCGTCCACCAATCCTGCTGTGGTGGCCTACGACCCGGCCTTCGCCTACGAGATCGCCTACATCATCGAAAGCGGGCTGTCGCGGATGTTCGGCGAGAACCCGGAGAACATCTACTTCTACATCACGATCTACAACGAGCCCTACGCCCAGCCGCGCCGAGCCGGAGAACTTCGACCCCGAGGGTCTGCTGCGCGGGATCTACCGCTACCGCGCGGCCAAGGAGAAGCGCTCCAACGTCGCGCAGATCCTGGTCTCGGGCGTGGCGATGCCGGAGGCGCTGCGCGCGGCCGACATGCTGGCCGAGCGCTGGGACGTCGCCGCCGACGTCTGGTCGGTGACCAGCTGGGGTGAGCTCAACCGCGACGGCATCGAGATCGAGAAGGAGCTGCTGCGCCATCCGGACCGTCCGGCCCGGGTGCCGTACGTGACGCAGGTTCTCGGCGCCACCGCCGGGCCGGCCGTCGCGGTCTCGGACTGGATGCGCGCGGTGCCCGAGCAGATCCGGCCGTGGGTGCCCAACACCTACGTCACGCTGGGCACCGACGGGTTCGGGTTCTCCGACACCCGGCCCGCCGCGCGGCGCTACTACAACACCGACGGCGAGTCGGTGGTGGTGGCGGTGCTCGAGGCGCTGGCCCGCGACGGGGAGATCGACCCGTCGGTGGCGGTGGCCGCGGCCCGGGAGTACCGGATCGACGACGTGATGGCGGCGCCGGAGCAGACGAGCGACCCCGGAGTGGCGTGATGCCGCGCCATCAGGCGGGACTGGCGCGTTTTGGTGGGAACATCCAGAAAAACCGCGTAGCTTTTAGGCGTGAGCAACAACCCGACGTTCGAGGTGCCCCGCTCGCCCCTTGAACTGCTCGACAACATCCCGGAGGCCACGCTGCGCCGCCTCAAGGGGCGCTCAGGCCGACTGGCCACCCAGGCTGTCCACCCATGGAGGAGCGGCTGCCGTTCTTCGGTCACCTGGAGGCCTCGCAGCGGGCCAGCGTCCAACTCGTCGTACAGGCGGCGGTCGTCAACTTCGCCGAGTGGGTACGCAACCCGGAAAGCCAGGTCGGCTACACCGCGCAGGCCTTCGAACTGGTTCCTGCGGACCTCACCCGCAAGATCGCGCTCGCGCAGACCGTCGACATGGTGCGGGTCACCATGGAGTTCTTCGAGGAAGTCGTGCCAATGGTGGCCCGCAACGAAGAACAACTCATCGCGCTGACCATCGGGATCCTGCGCTACAGCCGTGACCTCGCATTCGCCGCGGCCGCCTCCTACGCCGACGCGGCCGAGGCCCGCGGCTCCTGGGACAGCCGGATGGAGGCCAGCGTCGTCGACGCCGTCGTCCGCGGCGACACCGGACCCGAACTGCTGTCGCGGGCGGCGGCGCTGAACTGGGACACCACCGCGCCGGCGACGGTGCTGGTCGGCACCCCGCCGGCCGGGCGCGAGGAGACGGCCAGCGAGGACGTCCGCGAGATCGCCCTGCGCCACGACCGCGCGGCGCTGGCCGACGTCCACGGCACCTGGCTCATCGCGATCCTGTCCGGGCCGCTCTCGCCCACCGACAGGTTCTTCAACGAGCTGCTCACGCCTTCTCCGACGGCCCGGTGGTGATCGGGCCGACCGCGCCGATGCTCACCGCGGCCTACCACAGCGCCACCGAAGCGATCTCGGGGATGAACGCCGTCGTCGGCTGGAGCGGGGCGCCGCGGCCCGTACTGGCCCGCGAACTGCTGCCCGAGCGGGCGCTGCTGGGTGACAGCTCCGCGGTGGCGGCGCTGCACACCGAGATCATGCGGCCGCTGGCCGACGCCGGCCCCGCGCTGACCGAAACCCTCGATGCCTACCTCGACAGCGGCGGCGCCATCGAAGCTTGCGCCAGGAAACTGTTCGTTCATCCAAATACCGTCCGCTACCGCCTCAAGCGGATCGCCGACTTCACCGGTCGTGATCCGACCCTGCCGCGCGATGCCTACGTTCTGCGGGTGGCCGCCACGGTCGGCCGGCTCGGTTATCCGGCGCCGCCCCAGACCATGGCAAACCGTTCTGTCGCACAGCTCACAGTGCCTCTGGTGGGAACTAACGGGATCAATTAAGGGCCTCGGCAGATCGCGGCAAGGTATCGAAGATGTCGCATCACATGCACTTTTGTGGAGACCCTACAAAAACATAAGACAAGGTTCATAATCTCTTACACCCCGCAAAACCGGTTTCACAATGTTTTCTTAATGAGTGCCTCCCGTACCCGTGATTGCGTTGCTGGCTCCTGGCCAGGGATCGCAGACCCCCGGCATGCTCGCGCCCTGGCTCGAGCTCCCCGGTGCTGCCGACCAGATCGCCGACGTGGTCGCAGATCAGCGGCCTGGATCTGGCCAAGCTCGGCACCACCGCGACCGCCGATGAGATCACCGATACAGCGGTCACTCAGCCCCTCGTCGTCGCTGCGACACTGCTGGCCAACGCCGAACTGGTCAAGCGCGGCCGTGCTGGCCGACACGAAGACCGTCGTCGCCGGCCACTCCGTCGGGCGAGATCGCGGCCTACGCCATCGCCGGCGTCATCTCCGCCGACGACGCCGTCAAGCTCGCCGCCGTCCGCGGCACCGAGATGGCCAAGGCCTGCGCCGCCGAGCCCACCGGCATGGCGGCCGTCCTCGGCGGCGACGAGGCCGAGGTGCTGGCCCGTCTCGAGGCGCTCGACCTGATCCCGGCCAACCGCAACGCCGCCGGCCAGATCGTGGCCGCAGGCGCCGTCGCGGCGCTGGAGAAGCTGGCCGAGGATCCCCCGGCCAAGGCCCGGGTGCGCGCTGCTGGCCACCGCCGGTGCCTTCCACACGCACTACATGGCCTCGGCGCTGGACGGCTACGCCAGGCCGCCGCGGCCGCGGTCGAGACTGCCGAGCCCACCACCACGCTGCTGTCGAACGCCGACGGCCAGCCGGTGTCGTCTGCGGCTGACGCCATGGAGAAGCTCGTCGCGCAGCTGACCCGCCCGGTGCGCTGGGATCTGTGCAACGCATACCTCGCGCAGGCCGACGTCACCGCGATCGTCGAGTTCCCGCCCGCGGGCGCTCTGACCGGGATCGCCAAACGAGAACTTCGGGGCGTCGCGACGCACGCCGTCAAGACACCCGCAGACCTGGACGGACTGACCGAGCTCTGAGCGCCAGCGTCCGGGACAACCGCATAACGCACGATTCGCAGTTTTACCGAAGTAGCACAACCGATTAGGAAGGGAGCCTCACAGTGGGCGCCAGTCAGCAGGAAATCATCGCCGGTCTCGCCGAGATCATCGAAGAGGTCACCGGTATCGAGCCGTCCGAGGTCACCCCGGAGAAGTCGTTCGTCGACGACCTGGACATCGACTCGCTGTCGATGGTCGAGATCGCTGTGCAGACCGAGGACAAGTACGGCGTGAAGATCCCGGACGAGGATCTGGCCGGCCTGCGCACCGTCGGTGACGTCGTCGCCTACATCCAGAAGCTCGAGGAAGAGAACCCCGAGGCCGCTGCTGCGCTGCGCGAGAAGTTCGCACAGTGACCAGACCTTCCACTGCTAACGGCGGTTTCCCGAACGTTGTGGTGACCGCCGTCACGGCGACAACCTCACTCGCGGGCGACATTGAAAGCACGTGGAAGGGTCTGTTGGCCGGCGAGAGCGGCATCCGCGTTCTCGAGGACGACTTCGTCACCAAGTGGGACCTGCCGGTGCGAGATCGGCGGGCACCTCGCGGATCCGGTCGACGACCACATGGGTCGGCTGGACTTCCGCCGGATGTCCTACGTCCAGCGGATGGCGAAGTACGTCAGCGCGCACCTGTGGGAGTCCGCG
The DNA here is from genome assembly GCA_963765445.1 of uncultured Actinomycetota bacterium. Classification (GTDB taxonomy): domain Bacteria; phylum Actinomycetota; class Actinomycetes; order Mycobacteriales; family Mycobacteriaceae; genus Mycobacterium. Next base: position 7,698 of record CAVXWQ010000060.1, read on the forward strand.
GGTAAGCCCGAGGTCGACCCGGACCGCTTCACGGTGGTCATCGGCACCGGTCTGGGTGGCGGCGAGAAGATCGTCGAAACCTATGACCTGATGAACGAGGGCGGGCCCCGCAAGGTCTCGCCGCTGGCCGTTCAGATGATCATGCCGAACGGTGCCGCCGCGGTCGTCGGCCTGGAACTCGGGGCGCGCGCCGGGGTCATCACCCCGGTGTCGGCCTGTTCTTCGGGTTCGGAGGCCATCGCCCACGCGTGGCGCCAGATCGTCATGGGTGACGCCGACTTCGCCGTCTGCGGCGGCGTCGAAGGCGTGATCGAGGCGCTGCCGATCGCGGCGTTCTCGATGATGCGCGCGATGTCGACCCGCAACGACGATCCGGAGGGCGCATCGCGTCCGTTCGACAAGGACCGCGACGGGTTCGTGTTCGGTGAGGCCGGCGCGATGATGATCATCGAGACCGAGGAGCACGCTCTGGCCCGCGGCGCCAAGCCGCTGGCCCGGCTGCTGGGTGCCGGCATCACGTCGGACGCCTTCCACATGGTGGCTCCGGCATCCGGACGGCCTGCGCGCCGGCGCACGCGATGAAGCGTGCCATGGAGACGGCCGGCTTGTCCCCCAAGGACATCCAGCATGTCAACGCCCACGCCACGTCGACGTCCATCGGCGACATCGCCGAGGCGAACGCCATTCGGGTCGCCGGAGTGGAGCACGCCGCGGTGTACGCACCGAAGTCGGCGCTGGGCCACTCGATCGGTGCGGTCGGTGCGCTGGAGTCGATCCTGACGGTGCTGACGCTGCGCGACGGCGTGATTCCGCCGACGCTCAACTACGAGACACCGGATCCGGAGATCGACCTGGACGTCGTCGCCGGCGAACCGCGCTACGGCGATTACCAGTACGCGATCAACAACTCGTTCGGATTCGGAGGCCACAACGTGGCGCTCGCCTTCGGGCGCTACTGATTCGGTGTTCCGGGGGGAAAGGACGAACAAGAAAGAATGGCAGGGTTGACTCAGTTGTCAACGGGGAACGGCTTCCCCAACGTGGTCGTCACTGGCGTTGCCATGACGACCGCCCTGGCATCTGATGCCGACAGCACCTGGAAGGCGTTGCTGGACGGCCAGAGCGGCATCCGCCTTCTCGAGGACGAGTTCGTCGAGAAGTACGACCTGCCGGTCCGCATCGGTGGTCATCTCGTCGAGGATTTCGACGGCGAGCTGAACCGGGTGGAACTGCGGCGTATGTCGTATCTGCAGAAGATGTCCACCGTGCTCGGCAGGCGGGTCTGGCAGAACGCCGGGTCGCCGGAGGTGGATCCCCGACGGTTGACGGTCTCGATCGGCACCGGCATGGGCTCCACCGAGGAGATGCTGTTCGCGTATGACGGCATGCGCGAGCGGGGTCTGCGCGCGGTCTCTCCGCTGGTGGTGCAGATGTACATGCCCAACGGCGCGGCCGCCGCGGTCGGCTTGGAGCTCAAGGCGAAAGCCGGTGTGATCACGCCGGTTTCGGCGTGCGCCTCCGGTTCGGAGGGCATCGCCCAGGCCTGGCGGCAGATCGTCCTCGGCGAAGCCGACATCGCGGTGTGCGGTGGCGTCGAGACGAAGATCGAGGCGGTGCCGATCGCGGGCTTCGCCCAGATGCGCATCGTGCTGTCGACGACCAACGACAACCCCGCCGGGGCCTGCCGTCCGTTCGACCGCGACCGCAACGGGTTCGTGTTCGGCGAGGGCGGTGCGCTGATGGTCATCGAGACCGAGGAGCACGCCAAGGCGCGCGGTGCCAACATCCTCGCCCGCATCATGGGCGCGGCGATCACCTCGGACGGCTACCACATCGTGGCCCCCGACCCCAACGGTGAGCGGGCCGGGCACGCGATCACCCGGGCGATCCAGCTCGCGGGTCTGCAGCCCACCGACATCGACCACATCAACGCTCACGCGACGGGCACCCAGGTCGGCGACGTCGCGGAAGGAAAAGCGATCAACAACGCGCTCGGCAGCCACCGGCCGGCGGTCTACGCGCCCAAGTCGGCGCTGGGCCACTCGGTGGGCGCCGTCGGTGCGGTGGAGTCGATCCTCACCGTGCTGGCGCTGCGGGACGGCATCGTGCCGCCCACGCTCAACCTGCGCAACCTCGATCCGGAGATCGATCTGGACGTGGTGGCCGGCGAGCCCCGGCAAGGCAACTACCAGTACGCGATCAACAACTCGTTCGGATTCGGTGGTCACAACGTGGCGATCGCCTTCGGGAAGTACTGACAACCCAAGGCGTACGGCGCATTCGAAAGTGCAGTCCGGCGCACCAAGGAGGTTTGAATGACGATCATGGCCCCTGAGGCGGTCGGCGAAACGCTCGACCCGCGTGACCCGCTTCTGCGTCTGCGCACGTTCTTCGACGACGACACCGTCGAGCTGCTGCACGAGCGTGACCGCTCGGGTGTGCTGGCCGCCGCCGGCACCGTCAACGGCGTGCGCACCATCGCCTTCTGCACCGACGGCACCGTCATGGGCGGCGCCATGGGCGTCGAGGGATGCCAGCACATCGTCAACGCCTACGACACCGCCATCGCCGACCAGAGCCCGATCGTGGGCATCTGGCACTCCGGCGGCGCCCGGCTGGCCGAGGGCGTTCGCGCGCTGCACGCGGTCGGCCTGGTGTTCGAGGCCATGATCCGCGCGTCCGGCTACATCCCGCAGATCTCGGTGGTCGTCGGCTTCGCCGCCGGCGGCGCGGCCTACGGGCCCGCGCTGACCGACGTCGTCATCATGGCGCCCGAGGGCCGGGTGTTCGTCACCGGACCCGACGTCGTGCGCAGCGTGACCGGCGAGGACGTCGACATGGCGAGCCTCGGCGGACCCGACACCCACCACAAGAAGTCCGGTGTGTGCCACATCGTCGCCGACGACGAGCTCGACGCCTACGCCCGTGCCCGTCGGCTGGTCGGATTGTTCTGCCAGCAGGGGCATTTCGACCGCAGCAAGGCCGAGGCGGGCGACAGCGACCTGCACGCCCTGCTGCCGGAGTCCCCCCGTCGCGCCTACGACGTGCATCCCCTCGTCGAAGCGCTGCTGGACAAGGACGACGACGGCGCGTCCACGTTCGAGGAGTTCCAGGCCAAGTGGGCGCCGTCGATCGTCGTCGGCATCGGCCGCCTGGCCGGCCGCAGCGTCGGCGTGCTGGCCAACAACCCCCTTCGCCTCGGCGGCTGCCTGAACTCCGAAAGTGCCGAGAAGGCAGCACGTCTGGTGCGGCTGTGCAACGCGTTCGGCATCCCGCTCGTCGTCATCGTCGACGTGCCGGGCTACCTGCCCGGCGTGGATCAGGAGTGGGGCGGCGTGGTGCGACGCGGCGCCAAGCTGCTGCACGCCTTCGGCGAGGCGAGCGTGCCGCGGGTGACGCTGGTGACGCGAAAGATCTACGGCGGGGCCTACATCGCGATGAACTCGCGGTCACTGGGTGCCACCGCGGTGTTCGCCTGGCCGGATGCCGAGGTCGCCGTGATGGGCGCCAAGGCCGCCGTCGGCATCCTGCACAAGAAGAAGCTGGCCGCCGCCCAGGACCACGAGCGCGAGGCACTGCACGAGGAGCTCGCGCTCGAGCACGAGCGGATCGCCGGTGGTGTGGACAGCGCCATCGAACTCGGCGTGGTGGACGAGAAGATCGACCCGGCGCACACCCGCAGCAAGCTGACCCAGGTGCTCGCCGAGGCGCCGTCGCGCCGCGGCCGCCACAAGAACATCCCGCTGTAGGTCACGCTCAGCTTCGGCACGCGGCGAGGAATTCCTGCGCCGCGGTGACCGCGCGCTCGCGGTCGGCGGCGACCAGGCCGATCCGGGTGCGACGGTCGAGGATGTCGTCGACGGTCAGGGCGCCCTCGTGGGTGACGGCGAACTCGAATTCGGCGCGGGTGACGTCGATACCGTCGACCACCGGTTCCGTCGGCCGCTCGCAGCGCGCCGAGGCGATGACGTTCGGCGACTCGGCGCCGTACCGCGCCACCAGCGATCCGGGCAGTGCGGCCGGGGTGCGCAGCGTGGCAACGGGATTGGCGGGCGCGCCGACCAGTGGCAGGTTGCGGGTGCGGCACGGCCCGGCGGTGACCGCCCTGGCGGCGAGTGCGCGGTCCAGCGTGTCCTCGGCCATGTGCCGGTACTCGGTCAGCTTGCCGCCGACGACGCTGAACACTCCCGAGCCCGACTCGAGGACGGCGTGGTCGCGGGACAGGTCGGAGGTCTCGGCTCATTCCCGGGTCGCTCGCTCCTGCCCGCCGGTCCTCACCGGTGTCGATCAGCGGCCGCAGACCCGCGTAGGCGCCTGTCACGTCGCCGGTGGCCCAGTGCGGTGCCCAGTGCGGTGTTCACGGTGTCGAGCAGGAAGCTCACCTCGGCCGGCGTCGGTTCCGGCTCATCGGGAATCGGCCCGGGCGCGTCTTCGTCGGTCAGCCCCAGGTAGACCCGGCCCAGCTGCTCGGGCATGGCGAACACGAAGCGGTTGGTCTCCCCGGGTATCGGGATGGTCAGTGCCGCAACCGGATTGCCGAAGGTAGCGGCGTCGAACACCAGATGCGTGCCGCGGCTGGGTCGCAGCTTGATGGACGGGTCGACATCGCCGGCCCACACTCCCGTCGCATTGATCACCACGCGGGCGGCCAATTCCAGCGACTCCCCCGTCATCTCGTCGGTCAGCTCCACCGAACTGCCGGCGGCCGAGGTGGCCGACACCCGGGTCAGGATCCGGGCGCCGTGCTGCGCGGCGGTGCGTGCCACCGCGGCGACCAGCCGGGCGTCGTCGATCAGCTGCCCGTCGTAGGCCAGCAGCGCACCGTCGAGCCCGTCGCGCCGGACGGTCGGCGCCATCTCCACCGCCTGCTGCACACCGATCCGCCGGGAGCGCGGCAGCGTCGAGGACTTGGTGCCCGCCAGCATGCGCAGCCCGTCGCCGGCGACGAATCCGACTCGCACCAAAGCCCGTTGGGCGCGGCTCATGGACGGCAGCAGCGGAACCAGTTGCGGCATGGCGTGCACCAGATGGGGAGCGTTGCGGGTCATCAGGATTCCGCGCTCCACGGCGCTGCGCCGCGCGATGCCCACGTTGCCGGTGGCCAGATAGCGCAGCCCGCCGTGGACGAGCTTGGAACTCCAGCGGCTGGTGCCGAAGGCCAGGTCGTGCTTTTCGACCAGCACTACCGACAGTCCGCGGCTGGCGGCGTCCAGGGCGATCCCGGTTCCGGTGATGCCGCCACCGATGACGACGACGTCGACACGCCCGATGTCACCGAGGTCGGTCAGGTCGCTGGCCCGGCGGGCGGCGTTGAGGGCGGTGAGATCGCTCATGGTGCGAGGTATCCGTTCAGTGCGTAGGACAGTTCGGCGGCCAGGGAGTCGGCGTCGAGGATGGGTTCGACGATCGGGCCGGACTGGATAGTGGACTGCGCGATCAACAGGACCATCGCCGACATCTTCCGCACGTCGCCGGCCCGGACGCTGCCGTCAGCCTGGGCGGTGCGCAGTTCGTCGGCAACCAGGTCGATCAGGATCTGCTGGCTGGTGCCCAGCCGCCCCGAGATGTAGACCATCGCGAGGTCAGGCGCCGAGCGCAGCACCGAGGCGATCAGCCCGTCATGGCGCAGCCGCCTGGCGACCTCCACGATCCGGGCGACAAGGCCTTCTCGGCCCGGCCGACGGGCCGGGGTGGCCCGCCACGCGCCGGTGACCCGATCGGTGAGCAGGCCGGCCAGGATCGACCGGGTGTCGGGCCAGCGCCGGTAGACGGTCGGCCGGCTGACCCCGGCGCGGCGGGCGATCTCGGCGAGGGTGACGCGCTCGACCCCGAAGTCCCGCACGCAGCTGGCGGCGGCGGCCAGGATCCGGTCGCCGATGCCCTCCGACTCGCCGTTACTGATTGACAGCATATGTAATACTGTAACGCATGGTCGACAACGATGCACCCAACCGCCTGCTTCCTCCGATGGCGTGGAACGCCTGGGGCGATCCGGACGCCGCCAAACCGCTCTCCGACGGCATCCGCGGACTGCTCGAACAAGCCCTCGGCGTGACGCCCGCCACGATCCCCGCTCCGGGCATCGACGAGGTGCAGTTGCGGCCCTCGGCGCTCACCGACATCCACCGCGATGGGCTGACCGCGATCGTCGGCGCCGACTACCTGCGCACCGGCAACCGCGAACGCCTGCTGTATGCCGGCGGCAAGTCCACACCGGACTTGTTGCGGCGCAAGCAAACTCACCAGGATGCCCCGGACGCCGTGCTGCTGCCCGCCGACGAGGACCAGATCGCTGCCGTGCTGGCCTACTGTTCCCACCACGGCATCGCCGTGGTGCCCTTCGGCGGCGGCACCAGCGTGGTCGGTGGCCTGGACCCGATCCGCGGCGAGTTCGGCTCCGTCATCTCGCTGGACCTGCGTCGTCTCGACGAACTGCACTGGCTGGATGAGACCTCCCACGAGGCCGAACTCGGCGCCGGCGTCACCGGACCCGACGCCGAGCGACTGCTGGGCGAACACGGTTTCTCGCTGGGCCACTTCCCGCAGAGCTTCCTGTTCGCCACCATCGGCGGCTTCGCGGCCACCCGCTCCTCAGGCCAGGATTCCGCCGGCTACGGGCGGTTCAACGACATGATCCGCGGACTGCGGGTCATCACCCCGGCCGGTGTGCTGGACCTCGGCCGCGCCCCCGAGTCGGCCGCCGGGCCGGACCTTCGCGAGCTGTTCACCGGCTCCGAGGGCGTGTTCGGCATCATCACCCG
>CAVXWQ010000061.1:0-28868 GCA_963765445.1 uncultured Actinomycetota bacterium
CGATACCATCGACACCCATGACGAGCGTTTCCGAGCAACAGCCGAACCGGCCGCCGAGCACACGATCGACATCCACACCACGGCCGGCAAGCTGGCCGATCTGCGCAAGCGCGCCGAGGAGGCGCAGCACCCGGTCGGCGAGGCCGCCGTGGACAAGGTCCACGCCAAGGGCAAGCTGACCGCCCGCGAGCGCATCCTGGCGCTGCTCGACGAGGGCTCCTTCGTCGAACTCGACGCCCTGGCCAAGCACCGCTCCACCAACTTCGGGCTGCAGGAGAACCGCCCCGTCGGCGACGGCGTGGTGACCGGCTACGGCACCATCGACAGCCGCGAGGTCTGCGTCTTCAGCCAGGACGCCACGGTGTTCGGCGGCAGCCTCGGCGAGGTCTACGGCGAGAAGATCGTCAAGGTCCAGGACCTGGCCATCAAGACCGGCCGCCCGCTGATCGGCATCAACGACGGCGCCGGCGCCCGCATCCAGGAGGGTGTGGTCTCGCTCGGCCTCTACAGCGAGATCTTCCGCAACAACATCCTGGCCTCCGGCGTCATCCCGCAGATCTCGCTGATCATGGGCGCCGCCGCCGGCGGCCACGTCTACTCCCCCGCGCTCACCGACTTCGTCATCATGGTCGACCAGACCAGCCAGATGTTCATCACCGGACCCGACGTCATCAAGACCGTCACCGGTGAGGACGTCACCATGGAGGAACTCGGCGGCGCCCACACCCACATGGCCAAGTCGGGCACCGTGCACTACGTCGCCTCCGGCGAGCAGGACGCCCTGGACTACGTCCGCGACCTGCTGAGCTACCTGCCGCCCAACAACTACGCCGACCCGCCGCGCTACCCCGCGCCGCCGCACCCGGGCGCCATCGAGGACAACCTGACCGACGAGGACCTCGAACTCGACACGCTGATCCCGGACTCGCCGAACCAGCCGTACGACATGCACGAGGTGATCACCCGCATCCTCGACGACGACGAGTTCCTCGAAGTCCAGGCCGGTTACGCCCAGAACATCATCGTCGGCTTCGGCCGCGTCGACGGCCGCGCGGTGGGCATCGTCGCCAACCAGCCCACCCAGTTCGCCGGCTGCCTGGACATCAACGCCTCGGAGAAGGCCGCCCGGTTCGTGCGGACCTGCGACTGCTTCAACATCCCGATCGTGATGCTGGTCGACGTTCCCGGCTTCCTGCCCGGCACCGACCAGGAGTTCAACGGCATCATCCGCCGCGGCGCCAAGCTGCTCTACGCCTACGGCGAGGCCACCGTCGCCAAGATCACCGTCATCACCCGCAAGGCCTACGGCGGCGCGTACTGCGTCATGGGCTCCAAGGACATGGGCTGCGACGTCAACGTCGCCTGGCCGACGGCCCAGATCGCGGTCATGGGCGCCTCGGGCGCGGTCGGGTTCGTCTACCGCAAGCAGCTCAAGCGAGGCGGCCCAGAACGGCGAGGACGTCGACGCGCTGCGCCTCGAGCTGCAGCAGGACTACGAGGACACCCTGGTGAACCCGTACATCGCCGCCGAGCGCGGCTACGTCGACGCGGTGATCCCGCCGTCGCACACCCGCGGCTACATCGCCACCGCGCTGCGGCTGCTGGAGCGCAAGATCGCCCAGGTGCCGCCGAAGAAGCACGGGAACATTCCGCTCTAGGAGAGGCTGCTGTGAAGCACGAGGACATCACCGAGGTCAGCGACCCGCGCGACATCACGCTGGACAACCCGGAACACGGCGTGCCGGAGATCCGCATCGATCGGGGCAACCCGACCGACGAGGAGATCGCGGCGCTGGTCACCGTGCTGGCCGGTGCCGGCGGGCATCACGCACCGGGCCCCCAGGAGGTCAACCTCTGGGGCCACCCGGTGGACAAGCTGCGCTACGACGTCACCAGCTGGCAGCGCGTGACGCTGCTGGAGCGGACGCACATGCGCAATGATGAGCCGCGCGCGATGACCCGGCATGACCCGGGTCGTTCTGGGTTCGGCCTCGTCCGGCCGGCTGCGGGTGCTGCGCAGCGCCGGGATCGACCCGCTGGTCGTCGTCTCCGGGGTCGACGAGGACGCCATCGTGGCACGTCTGGGACCCGACGCCGATCCGGCCGACGTGGTCAACGCCCTGGCCGAGGCCAAGGCCGACGCGGTGCGCTGCAGTGCTCGATCCGACGTGGCCGCGGATTGCGTTGTGATCGGCTGCGATTCGATGCTCTACATCGACGGCCGGCTCTGCGGCAAACCCGGAACACCGGAACAGGCTGCGCAACAATGGAATTCGATGGCGGGCCGAGACGGCCACCTCTACACCGGCCACTGCGTGATCCGGGTCGTCGACGGCACGGCCACCACGACGCAGACCCGGGCCGCGGTGACCACCGTGCGGTTCTCCACACCCAACGACATCGACCTGGCCGCCTACATCGCCAGCGGCGAACCGCTGAACGTTGCCGGCGCCTTCACTCTCGACGGCTTGGGCGGGTGGTTCCTCGACGGCGTGGACGGCGACCCGTCGAACGTGGTGGGCCTGGGCCTGGCAGTCACCCACGAGTTGCTGAACGCCGTGGGGCTGTCGATCGGCGAGCTGTGGGCGGCCAATCCGGTCCGGTGATCACCGGTAGGCTCGTCGTCGTGCCGCTTCCTGCAGATCCCAGCCCCGCACTCAAGGACTACGCCCATCCCGAACGGCTGGTCACCGCCGACTGGTTGTCCGCCCATCTGGGCACCAAGGGCCTCGCGATCGTGGAGTCCGACGAGGACGTCCTGCTCTACGACATCGGCCACATCCCCGGGGCGGTCAAGATCGACTGGCACACCGACCTCAACGACCCGCACGTGCGCGACTACATCACCGGCGAGCAGTTCGCCGAACTGATGAACCGCAAGGGCATCTCCCGCGACGACACCGTGGTGATCTACGGCGACAAGAGCAACTGGTGGGCGGCCTACGCGCTGTGGGTGTTCACGCTGTTCGGCCATCAGGACGTCCGGCTGCTCAACGGCGGACGCGACCTGTGGATCTCCGAGGGCCGCGACACCACGCTGGACGTGCCGAGCAAGACCACCACCGGCTATCCGGTGGTCGAGCGCAACGACGCGGCCATCCGCGCCTACAAGGACGATGTGCTTGGCTCCCTTGGCCATTCGACGCTGATCGACGTGCGCTCGCCCCAGGAGTACACCGGGGAGCGCACCCACATGCCCGACTATCCCGAAGAGGGCGCGCTGCGCGGCGGGCACATCCCGACCGCGGTGTCGGTGCCGTGGGCCAAGGCCGCCGACGACAGCGGCCGCTTCCGCAGCCGCGCCGAACTCGAGGACGTCTACTCCTTCGTCAAGCCGGGCGACGACATCATCGCCTACTGCCGCATCGGTGAGCGGTCCAGCCACACCTGGTTCGTGCTGACCTACCTGCTCGGGATCCCCGGCGTGCGCAACTACGACGGCTCCTGGACGGAGTGGGGCAACACCGTGCGGGTGCCGATCGTCGCCGGGGACGCGCCCGGCAAGCTGTGAGCATGCCGCGCGGCCCTGGCCGAGGTGGTGTCGGACTTCGCCGACGTCCAGGGTCAGGACAAGCTCACGATGCTGCTGGAGTTCGCCAACGACCTGCCGCCGCTGCCCGCCGACCTGGAAGAGGCGGCGATGGAACCGGTGCCCGAATGCCAGTCACCGCTCTTCCTGCACGTCGACGCCTCCGACCGCAGACCACGTCCGGCTGTACTTCAGCGCGCCCGCCGAGGCGCCGACGACCCGCGGCTTCGCCTCGATCCTGGCGGCGGGCCTGGACGGGCAGCCCGCTGCCGACATCCTCGCCGTGCCCGACGACTTCTACGCCGAACTGGGCCTGGCGGCGCTGATCAGTCCGCTTCGGCTGCGCGGGATGTCGGCGATGCTGACCCGGATCAAGCGCCGGCTGCGCGAAGCCGAACTGAACTTACTCATTAGTAGGGGCACCGGCTCGTTCGCGTCGAACGAGCGCCGCCTAGACTGCCGTGCGAACCTGTTTTTAAGACGTTCTTAGAGTCACGTGCAACCAGGAGGCGCAGTGCCCACTCACGCCAGTCAGACCATCTCCAAGGTCCTCGTCGCCAACCGCGGTGAGATCGCGGTCCGGGTGATCCGGGCTGCCAGGGATGCCGGTCTGGCCAGCGTGGCGGTCTACGCCGAGCCCGACGCCGACGCGCCGCACGTCCGGCTCGCCGACGAGGCGTTCGCCCTGGGCGGGCAGACCTCCGCGGAGTCCTACCTCGACTTCGGCAAGCTGCTCGACGCCGCGGCCAAGTCCGGCGCCGACGCCGATCCACCCCGGCTACGGCTTCCTGTCGAGAACGCCGACTTCGCCCAGGCCGTCATCGACGCCGGGCTGATCTGGATCGGCCCGAGCCCGCAGTCCATCCGCGACCTCGGCGACAAGGTCACCGCCCGCCACATCGCCGCGCGCGCCAAGGCACCGCTGGTGCCCGGCACCCCGGACCCGGTCAAGGACGCCGACGAGGTGGTGGCCTTCGCCAAGGAGTACGGCGTTCCGATCGCGATCAAGGCGGCGTTCGGCGGCGGCGGCCGCGGCATGAAGGTGGCCCGCACGCTGGAGGAGATCCCCGAGCTGTTCGAGTCGGCCACCCGCGAGGCGGTCGCGGCGTTCGGCCGCGGCGAGTGCTTCGTCGAGCGCTACCTGGACAAGCCGCGCCACGTCGAGGCGCAGGTCATCGCCGACCAGCACGGCAACGTCGTCGTCGCCGGCACCCGCGACTGCTCGCTGCAGCGCCGCTTCCAGAAGCTGGTCGAGGAGGCGCCCGCGCCGTTCCTGACCGACGCCCAGCGCAAGGAGATCCACGAGTCGGCCAAGCGGATCTGCAAGGAGGCGCACTACTACGGCGCCGGCACCGTCGAGTTCCTCGTCGGCCAGGACGGCCTGATCTCCTTCCTCGAGGTGAACACCCGCCTGCAGGTGGAGCACCCGGTCACCGAGGAGGTCTCCGGCATCGACCTGGTGCGCGAGCAGTTCCGCATCGCCAACGGCGAGAAGCTCGACATCACCGAGGACCCCGACGCCGCGCGGCCACTCGATCGAGTTCCGCATCAACGGCGAGGACGCCGGCCGCGGCTTCCTGCCCGCGCCCGGCCCGGTCAACACCTTCGACCCGCCGACCGGCCCCGGCGTGCGGCTGGACTCCGGTGTGGAGACCGGTTCGGTGATCGGCGGCCAGTTCGACTCGATGCTGGCCAAGCTGATCGTCTCCGGCGCCACCCGCAAGGAGGCCATCGAGCGGGCCCGCCGCGCGCTGGACGAGTTCACCGTCGAAGGCATGGCCACCGTCATCCCGTTCCACCGCGCGGTGGTCAGCGACCCGGCGTTCATCGGCGACGAGAACGGCTTCACCGTCCACACCCGCTGGATCGAGACCGAGTGGAACAACACCGTCGAGCCGTTCACCGGCGGCGGCGCGGTCGACGAGGAAGAGGCCCAGCCGCGGCAGAAGGTCATCGTCGAGGTCGGCGGCCGCCGCGTCGAGGTGTCGCTGCCCGGCGACCTGGCGCTCGGCAACGGCAGCGGCCCGGCCGAGTCCGGTGTGATCCGCAAGAAGCCGAAGGCCCGCAAGCGCGGCGCACACGCCGGCGCCGCCGCGTCCGGCGACGCCGTCACCGCGCCGATGCAGGGCACCGTGGTCAAGGTCGCCGTCGAGGAGGGTCAGACCGTGGCGACCGGCGATCTCGTCGTGGTGCTGGAGGCCATGAAGATGGAGAACCCGGTGACCGCCCACAAGGACGGCGTCGTCACCGGCCTGGCCGCCGAGGCCGGTGCCGCGATCACGCAGGGCACCGTGCCTGCGAGATCAAGTAGTCGCCTCGGCGACGATGCGACTCGTGGCACGTGCGAGCGGGCCTCCATGGGCAATGCATCAGCGAAGGTGTCAGCGCGCTGGTTCGCGTGCTAGTAGCGCTGAGCGCGTCGATCGCGACACTGTTGCTGAGCAGCTGGGCCCCGGTCGATGCGGCACCGGCGGTGCCCAGCGCCGGCTATGGATTCAGTCAGTACGGCGGGAACATCAGACTCAGCGCGGACGTCCTGAACAGAGAACTGGACGCCGTGTCGCAAACCCGCGCATCGTGGTTGCGGGTGGTCATCGACACCTTCCGGGTCGAGACCTCCAAAGGGCAGTACGACTGGAGCTATCCGGATCTGGTGATCAACAGCGCACGCGCCCACAACATCAACGTGCTCGTTGTGATCGCATTCGCACCCGACTGGGCGCGCCCGCCGGGATCGCCCTGGAATGCACCGCCGGTCAACGACGCCGACTTCGCCGATTTCGCCGCTGCTGCCGCCGGGCGCTACCGGGACCGGGTATCGAGCTGGGAGATCTGGAACGAGCCGAATGAGTCGGAGTACTTCGCACAGCAGGGCGATGCCGCCGCGCGCTACACCTCGCTGCTGAAAGCAGCATACGTGGCCATCAAGAAGGTGCAGCCGAACAGCGTCGTCATCTCGGCAGGGCTGAGCCGAGCCGGACAAACACCGCCCCCCTCCTTCGTCGAAGGCATGTACGCGGCCGGCGCGCAGGGATACTTCGACGCAGTGGGAATGCACCCTTACGTGTCACCGACCGGCATAGATTCCGACCCGTACCACGGCTGGGCGGACGTCCCGCGAGTGCACGCTGTCATGGCCGCCCATGGTGACGGTGGAAAACGTATCTGGATGACGGAGATGGGTGCTCCGACCTTCGACGGCCCCGGCGGAGTGTCCCAGCAAGAGCAGGCCAAGCAGATCACCGACGTGTTGGCGGCCGCAGCGGCGACCGGGTATAGCGGACCTGCATTCATCTTTACGATCCGCGACGAGGGCTCCATGGCCGGCAATCCCGAATACCATTTCGGTGCGCTTCTCACCGCGGACTGGCGCCCCAAGATAACGGCATCGGTACTGGCAAGATAGCGCCCCCGAGCGGCCACTGGTCAGCACTCGATCAAAAATGATGGACCCGTGAGCGATGACGTAGAACGGGTGTGCATCGGCACTGCCGAGCGCAATCAGGCGATGAAACGGAGCGCGGCATCCCCTGCTGCGCGGCCGCTGACGAGCGCGGTCAGGTGACCGGGTCGCTGCGAGCACGGCGCCCTCGCCGGTGACCAGGCTGTCGTCGTCGACGCGCGCGCCGAAGTAGGTGGCGTCCGGATCGACGACGACGGTGCGCTGTTCGCCGCTGCGGGCCACCACGATGCGGGCCAGGTCGGCAAAGCTGATCTTCTCCGGTCCGCCGATCTCGACGACACCGGCGGGTGATCCGACGGCCGCGCGGGCGACGTGCGCGGCGACCTCGGCGGCGGCGATCGGCTGGATGCGCGCCTGCGGCACCCGCACCACGTCGCCGTCGGTCATGGTGGCGACGATGGCGTCGGCGAACTCGATGAACTGGGTGGCCCGCACGATGGTGTAGGGCAGGCCGGAGGCCTCGATCAGCGTCTCCTGCGCCACCTTCGCCCGCATGTACCCGCTGTCGGGCAACCGGACGTCGCCGACGATCGACAGCGCCACGTAGTGCGCGACGCCGGCCGCCCGCGCCGCACCGACGATGTTGCGGGTGGCGGTGCTGAAGAACTGCAGCACCGGCTCGTCGTCGAACGACGGCGAGTTGAGGACGTCGACGAGCGCGTGGGCGTCCTGCAGCGCCTCGGCCACACCCTTCGCCGGTCAGCACGTCGACGCCGGTGTTGCGCGAGGCTTCGACGACGTCATGGCCCTCGGCCCGCAGCAGCGCGCACACCTGGCTGCCGATTTGCCCGCTCGCTCCGAACACGGTGATTCTCATCAGGACCCCTCCTTGCCGATATCGAGCATGATGTACCCCGTGGGCGAGGACAACGAACGGGTGCGGATCGGCACCGCCGAGCGTGAGCAAGCCATGGACCTACTGAGCAAGCAGTTCTCCGAGGGCCGGCTGACGCCCGACGAGTTCTCCGAACGCAGCGCGACGATCGCCGCCGCGGTGACCCGAGCCGACCTCGAGCCGGTCTTTGCCGATCTGCCGGCCAAGCCGGACCTCTCCGGCTCGGCCATCGAGCGCACCCGCGACTGGCGCGCCTACGTGATGGCGTTCGTCCCCCTGATCGCGCTGGCGTTCACGATGCTGGTTCCACACGGCTGGCTGGCGTGGCTGGCACTGCCGGTGGCGGGCATGCTGCTGTACGGCCCTGGCCGCTGAGAAGTGAGAACGGAGCCAACTTTGAACCGCTCGATCCGCAAGGCCGTCATCCCCGCCGCGGGCATCGGATCACGCCTGCTGCCGCTGACCAAGGCGATCCCCAAGGAGATGCTGCCGGTCGGTGACAAACCGGTCATCGAACACACCGTTCGAGAACTGGTCAACTCCGGGATCACGGACATCACCATCGTGGTGTCGGGCGGAAAGTCGTTGATCCAGGAGCACTTCCGCCCCAACCCGGCCCTCGTGCAGCAACTGCGCAGCGACGGCAAGGAGGCCTACGCCGACCTCGTCGAAGAGGTCGGCGAACTGTCCCACCGGGGCCACATCACCTACCTTGACCAACACGGTCCCTACGGCAACGGCACGCCGGTGCTCAACGCGGCGCGTTCCTTCGGCGACGAGCCGGTGCTGGTGCTCTGGCCCGACGACGTCTTCGTCGCCGACGTGCCTCGCGCCCAACAGCTCATCACCGCCTACGAGCAGACGTCCTGCCCGGTGCTGGCACTGATGCCGGTCCCCGCGGAACAGTCGAGCCGCTACGGCGTGCCGATCGTCAAGGAAGACCTCGACGAGGGGCTGCTGCGGATCACCGGACTGGTGGAAAAGCCCAAGCCGGAGGATGCGCCGTCCGCGTACGCCGCGATCGGCGGGTACGTGGTGACGCCGGGAGTCATCGACGAACTGCGTGAGCAGACCAAGCGCTGGTATGAGAACCGGGTTGGCGAGATCTACCTCACCGACGCGATCAACGCCTACGCCCGGAACCGCGCGGTCTATGGCCAGGTCATCCATGGCCGTTGGTATGACACCGGCAACCCCGCCGACTATCTCTACGCCCAGTTCGCTTTCGCGCTGGCCCATCCGAGCTACGGGCCGATGCTGCACGCCCTGGTCAACGAGGACGGATAACGGCCTCGCCGAGCGACGTCAGTACTGGACTGCGGAACCCGCCGATCAGCCGGATCATGTTGCCGTCTGGATCCGTGAGCGTCGACAACCGCACGCCCTTGGCGGCATCGACCACGTCTCCGGGTTGCAGGCCTCGGTCCCGCACGGCGGTGATGTGCGCGTCGAGGTCGTCGACTGCGAGGTTGAACAGGCTCGAGCCGGCGCGTTCCGGGTCCTCGAACACCTGCAGCCAACCCTGCGGCACCACCTGCCACTCGGTCAGCGTCGGCATGGGGTCGTTGTCGGGCTGCCTGCCCAGCAGCAGCGCTGTACCACTCGCGGCTGGCCTGAAGGTCGCGGACAGCCACCACGGCCAGGAGATGGTCGAACGTCATGGCTCCTCCTTGTGATTGCCTTGTCAGGTACGACCAGCCGGAGCGCCGAGACTCATCGATGGCAAGCTGACCGCGTGGAGCCCGTCGAAATCAATGCCGGCGCCTGGTACCTGCGCGCTCTGCGCGCCGACGACCGCATCGACGACCGGCCCGCGCTGGCCGAACTGGGCGAGAGCAACCCGGCCTACGTCGAGGACAGTCTGGCCCGCTGGGCGCCACGACACCGGCTATTCCTGGGCGGTGTGCGAGCCGACCACCGGTGAACTGCTGGCCGAGGTCAGTCTCGACCCGCGAACCGCGGCGCTGTCGACGCGGGCGCGCCCCGGCCACGACGACGCCGCGGCGGTGGCCGCCGAGGCGGTGCGCCGCTTCGCGGCGGCCTTCGGCATCGGCTAGGCACCCGCTAAGGCGAGTCGATGTCCAGTCCGGTCGCCAGATCCGCGCAGTCGACCGTCACCACATCGGAGCGTGCGGCCAGGAAGCGGCGCGCGCCCTCGTCGCCGTGCAGCGTCTGCCACCAGCGCCGGCCAGTGCCGGCCCGCGATGACCACCGGGTGGCCGGGCCGCCCGCCGTAGACGGCACGGGCGATCCCGGACGGCGCAGCCCGGGCGGCGGTGAGCACCCGGTCCACCACGTCGGCGCCGACGTCGGGGGTGTCGACGGTGAGCACCACCGCGTAGTCGGCATCGCCGGCCGCGGCCAGGCCCGCCGCCAGCGAGGCGCCCATCCCCTGCTGCCAGTCCTCGGCGACCACCGGGCGCGCCGGCGCCGGAACGTCGACCACGGCGGCGCCCAGCACCACGACCACGTCGTCACAGCCGCCGCCGGCCAGCGCCGCGACCGCGGATCGTAACCACTCCCCTTGTTCGGCAAGCACTTTGGGCATGCCGTAGCGGACACCCGCGCCGGCCGCCAGCAACAGGCCGGCAGCCCGCAGCGCGATTCGACATGCAAACAGTGTGACAGTCCCGGCCCGCGGGTAGGCCAAAATGCGAAACGGCGACGCCGACAACATCATTCGCTCAGCAGCCCGCTTACCGCATCGTCAATAAATTGCGGTCCCGCCAAAAATTAGATTTCGCCGCTACGGCTGTCTTCATTTGCCCCCGCGGAGTAGGGTTGAGCCAGGTTGAGTTCACAGCCGCCCGGAAACAACGTCATTGACGTGTTGGGGTCACGGACTCCCTGCACTTAACGGGCTTACCCACCTTGACGTGATCCACAGTACGAATCCTTCGACTGATGGAGTCACCATGTCTGTTATAGGAACAGATCAACCGAGCGTTCGGCTACCTTGCGGTCGTTTGACTGCCACACCGCACGTTTCACCACCCAATGGCCCGACGAGAACGTCGGCATCATCACCGTCCAGGGCGAACTCGACGCATCCAACGCGACCCAGTTCGCCGATCACGTAGAGCAGTGCGCCGACGACGGCGTCCGGCTGATCCTGGACCTGAGTTCACTGGAGTTCTTCGGCACCGCAGGCTTTTCCGCGCTGCACACCATCAACGTTCGCTGCGCGCACACCGGATCTCGGTGGGCACTGGTGACCGGTGACGCGGTGGCGCGGCTGCTGCGGGTCTGCGATCGGGACAACGTGCTGCCGGTCGCCGACTCGGTGCCCGAAGCGGTCACGCTGCTCGACGGCGAACCCCGCCGGCTACTGCAGCTGGTCGCGGAGCCGAGTTAGCGACTTAGCCAGCAGTCGCGAGACGTGCATCTGGGAGATCCCGACCCGTTCGGCGATCTGGGTCTGCGTCAACGATTCGAAGAACCGCAGGAGTAGCACAGTGCGCTCCCGCTCGGGGAGCGCTGCGAGCAGAGGCCGCAGCGCTTCCCGGTTCTCGATCTGATCCAGGCTGGTGTCGACGTCACCCAGGGTGTCGACGATCGCCGGCGCGTCCTCGTCGCTGCCGCTGCCACCGCTGTCGATCGACAGGGTGTTGTACGAGCTGCCGGCGATCAGGCCTTCGACCACCTCTTCGCGGTCCATCCCGAGTTCCTCGGCCAGTTCGCTGGCGGTCGGCGCGCGGCCCAGCCGCTGGGACAACTCCGAGGTGGCCGCGCCGAGCCGCAGATGAAGCTCCTTGAGCCGGCGCGGCACCTTCACCGACCAGCTGTTGTCACGGAAGTGCCGGCGAACCTCACCCATGATCGTGGGCACCGCGAAGGACACGAAGTCCGAACCGGTCTCGACGTCGAACCGGATGACGGCGTTGACCAGACCGACGCGCGCCACCTGGACGAGGTCGTCGCGGGGCTCGCCGCGGCCGTCGAAGCGGCGGGCGATGTGGTCGGCCAGCGGCAGACACCGCTCGACGATCCGGTCTCGATGACGCTGGAACTCCGCGGAGTCAGGGTCCAGCTTCGCCAACTCCCGGAACATGTCCGGGACGTCGGCGTACTCCGAGTTCGTCCGCGGGGACGAACTGTTGGCCGCTCGGGGACTCACCTCGCGGAGCCTGCCCGCCTCGTGGTCAAGGTGATGCCGAAGACCTGCCCGTCGCTGTTGGGCTCGTGACCGTTGTGGAACGTCTGCACGTCGTCGGTCAGTGAGCTCAGCACGTGCCAGCTGAAGCTGCCGGGGGTGACCACGTCGTAGGTGTCGCACTGGGTGGAGGCTTCGACCACGACGACGTCATCGCCCGGGTCGACAACCACGACAAGGGTGGCGTCCGGCGCAGCCGAGCGGATCAGCCGGGTACATGCCTCGTCGACCGCCAGGCGCAAGTCTGCGACGGCATCGAAATCGAGGTCCTCGAACGTCCCGACCGCGCCCACCACGGTGCGCAGAACCGCCAGGTTCTCCAGTCGCGCAGCAACTCTGAACTCAACCGCCCCAGCACTGCGCTGGTGGCTGTCGCCTCGGCGTTCGCCATCCGTCATGTGGCCTCCTGGCAAGGTCGCCCCGACACTACTCCAGTCCAGAGTCGGGCTATCCATGATCGTGTGCCGAGCGGGTTGGCCGGGTACTCGACGCCAGAGAGGACGCCGTCATCGAGCACAGCGATACCCAGGAAGTCATCGTCATGGTGGGCCTTTCATACCCCGCCCACCGCACCCGTCAAACCTGGTGAGGCCATATTGTTACCAGGGTCACTTTGCTGCGACGGGCCGCCGCGTCATCGCGTCTGTAACTCGTCACACCGACTGGCAGGAGCAACGCCTGGTGGTCGAGGATCCGGACGAGGACGAGATCCGCTAGTCAGGTGAATGTTTGGCCTGCGGGCCGATACGGGTACAGCCCCCTGCGAGGTACAGGAGAGCCTCAGCAAAGGGGGTGGCAGATGTCGAATATCGCCACGATGGCGAAGACCGGTGAAGACGACATCCGGTTCTTTCGCCCAAGCCGGTCTTGCGCCTACGAGGGCTGGACCGTCGCGGAGCTCAAGAAGAGGGCGAAGCAACTCGGTATCTCGGGCTATTCCGGCCTGAGCAAGGAAAAGCTGATCGCATTGATCCGCAGTTACTGATCCGAAGGGAACCATGTCCGACAACAGCAAGAACAGCGGTCCGGAAGAAGCCATCAAGGGCGTCGTCGAGGACGCCAAGGGCAAGGCCAAGGAAGTCATCGGCACCGTCGCGGGCCGCAACGACCTGGTGAACGAGGGCAAGGCTCAGCAGGACAAGGCCGAAGCGCAGCGCGACGCCGCGCGCAAGGAAGCCGAAGCCGAAGCTGCCCGCGCCGGCGCGAAGGCGGCCGAGCAGCGGCAGGAAGCCAACCAGTAAGGTCACCGTTCACGTCAAGGGGCCCAGCTTCAGCTGGGCCTTTGACATGCTCAGGTCGGGACGCGGGTGTGCGCGGTGAGCAGCAGATGGTCGTAGGCGCCGCGCGCGGGCAGGGCTTCGTCGTACTCGAGGGCGAGGAAGTCGGCGGCGATCTGCTCGGCCAGGACCCGAAGTTTGACGTTGGTTTCCTGGGATCGCCACCGCAGGAGTTCGAAGGCGGAATCGGCACTGATCCGGTAGACCACCATCAGCATGCCCTTGACTTGTTCGATCGCAGAGCGGGATTCGGCGATCTCGGCGACCGCCTCGTTGAGCAGCTCCTGCTTCTCCTGGCTCACCGTCGGCGTGACGTCGACGTAGAAGCCGTGGGTGCCGATGACGGCGCCGTCGTCGATCAGCTGGTCACCCACGACGACGACGTAGTGGACGTCGCCGCGGGTGTCGACGATGCGGTGGCGGGTGCTGAACGCCCCCGACGTCCGCCGGATCTCTTCGAGCGTGGCGGCGACCTGACCGTAGTCGTCGGGGTGTTTGTGGGATAGCACCAGTTCGGTGGTCGGTTGCACGGTTCCCGGCTCGTAGCCGTGCATCCGTTGGACCTGCGGGGACCACTCCCAGCGCTGGTCGGCGAAGTGGAACCGGAACCAGCCGACCCGCTGAGGAGTTCCCCGGCCAGGGCGTGCTCGACGCCCGCGTCATCGGTTAGGTCCGTCGCCTCCTCGGACATACGCCGAAGACTATTACCTTTTACTGGACCGCTCTGCGATGCGCTTGATCGCGGCCAGCCTGCGATCCAGATGCGGCCGAGACGCTCGAGTTCGGTGCCCAGTGCGCCGGAGTGACCGTCTTTGGCGACGAATTCAGCTGTGTCGCCGAACCATTCAGTGATCAGGTGGGGCTGGGTCAACGCTTCCCACACCTTCATGACGGGTGCGTTGATGTCGATGGTGCGAGTGATGTCCAGTGTCGTCATGATTTCTCCCGGCAGTTGGCGGATATGCAACTTGCGGAGTTGCACACCCGGTCAGTTAATGCCACCTTGGGGTTGCACTCAGCGACCCGAGAGCTCCCACACGCTCGCCGACATCCGGTCGGTCATCGTCGTGACGGTGATCTGGCCGCCGTCGTCGCCCTGGCAGGCCATGGCCTGGACGATCGGCGTTGTTGCGCAGGCGCGCCTCGCCGAAGCAGGTCCAGTCGAACGGGATGCCGATCTGTTGTTTGCTCCACCGCACGGTGTCGGCGTTGATCTCGGGAACGGTGAACTTCCACGCGGCGTCGCCGCCGGTGCTCAGCGCCCGCTGGCCGTCACAGGCCTTGGCATTCTTGGTTCCGGCGGTGAATTGCGTTGCCGCCGAACGGGCGTCGGGATAGACGGCGACGGCCTCGGCCACCACGTGGTCGTGCTTGTCACCGTCGGTGAACAGCAGCACGTGCAGGCCCGACCACTTGTCGCCGAGGAACGCCTGCATCCCGGCGGCGTCGAGGGCCGAACACGCGGGCACCGCCGACGTACCGGGAATCGGCCGCCCCTGGTCGGCGTCGGTCTGCAGTTTCACCCCGACGATGTCGCGCAGCTGCGACGCGCTGATGAGTACCTGGTCGGCGTCGTCGGAGCGCAGCGGGGTGATCGCCTGGGCCGGGTTGGACACCGCGCTGCCCGCGACGGTCTGCGCGCATCCGGCGAGCAGCACCGCCGAAAGACCCACAAGCGCCACCCGCAGCCGCATGCCCCGAATGCTAGACCGCGGCGAGCAATACCTCTCGCACCGCGGCCACCGCACGGTCGAGCTCGCCGCTGCGTCACGGTCAGCGCGGGCCGGAACCGGACACTGTCCGGGCCGCTGCCGAGCATGATCACGCCGCGCTCCCAGAGCGCGGTCAGCAGAGCGTCGCGCTGAGCGGTGGTCGGCAGGCTGAAGGCGCACATCAGGCCGCGGCCCCGCACGTCGTGCACCACGTCCGGGAACTCCTGGGCCAGCTCGTCCAGCGCGCTTCGCAGGTGGGCACCCAGCCGTGCGGCGTGGGCGAACAGCTGATCGGCCTCGACGACCTCCAGGATCCGGCGCGAACGGACCATGTCGACCAGGTTGCCGCCCCAGGTCGAATTGATCCGCGAGCTGACGGTGAACACGTTGTCGGTCACCTCGTCGACGCGGCGGCCGGCCATGATGCCGCACACCTGGGTCTTCTTGCCGAACGCGACGACGTCCGGGGTGAACCCGAGCTGCTGGTAGGCCCACGGGGTGCCGGTGATCCCGCAGCCGGTCTGCACCTCGTCGGCGATCAGCAGCGCGTCGAACTCGTCGCACAGCTCGCGCATCGCGGCGAAGAACTGCGGGCGGAAGTGCCGGTCGCCGCCCTCACCCTGGATGGGTTCGGCGATGAAGCAGGCGACGTCGTGCGGGTGGGCTTCGAACGCCGCGCGGGCCTGCCGCAGCGACTCGGCCTCGATCGCGTCCATATCGGCACCCGGCCGGATGTAGGGCGCGTCGATGCGGGGCCAGTCGAACTTCGGGAAGCGGGCCACCTTGTTGGGGTCGGTGTTCGTCAGCGACAGCGTGTAGCCGCTGCGGCCGTGGAAGGCGCCGCGCAGGTGCAGCACCCGGGTGCCCAGCGCCGGGTCGATACCGCGCGCCTCGTTGTGCCGGCTCTTCCAGTCGAATGCGACCTTGAGCGCGTTCTCCACCGCCAGCGCGCCGCCGTCGACGAAGAACAGGTGCGGCAGGGCGGGGTCGCCGAGCACCCGGGCGAAGGTCTCGACGAACCGGGCCATCGGCACGGTGTAGACGTCGGAGTTGGACGGCTTGTTCACCGCGGCCTGCGCCAGCTCGGCGCGGAAGCGATGGTCGTCGGCCAGCGCCGGGTGGTTCATGCCCAGCGCCGAGGACGCGAAGAACGTGAACATGTCGAGGTAGCTGCTTGCCGTCGCGGGCGTCGACCAGGTGGGCTCCGGTCGAGCGGTCGAGGTCGAGCACCAGGTCCAGTCCGTCGGCCAGGATGCTGCGGGCCAACACTGTGTGGACATTCCCAGGTTCGACGGCGGGGGCATGGGAAGCGGGTGATACCACGTCTTCGCGCGACAAGAGTTCCGTCATTAGGCGATCCTATCGTAATTTTTACGATTTTCTACCATCTAGAGAGCAATTTTTCCTTCTCAGCGGCCGTTCGGCGCTCGTCGGGTAGAGGTCACCTTGCCCGGGTACCGTCTTTGACATGTCATTCAGGCTTGGCCTGCCTGGTGTCGGGGGGTTGCTCACCGCGCCGATACGGCTCACCGCGACCGCCGCCGGGCTGGCCGGCGGCGCCGCGTTGCTCGGCGGCAGCACGGCGGTCCGGGTCGGCGAGCGTGCCCTCGGCGCGATCCCCGGCGCCCGCACGGCGGGCCGTGCCGCAGCGGGGATGGCGGTCGAGGCGGTCGGCGGTCCCCCGCACCGGCGCACCAGCCGGCGCGGCGCACGCCGCTGGATCGAGGTGCGCGGGCTGTCCGGACCCGACGCCGACGCCATCGCCGAGGAGGTGCTGGCCGCGGTGCGGGCCGTGCCCGGAGTCACCGACGCGGCGCTCAACCGTTCGGTCGCCCGCCTGGTGGTGACGGTGGCGCCCGAGGGGCCGGCGGAGAATCTGACGGCGGTCGTCGCCGACGCCGAGCGCCGGGCCCGAACCGAGCCCGCGGTCCGCCAGCACCCGCTGACCCTGCCCGGCGACGACTCCGCGCTGGTGGCCCGAGCGGCCGGCGCGGCCGCGGCGACCGTCGGACTCGGGGTCTCGCTCGTCGGCACCGCGATGCGGCTGCCCGGACTTCCCGACCTGGTCTCGGTGGTCCCGACGGTGGCCGACCACATTCCCACCGTGCGTCACCAACTGGTCCGCCGGCTCGGACCGGAGGGCACCGACCTGTTGTTCTCGGTGGCCAACTCGCTGGCCGCGGCGCTCACGGTGTCGCCGACGGCGGCGGCCGCCGAGGCGGTGGCGCGGAGCATGCTCACCGTCGAGGCGTGGAACGCCCGGCTGGCCTGGGGCCGCCACGAGGAGGTGCTCGCCGAGAACTGCCCCGAGGGCGGCGCACCCGCGCCCGGCACGGCGATCTTCACCGCCGGGCCCGGTGAGGAGTTCGCCGACCGCTTCGGCTGGATCGGGCTCGACCGCCGCGGCGCTGATCGGTGCGCTGTCGCGCAATCCGACGGTGGCCGGCGCCGCCGCGCTGGTGACCGCGCCCAAGCCGACGCGGGCGACGCGAGAAGCGTTCGGCTGTGCGATGACTCGGGGGCTCACCAGCCACCACGACGCCCTGGTGGTGCGGCCCCGGGTGCTGCGCGCGCTGGACCGCGTCGACGTCATCGTCATCGACCCGCGCGCCCTCTACACCGACCAGTTGACCATCACCCGGGTGCGCGGGGTGACCAACTCGCATCGCACCACGGCCTGGGAGGCCGCCCAGTTCGCGCTCGACGACGGCAAGCTGGGCCCGGGCTGGCACAAGCTGTCGTCGATCCGCGGCGCCGGGCGCACCGGCGAGGCTCTGGTGAGCCCGGTGCGCGACCCGTTCGCCACCGCGGTGGTCACCGAGGCCCGCCGGGCGGGGGTGCGGGTGGTCTCGGTCGATGACGACGGATTGCGTTCGCTCGCACAGGGTTTCGACACGCTCTTCCCGATGACCGGCTCGCTGGACGACACCCTGGCCGACGTCGTCGCACAGCTGGGCGCCGACGGCGCGACGGTGGCGCTGGTGACCACCTCCCAGATGGCCGCCGCGCACGGGGCCGGGATCACCATCGGCATCACCCGCGACGGGCTGCCGCCCTGGGGCGCCGACGTGTTCGTCCCCGACCTTCCCGCGGTGTGGCGGATCCTGCGTGCGATGCCCGCGGCCCGCGCCGCCAGCACCCGCGGCGTGCGGCTGTCGATGTCCAGCTCGGCCATCGGCGCGCTGATGCTCATCCCCGGCGTGCCGGGCTACGGACCGGAGTCGGTCAACGCCGGCGTGCTCGGCGGCCTGTGGGCCGGATTCAACGCCGGCAGCAAGGTTTTCGGCGAAACGCTGCCCGCCCCCGAGCCCGGCCACGAGTGGTACGCCCTGCCGGTCAGCGAGGTGCAGCGGCTGCTGCCCCGCCCGCCGTCGGCGCCGCACCAGCCGGCCGCCCCGCCGAATCCCCTGCTGGCGCCGGCGCGCCTGGCCGGGCGGGCCGCGTCGGCCACCTGGTCGCTGGCCGGTGAGTTCCTCGGCGAGATGCGCACCAACCTGGCCGACCCGATCACTCCGATCCTGGCCACCGGCGCGGTGGCCAGCGCGCTGCTCGGCTCCCCGCTGGACGCCGCGCTGGTCGGCGGCGTGCTGCTGGCCAACGCCGCGCTGTCCTCCGAGCAGCAGCTGCACGCCGAGCGGGTGTTGCGCCGTCTGCTCGCGGTGCAGGATCCGCTGGCGCGCCGCCGCGTCGGCCCGGGCGAGGACACCGAGGACGTCGTCGCCGGGTGAGCTGCGGCCGGGCGATCTCATCGAGATCCACGCCGGCGAGGTGGTGCCCGCCGACGCGCGGCTCGATCGAGGCCGCCAACGTCGAGGTCGACGAGTCCACGCTGACCGGCGAGTCGCTGCCGGTGCCCAAGAACACCGACCCGACGCCGGGCGCGCCGCTGGCCGAGCGGTCCTGCATGGTCTACGCCGGCACCACGATGGTGGCCGGCACCGCGCTGGCGGTGGTGACGACGGTCGGGCGCAGCACCGAGATACACCGCGCGATGGCGATGGCCCCGGCCAAGAGCCGCCAGATCGGCCTGCAACGGCAGCTGGCCCGCATCACCAGCCGCGCGCTGCCGTGGAGCCTGGCCGGCGGTGCGGCGGTGGGCATCCTGTCCACGCTGCGCGGCACGCCGCTGCGCGAGGCGGTCGGCAGCGCGGTCGCCCTGACGGTCGCGGCGGTACCCGAGGGCCTGCCGCTGGTCGCCACGCTGGCTCAGCTGGCGGCGGCGCGGCGGCTGTCCAGCGAGCACGTGCTGATCCGCAACGCCAACTCGGTGGAGGCGCTGGCCCGGCTCGACGTGGTGTGCTTCGACAAGACCGGCACACTGTCCGAGAACCGGCTGCAGGTCAAGCAGGTGCAACCGGTCCGGGGCCGCCGCCGCGACGACGTCGTCGAACGCGGCCCTGAGCACCGTGTTCGCCCGCAACGGCCGCGCCGACCACGCCACCGACGACGCGGTCCGCCGCGCCGCCGGCGAGATCGATGCCCCGAGCGCGACGCGTACCTGCCGTTCCAGTCCGGACGGCCGTTCGCCGCCGCGCTGGTGGGCAACCGGCTGATGATCAAGGGCGCGCCCGAGGTTCTCTCGGCGGCGCTGGACGGGGACAGCGGGCGGCTGACGCCGATGGTCGCCAAGCTGGCCACCAAGGGGCTGCGCGTGCTGGCGGTCGCCGAGCGGCGGCTGACCGCGAGCCAGGCGGCCGAGGCCGCCGCCGACCCGCTCGCGATGGAGCGCTTGTGCGGCAGCGGCCTCACGCCGATCGGACTGCTGGGCCTGGCCGACACACCGCGCGCCAGCGCGGCCCCGCTGCTGGCCGAGCTCGGCGCCCGCGGTATCGGGGTTCGCCTGATCACCGGCGACCATCCGGTGACCGCCGCCGTCATCGCCAACGACCTCGGTCTCGACGGTCAGCGAGGACCAGGTGATCACCGGCAGCGAGTGGGAGTCGATGTCGATCGACGAGCGCGAGGAGGCCGTCGCCGAGCGGCTGGTGTTCGCCCGGATGTCACCCGAGCACAAGATCGACGTGGTGCAGACGCTGGAGCGCATCGGCCAGGTGACGGCGATGGTGGGCGACGGCGCCAACGACGCGGCGGCGATCCGGGCCGCCAGCGTCGGCATCGGCGTGGCCGCCCCGGGCAGCGACCCGGCCCGCACCGCCGCCGACGTGATGCTGCTCGACGGCCGGATCGAGGCCCTGCTCGACGCCCTCGACGAGGGCGAGCAGCTGTGGCGGCGGGTGCAGTCGGCGGTGTCGATGCTGCTGGGCGGCAATGCCGGCGAGGTGGCGTTCGCGCTGATCACCAGCCTGCTGACGGGGCGTTCGGTGCTCAACGCCCGCCAGATGCTGTTGGTCAACATGCTCACCGATGCGCTGCCCGCCGCCGCGCTGGCGGTCAGCAGCCAGGACGGCACCGCCGCGCTGGACCGCGACGAGTCGGCGATGTGGCGGGCGATCGCGATCCGCGGCACGGCCACCACCACCGGGGCGACCCTGGCCTGGCTGATGGGCCGGATGACCGGCACGCAGCGGCGGGCGGCGACGATCGCGCTGATCGGCCTGGTGTCCACCCAGCTGGCCCAGACTCTGGCCGATTCCCATGGGCCGCTTGTGGTTTCGACGGCGGCGGGCTCGTTCCTGGTGCTGGCCGCGGTGATCAGCACGCCGGGGGTCAGTCAGATCTTCGGATGCACCCCGGTGGATCCGCTG
Source organism: uncultured Actinomycetota bacterium (assembly GCA_963765445.1). GTDB lineage: Bacteria > Actinomycetota > Actinomycetes > Mycobacteriales > Mycobacteriaceae > Mycobacterium. The sequence goes on from CAVXWQ010000061.1 coordinate 20,675, forward strand.
GGCTGGGGTCAGGCCTTCCTCGCCACCGCGGTCGCCGCGTCGATGTCGGCGCTGGCTCCGGCGGTGCTGGAGCGGATCGGTTCGAAGGTCTACGGGTCAATCGTCGACGACGACGATGCCGGCCTGGACCAGCAGGGCGTAGATCTCCCGAACCGGGGGCGTCAGCAGCCGGACGCCGACCATGACGAGGGCGTCGGGTCCGCTGAGGCGCAGAGCTTCGGTCATGACTCCAGGCAAGCCAAGGCCCATGACCGCAATGGGTCCCGAAAGTGAATAGGACACGAACATGTTCGCAATGACTAGGTCGCTGATGTCGGCTCAGCGCGACGCCTCCAAGCGCGTCGCGGAGGCCCGCAGGTTCTCGGTGCGGTTGCCGCTGGTCGGGACGGTGCGCGTTCCCCCGCCCGATCAGCTGGCGTTCTACGGCGTCCTGGGCGGGCTGGCGGTGCTGGAGTTGATCGACTGGCCGGTGGCGCTGGCGATGGGGTTGGGCTCGGCGCTGGTCGCCCGCCACTTCTCGGAGCTGGAGCAGCGCGAGGAGCAACGCTCGCCTCGCGCCCGCTCACGCCCGTCGCGGCCGTCGCGCCTGCCCCGGCCAAGAAGGCTCCGGCGAAGAAGGCACCGGCCAAGAAAGCCCCGGCGAAGAAGGCCGTCAAGAAGGCTCCCGCGAAGAAAGCCGCCGGCGAAGAAGGCGCCCGCCAAACGGCCTCGCAGCTAGAAAATATGGCGCTAAACGGCCAGCCAGACCGTAACTATTCCGGCAGATACACGCGATCGCTGTAAAATGTGTTTAAAATGATCGTGCTTCGAGTGCGCACATTCGCGGCGGTACGGATCTGCTGCAGCAGCGTTTCCAAGTCCCGCGGCGACTCGACGCGCACGAACAGGATGTAGCTCTCCTCGCCGGCCACCGAGTAGCACGCCTCGATTTCGGCGATGTGTTCCAGGCGAGTAGGCGCATCATCAGGTTGAGACGGATCCAAAGGGGTGATCGCGACGAACGCCGACAGCATGTGCCCGAACGCCTCGGGGTCGACCCGCGCGCTGTACCCGGTCACCACGTTGCGGGCCTCCAGGCGCCGCACCCTCGACTGCACCGCCGACACCGACAGGCCCGTGGTGGTGGCCAGGTGCGCCAGCGTGGCTCGGCCGTCGGCGACGAGCTCGCGCACCAGGGTGCGGTCGATCTCGTCGAGGCCGTGGGCCGCCTCCCCGCTCTCCGCCATGGCCGCACACTATCCGACGGGAGCCCTCGAATGAGCACACCCGAGATCCCGACCTGGCAGCTGCGCGCCCGCTTCGCCGCGGCCCTGTCGGCGATGTACGGCGCCGAGGTGCCCGCCTACACCACGCTGGTGGAGGTCAGCGAGGCCGTCAACCGCGACTACGTCGCCGCCCATCCCGAAGCCGAGCGGCTCGGGTCCCTGGACCGGGTCACCGCCGAGCGGCACGGCGCCATCCGCGTCGGCACGCCGGCCGAATTGGCCGACGTCGCAGACCTGTTCGCCGCGTTCGGCATGTACCCGGTCGGCTTCTACGACCTGCGCGACGCCGCGTCACCGGTTCCGGTGGTGTCGACGGTCTTTCGGCCGATCGACTCCGATGAGCTGGCGCACAACCCGTTTCGGGTGTTCACCTCGATGCTGGCCACCCGCGACACCCGCTTCTTCGACAGCCGACCTGCGTGGCCGCGTCGAGCACTTCCTCGGTGCGCGTCAGTTGTTCGCTCCCGCACTGATCGCCGACGCCCGCCGGATCGCGGCCGACGGCGGCTGCGCCGCGCACACCGCCGACGACTTCGTCGCCCGCGCGGTCGCGTCGTTCGCCCTGTCGGCCGAACCGGTGGACCGCGCCTGGTACACCGAGCTGACCGCCGTGTCCGCGGTGGCCGCCGACATCGCCGGCGTGAGCACCACCCACATCAACCACCTGACCCCGCGAGTCCTCGACATCGACGACCTCTACCGGCGCATGACCGAGCGCGGGATCGCGATGATCGGCGCCATCCAGGGACCGCCCCGCTGGGACGGCCCCGATGTGCTGTTGCGCCAGACGTCGTTTCGCGCGCTGGCCGAGCCGCGCCGGTTCCGCGAGGCCGACGGCACGGTCAACGACGGCACGCTGCGGGTGCGCTTCGGTGAGGTCGAGGCGCGCGGCGTGGCGCTGACCCGCAAGGGCCTGCGAACGCTTCGATGCCGCGATGGCCACCGCCGACCCGGCCGCGGTCTGGGGCGAGTACTTCCCGAGCACCGACGACGAGATGGCCTCGCAGGGCCTGGCCTACTACCACCAGGGCGACCCGACGGCGCCGGTGGTCTACGAGGACTTCCTGCCCGCCTCGGCGGCGGGTATCTTCCGGTCCAATCTCGACGCCGACACCGAAGCTGCCGCCGGGGCAGACGAATCCGGCTACACACTGGAGTGGATGGCCGGCGCCATCGGCCATCACATTCACGACCCCTTCACCCTCTACGACGCGACCGCCCAGGAGCCCCCCGCATGAGCACCACGACCGCCACCGCGCTGCCCACCCTCGCCGATCTGCAGGCACAGGTGCGACGCGCCTTCGACGCCATCGGCGCCCACGTCGACCTCGCCGAGCCGGGCGTGCACGGCCAGCAGGCCAGCACGCCGTTGACCGGCGAGGTGCTCTTCACCGTCGCCGAGACCACCCCCGCCGAGGCCGAGGCCGCGATCTCCGAAGCAGCGCAAGCATTTTCGTCATGGCGCACCACCCCGGCACCGGTGCGCGGCCAGCTGGTGGCGCGTCTGGGTGAGCTGCTGCGCGCACACAAGGCCGATCTGGCCACGCTGGTGACCATCGAGGCGGGCAAGATCACCTCCGAGGCCCTCGGCGAGGTGCAGGAGATGATCGACATCTGCGACTTCGCCGTCGGGCTGTCGCGTCAGCTGTACGGCCGCACCATCGCCTCCGAGCGGCCCGGGCACCGGCTGATGGAGACCTGGCACCCGCTGGGTGTGGTCGGCGTCATCACCGCCTTCAACTTCCCGGTCGCGGTGTGGGCGTGGAACTCCGCGATCGCGCTGGTGTGCGGCGACACCGTGGTGTGGAAGCCCTCCGAGCTCACCCCGCTGACCGCGATCGCCTGCCAGGCGCTGATCGAGCGGGCCTGTGCCGATGTCGGCGCGCCGGCCGCGGTGAGCCGGCTGGTCCTGGGCGGCCGCGAGGTCGGCGAACTGCTGGTCGACGATCCGCGGGTGGCGCTGGTGTCGGCCACCGGGTCGGTGCGGATGGGCAGGCAGGTCGGCCCGCGGGTCGCCGAGCGGTTCGGCCGGGTGCTGCTCGAACTCGGCGGCAACAACGCGGCCGATCGTGACCCCGTCGGCCGATCTGGATCTGGCGGTGCGCGGCATCGTCTTCTCGGCGGCGGGCACGGCAGGCCAGCGCTGCACCACGTTGCGGCGGCTGATCGTGCACTCGTCGGTGGCCGACGCGCTGGTCGAGCGGATCGCGGCCGCCTACCGCACCCTGCCGATCGGTGACCCGGCGGCCGACGGGACGCTGGTCGGGCCGCTGATCCACGAGACCGCCTACCGGGACATGGTCGGCGCTCTGGAGCAGGCCCGCGCCGACGGCGGCGAGGTGATCGGCGGCGAGCGCCATCACATCGGCGGCGAGGACGGTGAGAACGCCTTCTACGTCGCGCCCGCGGTGGTGCGGATGCCGGCGCAGACCGACGTCGTGCACCACGAGACCTTCGCGCCGATCCTCTACGTGCTGACCTACGACACGCTCGACGAGGCGATCGCCCTGAACAACGCTGTACCGCAGGGTCTTTCGTCGGCCATCTTCACCACCGACGTCCGCGAGGCGGAGCGCTTCCTGGCCGCCGACGGCTCGGACTGCGGGATCGCCAACGTCAACATCGGCACCTCGGGTGCGGAGATCGGCGGGGCGTTCGGCGGCGAGAAGCAGACCGGCGGCGGCCGCGAGTCCGGGTCGGACTCGTGGAAGGCCTACATGCGGCGGGCCACCAACACCGTCAACTACTCCTCGGAACTACCGCTGGCGCAGGGCGTTCACTTCGGCTAGAGCGCCCAGCAGCTCGAGCAGTTCGCCGCGGCCGATCTGATTGACCAGGGTGGCCGCGTCGAAGTAGATGCGCTCGTTGGTGATCCGGTCACCCTCGAAGGAGAACACCGCGATCACCGGTACCCGGAAGGACTTCCCGGTCGGCGGCAGGCCGTAGAACTCGCCGAGATTGGTTCCCAGCAGATCGAATTCGACGATCACGGCATCATCGGTGGCGTGGAAGCGGGCGTTCTCGTGGCGCTGGTCGGGAAAGGCCGTCCGGGTCGTCGTGTAATAGCCCATCACCTCCTCGTCGCCGTCGAAGACCTGTCCGGTCGGGACGATCTCGTAGCGCGGATGCCCGTTGAAGGTCGCCAGCGTGCGGTCGAACTCCTTGGTCACCTCGGTACTCATGTGTTCGACGATGACGTCGAGCCGACGCTGGCGCAGTTCATCGGTGAGCATCACAGTCCCTTTCCGCCGAGATCGACGTTGTGTACTGGTCTGCGTAAGTGGGATCAAGGCAGTCGTTGCTCGACGAGGTCCGCACCACGGGCCACGCCGCCGGTGGCGGCGAACCCGGCGGCCACCCGGTGGGCGCCCTCGGTCATCGTCATCGCCTCGAACACCTTGGCCCGCAACCGTTGCGGGGTGAGCTTCGCGGCGGGCAGCCGGGTCCCGCAGCGGGCCAGCTCCACCCGCATCGCCACCTCGGGCTGATCGCGGCCGAACGGCACCACACATACCGGCACCCCGCGGTCCAGCGCCCGCACCGTCGCGCCCATCCCGCCGTGGGTCACCGCACACACCGCGCGGTCGAGCACCGGGCCGTGCGGAACAAACTGGCGCACAGTCGCATTCGGCGGAACAACCAGGTCCGGCGGGACGCCCGCCGGGAACGTCGCCACGACATGCACTCTCTGCCCGGCCAGCGCCTGCAGCGCCACCTGGCCCAGCCGGGAATCGGCCTGCCGGATCGAGGAGGTGGTCACGAGCACGATCGGGTCGTCGATCGCCGCCAGCCAGTCGGGCACCGCGGTCTCGGTGTCGGACGCGCACGCACCGATCAGGTGCACGTTCGGGCCCCAGTCCGGGTGCGGGTATTCGAACGGCTCTCCCCCGACGACGAGCATCATCGGCGCCCGGCGCAGGAACTCGTCGACCGATCGCACCGGCGGGGCGCCCACCCGGGCGCGCACCGCGTTGAGCCGCGGCAGCATCGGGCGGTCCATCACCTGCCAGACCACCGCCCGCAGCACCAGGTCGCGCACCGAGCCCACCAGGCCCGGCCACGGCCGCATGCCCGGGCCGACGGGCGGCACCCCGCGCGAGCGCAGGAAACGGGGTGAACGGGGAGAACACCGCCCACGGGCAGGTCGCCCGCGTCGGCGGCCGACATCGCGCCCCAGCAGTTGGCGTCGAGGATCAGCGCGTCGGGCTTCACCTCGGCGATCGCCCGCGCCAGGTCGTCGACCTCCAACTCGGCGCGCCGGCACAACACGTCGATGGTCATGTTCAGCACCCCGAACACGCTGCGCGCGGTCCAGTCCCGGCCGGTGATGGCCTCGATGCGCGGGTCGACGGCGGCGGCCTGCAGGCCGAGCCGTTCGGCGATGGGAACGCCGTCGGCCAGGGTGCGCAGGTGCACGTCGTGGCCACGGCCGGCCAGTTCGCGCAGCAACGCGCTCACCGGCAGCAGATGTCCCAGCGCCGGTGACCCGTACGCCAAAATCGTGGCCATAGTCCTACCGGGTACCAGGTGTGGCGCTGATGCGCTGCCCATCGAGGCCATACGTTCCTGAATCGTCAGCAGCTGTTGTACATGTGTCAGTATGAGCGCATGTCCGAGTCGCCCGCCCGCCGACGCCTGTCTCCCGAGGACCGGCGCAGCGAGCTGCTCGCGCTGGGCGCCGAAGTGTTCGGCCAGCGGCCCTACGACGAGGTGCGTATCGACGAGATCGCCGAACGCGCCGGTGTGTCGCGGGCGCTGATGTACCACTACTTCCCGGACAAGCGGGCGTTCTTCGCCGCCGTCGTGCGCGCGGAGAGCGAGCGGCTGTTCGAGGCCACCAACACCCCGCCGGCCGAGGGGCAGAGCCTCTTCGACCGGTTGCGCACCGGTGTGCTGGCCTACATGCGCTACGACGAGGAGCATCCGCACGGCGCATGGGCGGCCAACATCGGGATGGGCCGCACCGACCCGGTGCTTCGGGGCATCGACGAGGTGGACAACGAGCGGCAGATGCAGCGGATCATGGCGGCGGTCACCGACGTCGTCTCCGGGGACCTCGACTCCAAGGTGGAGCGCGACCTTCGGGTGATCGTCTACGGCTGGCTGGCGTTCACCTTCGAGCTGTGCCGCCAGCGCATCCTGGACCAGTCGGTGGACGCCGACCGGCTTGCCGATTCGTGCGCACACGCGTTGCTCGACGCAGTCGCCCGGGTCCCCGGCATCCCCGCCGCACTGCAGAAAGCCGTCGACGCATGAACCCGAACACCACGATCAAGGCCGGCGACCTGACCCAGGACCACGTCGGCAAGTTCGTCAGCTGTCACGACCCCGACTCCGGGTTCGTCTACGCGGCCAAGATCGTGCGGATCGTGCGCCGCGAGGAGGGGAACTCGCCGGGGGTGTCGATCTGGCTGGAGCACCCGTCGCTGCCCTCGGGCCGCCTGGCGCGCGGCGGGCTGGCCCACGTCCGCTTCGAGCAGGAATTCGAACTGGTCGACACGACCTGACGGACTGCGTCAGCGCACGGTGGCGAAGAAGGCCCGCACATCGTCGACGAACAGCTCCGGCTGCTCGAACGCGGCGAAATGCCCGCCGCGCGGCATGTCGGTCCAGTGCGTGATGTTGTACTTCGGCTCGCACCAGCGCCGCGATGACTGCAGGATCTCCTTGGGGAAGGCCGCGACGCCGGTCGGGACCTCGACCTTGGCCCCTTCGACGAGGCTCTTGAAGCTCTCCCAGTACAACCGGGCCGACGAGGCGCCGGTGGCCGTCGCCCAATAGAGCATCACGTTGTCGAGCATCTCGTCGCGAGTCAGTGCGTTCTCGGGGTGACCGTCGCAGTCGGTCCAGGCCCAGAACTTCTCGACGATCCACGCCATCTGACCCACGGGCGAATCGGTCAGGCCGTAGCCCAGTGTCTGCGGGCGGGTGGCTTGTTCCTCGGAGTATCCGGTACCCCACCGCGCGTGGTAGGCGAGTGCCTCCAGTGCCGACTTCTCTTGTTCCGTCGGGTTCTGCATGCTCTCAGCGGTCGGGAAGCCGAGCGGCATGTTGACGTGAATGGCGATGCAGCCGTTGCCGTTTCGGCCCATCTGCGTGGTGATCGCCGATCCCCAGTCACCGCCCTGCGCGCCGTACCTGTCGTATCCAAGCCGGCTCATCAACGTCGCCCAGGCGTCGGCGATCTTCTCCACCGACCATCCCGCGCGAGTGGGCTTGCCGGAGAACCCGTACCCCGGCAGTGACGGGCACACCACGTGGAAGTCCTCGGCCAGCGGCTCGATCACCTTGTGGAACTCGACGACCGATCCGGGCCAGCCGTGGGTGATGATCAGCGGCAGCGCGTCAGGGTTCGAGGAGCGCTGGTGGATGAAATGGATGTCCAGGCCGTCGATCTCGGTGACGAACTGGTCGAAGCGGTTGAGCGCGGCCTCGCGTGCCCGCCAGTCGTAGTCCTCGGCCCAGTAGGCGGCCAGCCGGCGGGTGTAGTCCAGCGGGATGCCTTGGGTCCAGTCGTCGACGCACTCGCGTTCCGGCCATCGGGTGCGGGTCAGCCGCTCGCGCAGGTCGGTCAGTACGTCGTCGGGAACCGCGATGCGGTAGGGACGAATGTCGCTCATGAGGGCTGAGCGTAGGCCCTAGAAGAAGCCGAGGATCAGAGTTTTCCTACCAACCAATCATCCCGAACATCGGCTCGTCCATCTCGGCGCCGACGATGCCGATGTCGTTCGGGGTGGCCGTCAGCTGGGAGTTCCCCGGCTGGGCGCAGTCCGTCGTCTGACCACCGGTTACAGCGCTGCCGCCCATCGTCTCGCACGACGGCAGCAGCGGGTTGCCGGGGCCGCCGCCGCCGTTCTCATCAGCTGTGGCCAGCGGCGCGGTCATCAGCGCCGTTACGGCTCCGGCTGCCGCCGCGAGGATGGCCAGCG
>CAVXWQ010000062.1:0-26645 GCA_963765445.1 uncultured Actinomycetota bacterium
GCCCACCGACAACGTCAGCGACGCGGTGGTGGCCAGCGATGAACGGCGTCAGGTCGCGGCGTGCCTCGATGGCCTGACCGAGGTGCAGCGCGAGTGCATCGAACTCGCCTATTACCAGGGAATGACATATGTGCAGGTCTCCGAGCGCTTGTCGGCGAACCTTGCCACAGTGAAGTCGCGGATGCGTGACGCGTTGCGCGGCTTGCGCAACTGTCTGGGTGTGCGGTGAGGATGCGGCGATGACTCAACCACACGATGGAGTCGAGGACGGCGACCTGGTGGACCTGGCCATCCCCTATGCCTTGAACGCGCTGCCCGACGCCGAGCGCGACGATCTCGAAGGCCGGCTGGTGCATGCCGCCCTGCACGAGGCCGACGCCTTCTACGACGAGGTGCGTGCGGTGCGCGAGACGATGGCGCTGGTGTCGTCGGCCAGTGCCGCGGAGCCGCCTGCCGAGCTGCGCCAGCGGTTGCTGTCACAGGTGGCCGGCGACAATGTCCGCGCGCTTCCCACCGCGCGCCAGGAATCCGGCCGAGGCCGTCGCACGGCGTGGCTGACCGCGGCAGCGGCCGCAGTCATCGGTTTGGGTGCAGTCGGGGTCGGGGTGTCGTTGTGGCCCAAGCCCGCGCAGCCCTCGACCGCACAGCAGGTGTTCGCCGCACCGGACGTGCACACCATCTCCGGTGAGATTCCCGGTGGCGGTACGGCGACGGTGGTCTTCTCCCGGGACAAGAACGCCGGCGTGCTGGTGATGAACGACGTGCCGAAGCCCAAGCCCGGCACCGTCTACCAGATGTGGTTGGTCAGCGACAAGGGTGAGACCTCTGCCGGAACGATGGACGACAAGGCCGTGGCGCCGTCGACCACGGCAGTGCTGTCCGACTTGGGCAACTCCAAGGCGCTGAAGTTCACCGTCGAACCGGGCAGCGGTTCGACTCAGCCGACCGGCCAGGTGGTCGCCGAGCTTCCGCTCGTCTGACCGTCGGTCAGGCCGGCCGCACCGTCGCCGCGGCGGCCTCGGCGACGACGTCGGAGATCTCGCCCCGGCTTCGCCACGCCAGGCGCTGGCGCATCGCGCCGTTGCCGTCCTGAAGCAGCCGAGCCACTTCCGCGCGCACCCACTCGTCGTCACCGAGTTCCTGCAGCGCCGGTTGCAGCGCGGTGAGCCACGTGCCCAGGACACGGGAGGTCGGCGCGCTCGCGCAGCTGTCGGCCACGTCGATGGCCTGCCCGTCGAGCCCGTCGCGGGCCGCCTTCCAGTAGGCCGCACGCAGGACGTGGTCGTCGATCCGCGGTGCGGGCAGACCCCGGTCGTGCTCGGCCAGCGCGGTCATCACCGCGGCCCGCGTCAGCGTGGCCAGCAGCACGGTCTCGGCGACGGTGGCGGGGACGTCGGCGACCCGCACTTCGACGGTCGGGAACTTGGCCGACGGCCGCACGTCCCAATAGAGCATGCCGTCGTCGAGCATCGCTCCCGCGTCGATCATCATCGCGACGATCGCGTCGTAGTGGGCGGCGGACTCCAGGTACGGCGGCGGGCCGGCGCTGGGCCAGCGGCCCCACAGCACGCTGCGCCAGCTGGCGTGCCCGCTGTCGGCGTTGCGGTAGATCGCCGAGTTGGCCGTCAGCGCCAGCAGCAGCGGCAGCCACGGCCGCAGCCGATTGCTGACTGTGATCGCGGCCTCGCGGTCGGGCACTTCGACATGGACGTGACATCCGCAGATGCCCTGCTCGCTGGCGATCATGCCGAACCGCTCGCCGATCTGCCGGTAGCGCGGGGTGTCGGTGATCGGGAAGCTGTGCGGCACGGTCGGTGGCAGGCCCACCGCCAGCAGGGTGGCTCCCGCCTCGACGGCCGCCTCGGCGGTGACCTGACGAAAGTTCGTAAGTTGTTGACGCAGTTGCGAACTCGTCTCCGCAATGTCGCTGGTCGTTTCAACCTGACAGGTGGTCAGTTCGAGTTGCAGCTCGACACCGTGGCGCGCAGCGATTTCGGCGACGTCGGAGTTCTTGGCCACCGGCTCGCCGGTGTGCGGGTCGACGAGAAGGAACTCCTCCTCTACCCCGACGCTCGGAGCGCTCATGATCAGGGGGAATGCCCCTGCAGGGGTTCGGCCAAACTGTGCCGTGCACCGAGACCGGCCCTGTTGTGTGATCCGCGCCTGTTCTAGCGTCACCGGGGTGGCTAGAGACTTTCGGTTCGGCGTCGGGGTGCGATCGGTCAAGTTGCGGACCAAGCTTCGCGACACGGTGCGACGGTTCGAGGATCTGGGCTTCGACGTCCTGCACGTTCCGGACCATCTGGGCCGCTTCGGGGTACCCGCGCCGTTCCCGACCATGATGGCGGCCGCCGAGGCGGCGACGACGATGCGGGTCGGCACCTTCGTCCTCAATGCGGCGTTCTACAGTCCGGCACTGCTGGCCCGCGACGCCATCGCCGTCGACGTGCTCTCCGAAGGCCGGTTGGATCTGGGCCTCGGAACCGGTTATGCGCCTGAGGAATTCGAGGCGGCCGAGATTCCCTATCCGAGTGCGGGCCAACGGGTCGACCATCTGCGGCACACCACGACCTACCTCAAGCAGGTGGCGCCGTCGATCCCGATCCTCATCGCGGGCAATGGTGACCGGGTGCTGCGGATCGCTGCCCAGCACGCCGACATCATCGGTCTCACCGGCGGCGGTGTGCCCACCTCGCCGGACGAGGACCCGCTCGCCGAGCGCATCGCGTTCGTTCGCGATGCAGGCGGGCGCGCGATTCGCCGACCTCGAACTCAACATCGCGATCACCGGTGTGCCGACCGATTCGTCCGGCGTGCCGGATCTCACACTGACCCGGGCCTACGAGCCCACCGCGAGTGATGAGCAACTGCTGGCTCTGCCGACGGTGCTGACCGGCACACCCCGCGACATCGCCGACACGCTGCGGATGCGGCGGGAACGCTACGGGCTGACGTACTTCACCGTTCAGGATTACCACGCGGAGTACTTCGCGAAGGTGATCGCCGAACTGCGCTGAGCCCGGACTCGATGTTGGTTTGCTCCGCGCGGATGCGCGGGAATGGCCTCTTTCAGGAGGAATCGGGCGATGACGGTGCTACAGGACTATCGAATGTGGGAGCAATACATCGGGGGCGACGAACAAGTGGCATTGCGGCAATGCGCCCAGGGCGTGCTTGTCGCGCTGAAACGGTGCAGTCTGGATGCAGCAGAAGGCGAGATAGCCCGGGCATCGGACCGGCATCGGCTCGACCGCGACCGCGTCGCCCGGGCGCTGGTGCGGCTGGCCCAGGACATCGAGCCCGAAGCCGACAGCAACGCGACCGCCGTCGCACGGTACGAGTGGGGCGCGCTGCTCCCGCAGAGGAGGTGATCATGATCCGCCGCTTGGCAGCCTGGATCCGCAAGGGATACCCGACGACCGCGCCCGAGCGCGGCCACAGCTACCTGATCGCACTGTGCGGTCTCGACGGGACTGCCCGCTAGGTTCGCCCACCCCTGCCCGGCGCCGCGCGTACACTCGGCAGCCGGTACATGGAGGTGTTTCGGCCGATGAAGACGATGCGCAAGCTTCTTGCCGGTGCTGCTGCGGCGGCGTCGCTGGCGACGGTTCCCGCGGCGATCGCCACGGTGGTCACGCCGGCCACCAGCAGCGCCGACGTGTGCGCCAGCGCCGGTCGGCGGATCAGCGTCAGCGGCTGCGCCAATCTGGGCGACGTGATGGCGCCCTGGGTGCCGCCGCCCGCCTACTACGCGCCGATGCCGGAGGACTATCCGCCGCCGCCGCCGCCGGTGTACGTGCCGCCTCCGCCGCCACTGCCGAACGTGAACGTGTGCGCCAACGTCGGCAGGCGCATCAGCGTCAGCGGCTGCATCTGATCGAGCGCGGGCGACCCGCTCGGGCGCGGTAAGCTGCCAGCCGGTCCGCCCTCGTAGCTCAGGGGATAGAGCACGGCTCTCCTAAAGCCGGTGTCGCATGTTCGAATCATGCCGGGGGCACGTCACAGCATGTTTTCTACATATCCGCCGAACAATCCGGCGTTTATTCACTGAATATAGTCCGGTCCATCAGGTCCGCAACCTGGGTATGGACACGTCCTGCGGTGGCGGGGAAAAACCCTGTGCACGGGCATGAAGCTTCGGTTACGTAGTCAGTGAGGCGGCAGCAATCGGTTTCATCCCAGTGGCATATGGCGCTGTGCCCGCACCGGCACATCGGCGACGGCTCGGCCTCGCCGCCCCGCAGCGCCGACCAGATCTGCTGAAGACGTCTAGCCAACGAAGCACTCCTTCGGGGTCTCATGAACGCAGAGTGGTTATCGGCATGGTCTTCGTTGGCGCAGCCGTGAATAGACTTAATCGTCGGATTGATGGCGGCGATAGAGTAGTGGACTACCTGTTTGAGGTCGTGCTCTCCCTGCGAGGGCAAACCCCACCGAATGCCTAAAAGGGCACTAGACCTTGCAAAAGTTCGCCAATGTGTCAAAATAGCTCATTGGGACCTAGACCCCGTCCGATGTTTGCCGCCCCCGTCGCGAACCCCCCTTGCGGCGTGGGCGCGCGCTGAGACGGTCGGGCCGAAACGCCTTAACCCCCCGAGGTGTCCCGACCGTCTCAGCGCCCCACACGGAGCGCCCAAACGCCCCACATGGGCGGTCAGCACGTGGGGCAGTCCGCATGTTGTACGTTGGCCATCCGGGTCTGTCCGGTGAATGCATATTGGCCGACCCGGGTCCGTAGTAGTCCAGTCGTAGCTCGACCAACAGGGCTATCGGGATCGCCACCACGAGCGCGATATAGAAGCCAGGCGCTAGCACTCGCTTGTCACGCACCGAGAGCCAGAGCCGCCGGCCCATCGTCACCATGGATCAGTTACCCGGCTTTGACCTGTGGGACAGCTTTCTCGGTCGGCAACACGGTAGTAGGCGTTGTCGAGACAACGGTGCCGCCCATGGCCATGCCGGGAACGGCGGGCGGCGCATAGGTTGGATTGTGGTTACCGCCCGCAACGAAGACATTGCGTCCAGCTGGGACGCTGCCTCCATCGGCACCGTTGTCGGGGTGTGCCAGGGTGAATGAGACTGCCGCCAGCATGGCACCCGCGCCAACGATCAAGCCGAACGCCTTCAGTCGCCCATGACGACCGGAGTGAGAGTTTGCGAAATTTGCATGTATCGACATCGTTGCCGGGTTCCTTCCCTGTTCTTGCCGGGTTGCGTAATCGCGACTGGCACCTAACGGAAGATAACCGAGGAAGTCTTTAGAGCATTCAAATTTTTGATGCCGGAGGCGCCTCCACGGCCCTTCGCAGCGTCGGCTGGACAGCCGCCCCAAAGGCGGCATGGGGCGTAAGCCATCCCGACGAATCGTGCGCCGATCCCAACGATCACCCGCTTCACCTGTGGGAATTGTCGGTCTACCTCCATCACTGGGTGGGCAACGCGAATGTGGTAAATAGCCCTACTGTGCGAACCCTGCGTGAGTCCCCACGATGTACTGCGAGTTGCCCACCCGACTGATTGTGCGGTGCTGTTGGGGCCTGCGACGGGGGTGATCGGATGATCGCAGCGGAGTTCGTTGGACGACGGCAGCGACTCACCGTTTATTCGCCGTTTATGAGTGAGAATCGACGTGAACCGTCGGAAACTGTCGGAACTGGTTAGCGCCGTAAGCTGCTGTCCAGCGCCGAAAAACGGCAACCGATAGCAGCCGTCAGCACCCCCCGGCTGCAAAAGCCGGTGTCGCATGTTCGATCATGCCGGGGGCACGTCAGTGCCTGGATGACTTCGGCTGATGCTTTCCAGCGTTCTGGTCGGTGTCAGATTCACTAACGCGCGTCAAATGCTTCCTAGCGCGCAGGAGCGGCCCAAGGAGAGCTACGCCATAGACTTCTCGAACCCAGGGTCGCTCGATTACGTGCCGGTGTTCCGGCTGAATTGCGGGTTCGAGAGCGGTGAGGGTATTCGGCCCGAGTTGGCGAATGGGGATCTCACCCGAACAGGCTGAGTTGATTCGCTACGTCGCGCAGTATTCGCCAGATCGCGGAACTGGCGATCCGCCAGGACGGTGTGGCCGGCATTGGCTCTGCGGAAAAACAGGACTACGCGCGCAGGTTCTTCGAAGCCCTGTGGAGCCTCGATTTCCTGGCGGCGACCTTCGGAAAGTCCCGGCACGGTGAAGTTGGCTGACCGCGGAGAGCGCCGCGGACACCGGCTACAGCGCCGCCTCGGCGGGCGCGGGCGCCGGCGTCACCGCGAGAAGCGGCGCGCCCACGGCGATCTCACCATCGGCCGCCGGCTCGACGGAACCGAACTTCTTGCCGTTGAGCACGATGATCGGAGTGATCAGCGGGTAGCCGGCGGCTTCGATGACCTTGCGGTCGAAGGTCACCAAAGGTGTTCCGGCGCTGACCTTCTGACCCTTGGTGACCTTGACGTCGAATCCCTCGCCCTTGAGTGCGACGGTGTCGATGCCGATGTGGATGAGGACCTCGATCCCGCCGTCGAGGACCAGACCGAAGGCGTGCCCCGACGGCTGGACGGCGACGACGACGCCGGATCCGGGCGAGTACGCCGTGTCGCCGGAGGGCAGCACCGCGACGCCCGGGCCCATGGTGCCCTTGCTGAACACCGGGTCGGGCACGTCGCCGAGCGGCACGACCGTGCCTGCCAGCGGGGAGAGGATCTCGGTGACCACGCCGGTCTGGTCGGCGGCCTTGGTCTCCGCGGCCGCGACCAGCGTGTCGGGACTGGCCTGCGACATCGGGCCTTCCAGATCGGCGACCGAGACACCGGCGGCCACCGCCGCGGCAGCCTGCTCCGGCGACTTGTAGCCGGAGAAGATGACCAGGACCATCGCGGTGAAAAAGGCTGCGAGCACCGCCACCGCGTACAGGCCCATGCTGGAGAACGCGGGGATGGTCAGCAGCGAGGTGAAGACGAATGCCTTGGTGGTCACGCCGCCACCGATGCCGATGATGAGGCCGCCGACCAGGCAGCCCACCAGCATTCGCGGATAGATCCGTTTGAACCGCAGATGGATGCCGTACAGCGAGGGTTCGGAGATGCCGCCGAGCAGACCTGCCGCCAGTGCGCCGATCGCGGTCTGGCGCATCTGCGCGTCACGCTCCCGCCAGGCCAGGAACAGCACCCCGGCGGTCGCGCCGAAGCAGGCGAAGTTCCAGGCGCCCATCGGACCCTGGATGAAGTCGTAGCCCAGGGTCTGGATGTTGATGAGCATGATCGCGTTGATCGGCCAGTGCAGGCCCAGCGGCACCATGAAGGGATACGCCAGTGGGATGAGGATGGCGAAGATCAGCGGCGAGAAGTCGTTGACCGACTTCAGGAAACTGCCGAGGCCGGCACCGGCGTAGACGCCGATCGGGCCGATCAGGAACGCCGTCAGCGGAATCATGATCAGCATCGACAGGAACGGCACGAAGATCAGCTGGACGTTGTCCGGGATGATCCGCTTGAGGAACTTGTACAGCGGACCCAGCACGGCGGCCATCAGCAGCGGCGGGAACACCTGCGAGCTGTAGTTGTGGATGGTCAGCGGCAGCCCGAAGATGTTGACGATGTCGACCGCGGAGCCGAACACGTTCTGCGGGTGGCTGAAATCCTTGAGCCCGGCGAACCCGGGCAGCATGACGACGGCCATGATCGCGAATCCGACCCAGGGGTCGGCGTCGAGTTTCTTCGATGCGTTGTAGGCCACCATCAGCGGCAGGAAGACGAACACGCTCTGCCAGCACAGGTTCACGAACTGCCAGGACGGCGGCAGTGTGACGTTCGGGTCGGCCCAGTTCGGGATGACCTTCAGCGTGCTCATCAACGCCATGAACGTGATGAACAGCGACGCCCCGAGCAGCGCGCCCAGGATCGGGCGGAACGAGTCGGAGAGGAACTCGAAGAACGAGTCCAGCCAGGTGAACTTGCCGCGCGGGCCCTGGGCGCGGGCGGCGGCCTTGATCGCGTCGGGATCCTCGGCGGCGGCAGCGCCGCTCATGCCCGGCAACGCCATGATGTCGTTGTAGACGCTCTGCACCGCACCGCCGATGACGACCTGGTAGCGGTCACCGGCCTGCGGGACCGCCCCCAGCACTCCCGGCACCGCCTCGATGGCGGACTGTGTGACGTTCGAGGCGTCGCGCAACTGGAACCGCAACCGGGTCGCGCAATGTGACAGGCCCGCGATGTTCGCGGCACCCCCGACGCTCTCTCACGATCTCGGCAGCGGTTTGCGACGACATCAGGCCCCAACCTTTCCCGGACTTGCGACCGTGCTCACGGTCGAGTGATGGTATCGACGCAACGGCTCGTGGGGACGGGATTTCGCCGCCGCACCCCTACCCGGTTATGTGACGTCCGGTAATGCCGTTCGCTCGAGCGAGATGTCGAGTTCCTCGGCGCGCTCTTCGGCGTCGGCGACGGCTTCCTTCATCTGCCTCTCGACGATCTCCAGCGCCAGGCGGGCGTAGACCATCTGACTGGTGGTCGCCATCTGCCCCCTGCCGTTCGAGGTGAAGGTGAGGATCCAACTCAGCAGCGTGCTGATCGCGGTTCTTGAAGCCGACCAGATACACCAGGTGCAGGAACAGCCACGCCAGCCAGGCGAAGAAACCGCTGAACTCGAACTTGCCGACCTGGGCCACGGCATGGTGCCGTGAGATCGTCGCCATGCTGCCCTTGTCCCAGTACTTGAACGGCACCCGCGTCGCGGGGTCGTCGGTTCCCTTGACCATCCGCTTGATCGTCTTGGCCGCGTACTGCGCCTCCTGGATGGCGCCCTGCGCCACACCGGGTACGCCGGGCACCGCCGCCATGTCTCCGACGACGAAGACGTCAGGGTGGCCCTTGACGGTCAGGTCGGGCTCGACCACCACCCGGCCGCACCGGTCGACCTCGGTTCCCTCGCACTGTTCGGCGATCATCTCGCCCAGCGCGCTGGCCTGCACCCCGGCCGACCACACCTTGCATGCGGAGTAGATGCGGCGCTCCTCGCCGCTCTCCTTGTCCTTGACCCTGATGCCCATGTAGTCGACGTCGGTCACCACCGAGTTGGGGTGCACCTCCACGCCCATCTTCTCCAATTGTCGCTGTGCCTTGAGCCCGAGCTTCTCCCCCATCGGTGACAGCACGAACGGCGAGCCGTCGAACAGCATCACCCGGCACTCGGCCGGGTCGATGGTGCGAAACGCGCCGGGCAGGGTGCGCCGGGCCAGCTCGGCGATCTGGCCGGCCAGCTCCACTCCGGTGGGGCCGCCGCCGACGACCACGAACGTCAGCCGCCGGGCTCGCTCCTCGGGGTCGGTGGTCACCTCGGCCGCCTCGAACGCACCGAGGATCCGGCCACGCAACTCCAGCGCGTCGTCGATGGTCTTCATGCCGGGAGCGAACGTCGCGAAGTGGTCGTTGCCGAAATAGTTCTGCTCCGCGCCGGCAGCCACGATCAGACTGTCGAACGGCACCACCGTCTCCATCGCCATCAGCTTGAACGCCACGGTCTTGGTCCGGAGATCGATGTTGTCGACGTCGCCGAGTAACACCTGACAGTTCTTCTGGCCCTTGAGAATCAGCCGGGTGGTGGGCGCGATGTCGCCGGCCGACAAGATGCCGGTGGCCAACTGGTAGAGCAACGGCTGGAAGAGATGACTGGTGGTCCTGGCGATCAACGTGACGTCCACGTCGGCTCGCTTGAGCGCTTTGGCCGCGTTCAGCCCGCCAAAGCCCGATCCGATGATGACAACGCGGTGTCGCCGAGTGGGCGAAGTCGGACTGGCCATGATGTTGTTCCTTCGTGCTTGCACTGCCCCGTCCCGGTTCGACCAAGACTAGATGCCCGCTCCGAGGGCCATGACTACATCAGCGCGTTCTCCAGATCCCCCGGATTCTGGTGACGTTTGTGGACGCAACGGCGGGGCAATGCTCGCTTCCAAGCGAGCGCGGTCGTCGGCAACCGCGCCCGCGAGGTCCTGTCGGTTCGGACCACGAGCCGACAGGGCCGTCTGCCGTGTCGCCGACTTGCCAATCCGAACCCGCTACTCTCTTAGCTGTAGTAGCTTCGGCCTTGTGACAGGCAATGTCTGGATTCTCGGTGGATACCAGAGCGACTTCGCGCGCAACCTGACCCGGGAGGGCCGCGACTTCGCCGAGTTGACCCGCGAGGTCGTCGATCTCACGCTGGCCGAGTCGATGATCGACGCGTCCGACATCGACGTGGTGCACGTCGCGAATGCCTTCGGTGAGATGTTCGCCCGCCAAGGCCACCTCGGCGCCATGCCGGCCACCGTCCACGACGGACTCTGGGATACGCCGGCCACCCGGCACGAGGCCGCGTGCGCCTCGGGCAGCGTCGCTATTCTCGCGGCGATGGCCGACCTTCGGGCGGGCAACTACAGCACAGCACTGGTCGTTGGGCTGGAACTGGAGAAGACGGTGCCCGGCGACACCGCCGCGCAGCATCTGGGCGCGGCGGCCTGGACGGGTCATGAGGGCGCCGACGCGAAGTTCATGTGGCCGTCGATGTTCTCCGACGTCGCCGACGAGTACGACCGCCGGTACGGCATCGACGAGGCGCACCTGCATGCGATCGCGGCATTGAACTTCGCCAACGCCCGCCGCAATCCGAACGCGCAGACCCGCGACTGGGAGGTGCCCGACCTCGTCGCGCACGGCGGCGACGACCAGGCGAACCCGCCCGTGGAGGGCCGGATCCGCCGCTACGACTGCAGCCAGATGACCGATGGCGGATGCGGCGTGGTCCTGGTGAACGACGAGTTCCTACGCGAGCACCCGGGGGTGCGACCGATCGGTGTGATCGAGGGCTGGGGACATCACACCGTGGGCCTGGGACTGCGCCAGAAACTGGACCGCGACGCCGGCAACCCGTACGTCATGCCACACCTGCGGGCCACCGTGGCCGACGCGTTGGGCCGCGCGCAGGTAAGCCTCGACGACGTCGACGGCTTCGAGGTGCACGACTGCTTCACGCCCAGCGAATACCTCGCCATCGACCACATCGGCCTGACCGGACCGGGCGAGTCCTGGAAGGCCATCGAGAACGGTGAGATCGAGATCGGCGGGCGACTGCCGATCAACCCCGGCGGCGGCCTGATCGGCGGTGGCCACCCGGTGGGGGCCACCGGCATCCGGATGGTGCTCGACGCGGCCAAGCAAGTCAGCGGGCTGGCCGGGGACTATCAGGTCGATGGCGCGCGCCGGTTCGGCACACTCAACCTCGGCGGCAGCACCGCCACCACCGTCAGCTTCGTGATCGGATCGGGAGAGGACGCGGCGTGATCGGACGCGAAAATGAACACTGAGATCGTCGGCAAGTTCCTGTCCACATTGCCCGAGGACGACGACCATCCGTACCGCACCGGGCCGTGGCGACCGCAGACCACTGAGTGGCGCGCCGACGATCTGGCCGTCGTCGAGGGTGAACTCCCCGCCGACCTGGACGGCGTCTACCTGCGCAACACCGAGAACCCGCTCCACCCCGCGCTGAAGTCCTACCACCCGTTCGACGGTGACGGCATGCTGCACATCGTCGGTTTCCGCGACGGAAAAGCGTTCTACCGCAACCGTTTTGTCCGGACCGACGGGTTCGAGGCCGAAAACGAAGCGGGCGGCCCGCTGTGGCCGGGCCTGGCCGAGCCGCTGTCGCTGGCCAAGGTCGACTACGGCTGGGGCGCGCGCACACTGCTCAAGGACGCCTCGAGCACCGACGTGGTGGTCCACCGCGGCACCGCGCTGACGAGTTTCTACCAGTGCGGCGATCTCTACCAGATCGACCCCTACACCGGGAACACGCTGGGCAAGGAGGACTTCAACGGCGGCTTCCCGTCCGACTGGGGCGTCTCGGCCCACCCCAAGGTCGACGAGCGCACCGACGAATTGCTGTTCTTCAACTACTCGAAGAAGGCGCCCTACATGCACTACGGGGTGGTGGACCGCAACAACGAGCTGGTGCACTACACCGACATTCCGCTGCCGGGCCCGAGGCTGCCCCACGATATGGCTTTTACCCGGAACTACTCGATTCTCAACGACTTTCCGTTGTTCTGGGATCCCGACCTGCTGGAGCGTGACCTGCATGTCGCCCGCTTCCACCGCGACATGCCGTCGCGGTTCGCCGTCCTGCCCCGGCGCGGCGGAGCCGGCTCTGTCCAGTGGTTCGAAGCCGATCCCACCTACGTGCTGCACTTCGTCAACGCCTACGAGGACGGCGACGAGATCGTCCTGGACGGCTTCTTCCAAGGTGACCCCGAACCCACCGACAACGGCACCGGAACCAAGTGGCAGCGAGCTTTCCGGTTCCTGGCCCTCGACCGGATGCAGACCCGCCTGCACCGCTGGCGACTCAACCTGGTCACCGGCGGCCTGACCGAGGAACCGTTGTCGGACAACATCACCGAGTTCGGCATGATCAACCCCGGCCACGGCGGCGAACCGTATCGCTACACCTACGCCGCCACCGGGAAGCCGGGCTGGTTCCTGTTCGACGGACTGGTCCGCCACGATGTCGTCGCCGGAACCGAACAACGAATCTCGTTCGGCGACGGGGTGTACGGCAGCGAGACGGCGATGGCACCGCGAGTCGGCAGCCGCGCCGAGGACGACGGCTACCTGGTCACCATCACCACTGACATGAACGCCGACGCCTCCTACTGCCTGGTGTTCGACGCCGCCCGCCTCGAGGACGGACCCGTGTGCAAACTGCAACTGCCCGAACGTGTTTCGAGCGGCACCCATTCGACGTGGGTGGCCGGTGATGCGCTGCGACGCTGGCACACCGCGGAGTCGGCCGCAGAGGCGATCGGACTGTAGGTGGCCAACCTCCTCGACGCCGACAACCCCACCGTCCTGGCGCCCGACAGTACCAACGCCATCGGCCGGATGCTGGGATTGCTCGGCGACGAGTGGAACCTGCTGATCATCCAGCAGGCGCTGCTGGGAGCCAACCGCTACAGCCAGTTCATGGCCAGGCTGCCGATCTCCAATTCCGTTCTGACCAACCGGCTTGCGCTGTTGGTCCGCGAGGGTCTGCTGGCCCGCCGTGAACACGCGTCCACCCGGGCGCGCACCGAATACCTGATCACTCCGCGCAGCCGCTCGCTGTGGCCTGCTCTGCTCTCGATCTGGGAGTGGGAACGCAACTGGGTTGCCGAACACCGCGAAGCCCTGCCGTCGATGCAGCACCGGGCCTGTGGCCGGCCCTTCGCACCGGAATTACGGTGCAACAGTTGTCGCGCAGGCGTCAGCATCGCCAACGTCACACTGAGCCTCGGGCCGAGCGGCAACTGGGAGCGCTCGGCGCCGGCCGCGGCGACGCGACGTCGGTCGGACTCGGACACCGGTGGCCGGCAACAGGCCGGCATGTTTCCGCAGACGATGAGCGTATTCGGGAACCGTTGGGCTGCAGCGCTTCTGGTTGCAGCATTCCTGGGCACCACCCGGTTCACGGACTTCCAGGGCCAGCTCGGCGCACCGCCGAGCCTGCTGGCCGAGCGGTTGCAGACCTTCTGCAGTATCGGCGTGTTCGCGACCTCACCGACCGAGCGGACCGGGCCGGAGCGGGCCGCCTATCTGCTGACTGACAAGGGCCGGGCGTTCTTCCCGGTGTTGGTCGCGGCGCTGCAGTGGGCGCAGTGGTGGTTCCACGCGCCGGAAGGCCCGGCCATCGTGCTGACACATCACGACTGCGGTGCGGAGTTCAGCGGTGAGCTGACGTGTGATCAGTGCGCCGAGCGACTGACCGGCGCCGAGGTGGCCGCCGTCACTTAGGCGGAATCATCTGGAACCCCTTGATGATCGTCGCCGAGTCGGCGGCGAAAGTGGGGTTGTCCTTGATGGTCTGCACGGTGACGGTCGCGACGTAGTCGACGTCGCCGGCCTGATAGACCACCGCCACCGAGTTGGCCTTGCGGGCGGGGATCTTGCCCATGCCCGGCGCGGTGTAGACGACGGTCTGGGCCGGCGAACCGCACACCTGAATCGGTGTGGCGGTGATGTCCTTGACCTTCAGCTTCGTCTGCAGCTGCTTGTTCTGGGCATCGAGGATCTGCTGTGGCTTGCCGACGTCGGCGCCGACCCGCTGCAGGGTGACAACGGCGTTGGGGGTGAAGCCGTCGGCCTTGAGCCCCTCGTTACGCAGCGCGAAGCGGATGGTCTCGGAGTCCAGCTTGTCGGTCCGCTCCCAGCCCGGCGGCTGCGGGATCCGCAGCCGGGGCTCCTGATCGGTCCTGGTCGGAATGTCCGTCATCGGCGCCGACACCTGCTCACACTTGTCCGCGGCGGGTTTGTCCCCCGAACAACCCGTGGTGCCCATCGCCGCCACAGCCGCCATCGCGACCGGACTGCTCCACTACCTTGCGCACTCTTGTCCCTTCGAAGCCCGTGACAGCCTACCTGTGGCCCCATCAATACCGGCTCAGTCGGCGTGCCGGCTGAGCCGGAACTTCAGGTTGGTGCGCACCGCCGGCCACTCGATGTCGAGGATCGAGTAGACGACGGTGTCCCGGCGGGAGCCGTCGGGCAGCAACTGGTGGCTGCGCAGGATGCCGTCGAGTTTGGCCCCGAGGCGCTCGATGGCCGCCCGGCTGGCCTGGTTGAAGAAGTGCGTGCGGAACTCGACGGCCACACAGCCGAGGTCGTCGAACGCGTGCGAGAGCATGACCAGCTTGGTCTCGGTGTTGACGCCGGTTCGCCGTGCGGAAGCCGAGTACCAGGTGTGACCGATCTCGAGTCGCCGGTTGGCGGCGTCGACGTGGAACATGCTCGACGAGCCGACCACCACCCCGTCGGCGCGCCGCCGAATCACGTATGTCACGCCCTCGTCGGCGTCCTGCATGGCCGTCATCCTGTGCACCCAGGCCGCGGCGGTGTCCGGCGATGGGGCGCTGGTGAACCACAGCGCGCCGACGTCGCCGTCGGCCGCGGCCGCGGCTATCTCGGGAATGTGGTTGTCGCCCAAGGGTTCCAACGACACCCAGTGCGGTCCCGCCAACGGGACCGGCTGCACGAACCGGCTCATCGTGCCGGCCCGCCGAGCAGTGCGACGACCAGCGCCCACACCGAACAGAGCACCGCCAGCAGCGCACACGCCGCACCGATATAGAAGCCGTACCCCGCGGACATCGGCGGACTGACGTTGAGGTGGTAGTACCACCACGTCAGCAGGCCGATCAGGGCCGAGA
The DNA here is from genome assembly GCA_963765445.1 of uncultured Actinomycetota bacterium. Classification (GTDB taxonomy): domain Bacteria; phylum Actinomycetota; class Actinomycetes; order Mycobacteriales; family Mycobacteriaceae; genus Mycobacterium. The sequence goes on from CAVXWQ010000062.1 coordinate 15,198, forward strand.
TCACCAGTGCCGCCGTGGCGGCCAGCCGCGGCGACAGGTTGCGGGCGGCCATCGCGCCGGTCACGATCAGCGCCGAGCACAGCAGGACGATCAGCTGACCTGCGCCGAATCGCGGCGGGAGCACGAGGCTGCCGATCGTGCCGCCGATCGCGCTGGCGCGGCCACCGCCCTGCGCCGACGTGGTGAGCCAGGGCAGCCATGCACTGCCGGCCAGCAGCGTCGCGAACAACACGACGAACCAACCCGGTCGCAGGCGTGCCATGGTCCGACCCTAGCCCGCTTCGACCAAGACACCCGGCAGCCCCATCGAGAGCGTCCGTGTCAGCTCGAGCCGGCCCAGGAACTCGTCGTCGTGGCTGACCACGATCACAGCGCCACGGTAGGCGCGCAGCGCCTCGACCAACTGCTCGGTGCTGCGGATGTCGAGGTTGTTCGTCGGCTCGTCGAGCACGATCAGCTGAGGCGGTGGGTCGGCCAGCAGCAGTCGGGCCAGCGCCACCCGGAACCGCTCGCCGCCGGACAGCGTTACCACCAGCCGGTGCACCGCGTCACCGCGCAACAGGAACCGTGCCAGCCGGGTGCGCACCAGACTCGGCTCGGTGCCCGGCGCGACCGCGCGGACGGTGTCGAGAACGCTGGCCGCGTCATCCGGCCCGTCCAGACGCTGCGGAAGGTACCCGATCCGGTCGGTGAGCAGGCGGCCTGCGCCTCGGCCGGCCACCAGGTCCTCGAGCAGTGCCGTTTTGCCGATGCCGTTCGGTCCGACGATGGCCGTGCGCTCTGGGCCCTGCAGAACGAGTGGTCCACGGGCGCCTGGTAATTCGGCGATCCGCCGCCCGGCCGGCACGCCGGGGTCGGGCAGGTCGATGCGAATGTGCTCGTCGTCGCGCAGCCGGGTTTCGGCGGCCGTCCTTTCTTGTTTCTTTCTCGTTTTCTTTCCCGATGGGAATGGTGACCACGCTCGAGAGCCGACACTGCGGCAGGCAACCGAATTATCTCTAGGCTGGTCGCAACTTCGACCGAGGATGGAACATGACGGAACTCCCCGACTGGGTTCGGCAGCTCGACATGGCGCCCCACCCCGAGGGCGGCTACTTCCGCGAGACCTGGCGCAGCGACCTGACGATCGGCGAATCGGTGCTGCCGCCGGACTACAACGGCCCGCGCAGTGCCGGCACCGCGATTCTGTTCGTCCTCATGCCGGGGCAGGAGTCGGCGTGGCACACGGTGCGCAGCGCCGAGCTGTGGTTCCACCACCGCGGCAGTCCGCTGCTGGTGGAAATCGGCCGCGAAAGGGAAGACGCGACAACGCATGTCCTGGGTCCGGACATCACTGCCGGGCAGCATCCGCAGCTGCTCGTCCCGCCGGGCTACTGGCAGCGCGCCCGGCCCCGCGACGCCGAGGCCGGTCTGGTCAGCTGCGTGGTGGTCCCCGGCTTCGATTTCGCCGACTTCACCCTCGGCTCGCCCACCGACTGACGGCGTCCAGGACCACCTACCGGCGCCGAGAATCGGACATACGCCCTCTTCACCCGTCATAACGACGGATTCCGACGTAGCGTTTCCCCATGCACGGCCACACCATCGTCTGCGGGGACGATGCGCTCGCGATGCGGATCATCGACGAGCTGAGCAATGCCGAGATCAGCGTGGTGACGCTGCAGGCCCCCGACGGCCTGAAGGCGGCCGGGATCGCGATGGCCGACGCGATCATCTGCGTCGCCGACGACGACGCGGTGAACCTGGAGGTGGCGCTGCTGGCCCGGCAGGCCAACCCACGGGTGCGGGTGGTGGCGCGACTGGCCAACACAGTGCTGCGGGAGGCGGTGGCCGCCGACAACGGACCGGGCGCCATCCTCGACGTCGCCGACCTGGCGGCCCCTTCGGTAGTGGAGGCACTGCTGGAGCTGACCACCCACACCATCACAGTGGCCGGCATCGACTTCGTGGTCTCCGGGGCGACCGCGACCGAAGAGGGAACGCTGCGGCAGATGTACGGCGACCTCGCGCCGGTTGCCATCATCCGCAACGAGGCCTCGGATCACGCCGGCGAGGTGATCGCCTGCCCCGGCCGCGACGTCCCCGTCCATCCCGGCGACTGGACGGCGATGATCGGCACGGCCGACGAGCTGACCGAACGCGGCATCAAGATCTCCAAGCCGCTTCCGGTGGCGCCACGGGAACGTCCGCTGGTCCACCGCCTCGCCGACACGGTGCGTGCCTTCCATGACGACATCAACCCGATGTTCTACCGGGCGTTCTTCGCGGCGATCATGCTGCTGGTGGGTTCGACGGTGGTGCTGCGGTTCGCCTACAAACATCCCGGTATGAGCTGGATGGACGCTCTCTACTTCTCCACCGAGACCATCGCGACTGTGGGCTACGGCGATTTCAACTTTCTCGACCAGCCGCTGTGGCTCCGCCTGTGGGGCGTGGCGATGATGTTCGCCGGCGTCACGACCACCGCGATCGTGGTGGCCTTCGTGGCCGACGTCCTCCTCTCCCGCCGGCTCAGCCAGACCACCAACCGCCAGAAGGCACGCCACCTGCGCCGGCATGTCGTGGTGGTCGGTCTCGGTTCCTTCGGCATCCGGGTCGCGAGCATGATCAAGGCGGCCGGACATGACGTCGCGGTGATCGAGCGCAACGAAGACAACCGCTACCTGTCCGGGGCGAACGAGCTCGACGTGCCGGTGATCTTCGGCGACGCCACCTTGCGCCAGACGCTGGAATCAGCCCGACTCGAGCAGGCCAGGGCGGTCGCGGTGCTCACGCAGGACGACATGGTCAACATCGAGACCGGCATCGTGATCCGCGAAATGATCGGCAACCCGCGAGTCGTACCGGAGTTGCACCACCCCCACGTGCCGATAGTGCTGCGCATCTACGACCAAGAGCTCGGCCACGCGGTCGGCCACCGGTTCGGCTTCGAGTTCGTGCGCTCCACCGTCGACCTCGCCACGCCGTGGTTCATCGGCGCGGCCATGGGTCTCGACGTGCTGGGCACCTTCTCGGTGGGCCTGCGCTCCTTCATGGTCGGCGGGGTCAAGGTGCGCCCGGGCAGCGAGCTCGACGGGATGCGGATGTTCGAGCTGTCCACCCAGACCCGGGTGATCGCCATCGAGCGGGAGGACGCGCCCGTGCGGCTGCACCCGCGCCGCGAGACCCAGCTCGCCGCCGGCGACACCGCCTACCTCGTCGGGCCCTACCGCGAGCTGATCGACACCCTGCGCAAGGGCCAGCGCGCCTCCCAGCCCGGCAGGGTCACGCGACGACCACGACGGACGGGTTGACCCGCGCCGACAGTAACCCCCGACGGTCCCGGCGATGTCGCCAAACTCATCGCGCCAGGCCGAGCACCCGCAGGGCGTTCTGTTTGAGGATCAGCGGCAGCACGTCCGCATCCACACCGAGGGCGTCGAAGTCGCGTCGCCAGCGTTCCAGCGAAATGTAGGGGTGGTCGGTGCCGAACAGCGCCTTGGTCCGCAGTTGCCGGCCGATGGCGCTCACCAGCTGGGGCGGAAAGTATTTCGGCGACCATCCGGAGAGGTCGACGAACACGTTTGCCTTGTGCGAGGCGATGGCGATCTGCGAGTCCACCCACGGCACCGCGGGGTGGGCCATCACCACGGTCAGGTCGGGGAAGTCGGCGGCGACGTCGTCGAGCAGCATCGGGTCCGAGAAGCGGAGCTTGATTCGGTGCCCGCCGGGCAGTCCCGAGCCCAACCCGGTCTGGCCGGTGTGGAACAGCGCGGGCACGCCGGCCGCGGCGATCGCCTCGTAGATCGGGTAGAACGCGCGGTCGTTGGGTTCGAAGCCCTGCAGGCTGGGATGGAACTTGAATCCCTTGACGCCCAGGCCGATCAGCTCGCGCGCCCGCGGGACGGCTTCGGGGTCCCACGGGTCGACGGTGCCGAACGGGATCAGGACGTCGTTGTTGCGCGCCGCCCCCTCGATCAAGTCCTCGACCGAGTTGGGCAGGCGTCCCGACACCGTGTGGGCGTCGACGGTGAACACCACCGCGGCGGTGTTGTGTGCGCGGTAGTGCGCGGCGAGATCGTCGACGCGAGAGAAGTAGTCGGCGCCCAGCTTGAAGTAGCTCCCGGTGGCCCGCGCCAGTTCGGCGTCGTAGGCGCACCGGCCGTCGGCGTCGATCTCGACGTGAGTGTGGAAGTCGACGGCGTCCAGCGCCTCGACGTCGATCCCGTACTGGTACGAGGCGGTCACCGACGCAGTCTAGAAAAAGTGAGGCGGCGGACGGGGGAGAACTCCGTCCGCCGCCTCTTAAGGCGCGCGCCGTGGGGTGCTAGTACCGACGCGCGACAATCATGGGGATGGTGACGGTGTGGGCCAGCGCGGTGCTTACCGAGCCTAGCAACATGCCGGCGAATCCGCCGCGACCGTGGCTGCCCATGACCAACAGCTGCGCGTTCTGAGCCTGTTCGGCCAGATAACGCGCGGGCTGATCGCGCACCACCACGCAATGCACGGTCACGTCGGGATAGTCCTCGGACATCCCGGCCAACCGCTCAGCCAAAACTTCTTCCTCCCCTGCCGCGACAGCTGCCCAGTCCACCCCGGGGACCGCGAAAAGGCTGTCATCGCTCCACGCGTGCACGGCGACGAGATCGACCCCGCGGCGGGAAGCTTGCGCGAACGCTACCGCGGTCGCCTCCACCGATGCGGGGGAACCGTCGATTCCGACGACCACCGGCAGGTGGGACGGCGGCGTCGGGCCGTCGTGGATGACCGCGACCGGGCAGTGGGCGTGGTGCAGCAGGCCGGTGCTGATGGATCCGAGCAGGCCACGGCGGAACGCCCCCATACCGCGGCTGCCGACGACGATCATGTCGGCGCCCTTGGACAGGTCGATCAGCGTGGGAACCGGGGTGGCGTGATAGATGTCGGTGTCGGCGATGCGAACCGGCGCGCCGGTCTCGGCGCTGACTTCGGCGACCAGCTCGGTCGCCTCGCGAAGGACCTCGCGGGCTTGGGTGTCCTGCCAGTCTTCGAACTCGGTGGGCACCGGGAGCATCACATTGGTCACCGACGGCGCCGCGGCGATGTGCACCAGGCGCAGTGCCACGTTGTGCATGCCTGCTTCGTGGGCAGCCCAGCGGATCGCGGCGTTCGACGACGCAGATCCGTCGATGCCGACGACGATCTCGCCGGTCGGGGTTGGCCTGTGCACCACGGTGTTGACGATTCCCGCCCGCAGGTCCGGCCGCCAGCGATGTAAGACCCTTCCGGGCAAGGCGTTGGTTAGGTGTTTTCGGGACCAAAGTCCCTACCAGGCAGTGACAATTTCACGTTTCACTGCGGTGTGATCAAGGTGTTCCTGGTCGATGACCACGAGGTGGTTCGTCGCGGCCTGGCCGAACTCCTTGGCAGCGATCCTGAGCTCTGCGTCGTCGGTGAGGCCGGCACGGTCACCGAGGCCCTCTCCCGGATACCGGCGACTCGCCCCGACGTGGCAGTGCTCGACATCCGGCTGCCCGACGGCAGCGGCATCGATCTGTGCCGGGAACTGCTCGCCACCCATGACGACTTGCGCTGCCTGATCCTGACCTCGTTCACCGACGAGCAGACGATGCTCGACGCGATTCTGGCCGGCGCCAGCGGATACGTCGTCAAGGACATCCGGGGCATGGAGCTGGCCCAGGCCATCAAAGCGGTGGGATCGGGAAAGTCGTTGCTGGACAACCGCGCCGCGGCGGTGCTGATGTCCCGGCTGCGCAGGGACACCAAGCAGGACGAGCGGCTGCGCGATCTGTCGTCGACCGAACGGACACTGCTGCAGTTGTTGGGTGAGGGTCTGACCAACCGGGAGATCGGGCAACGCATGTTCCTGGCTGAGAAGACGGTGAAGAACTACGTGTCCCGGTTGCTGACGAAACTAGGACTCACTGGACGCACCCAGGCCGCACTGTTCGCAGCAGAGACATTGCGCCGCAGCGATGTTTGATCTCGACGTCCGCGACGGGCTCATCGACGCCATGCTGGCGGTCTCCTCGGGCCTGGAGCTCGAGCGCAAGCTGCACACCATCGTCCACACCGCCATGAACCTGGTGAGCGCCCGCTACGGGGCACTCGGGGTGATCGGTACCGACCCACAGCCGATTCTGGAACGGTTCATCTTCGAAGGGATCGACCAGCCCACCGCGGAGCAGATCGGGCCGCTTCCGACCGGCCACGGCATGCTGGGTGTCCTGTTCAACAGCCCCAAAGTCATTCGGGTCGATGATCTTTCGCAGCATCCGTCATCAATCGGATTCCCGGCGCACCACCCCCCCATGCGGACATTTCTCGGCGTTCCCATCCGGATCCGCGATCAGGTGTTCGGCAACCTCTACCTCACCGAGAAAGCCGACGGCGCCCCCTTCACCGAGGCTGACGAGGTGCTGGTGCTCGCGTTGGCCGGCGCCGCGGGGATTGCGATCGACAACGCCCGGCTCTACCAGGCGGCGCACACCCAGCAGCTGTGGATCGAGGCCACCCGCGACATCAGCACCGACCTGCTTGCCGGTGACGACCCGACGGTGATGCACCACGAGATCGCCGCCAAGGCAGTGGCGTTGACCGGCTGCGAGTACAGCTTCTGCGTGACACCCAACGAGTCCGGCGAGCTGGTGGTCACCGACTCCACCCGCGAGGACCTGCTCGGCCGCCGGTTGTCCAAGTCGGGGACCACGATCGGGCTGGCCTTCGCCGATTGTATACCGATGCGTGTCAACGACTTCCGTGACCTCGGCGAGGAGGGGATGGCTGCGCTGGTGGCCCCGGTAGGCGAACTTGCCTCCGCTGCAGGGGTTCTGGTGTGCGTGGCCCCGACCAGCCGGCGCTTCACCGAAGGTGAGCTGGACATGGCCGCGGCCTACGCCGCCCAGGCCGGGCTGGCGCTTCACCTGGCCACCGCCCAGCGCCGAATGCGGGAGCTGGACGTGCTGACCGACCGTGACCGCATTGCCCGCGACCTGCACGATCACGTGATCCAGCGCTTGTTCGCCGTCGGGCTGTCGCTGCAGGGCGCGCTGGGGGCCGACGAGGCCGAGGGCACCCGCCGGGTCACCGGCGCCCTCGACGACCTGCAGGAGGTCGTCCACGAGATCCGCACCGCGATCTTCGACCTGCACGGCGGCTCGGTGACCCGGCTCCGGCAGCGCTTCGAGCAGGCGGTGACCCGGATGACGGCCGACTCGCCCGTGCGGCCGGCCGTGCACATCAGCGGGCCGCTGTCCGTCGTCGACGCCGCCCTGGCCGACCACGCCGAGGCGGTGGTACGCGAGGCGGTCAGCAATGTGGTGCGCCACTCGGCGGCCCGCTCGGCAACCGTCTCGGTCACCGTCGACGACGACCTGACGATCAGCGTCACCGACGACGGGGTGGGCATCAGCGAGAGCATCACCCGCAGCGGGCTGGCCAATCTGGCGGCCCGTGCCCGCGACTGTGGCGGACAATTCTCCATCGCGCCGCGACCGGGCGGCGGAACCCGGCTGGTGTGGTCGGCGCCGCTGCCCTAGCTGGTCAGGCGGAGATCTCGACGGCCGGATGTTCGACGAACTGAACCCGGCAGGAACGCTCGACGAACAGCGGGACGAACTCCCGAATCCGGGCCTGGTCGAAGCGGCGGTAGGCGGTGTCGACGGTTTCGGTGATGACGTGGTCCGGCACGTAGGGGAACTCCTCGGTGAGGCGATCCACCACGTCGGCGATCTGGCGCTGTTCTTCAGCACGGTCCACGTCGGACATCATCGACCGAAACCAGTTGTTTGCGCAACCACCAAGGTGTTTCCGGGTGACGTGATGTTGACCATTCGGTTAACCGAAGGTGGCCCAGCTCAACGGCATTACGCCCGGTGAGCGGCAGTCGGCAGGGTCGGATACAGTTCGCCCGTGACCGCACCGAGGATGACTGGCGCCCGCGTCGACCCGCTGTCCGAGTCGGCGAACCGCCAGCAGGCCGAGCATCTGCGCGAGATGCTGCTCGCCCAGTGCGACGAGCTGGATGCCGACCTGGCTACGTACGGATCGGCCCTAGAGCGCTATCAGCGGCGCGGCGAGCAAACGCAGGCCCGCCGGATCCGGGGCATGATCCGCGCGGCCGAGCGGGAACGCCGGGCAGTGCAGGATCTGATCGCCGGGCTGGAGAAGCGCTTCCTCGCGGCCGCGCGGCCGGACGCCGTGCGGCATCCGCAGTCACCGGCGGCCGCGCGGCACGGGATCGTGCGGGTGCATCCCCATCCGACCCCGCACCGGGTCATCCGAGCCTGACGTCAGGACGGCGCGAAGACCGTCTTGAACTTTTGCAGCGACTCCTGGATGTCACCGCGCAGCGCGGCGGCCACGATCATGCCGATCGGCCCGAACAACGCCGGACCCCCCAGGTGGACGTCCATGGTGACCACCGAGGAACCGGCGTTCGATTCGTGGGGACGCACCTTGCCGATCAACTTCACCTTGACCCCGCCCACGCCGGCACCGTTGAGCGTCATCGACTCCGGCGGCTTGAAGTGCACGATGGTCCACCTGATGCGATTGGGCATGCCCTTGACCTCGACGATGGACTCCACGACGGTGCCCTTGTCGAGGGTCTCGGGCAGCTTGGAGCGCCAGACCCGGTGAATGGTCAGCCACTCCTTGTACCGGGACAGGTCCGAAGCGTGCTGCCAGGCCTGCTCTGGCGGTAGCGGAACATCAACTGAGACAGAGAGTTTCGCCATACACTACGTCCCGCTACGGCTGCGGATCGGCCTTGTCTGCGACGGCATCGCCGGCTTCGTGGGCCTTGTCGGCAACGGCCTGGCCGGCCTCATGAGCCTTGTCGGCGACGGCCTCGCCGGCCTCGTGGCCCTTGTCGGTGACGGTCTTGAGGGCTTCCTGACCCTTGTCGACAGCGCTCTTGGCAGCGTCCTGCACCTTGTCGACGGTCTCTTTGAACTTGCCCTGCGTCTTCTCGTCGATGATGTCGCCGGCCTTATCGATCGCCGCCTCCACCTTCTCGGCGTTCTCGCTCAGAACTTCCTTGGCTTTGTCGAGGAATCCCATGTTTGAGCCTTCTTTCCTTTTCGAAAACGATCGCGCCCCGCGTCATTCTTGCATTGATGCCGTGGATCGCCACACGAACCGCGATTCGCCCAACACCCGGCCCTGAATCCACCACGCCGCCTCGATCAAACCCGCGGCAAGCAGCCCGAACGCCACCCCCGCCGCCGTGACCGCGACGTTCGACGGGTCGAGCATGAACTTCTCACGCGCCAGCGGTATGGCGAAGATCACCACGTAGGCCAGACCCGAAACGGCCACCAGGGCCACCCGCCACCACTGGTAGGGCCGCGCCACCACGGCCAGCACCCACAGCGCACCCATCAGCAGGGTGATCAGCGCCGCCGTGGAGGCCTGGGTCTGTTGCGCCTCGGTGGCGCCGCGTCCCTTGTCGGCGACCAGGTAGGAGGCATAGGTGGTGACCCCGATCACCACCCCGGCCGGCAGCGCGGAAGTCATCACCCGGCGGACGAAGCCGGTGCGCGCGCGCTCGTTGTTGGGCGTCAGCGAGAGGATGAATGATGGGATGCCGATCGTGAACCAGGCCGCGATCGTGACGTGGATCGGCTGGAACGGGTAGAGCAGTGGCGCGGTGCCGAACCACTTCGACGACAGCCCGGCCAGTCCGACCAGTAACGCCAGCAGCACCGAGTACACCGTCTTGGTGAGGAACAGATTCGACACCCGTTCGATGTTGCCGATCACCCGGCGCCCCTCCGCGACGACGTAGGGCAGGGTGGCGAACTTGTTGTCCAGCAACACGATCTGAGCCACTGCTCGAGAGGCCGGGCTACCGGCGCCCATCGCGACGCCGATGTCCGCGTCCTTGAGTGCGAGCACGTCGTTGACGCCGTCGCCGGTCATCGCGACGGTATGCTCGCGAGACTGCAAGGCGTGCACCATGGCCCGCTTCTGGTCTGGGCGCACCCGGCCGAATGTCGTGTAGGCGTCGACCGTGTCGGCCAGCTCAGCAGGGTCGGTGGGCAGCTTGCGGGCATCCAGCGTCTCACCGTGTAGTCCAAGCGTTCCGGCCACCGCACCCACCGACACCGCATTGTCACCGGAGATCACCTTCACCGTGACATGTTGGGAGGCAAAGTAATCCAGTGTCTCGCGCGCATCGGGTCGGACCCGCTGCTCGAGGATCACCAATGCCATCGGCGTGACCTGGCCAGGTGCGTCCGGGCTGTCGACGGCGATGTCGCTGGAACCGAGGAGCAGCACCCGTAGGCCTTTGGCGCCTATTTCCTCGGCCTGTTCGGCCACCGGTGATGCGGGGTCCAGCAGCACGTCCGGCGCGCCGATGACCCAGTTACCGTGCTCGCCGTAGGAGGCGCCGCTCCACTTGGCGGACGACTTGAACGGCGCGATCGCGGTGGCCGTCCAGTCGGGCGACCGGGCGTAGGCCTCGGCGATGGCCTTCATGCTGGCATTGGGCCGGGTGTCGTCGGCGGCCAAGGCAGCGAGAGCGTCGGTGACATCCGTTTCGGTGAGCGCCTTGAGATCGCAGACCCGCATCCCGTTCTCGGTGAGCGTGCCGGTCTTGTCGGCGCACACCACGTCAACGCGGGCCAGGCCTTCGATCGCGGGCAGTTCCTGTACCAGACACTGGCGGCGGCCCAAGCGCACGACGCCGACGGCGAACGCGATCGACGTCAACAGCACTAGACCCTCGGGCACCATCGGAACCAGGGCGCCGACCATGCGGAGCACCGCATCGCGCCAGTCGGCACCGGTGGTGAACAGCTGGGTGTAGATGGTCAAGAGCCCGGCGGGCACGAGCAGGTAGGTGATGAACTGCAGGATCTTGTTGATGCCGCTGCGCAGTTCGGATTTCACGAGGGTGAACTTGCTGGCTTCTTCGGCCAGCTTGGCGGCGTACGCTTCCCGACCGACCTTGGTGGCCCGGTAGGCGCCCGTGCCCGCGACGACGAAGCTGCCCGACATCACCGTGTCCCCGGCCGCTTTGTCGATCGGGTCGGCCTCACCAGTGAGCAGCGACTCGTCGACCTCGAGTGCCGAGGCTTCCACGATGTCGCCGTCGACGACGATCTGGTCGCCGGGGCCCAGCTCGATGACGTCGTCGAGCACCACTTCGTTGGGGGCGAGCGCGACGGTGCCGGACTGGCGGCGCACCGTTGGCTTGGCCTGCCCGACAATGGCGAGCTTGTCCAAGGTCTGCTTCGCGCGCAGTTCCTGAATGATGCCGATCACGCTGTTGGCGATGATCAGCAGACCGAACAGGCCGTTGATCAGCGACCCGGTGGCCAGCACGATGAGAAACAGCACGCCCAGAATGGCGTTGATCCGGGTGAAGACGTTGGCCCGCACGATCTCTGAGACACTGCGCGACGCCCGGGACGGGACGTCATTGGTCTTGCCGTCGGCGACCCGGGCGGCGACCTC
>CAVXWQ010000063.1:0-38455 GCA_963765445.1 uncultured Actinomycetota bacterium
TCGTCACCCTGCTGGCCGCCCGCACCGGCAACGACTACGCCGCCGGGATCTACGTCGTGATCGCCGCGGTGGTGTCGCTGCTGACCGTGCTGACGATGCGGGAGACCGCCGCCAAACCACTGGTGGCACTGGGTCTCACAGCTCCAGCATCACGGTCACCGGGCCGTCGTTGACCAACTCGACAGCCATGTCGGCACCGAACACACCGGTGGCCACCTCGGCGCCCAGATCGCGCAGCGCATCGGTGAACACCGTCACCAGCGGTTCGGCCACCGCGCCGGGGGCCGCGGCGTTCCACGTCGGCCGCCGCCCCTTGACCGTGTTGGCGTACAGGGTGAACTGACTGACCACCAGAATCGGCGCGCCGACGTCGGAGGCCGAGCGCTCATCATCCAGAATCCTTAACTGCCAGAGCTTTTCAGCCATCCGCCGCGCGATGGCCGTCGGTGTCGGTGTGGGTGACTCCGACCAGGGCCACCAAGCCCTGGCCGTCGGGCCGGATCGCGCCGACCACCTCGCCACCCACCGACACCGACGCCGACGTGACTCGCTGAACCAGCACCCGCATGGGCGCTGATGCTGCCTACTCCCCCGAGCCGGCCGGGGCGTACCCGAGGATGGCCTTGGTCTCCAGGAAGTCGGCGAAGCCGTCTTCGCCCCACTCGCGGCCGTTGCCACTGGTCTTGTAACCACCGAAGGGCGCCTTGATGTCGAAGGCGTGGTTGATGGTGACCGCGCCGGCGCGGATCCGCTTGGCCAACGCCCGCGCCTGATCCAGGTCGGCGCCGGAGACGTAGCCGTACAGGCCGTAGTCGGTGTCGTTGCCGATCTCGACGGCCTGGTCCAGGTCGTCATAGCCCAGGATGCACAGCACCGGGCCGAAGATCTCCTCGCGGGCGATCGTCATGTCGTTGTTCACGTCGGCGAACACCGTCGGGCGCACGTAGTAGCCCGTGTCCAGACCGTCCGGCCGGCCCGGGCCGCCGGCGACCACCGTCGCGCCCTCCTCGATGCCCTTCTGGATCAGGCCCTGGACCTTGTCGAACTGCACCTTGGAGGCCACCGGGCCGATCGCCGAGCTGTCCGACAGGTCGCCGACCTTGACGCCCTCGGCGGTGGCCTTGGCCACGGCGACGGCCTCGTCCATCCGGGCCTTGGGCACCAGCATGCGCGACGGCGCGTTACAGCTCTGGCCGGAGTTCATCATCATCACCGCGACACCGGCCGCCACGCTCTGGGACAGCGCCTCGTCGTCGAGCACGATGTTCGGGCTCTTGCCGCCGAGTTCCTGGCTGACGCGCTTGACCGTCGGCGCGGCGTTGCGGGCGACCTCGATGCCGGCCCGGGTCGAGCCGGTGAACGACACCATGTCGATGCCGGGATGGCTCGACAGCGCGACACCCACACCCGGCCCGTCGCCGAAGACCATGTTGTACACACCGGCGGGCAGCCCGGCGGCGTCCATGATCTCGGTGAAGATCTGCCCGGAGTACGGCGCCACCTCCGACGGCTTGAGCACCATCGTGCAGCCGGCGGCCAGCGCCGGGAACACCTTGCAGGCGATCTGGTTGATCGGCCAGTTCCACGGCGTGATCAGGCCGCACACGCCGACCGGCTCCTTGACCACCATGGTCTCGCCGCGCGGCTCCTCGAAGTTGTAGTTCTTCAGCACGTCGATGGCGCCCATGAGATGGCCGAGGCCCATCATCACCTGCGGGCCGCCGGCCAGCGACGGGGGCGCACCCATCTCCTCGTGCACGGCGTCGGCCAGGTCCTTGACCCGCTTCTGGTACTGGTCGAGGATCGCCTGCAGCACGTCGAGGCGGTCCTCCTTGGAGGTCACCGACCAGCTGCCGAATGCCTTGCGGGCGGCCTTGACCGCCTTGTCCACGTCCGCGCTCGAGCCCAGGGCGATCTTGCCGCCGACCTGCTCGGTGGTCGGATTGTCGACGTCGAGTGTCCGCAACTCGACCGGGTCGACCCACTGTCCGTCAATGTAGAACTTCAGATAATCGCGCATGAGCCCATCCTTCCCTATTGGGTGCCTTCGGCATACCAGGTTCGGAAACGGTCGTACTTCGGCATCTCCTCCGAGTTGGCCTTCGGGTCGATGCACACGTGCACCACGCCGACCTTTCCGCTGGCATACGCGCGGGCGATCGCCGGGCCGATCTCCTCGTCCTTCTCGACGTACTCACCGTGGCAGCCGAAGCCCTCGGCGATCTTGTCCATCCGGACGTCCTTGCTCCAGTGCACGCCGGGCTGCGGGGACGGCTGTTCGAACGTGCGCTTGTACACGCCCACCTCGAGCCCCCACTGGTGGTCGACGCCGACGACACACACCAGCGGCAGGTTCAGCCGCGCCGCGGTCTCCAACTCCGCGATGTGGAACAGGAACGCCGAGTCACTGGTCAGCAGCATCACCGGACGCTTGCCGCCCTCGGCGACCGAGGCGCCGACGGCATAGGGCAGGCCGGTGCCGAGGTGGCCGAAGTTCTGGTTCCAGATCACGTCGCGCGGTTTGGTCTGCGAGTAGGTCCACTGGAAGATCACGGTCGCGCCGCCGTCGCGCACCATGATGCCGTCGTCGAGTTGGTCGAACGCCTTCGTCGCCTCGACCACGTAGCGCGCCGGGTGTATCGGAGTGCGTCCGCTCGGGGCCTCTTCGGCGACCCGCACCAGCTCGGCGGCGTCGGCCTTGATCAAGGTCTCCAGGTTGGCCGACGGGGTACGCGGGGTGTCCCGCAGTGCCTCCACCAGCTGCGGCACCACCCCGCGCAGATCGCCGACCAGCGCCACGTCGACGGGGCGGTTGACGCCGATCGCGGTCGGATCCTGTTCGACGTACACCCATTTGCGGTTCGCGTTGTTGGCCGCCCAATGCTGGGTTCGGCCGTAGTGCATGGGCTCACCGAGTTCGGTGCCCAGCGCGACGCACAGATCGGATTCCTCGACGGCCTCGTTGGCGGCCGGGGAGAACAGGTAGGGGAACGTCCGGTCCTGCAGTCCCGGGATGAACGACGTGCCGCCGGAGGTCTGGATCACCGGACAGGCCATCAGCTCGGCCAGCTCCTTCACCTGCTGCTGGGTGCGAGAGGTGTGCACCCCGTGGCCGACCAGCAGCACCGGGCTCTTGGCCGCCCGGATCAGGGCCGCGGCCTCGGCGACCTCGCGCGCGCCGGCACCCTGGTTGACCAGGCGATAGCGGTTGGGCGGCAACGGATCTGGTACGTCGAGCTCTTCGAGGATGACGTGGGACGGGAACTCGACGTAGGACGGCCCCGGGGTGCCGGACATCGCCTGGCGGATCGCCTCGTGGATGATCTCGTCGGTCTGGTCGGCGTACTCGATGGAGCTGTGGAACTTCACCGACGCCGCGAAAAGCGGCTCCTGCTGGACGAATTGGATGCGGCCGCGCCGAACCCGGCGCTCGGTGATGCGGGCCCGCTGCCCACCCAGGAAGATCACCGGTGAGTTCTCGACGAGCGCGCACTGGATCGCTCCGGCCATGTTGGCCATGCCGGGGCCGAGCGTGCCGATGCACAGGCCCGGCTTGCCGGTCATCCGGGATGCCGCCTCGGCCATGAAACCGGCGCTCAGCTCGTGGTGCGGCGCCACCACCGACCAGCCGCGCGCGTCGGCTTCGGTGAACATGTGCACGAAGTTGGGGTCGGGAATCCCGAAGAGGGTGTTGACTCCCTCGGCCTCGAACAGGTCGAGGATCCGCTTGTAGACCGGCACAGCCATCGTCAGTTTCTCCAGTTCTCGTAACGCTCTGCGAGTTGTTTGCGGTGTGCTGCCGGAGAACCGAACAGCGAACGATTCAGTGCGGCCCGCTTGAGATAGACGTGGATGCCGCTCTCCCACGTGTATCCGATGCCGCCGTGCAGTTGCATGGCCTTGCCGACGACGTCCACTGCGCTGCCGCAGGCGTGCGCCTTGGCCATCAGCACGGCGGTGGTGGCCCCGGGGGCGCCGGCGGCGACCGCCTCGACGGCGTCGGCGACCAGGCGCCGGCCCACCGTCACCGCGACCAGCATGTCGGCGCAGGCGTGTTTGACCGCCTGGAAGGAGCCGATGGGGCGACCGAACTGTTCGCGCACCCGCGCGTAGGAGACGGTGGCGTCCAGCATCGCCTCGGCCAGGCCCAGGCTGTCGCAGGCCACCGCGAGCCGGGCGCGGTCGAGCAGTGCGGCCGTGGCCTCGGTGCCGATGGCCCACACCGCCGACCCGTCTACCGCCACGGCATCCGCGGACACCGTTGCCAGACCGCGGGTTTCGTCGAGTACCGGTTGCCGTTGCACGTCGAGCGCGCCCGTCGGGACGCGGACGATCACCGGTTGATCGCGGGAATCGGTGGCCAGCAGCAGCAGTTCGTCGGCCACCCCGGCGTCGGGCACGAACTCGGCGCGGCCCGCTCACCGTCGCCCCGTCGAAGCGGAACTGGGGCGCCGTGCTCCCGTCGGTGGGCAGTGCCACCGCGGCGCGGACCTTGCCGGCCGACCACGTCGCTCAGCAGATCGGTCGCGAGAGTCGCTGGGCTGCAGAGCATTCAGTGCGCCCACGCTCAGCACCGCGCCGCCGAGGTAGGCCGTCGAGGCCGCCGCCCGGCCGATCTGGTCGAGCACGACGGCCACTTCGGCGAAGCTCGCCCCCGCTCCGCCGCAGTGTCTCGGGTGCCTCCAGGCCGACCCAACCCGCCTGGACCAGCAGTGGCCAGTCGACGTTGTCCTTGGCCAGCAGATCGCGCGCCACCGAACGCAGTTCGTCGTGCAGGTCCTGGTAGTCGGCCATCACAGCGCGCTCGGTTCCCGCGGCAGGCCAAGGCCCCGCTCGGCGATGATGGTGCGCTGGATCTCGCTGGTCCCGCCCGGAATGGTCCATTCCCAGGAGCCGATGAAGTCCAGCATCCACGACCCGGACTCCCAGCCGCTGGAGGCCGGCTTGGTCAGTTGGGTCTGCGCGGCCAGCCCACCGATCTCGGCGCCGAAATCGGTCATCCGCTGCAGCAGTTCGCTGTAGTACAGCTTGACCACCGAGGGGTCGGCCGCACCGACGGTGCCCGCTTCGCCGCCCGCCACGACATCGCGGCACAGCCCGCGCAGGCCCGGTGATCTCGATCTCGAACTGCGCCAGCCGATCTCGCACCACGGCGTCGTCGAGCGGCCGGTCCCGTCGGGTCCGGACTGCGGTCGCAGGCCTGCACCAGCCAGCCGAAGCCCGCATTGCCCAGGCGCTCGGCCAACTCCAGCATCGTCATCCCGCGCTCGGCGCCCAGGGTCGCCTGGGCGACCTGCCAGCCGCGGTTCTCCTCGCCGACCAGATTGCCGGCCGGGATCTGCACGTCGTTGAGGAAGATCTCGCAGAAGTGCGAGTCGCCGACGGCGTTGCGGATCGGCCGCACGTCGATACCGGGTGTCGTCATGTCCAGCAGGAAGTAGGAGATGCCATGCCGCTTGGGCGCGTCCGGATCGGTGCGGGCCAGCAGCAGGCACCAGTCGGCGTGCAGACCGCCGCTGGCCCAGAGCTTTTGCCCGTTGACCACGAAGTGGTCGCCGACCCGGCGGGCCGTGGTGCGCAGGCTGGCCAGATCCGAGCCGGCCTCGGGTTCGGAGAAGCCCTGGACCCAGATCTCGCCGTCGAGAATGGCGGGCAGATGGCGGCGGCGCTGCTCGTCGGTACCGGCGACCAGCAGGGTCGAGGCGGCGTGATGGATCCCGACGAACGCCAGCACCAGCCGCGGGGCGTCGTGGGCGGCCAGTTCGGAGTAGAGCACGATCTGCCGGTCGACCGGCATCCCGCCGCCCCACTCGGCCGGCCAGTGCGGGACCGCGTACCCGGCCCGGTGCAGTTCGGCGAACCAGGCCTTCTGGAAGGCGACGAACTCCTCGTCGCCGGCCCCGGTCTGGGCGGCGCGCCAGTCGGCGGGCACGTGGGTGCGGCACCACTGCCGCACGGTGGCCCGGAAGTCGTCGAGGTCCTGGACAGGTCGTGGCTCACGAGAACAGCCCGGTCAGTCCACGCCGGCCCACCCGCTGGGTCAGCTGCTGACGGGTGGCCGACAGGCCGAAGGGCAGGCGCCGCAGGGGCTGGCTGTAGCGCGACAGCCACGACAGCGTGGTCTCGTCGCAGAAGCCCACCGCGCCGTGCAGTTGGTGGCACACCCGGAAGACCACTTCGGCGGCCTCGAGCGCGGCCAGTCGCAGCGCGAGGGCGTCGTCGACGTCGAGGCTCCACAGCGCGTGTTTGGCGAGCACGTCGAGGCCGCTGCGTTCCACCTCGGCGTCGGTGAGCTGGAACTGCACACCCTGGAACGACGACAGCGGCTGGCCGAACTGCTTACGCAGTGTGACGTGGGCGATCGTCAGTTCGATCGGCACGGTCCAGCATTCCGAGCAGGGTCCAGCACGGCAGCACCAGCCCGAGGGCCACATCGCCGGCGCCGGCGGCGTCGATCTCGGTCAGCCGCAACGCCACCGTGAAGGCGGGACCCGTGACCGCGGTGGCCACCGCGGTGCTGCGCGTGCCGTCGAGTGTGACTGCGGCCCAGCGGTTTTCCAGACCGGCGACCGCGCCCTCCGGCGCCGCCGCGGAGACGACGATCAGACCGTCGACGTCGAGGTCGGCCGGCCGGGCCAGCCGCTCGGCGAGCGGGTACGGCAGCGCCCAGTACCCGGCGCTGCGGCACAGGGCCGCGGCGGCCTCCAGCGAGTCGGGGTCGGTGCGCGGGTCGAGGTCCCAGGCGCCGAGTTCGGCGAGCACGGGTGCGACCAGCGCTTCCCGATCGGACGGGCTTGGCCTCGGCCTGCTGCACCAGCAGGTCGCCGCCGGCCGATTCGAAGGCGCGCAGCGCCTGGCTGGCCGTATTCGGTTGCATCGTCGGAGAGTTCGAGGTTCATCGCCTGGTCCCTCCGAGCAGGGCCCGCGACATCAGGATGCGCTGCATCTCGATGCTGCCCGAGGCGACCGTCGCCGACTGCGAGTACCGCCAGTGGTCCTCGACCTCGGCCCGGTAGTAGGCGCTCGCGTCGTCGTCCCGCGGCACGGTGGCGATGATCTCCATGAGGACCTCGGCGCTGTCCTGGTCGAGTTTGGTCACCGCGATCCGGTATCCGGCGGCGTCGGCGGGCTGGATGCGGCCGGCGCTCTGCAGCGACACCACCCGGTAGGCCAGCAGCCGGGCCCGGCGGCAGTGCACGAGCATGCGTGTCCAGCGGCCGCGGAGTTCCTCGGGCACCTGCTCCCACCGCTCGCCCAGCGCCTCGGGCGCCAGCATCAGAAGCCGTTCGCAGCGGGCGTATCTCGCGATGCCCACCCGCTCGAAGGACAGCACGTCCTGCACGATCGACCAGCCGCCGTCGATCGGGCCCAGCACGTCGGCTTCGGTGACCCGCAGGTCGTCGAAGAACACCTCGTTGAGGTGATGCGGGCCCATCATCGACCGGATCGGGCGGACCTGGATCGCCGGATCGCTCATCGGAACCAGGAAGATCGTCAAGCCCTGTTGCTTCTTCTCGCCCTTGGTGGTTCGGGCCAGCAGGAAACACCACTGCGCCATGGTGGCGTAGGAGGTCCAGATCTTCTGCCCGCTGATCAGCCAGCCGTCCCCGTCTCGCCGCGCCGTGGTGCGCAGCGACGCCAGATCCGAGCCGGCCTCCGGTTCGGAGAACCCCTGACACCAGATCACCTCGCCGGCGGCGATCGGCGGCAGGTGCTTGCGCTGCTGTTCCTCGGTGCCGTAGCGCATCAGGGTGGGCCCGACCCAGTTGACGCCCATGTACTGGGCGCCGCGCGGCTCGTGGTGCGCCCACATCTCCTCGCGCACCACCGTCTGCTCCCACACCGAGGCGCCGCGCCCGCCGTACTCCTGCGGCCACGCCAGACAGAGCATCCCCTGCTCGGCCAGGGTCCGGCAGAACCGTTGCGCCGCTTCCAGATCGGCGGGGTCGTCGGTGAACGCACCCATGAACCCCTCGGGCACATGCTCTTTCACCAGCGACCGCAGCTGGGCGCGCAGAGCCGCCGCCTCGGGCCCCATGTCGAAGTCCAGGCTCATCGGCTCTCCGCCTCGGCGAGGTCGAGCTCGGCCAGCACCGCGGCGGTGTCGGCGCCGAGCGTCGGGGCCGGCCCGGACACTCTGCCCGGGGTGCGGGAGAACCAGGTCGGCACACCGGGCATCCGTGCCGCCCCGTGCGGCGTCTGCACGGTCTCGAAGAAGCCGACGGCGTTGAGGTGCTCGTTGTCGAACAGGTCCTCGGGGGTGTTCAGCGGCGCCGCCGGGATCTCGAGTTCGACGAACAGCTTCAGCCATTCGTCGGTGGTGCGCTCGGTCATGGTCCGCGCCACCAGCGAGTAGATGGTGTCGATCTCGGCGGCGCGGGCCTCCAGCGTCGCGAACCGTTCGCCGTTCCACTCCGGCTGCACCGCGTTGATGAAACCCGCCCAGTGCTTGTCGTTGTAGATCAGCGCCGAGATGTAGCCGTCCTTGGTGCGATACGGCTTGCGGTTGGGCGCGACGGTGCGGTGATACATCGCCGGTCCCAGCGGCGGATCGAACATCGCCCCGTTGGCGTGTTCGACGAGCATGAACGACGCCATGGTCTCGAACATCGCCACTTCCACTTCCTGGCCCTCACCGGTGCGCTCGCGGTGGAACAGCGCCATCGTCGTGGCGTACACCGCGGTCAGGCCGGCGACCTTGTCGGCGACGATCGACGCGACGTAGTTGGCCTCGCCGGTCAGTTCCTTCTGCACGGCGGGCAGACCGCACTCGGCCTGGATGGTGTCGTCGTAGGCCGGGCGGTCGCGCTCGGGCCCGCGACGGCCGTAGCCGTAGCAGTTGGTGTAGACGATCGACGGGTTGATGGCGGCGACGTCGTCGTAGCCGAAGCCCAGCTTGACGATCGCCTTCGACCGCATCGAGTGGATGAAGACGTCGGCGTCGGCGATCAGCGCCCGCAGTGCGGCCTTGCCCTCCTCGGTGCGCAGGTTCAGCACGACGCTGCGCTTGCCGCGGTTGACGTTGACGAACACCCCGCTCATGCCGGGTGCCGGGCCGACGGAGACGTAGCGGGTGTCGTCGCCCTGCGGCGGCTCGATCTTGATGACGTCGGCGCCCATGTCGGCCAGGATCTGGGTGCAGTACGGGCCCATCACCATCGCGGTCAGGTCCACCACCCGTACCCCGGCCAGCGGTCCGCTCCGTGTTGCAGTCACGTTGTGCCCCTTGCCATCGCAAAGCTGTAGCCGATGTGGTCGGCGTGCCCGCCGGGAACGACCGGGAAGACCAGTGGCTTTGACACGTCGCGGATCTCGTCGATGCGGTCGCCGACCGCCTCGATCGACCAGGCCGGCTGGTACACCCCGGGGGCTTCGGCGACCACCACCCTGGCCACCCGTCCGGCGATCGCGGCCAGCGATTCGCCTGTGATGGAGCAGTTCTCGTGCGCCAGCCAGCCGACCACGGGTGCCACCAACTCGGGTCCCATCGGCGGGTAGGCGGAGGTGTCGAGGCCCTCGGCCATCCTCGTCACCGCGCCGGGCACGATCACGTTGCACCGCACACCGTGCTCGGCGCCTTCTAGTGCCACGACGTTCGACAGGCCGATGATCCCGGCCTTGGCCGCCGCGTAGTTGGCCACGTCGTGGTTTCCGTACAGCCCGCCGATCGAGGAGGTCAGCACCACCCGGCCGTACCCGGCCGCGCACATCACCGGGAATGCCGGGCGCACCACGTGGAACGCTCCGCGCAGGTGGACGTCGAGGACGGCGTCGAAGTCGTCGTAGCTCATCTCCGACAACGGTGCGCGCAGCACGTTGCCCGCGTTGTGGATCAGGATGTCCAGGCGGCCATAGTGTTCCAGTGCCGCGGCGATGATGGCCTGGCCGCCCTCGGCCGTCGCGACGGACTCGGTGCCAGGCGACCGCCTCACCGCCGGCCGCGCGGATCTCGTCGACCACCTGCTCGGCGGGTTCTGCGTCGGCGTCGTTGACGATCACCTTGGCGCCGTTGGCGGCCAGCAGCAGGGCGTACTCGCGGCCCAGGCCGCGGCCCGCACCGGTGACGACCGCGACCCGGTCGTCGAATCTCAAGTCAGCCATCGAACACCCTGACCGACGCCGAGGGTAACGCCATGGCGGGAAATCGCCGGATTCGTCGCCCTGACGTTACTGTCGCGGATCACGGTGCTAGTTTCCGAGTTCCAGGCCGGCCAGATCCCCTTCGTCGCGCCACTTCTGGAGCAACTCGTCGAACGCGTAGAACCCCGGCGAGTAGAAGTCGCCGAGGAACGAGCCATTGGCTTCCGCGGCGCCGCGACCCTCGTTGTTGTAATAGCCCGGCGTGCAGGTGAGTTCGAACGCAGAGTTGTCGATCGCCAGTTCCCTGACGGTCCGCACCCAGGCGTCCTGGCCGTCCTGAGCCGGCTCGACCGTGGTCGCGCCGCGATTCTGCGCCTCGGCGAGGATGTAGGCGATGTGCTTGGCCTGCTGCTCGAACATCGCGGTGGTGTTGGCCGAGACGCCGCCCTGGATGAAGCCGGTGAAGAACATGTTCGGGAATCCCCGGCTGGTCATTCCGTGCAGAGTCTTGTAGCTGTCGTGCCAGTAGTCGAACAGCGACAGCCCGTCGCGGCCCTCGATGGTGTCGACCGCGTACCGGCGGTTGATCTCGGTCGAGATCTCGAACCCACTGGCGAAGATGACGCAGTCGACCTCGTATTCGACGCCGCCCGCGACAATCCCCTTCTCCGTCAACCGGTCCACACCCTTGGACTCGGACACGTCGACGAGCGTGACATTGGGGAGATTGAATGCGCCCAGATAGGTCTCGCTCGAGCACGGCCGCTTACACATGAAGCGGTAGTAGGGCTTGAGTGCCTCCGCGGTCGCGGGATCGTCGACGATCTTCGCGATCCGGCGGCGCAGCCGCTCCATGATCTTGAAGTCCTCCTCTTCCCGGATCGCCATGATCTGCTCGACGCTCAGCGCGGCGGGATCCTCGCTGGCCAGGATCCGCGCGGTCATGTTGCGGCCCAGTTCGGTCCAGAAGTCGCACACCAGGTCCGGCTCGCCGAACACCACGCCGACGAACGGTGACCAGTTGTGGAAGTTGCGCTTGCGCTCCTCCTGCCAGCCCGGCTCCAGGGAGGCGGCCCACTTCGGATCGGTCGGTGTGTTCACCCGGTCGTCCACCGAGGAGGGCGTCCGCTGGAACACGAAGAGCTGCTGGGCATCTCGTCCCAGGTGCGGAACCAGCTGCACACCGGTGGCGCCGGTGCCCACTAGCGCGACCCGCTTGTCGGCCAGCTTGGACAGGCCGCCGGTCGCGTCGCCGCCGGTGTAGTCGTAATCCCAGCGCGCGGAGTGGAAGACGTGGCCTCCAGCAGCCCGGAAGTCCTTGATGCCCGGGATGTCGGGCAGCTTCGGGCGGTTGTACGAACCCTGTGCCATGACCACGTACCGGGCCCGGATGTCGTCACCGCGGTCGGTGCTGATCCGCCACCGCTTCAGTGCGTCATCCCAGTGCAGTTCGCGTACCTGGGTGGAGAACAACGCGCCGTCGTAGAGGCCGAAATGCTTGCCGATGTTGCGGCAGTGCTGGAAGATCTCCGCGCCGTCGGCGAACTTCTTCGACGGCATGAAGTCCAGCTCTTCGAGCAACGGGATGTAGCAGTAGGCGTCGTTGTCGCACTGGATCCCGGGAAACCTGTTCCAGTACCACACGCCGCCGAAGTCGCCGGCCATCTCGATCACCCGCACACCCTCGATGCCGGCCTTCTTCAGGTACGCCCCGGCCAACAGGCCGGCGAATCCGCCGCCGAGGATGACCACCTCGGCGTCCTCGACGATCGGGTCCCGCTGCGGCGCCGGCGAGTACGGGTCGACCTCGTAGAACTCGGCGAAGTCGCCCTTGAGTTCCAGGTACTGGCGAGCCCCCTCCGGTCGCAGGCGCTTGGCCCGCTCCCGGGCGTACTTCTCGCGCAGCGCTTCGATGTCGATGTCGTCGGGGGTATCGGTCGGGCCCGCACTCGACGGTCATTGATCGCTCTCCTTGTCGAGCGCGCGGGGCTCACCGGCGCTCATGTATCGCGACAACTGGTAGTGCAGGTTGACGGTGCTGCGCTCGCGGTAGGGGTTGGGCAGCGTGCCCGGGAAGCCCAGCGACTTCATGCCCTGCTGTACCGCGGCCATGTTGGAGAAGTCCTGCGGCAGCACACTGCGCCAGCGCGGGTCACCCAGCGGGGTGTGTTCCCATTCCGTCTGCGGCTCTTGACCTTTGGGGTACAGCTCGTAGACGGCGGCCTCGAAGATGCACTTGTCCGGGTTGTAGCTCGGGTCGGGGCGGGCGCTGTAGCACAGTGCGCTGGTCAGCCCCTGGCCGATCTGGAAGTTCGGGAAGATCTGCCAGGCGGTTCCACTTTGACCCAGGATGTCGGCGGGAATCTCCGGCCAGATCACCCCGCGGGCGGCGTCGTCGCGGCGGGCCGAGGTCAGCCAGTGCTCGAGCACCTTGTCGGCGGGGGTGCCCTCGGGCAGTTCGTCGACCAGCCGCTTGGCGGCGTTCACCAGAGTCTGGGTGGTGGTCGCGTTGGTCTCCTCCATGGTGTAGATCTGCATCTCCGCGGTGGAGATCCGCGGATCACCGGTGCCAAGGCGGATCTTCGACTGGGTCTCGGCCAGGTCCTCGGGCGCGTCGTAGCCGATGTTGCTGTGCCTGCCCTGCGCCCTGGCCCAGCCCTTGAACTCGCCGAACCGGTTGAACTCCGGATGGGTGGTGTAGACGTGGTAGGTCTCGTTGAAGGCCTCCAGTGCGACCTTCCAGTTGCAGTCGAAATGCAGCCACTTGCGCCACTTGCACCGCATGTTCTCCAGACCGAACGGGTCGAGGAGCTTCGCGGCAGGGTGCAGGTAGTCCTGCAGCGGTTCGCAGTCGGGGTCCATGTTGATCCACAGCCAGCCGCCCCAGGTGTCGACCTGGACCGGGCGCAGGTGGGTGTTGGCCGGTGTCAGCGCGCCCTTCCAGTCCGCCTGCTCGCGGATATGGGTGCAGGTGCCGTCCAAACCGTATGTCCAGCCGTGGAATCCGCAGACGAAGGACTTGCGGGCCCGCCCGAGTGCGTTACGCGCTCCGGCCGGGGTGTCGACCAGTTTGCGGCCGCGGTGCATGCACACGTTGTGGTGCGCAGTGAACTCGTTCGGTCCGGATCGCACCACGATGATCGAGTCGTCGAGGATGTCGTAGGTCAGGTAGCTGCCGACCTCGGGCAGTTCCTCGACCCGGCCGACCTGCTGCCAGACCTTGCGCCACAACCGATCCCGTTCGGCGCGAGCGTATTCCGGCGAGATGTAGGCCTCGACGGGCACCGTCATCGGCTGCGACAGTTCTTCGATATCGTCCATCAGATCCTCCGGATGGCTTCTCGGAAGGACTCGTCCTTCAGAAAAAGGGATGTGTTGTCCGCGCCGAGGTGGCTCCACTTGAGGTCCAGGCCGCCGTCGACGAGCAGCGTCTGGCCGGTGATGTAACTGGACAGGTCGGACAGCAGGAACAGGATGGCGCCGGCCTGCTCCTCGGGACGTCCGCGGCGTCCCATCGCGATGGCGGCCCGGTCCCGTTCGGGATCGTCGCCGGTATAGGTGCGCGATGCCGCGGTCTCGGTCACGCCCGGCGCGACGGCGTTGACGCGGATGTTGTCCAGCGCCAGTTCGAGCGCCATGGTGCGGGTGGCCGCCACGATCGCGGCCTTGGCGGTTCCGTAGGCCACGTGGAACGGGGCGGTGTTCATCCCGCTGATCGACGAGATCGACACGATGGAGCCGGGGCCGCCGGTGGACCTGATCTCCGCGGCCACCGCCTGGCTCATGAAGAACATCGTCTCGAGGTTGGCGGCGAACAACTCCCGCCAGTCGCTTCGGCTGACCCGGGTCGCGGGCATCCACGTCGACGGTGCCGCACCGCCGGCCACGTTGACCAACCCGTACACCCGGCCGTCCGCACGCCGCACCGCGTCGAGGGTGGCCGCGATGCCCTCGTCGGTGGACGCGTCGGCGGCCACCGGGACGATCGGCAGACCTTCGGCCACCAGGGGCCCGATGTGTTCGTCGAGGTTGTCGGCCGAGCGGCTGACCGCCACGACGGTGGCACCCGCACGGGCCACCATGCTGGTCACGGTCGTACCGATTCCGCCGCCACCGGCGCCCGACACCACCACGATGCGGCCGTCGAGGCTCAGGAGATCCGCCATAACTCGCTTTCACTGCTCTGGTCCGGACAATTATTGCCGCTCTGCCGAACGGAGAACATGATTCCGCAGCGGTTATATCACCGTCAAGAGCCAGACTTGATCAAGTCAGCACTATTGTCTGGACTAAATCCGGTTGATAACGTCGCTGAACCGCTGCAGGAAGGATCTGGGCACCGATGACGACGTCGCTGCAGGACAGCCGCTTGGCCGCAGCCAATCCCCCGACCGTCGCCGAGGGGTGGACCGTCGAGCGCATCACCCCGCCGAGTCGGTTGTTCGGCGCCAACGGCCTGCGGACGGGCCCGGACGGGCGCATCTACATCGCCCAGGTGAGCGGCAGCCAGATCAGCGCTGTGGACCTCACGTCCGGACGCATCGAGGCGATCAGTCCCAAAGGCAGCGACATCGTCGCTCCCGACGACCTCGTCTTCGACGACGCGGGCAACATCTACGCCACCGAGGTGCTCAACGGCCGGGTCGCCGTGCTCGACACCGCGGGGCACAGCCGGGTTCTGCGCGGCGACATGCCGGTCGCCAACGGCATCGCCATGTACCGCGGACGGTTGTTCATCGGCGAGTGCCGGCCCGGCGGGCGCATCCTCGAACTGGATCTGGCCGGTGGCGAACCGCGCGTACTGCTCGAGGACGTCCCGATGGCCAATGCCATGGACGTCGGCCCCGACGGCTTGCTG
Source organism: uncultured Actinomycetota bacterium (assembly GCA_963765445.1). Taxonomy (GTDB): domain Bacteria; phylum Actinomycetota; class Actinomycetes; order Mycobacteriales; family Mycobacteriaceae; genus Mycobacterium. The sequence continues at coordinate 14,939 of CAVXWQ010000063.1, forward strand.
TACTTCCCGGTGATGGGCGCCAACGAGATCTGGCGCATCGACCCCGACACCGGCGGCGCCCCCGAGGTCGTCGCCACCGAGCTGGGCGTGCCGGATTCGGTGAAGTTCGACGCCGACGGATACATCGTGTCCACCCAGGCGCACTCCGGACAGGTGCTGCGCATCGATCCGCGCACCGGGGCGAAGACCGTGCTGGCCGACCTCTACCCCGGCCTGGACAACCTGACCTTCGCCGACGGACGGCTGTTCGTGTCGAACTTCTCCGGTGAGATCACCGAGATCCTCGGGCCCGGCAAGACGCGCTCGCTGCTTCCGGGCGGATTCAACTGGCCGCTCGACCTCACCGTCGGCAGTGACGGCAGGGTGTACATCGCCGACGGGCCGTACCTGCACGTCGCGCTCGGCGACGGCACCGTGCAACCGGTCGGCATGTTGTTCACGCCGGGATTCCCCGGTTACACGCGCGGTCTGACGGCCTCGGGCGACGGTGAGTTCACCGTCACGACGTCAAGCGGTCAGGTTGCCCGGTTCTGGCCCGAACGTGGTGAAAGCGAAGTCATCGCAGAGGGTTTCGACCAGCTCTACGGTGTGGCGATCGCCAACGGTGGCGACGTGGTGTTCGTCGAACAGGGCACCGGCCGGGTGTTGGCGGCCCGCTCCGGTCTCCTCGAGGTGCTCGCGACGGGTCTGGACACCCCGGTCGGCGTCGCCGTCGCCCCCGACGGCGCGGTGCTGGTGTCCGAGGCCGGCGCCGGTCGCGTCGTGAAGCTCGGCGGGTCGACACCGCAGCCGGTGGTGGACGGATTGGGTTGCCCGCACGGCATTCTCGTCCTCGACGGAACGCTCTACGTGATCGACGTCGACAGCAAGGCGCTGATCACCGTCGACCTGGCGACCGGCCATCGCCACAGCATCGCCTCCGGCCTGCCGGTCGGCGCTCCGCCGGGAGTCACGCCCAAGCCGCTGCTGGGCATGCCGCCGTTCTCCGGGCCGCAGGGCCCCTTCACCGGCATCACGGCCGGACCCGACGGGACGATCTACGTCTCGGCCGACGCCGAGGGCAGCGTGCTCGCGATCCGCCGGCGGAGCTGAGATGTCCGAACCGACGGGCGATCACCGCTACATCCAGGTCGCTCGCGCGCTCCGCAAGGAGATCGTCGACGGCGTGTATCCCGTCGGTTCGCAGCTGCCCACCGAGCACGAACTGTGTCAACGATTCTCGGTCAGCCGCTACACCGTTCGCGAGGCGCTGCGCCGGCTGCGCGAGGACAACCTCGTCTCGTCGCGCCCGCGCGCAGGCACCATGGTCGTCCCGCGTCCGTCGTCGCACGCCTACGTGCAGGACGTCGTGTCGATCAACGACCTGCTCGCCTTCGCCACGGGTGCCCAGATTCGCGATCGAGTCCATCTCGATGGTCACCATCGACCGGGAGCTGGCCACTCGAACCGGTCTGCCCCTCGGCGAGGAATGGCTTGCGGTGGTGGGGTTCCGGCAGGCCGACGACTCCGATGCCCCGATCTGTCGCACCGAGTACTACATCAACCGGTCCTTCGCGGCGGTGGGCCGGATGCTGCAGAACCACACCGGACCGATCTTCCCGCTCCTCGAGGACCTCTTCGGCATCAGCATCGTCGAGGTGCGCCAGGAGATCGCCGCCGTGCAGATCTCACCCGAACTGGCCGCCTCTCTCAAGGTCGCGCCCGGCACCCCCGCGTTGCAGATGCAGCGGACGTACACCACGTCGGATTCGGAGATCGCCCAGGTCACCGTGAACACCCATCCGTCGTCCCGGTTTCGCCATTCGATGACGATGCGACGGGTGAAGGGCTGAATGTTGCGCACGGTGCCAACGGATTCCCGGCGGGCCGCTGAGGCCTACGCCAGCGGGCTGTGGGTCACCGACACACTCGCGGACTCGCTGCGTGAGGCCGCCCGCGCGAACCCCGACCGTGAGGTCCTCGTCGACGGGCCGACCCGGCTGGACTGCCGCACCCTGCACGATCGCGCGACCGCACTGGCCGCCGCGATGCTGGCGCGCATCCCGGTCGGCAGCGTGGTGTCCTTCATGCTGCCCAACTGGCACGAGGCCGCCATCGTCTACCACGCCGCGACGCTGGCCGGCATGGTGGTCAACCCCATCCTGCCGTCGCTGCGCGACCACGAACTGAGCTTCATCCTGGCCGACGCCGACGTGCGGATGATCTTCGTGCCCGCCGACTTCGGCGGCCATGACTACCCCGCGATGCTGGCCCGCGTGACCGCGGACATGGCCGCGCCCCCGGAGGTCGTGGTGGTGCGCGGTGCGGCGCCGACCGGGCAGACGAGCTTCGAGGCGTTGTCCGGTAGCGAGCCTGTCGACTGGCCCGTGCTGGACGCCGATGCGGTGCGGATGATCCTCTACACCTCGGGCACCACCGGAAGACCCAAAGGTGTTCTGCACAGCCATAACTCGATCCACGCCCTGATCCGCCAGATCGGCAGGCACTGGCGCGTCGAGCCCGGCGACCGGTTCCTGGTGCCCTCCCCCATCGCCCACATCGGCGGCTCGATCTATGCGTTCGAATGCCCGATCCTGCTCGGCACCACCGCCGTGCTGATGGATCGCTGGAATGCCGAGCAGGCCGTCGACCTGCTGGTCGCCGAGCGGTGCACGCACATGGCCGGCGCCACCCCGTTCCTCGAGCAGATCCTGGCCGCGGCCCGGCGCAAGGGCACCCGGCTGCCGGACCTGAAGGTGTTCATCTGCGGCGGAGCGTCGGTGTCACCGTCGTTGATCCGCAGCGCCGCAGACTATTTCGAACGCGCCATCGTCAGCCGGGTGTACGGCTCGACCGAGGTTCCGGTCACCACCGTCGGCTCACCGGACGATCCCGACCGCGCCGCCGACACCGACGGCCGTGCCGGCATCGCGACCATCCGCCTGGCCCCCCATCCCGCCGCGCCCGACGGCGCCGGTGAGATCTGTGCCCGCGGGCCGCAGATGCTCGTCGGCTACCTGCATCCCGAGGACGACGCCGACGCGTTCGATGCCGACGGCTACTTCCGCACCGGCGATCTGGGCCGACTACTCGACGACGACTACCTCGTCGTCACCGGGCGGGCCAAGGACATCATCATCCGCAACGGCGAGAACATCGCGCCCAAGGAGGTCGAGGACGTGCTGATCGGCCATCCCGACGTCGCCGAGGTCGCCATCGTCGGCCTTCCCGATCCGCGCACCGGCGAGCGCGCCTGCGCGGTCATCGTCAGCGCCACACCCCCGGCCCGACGGTGGCCGACCTGCGCGAGTTCCTGGCGGCCAAGGGTGTGGCCACGTTCAAGAGCCCCGAGCAGGTGGTCGTCTGGGACGCCCTGCCCAAGAACGACGCGGGCAAGATTCTCAAACATCGGATCCGAGCAAGGTTGGTTGACTCTCATGAGTGACATGCGCGTTGCGATCGTGACCGGCGCGAGCAGCGGAATCGGATTCGGCTGCGCGACAAAGCTGGCCGAGGCCGGAATGGCCGTCGTCGGCACCGGGCGCGACCCGGACCGTCTGGAGGCACTGGCGGAGGCGATCGGCGATCCCGACCGGGTCGCCACTCTGGCGGTCGACCTGACCGACGACGACGCCCCGCAGCGCATCGTCGATCTGGCGCTTGTCGCGGTGGGGCCGGATCGACTTCCTGGTCAACAACGCCGGCGTCGGCAGCCCCAAGCCGCTGCACGAAACCGACGACGAGACCTTGGACTACTTCCTGGGCGTGATGCTGCGGGCCCCGTTCCGGCTGGCCCGCGACGTGATCCCGCACATGCAGTCCGGCTCGGCCATCATCAACATCACCTCGACGTTCGCCGTCGTCGGCGGCCTGCGCGGCGGCGCGTACTCCGCGGCCAAGGGCGGGCTGACCGCGCTGACCCTGCACATCGCCTGTCAGTACGGGCCGCAAGGGATCCGGTGCAACGCGGTGGCGCCGGGGGTGACGGTCACCCCGATGGTCGAACACCGGCTCGAAGACGAGCGGTTCCGCAAGATCAACACCGAGATGACCCCGTATCCCCGGCTGGGCCGCATCGAGGACATCGCCTCGACCGTCGCCTTCCTGTGCTCGCCGGGCGGCAGCTTCATCAACGGCCAGACCATCGTGGTCGACGGCGGCTGGAGTTCGACGAAGTATCTCTCGGAGTTCGCGCTGTCCTCGGAATGGGTCGCGCGTTGAACCTGTTCGCCACGCTGGATCAGGCCGCCGCCCGCTTCGGCGACAGCGGCGCGGTGTATCTGGGTGAGCGCTGCCTGATGACCTGGAAACAGTTGCGGGACAGGTCGTTGCGGCTGGCCGCTTCGCTGCGGGCGTCCCACGAGCCGGGTACCCGCATCGCACTCGCCAGCGAGAACCGGCCCGAGATCGTCGAACTGTTCTACGCGGTCTGGGCCGCCGAGTGCGTCGTCGTGCCGGTCAACTTCAAACTTCATCCGCGCGAGATGGCGCAGATCCTCGAGGACTCCGGCGCCGCGGCGGTGTTCGCCTCACCCAAGATCGGGCCGAATCTGGCGGCCCTCTCGCCCGACTCCGGTGGAGATCATCGGCAGCGCCGACTACGAATCCCGTTTCAGCACAGCGCCTTGGGCCGTCCCGCCCACCGACCCGGCGAGGCTGGCGTGGTTGTTCTACACCAGCGGCACCACCGGCCGCTCCAAGGGCGCGATGCTCTCGCACCGCAACCTGACCGCCATGACGGTGGCGCACCTGGCCGACATCGACTCCCCCGACCACAACTGCAGCCTGGTGCACGCGGCCCCGATGTCACACGGCTCGGGTCTCTACATCGCGCCGTACGTGTTGCGCGGCGCACGCCAGGTCCTGCCTTCCTCCGGGGCGTTCGATCCCGAGGAGTTCCTGGATCTGTGCGCGCACCATCCCGGGTCGAGTGCGTTCCTGGCGCCGACGATGATCCAGCGACTCGTCGACACCGGCCGGGACCGGCCGCCGAACCTGCGCACCATCGTCTACGGCGGAGGCCCGATGTACGTCGAGAGCCTCAAGAAGGCGATGGCGGCGTTCGGGAACATCTTCGCCCAGATCTACGGCCAGGGTGAGTCGCCGATGACCATCACCGGCCTGCGCCGCGCCGACCACGACTCACACGACGACGCGGTGCTCGGCTCGGTCGGCTACGCCCGCTCCGGCGTCGAAGTCCGGGTGCTCGGCCCCGACGGTGTTCCGGCGCGCACCGGTGACATCGGTGAAATCGTCTGCCGCGGAGACGTTGTCATGTCGGGCTACTGGAACAACCCGCACGCCACCGAGGACACGCTGCGCGACGGCTGGCTCTACACCGGTGACATGGGCTCGTTCGACGACCGGGGCTACCTGACGTTGCGCGACCGTTCCAAGGACGTCGTCATCAGCGGCGGGAGCAACGTCTACCCGCGCGAGGTGGAAGAGGCGCTGCTCGAACACCCGGACGTCACCGAGGCCTGCGTGGTGGGCGCGCCCGATGCCGAGTGGGGCGAGGTCGTCGTCGCCTTCATCGTCGGATCCGCCGGCGAGCAGGACCTCGACGCGCACCTGCTCGACCGCATCGCCCGGTTCAAGCGTCCCAAGCGATACGTCTACGTCGAAGAACTGCCGAAGAACAGCTACGGCAAGGTCCTCAAGCGCGAACTGCGGGGACGGCTCGACCACGCCACTGGATGAGAACACGATGCTCCGCTCGGGAGTCCCGGATTCTCCTAACTTAGGATGCCGATATGTCACAGGATTACCGCTTCGTCACCTATGAATCAGCTCGATGACGGCCGCATCGCGCGCATCATGCTCAACCGGCCCGACGCGCGCAACGCCCAGAACCGCGGCCTGCTCGTCGAGCTGAACGAGGCGTTCCTGCGCGCCGAGGCCGACGACAAGGTTCGCGTGGTGATCCTCGGTGGGCCTCGGCCCGATGTTCTCCTCCGGCCACGACCTGGGTTCGGCGGTGTCGCGGGCGGAGTTCACCCCCGGTCCCGATCAGCACCCGAGCTATCAGGTCAACGGCGGTACCCGCGAGGGCGCGGAGAGCCTGATGCTGCAGGAGTGGCACCACTTCTTCGCCAACACCCGGCGCTGGCGCGACCTGCGCAAGATCACCGTCGCGCAGGTGCACGGCGACGTGTACGCGGCGGCGCTGATGCTGATGTGGGCGTGCGACCTGATCGTGGCCGCCGAGGGCACCCGCTTCGCCGACGTGGTCGGCACCCGGCTGGGCATGTGCGGCGTGGAGTACTTCGCACACCCGTGGGAGTTCGGGCCGCGCAAGACCAAGGAGCTCATGCTCACCGGTGACGCGCTGACCGTCGACGAGGCCTACCAGCTGGGCATGGTGTCGAAGGTGTTCCCCGCCGACGAGCTCACCGAGAAGACTCTCGAGTTCGCCCGCCGGATCGCCGAGGTGCCGACCATGGCCGCGCTGCTGGCCAAGGAGGCGGTGAACCAGACCATGGACAACATGGGCTTCTACAACGCGCTGAACGCCTGCTTCACGCTGCACCAGCTCAACCACTCGCACTGGGCGCAGGTCCACGAGAACGGCTGGCCGGTGCGGCCTGGAGGAAGACGGCCTGCCGAACTGGCGGACCGCACCGCCGATCGTGCCGGCGGTCAAGGACCAGGTCCGGGCCGACGGCTGAGCCGGGTCGGCGTTGCTTCACCTCGGATAACGGGGAAGCCACGCTTCACCTCGTCTGAATCGATCAAGAGGTATCAAGCTCATCACGCGTGAAGCGAAATCACGCGCCTGTCGTTCGCGGAATTGACATCACCAAAAATGGCCTCACCGAAAGCATTACCGCTCACATGCCTTCGCTGCGGCATCCTGAAACTAGTTGATTTCCAACATGATTCGGCTTCAGCGCAGATCGGTTAGAATTCGTATTCCGTTCGTATTTCTCACTGTTTTTGTTGTGTGGGCCATACGAATTCGCGTAACGTGATGGAGAACACAGGTTTTGGCGAACACCAAATTCCGTTGTTACTTTCGATCACATGTTTGCAATCGCGACGTTGATGACGCTGATCAGTCAGGTGTCAGGCACGCCGTACATCCCCGGTGGGGATAGCCCGGCTGGCACCGACTGCTCAGGCCTGGCTTCCTGGGTGTCCAATGTGGCCACCGGCCGGCCGGCCTTCGGCAGCAGGTTCCACACCGCCAACGAAGAGGCCGCTCTGCTGGCCCGTGGCTTCCACTACGGCACTGCGCCCAACTCACTGGTGATCGGGTGGAACGGCGGCCACACGGCTGTGACGCTGCCCGACGGCACTCCGGTGTCCAGCGGTGAGGGCGGCGGCGTGCGGATCGGTGGCGGTGGCGCCTATCAGAAGCAGTTCAACCACCACATGTATCTGCCCATGGAGGCCCAGGAGATGCAGACCGACCCCGCGGCGCCGCAGGACGCCCCGGTGCTGGTCGACATCGCCAATCCGGAGCCGCCCGCACCGGCACCCGATATGCCGCCGGCACCGGCGGAGAACCCGCCGCCCGCAGGCGACATCGTCCCGGTCGGCGACGTCGTCCCCGCGCCGGGCGCTCCTGTCGACCATGCCCGCCTAGTCACTCGACCGGGGGCCGCACTGCCTGCCCAGGTAGCAGTGCGGCCTTCGTCATATCAGAAGCCCTGTTGCTCGAAGCAGTTTCGCGCCGGCGTCGCGCGCGGCCGACGGCCGGGCCAGCACCACCACCACGACGAGGCCAGCACGGCGATCGCCAGTCCCGGTCCCCACAGCGCGCTGCCGCTCGGCCACGGAATGACGTTGCGGTACAAGGTGTATCCCAGCAGCGCCAGGCCCAGCACCGGTATCGCCACCTCCCACTTGCTCACGGCGACCTCACCGGAGAAGAACAACAACTTCACCGCACCCAGGGTCGCGAGCATGTAGGCCACCAGAAGGATCAGCGTGCCCGCGGTCGCCGAGATCGTGAACACGTCGAACGGAGCGGCGTGCAGCACCGCCCATCCCAGGCCCTGGATCACGGCCACCAGGATCACGCATGCGGTGGCGGCCAGGTGCGGAACGCTTCGCGACGGGTGAACAGCGGCCAGTGCTGCCGGGCCCATTCCGTCGCGGCTGAGCGCGAAGACCAGCCGGCTGGCGCCCACCACGCTGGCCAGACAGCAGGCCGCCGCGCTGAACGTGGCACCGATCACGATGACCCAGGACAGCCAGGGGGTGACGTACTGCGCCGACAGGTCCCCCATCAGCGCTTCGGATTTGGTGAACTCCGCTACGCCGCGGGCGTCGGTGCCGAACGCCATCATCTCGATGGCCGTGACGACCACGAAGAACACCCCGCCGAAGACCGCCGTGCCGAGGATGGCGCGGGGAATGTTGCGGCGCGGTTCCTGGGTCTCCTCGCCGAGAGTCGCCGCCGCCTCGAACCCGGCGAAAGACAGGAAACCGAAGACGATTCCGAGGAAGACCGTCGACAGCGACGTCCCCGGGGCAACGCTGAAGACCGACGAGATCGAACCGCTGACCGCCCGGCGCGTGGCCGGTGACCAACTTGCCGAGGGTGACGGCCGCGACCACCAGGATCAGCGTGATGGTGAGGCCCTCGACGAGCAGCAGAAGGGTTGTCCCGCCTTTGATCTCGCGGACGGCCAGCAGCCAGACGGCCGCGAGCACCAGCCAGGCGAAGAGAAACCCCGTCCAGTCCGGTAAGGCGTTGGGCGCGGCGACCTTTCGGGCGAGGTCGGTCAGGAAGATGCCCGCCGCGGTCGAGGTGACCGCTCCGTAGAAGATGTAGGTGCCGGCGTTGAGCCAGCCCGCCACGCTGCCGGTGCGCGGCCCCAATGTCACTCCGACGAAGGCGTATACGCTGCCGGCGTGGCTGAACCGCTGGGACAGCCGAACGAAGGTGTGCGCGATCAGCAGCACCCCGACGGTGGCCAACAGGAAGGCCAGCGGCACGGCGCGCCCGACGGCCGTTGCCGTGCCCTGCGGATTGATGTTGATGGCCATCGAGGGAGCCATCAGGGCGACCGAGACTCCCACCGCCGACCACACGTTGAGGGTGCGCCGCAGCGTCGGGGCGGGCGATGGGCGCCGTGGCCGTCGGAGGCGACCATCGCCTGCCCTCAGCCGTCTTCCAGGATCAGTGCCGCCTCGGGGCACGCCGCCACACCCTCACGGGTGCGCTGCTCGTCGCCCGCGGCCACCTGGTGTTCGGAGAGGACCGAATAGCCCTGGTCGTCGATCGGAAACAGTTCTGGGTCAACGGCATAGCACTGGGCGTGGCCCACGCAGAGATCCCGCTCGAGACGAACACGCATGGACGATCACGACTGACAGGCTAGGCCACCAGAGCTACGGGTTGATGGTGTTCTCGCCGACCTGGCGTCCCCACACGTACTCGGTCAGCAGCGGCTGGCCCAGTTCGAAATGGTTGTAGGGCGCGAGCGACGCCCCGTCGTCGAGAACCAGGTAGGGCGCCGGCCAGAAGTTGCGGTCGATCGTCTGCCAGCAGCCCGGTGCTCCGCCGGGACCGCCCCGGCCGTTGGTGCGGGGCAGGTTGTCCGGATAGACGTAGGGGTTCGGGGCACCGACGATCTCGGTGACGGTGCTCAGCGCGTAGCCGTTGCCGCCGAACGAGTCCAGCGCGCCCGGCAAAGCCTTGGCGAAGTTGCGGATTCCGCAGAAGATCGCCGGGCTGTACTTGTCGAGCAGCTGGGAGCTGGGCACCAGGTCGGCCATCGCCCGCACCAGATAGGGGCTGCTGCGTTCGAAGACGTCACCGGCGGTGTTGCCGAAGCCGATCGAGGCCAGCAACGCGGCGTCGATGTCGCCCTGCTGTGCGTTGAGAGAGCCCGCGGTGATCACGGCCTTGTCGAGCCCGTTCCACAGGTCGGGGCTGGCTTTGGTGTAGACGTCGGCAAGATCGGCCAGGTGCGCGATGTCGTAGCGGATCTGAGGCATCTGCGGGTTGACGTCGTCGAGGATCGCGTTGCCGTTGACGATCGAGCGGCCGAACTTGGTGCCCAGCCCGTTCAGCGCTTCGGCGACCGCGGACAGGGTGAGGTTCAGCCGGACCGGGTCCACCTTTTCGGCGATCGAGGTGACGGTCTCGAACAGGGTGTTGAACTCGGTGGTGACCGTCGAGCCGTCGATGACGTCCGCACTGGTGATGCGGGCCGGGCTGGGGTCCTTGGGAGTGGACAACGCCACGTACTTGTTGCCGAACACCGTGCTGGCCTTGATGTCGGCACGCACATTGGCCGGGATGGCGGGGACGTAGTGCGAGTCGACCAGCAGCGTCACCTGCGCCATCGACTTGCCGTCCCGGGTCGTCGAGTAGACCTTGCCGACCCGGCCGACCACCACGCCGTTGAGGGTGACCTTCGATCCCGAGTCCATCACCAGGCCGGCGCGCTGCGAGACCATGGTCAGGGTGGTTGTCGGGGAGAGGTCACCGCGGAACTGCAGGAACACCAGCGTGAGCAGCCCGGCGATGAGAACCAGGAACACCGCTCCCACGGTCTTGAGCGGGGGCCGGTCGTGAACGCTCACCTGTGGTCGCCGGATCCGCGCCTCGGCCGACCGTCGTTCATCTCGCCTCCTTCCCCCAACCCGAAAGCGAATGGGCGCCGCGATACCCACCGGTGCGGCAGTGATGCGGACCACAGGAATGTACCGGATTTCCGAATCGGCGTGAACAGCAATCGGGCATTTCGCCCACGCCGAAATGCGCCAAATTATTGGCGCCATCGTAAATCAGTCGATGGAGTGCGTCGAGCGCGGCTGAATCAGTCTGCACCACTGAATGATTCGGACGGATATCGAAGAATTGACGGCGGCACGGATAAGCCGGCTTCCGATATTGGATACAATTTGCTGTACGAACAAATCGCCCGGTCATTCCGGGCATGGCGGCAACGGCCGCCCGGCGGCAATGGGTCAGCCGTTCCTCTGGAGTGCGGCCAAAGCTACTCCAGTTGGCGGTGGAGTCGGGATAATCAGTCCTGTCGCCCGGGCGCTGATGCCTGCGCGGGAACCGGCTCAACGAGGAGCGTAAAGACTCATGTCCATCATCGAAGCGGACGCAGAGGCCCAGTCGGCATTCGACCAGGAGGTCGCCGACACCCAGCGGTACATCGACAGTCCGCGGTTCGAGGGGATCACCCGCCTCTACAGCGCGCGGCAGGTCGTCGAGCAGCGCGGCACCATCCCGGTCGACTACACCGTCGCGCGCGAGGCTTCCAAGGCCTTCTACCAGCGGCTGCGCGAGCTGTTCGCCGAGAAGAAGAGCATCACCACCTTCGGGCCGTACTCCCCCGGCCAGGCCGTGACGATGAAGCGGATGGGCATCGAGGGCATCTACCTCGGCGGCTGGGCGACCTCGGCCAAGGGCTCGGTCACCGAGGACCCCGGCCCCGACCTCGCCAGCTATCCGCTGAGCCAGGTGCCCGACGAGGCCGCCGGCCTGGTGCGGGCCCTGCTCACCGCCGACCGCAACCAGCACTTCCTGCGGCTGCAGATGACCGAAGAGCAGCGGGCGGCCACCCCGGCGGTCGACTACCGGCCGTTCATCATCGCCGACGCCGACACCGGCCACGGCGGAGATCCCCACGTCCGCAACCTGATCCGCCGCTTCGTCGAGGCCGGCGTGCCCGGCTACCACATCGAGGACCAGCGGCCGGGCACCAAGAAGTGCGGCCACCAGGGCGGCAAGGTGCTGGTCCCGTCCGACGAGCAGATCAAGCGGCTCAACACCGCACGCTTCCAGCTCGACATCATGCGCGTGCCGGGCATCATCGTGGCCCGCACCGACGCCGAGGCGGCCAACCTCGCTCGACGGCCGCTCCGACGAGCGCGACCAGCCGTTCCTGCTCGGCGCCACCAACCTCAAGATCCCGCCCTACAAGGCGTGCTTCCTGGCCATGGTGCGCCGCTTCTACACCGCCGGCGTCACCGAGCTCAACGGCCACCTGCTCTACGCCCTGCCCGAGGGCGAGTACGCCGTCGCCGATGCCTGGCTCGAGCGCCACGGCATCACCGCCGCGGTCACCGAGGCCGCTGCCGCCTGGCAGGACGGCCGTGAGCACTCGGTGGACGCGATCTTCGACAAGGTCGAGTCGCAGTTCGTGGAGGCCTGGCAGGACGATGCCGGGCTGGAGACCTACGGCGACGCCGTCGCCGAACTGCTCGAAGTTCCGCGAGGGCGAGGGCGAGTCGCTGGACATGAGCGTCGCGGACTGGAAGGCGTTCGCCAAGACCGCGTCGCTGTACGCGGCGCGGGAGAAGGCCCGCCAGCTCGGTGTCGACGCCGCCTGGGACTGCGAGCGGGCGAAGACCCCCGAGGGCTACTACCAGGTGCGCGGCGGCATCCCGTACGCGATCGCCAAATCCCTTGCCGCAGCGCCGTTCGCGGACCTGCTGTGGATGGAGACCAAGACCGCCGACCTGGCCGACGCCCGCGAGTTCGCCGAGGCCATCCACGCCGTCTACCCGAACAAGATGCTGGCCTACAACCTCTCCCCCTCGTTCAACTGGGACACCACCGGGATGAGCGACGAGGAGATGCGCGCCTTCCCCGAGGAGATCGGGAAGATGGGCTTCGTCTTCAACTTCATGACCTACGGCGGCCACCAGATCGACGGCGTCGCCGCCGAGGAGTTCGCCACCGCGCTACGCCAGGACGGCATGCTGGCCCTGGCCCGGCTGCAGCGCAAGATGCGGCTGGTCGAATCCCCCTACCGCACACCGCAGACGCTGGTGGGCGGCCCCCGCAGCGATGCCGCGCTGGCGGCGTCGTCCGGCCGCACCGCGACCACCAAGGCGATGGGCGCAGGGCTCCACCCAGCATCAGCATCTGGTGCAGACCGAGGTGCCCAAGAAGCTCCTCGAGGACTGGCTGGCGCTGTGGAGCGAGCACTACGAGCTCGGCGAGAAGCTGCGGGTGACGCTGCGGCCGCGCCGCGCCGGCTCCGATGTCCTCGAGCTGGGCATCTACGGCGCCGACGACGGCGAGAAGCTGGCCGACGTGGTCTTCGACCCGATCAAGGACCGCCACGGCCGCAGCATCCTGCAGGTGCGCGACCAGAACACCTACGCCGAGAAGCTGCGCCAGAAGCGCCTGATGACGGTGATCCACCTGTGGCTGGTGCACCGGTTCAAGGCCGACGCCGTGTACTACGTGACGCCGACCGAGGACAACGTCTACCAGGCCGACAAGATGAAGGCCCACGGCATCTTCACCGACGTGCACAAGGACGTCGGCGAGATCCTCGTCGCCGACGTGAACCAGGCGCGCATCGCCGAACTGCTCGAGCCCGACCGGGCGGCCCTCAAGCGGTTGATCGCCAAGGAGGACTGAGCTGTCCTGGGGCGCCGTCGGCGTCAACCTGCTGCTGTGTGCCCTGGCCGTCGCGGTGTACTTCGCCGCGATCATGGCCGCCTCGATCCGGGTGCGCAACCAGTCGATCGTCGACATCTTCTGGGGCCCGGGCTTCGTGCTGGTCGCGGTGGTCAGCTTCCTGGCCTCCCGGCACGCCGGCGGTGACGAGGTCCGTCGCCTCGTCGTGCTTGTCCTGACGGCGATGTGGGGACTTCGCCTGGGGTTGCACATCGGGGTTCGCAACGTCGGGCACGGCGAGGATCCGCGCTACGTCGCGATCATGAGCCATCGCTCCGGGTCGCTCGTCGGGTTCGTGGCGCGCAAGATCTACCTCCCGCAGGCGGTGATCCTGTTCGTGGTGTCGCTGCCCGTGCAGCTGGCCATGTATCAGCGGGCGAGCCTGGGAGTCGTTGGCGCACTGGGCATCGCGGTGTGGGTGCTCGGCTTCTGTTTCGAGGCCGTCGGCGACTACCAGCTGACCCGGTTCAAGAAGGACCCGGCCAATGCCGGGCAGATCATGGACCGCGGACTGTGGGCCTGGACGCGGCACCCGAACTACTTCGGCGACGTCTGCGTGTGGGTCGGGTTGTGGCTGCTGGCACTCGGCCATCCGGCCGGTCTGCTCACGGTGATCTCGCCGCTGCTGATGGGGTTCTTCCTGGTGCGGGTCAGCGGCAAGGCGCTGCTGGAGAAGAACATGCGCCGAAGCCGCGGGCCGGCCTACGACGCGTATGTGGCGCGAACCAGCGGCTTCCTCCCGCGCCCGCCGCGGCGGAACTGATCTGGTTCAGCGCAGGGCGACGCCGGCGAAGTAGCTGCCGAGCAGGCTGACCGCCATGATCGCGATCCAGGCGTCGGTGAGCCGGCACAGCAGCACCGGCGCGTGCCGGACCTCCATGAACTCGCGAAAGATGATGCGCACCTTGACCAGAGCGATGACGATCGCGGCCGTGGTCACCACGGGTGCTCGCAGTCCCCCGCGACCTCGGCCGAGTGGTCCAGCCACAGATAGCCGAGGGTCAACGCGCACAGCACGGCCCAGACGATGAGCAGTCGGTGTCTCATCTCGATCACCTCACCACGTAGAGCATCGCGAAGATGAGCACCCACAGGAAGTCGACGGTGTGCCAGTAGGTGGCGCAGGTCTCGACCAGCTTCTGGGAACGGCGGGCCGGGCCGCGAAGCTGGTAGACGATCACGCCGAGGACCACGAAGCCGATCAGCAGGTGCAGAAGGTGCAGGCCGGTCAGGAAGAAGTAGTGCATGAAGAAGTCGTTGGTGGTCAGGGTGTTTCCCATCCGGAACTGCCGGACCCATTCGACGACCTTGCACACCAGGAACACCACGCCGAAGCCCGCGGTCAGCAGGGCGTTGGTCAGTGCGGCCCGATAGCTGCCCGCCCGGGCCGCTTGCACACACCGCGCGATCGACCACGAACTCGTCAGCAGCACGATCGTGTTGAGCACCCCGACCCACAGCTCCAGATGCGACTGGGACTGCAGGTACAGCTCCTCGTTGCGGGCCCGGTTGAACAGGTACACCGCGAAATAGCTTGTGAACAGCAGTGTCTCGAACAAGACGAACGCCCACATGTCCGGCTGTCCCGGCACGAACCGGCGCCGCTGCGCGGGCGGTGTTTCGGTGCTGGTCATGCGGTCGGCCCCCACCAGCGGCCCGGTCCCGAAGTCCTCGCGCTGGATCATCTTGCGCAGCTGGACGATGAACACCGCGGTGTAGGTGACGAACACGACCATGTCGATCCACCAGGCGATCAGGCCGTTCCAGGCGAACACACCGCGGTGGAACAGCCAGGCCGGCGACACCACGACCTCGGTGAGCGCGTTGCACAGGTTGAGGTAGCCGAACCACTTCGGGAAGACGCCGTTCTTGTCGAGCAGGATGGCCGCCATCCACACCAGCGAGCCGAGCAGGAACACGCCCATGGTTCCGATGTAGGTCAGGAATGCGAAGTCGTAGATCCAGGCGATCAGTTCGGGGTCGCGGTCGGGCCGCATCGCCCCGGCGGACAGCGCGATGCACAGCAGCAGCATTCCGGGCACCGCGCTGAGCGCGTACATCACCAGATAGGCGTAGCCGAACGCGGGGCTGACCGACATCCGGCGCATCGAGTAGGCGATGAGCGCGTTCGCCGGTGCCACCATCCCCGTGATGAGGAACATGAGGGCGAAGCCGACCAGCAGCCCGGTGTGGTTGTCGTTGAACCACTGCACGATCCGCGGGGCATCCCAGTCCGGGCGACGGCGGCGGTTGGGTGCGGGTGATGACGAAGAACACCAGCCCGAAGACCTGATAGAAGACGACGGTGGTCCACCAGGCGAACCACAGCTCACGCTTGGGGTTGTCGCGCCACCGCACGCTCACGCCGCGACCCGCTCCTGGGTGCGCCGGCGCCGGATCTGCCAGGCCCAGAACGACTCCCATGACCACGATCCAGCCCACGATCGCGATGTTCTTGACCCAGAACGAGAGCAGGCCGTTCCAGGCGAGCGGTCCGTCGTGGGCCAGCGCGGCGAACGACGCCGGCGCCAGCGCCGCGGCGACGGCGAGGTTGACGTAGGCCACCCAGCGTCCGAACACCGGCTGCGGCTGGTCGTCGAAGAAGATCGCCAGTGCCAGGAACACGCTTTGCGCGATGAGAAACGGAACCCCGGCGGTGAACGCGATCCAGGCGAGGTCGTTCAGCAGCTGGGTGAGTTCGGGGGCGCGCTGCGGCCGGAACGCGGCGATCAGCCAGAACAGATTGCCGACCAGGAACAGCGTGGGACCGCCTGCGGCACAGCTGATCACGCAGTACCGCAGGATCGGCGTCGAGTGGTTCATCCGGCGGATCTGCATGGCGATCAACATCAGGACCGGTATCAGCCCGGCGCCGAACCAGTTGAACAGGATCATGCTGTACTGCACGCGCGACGTGTTGTCGCGGTAGAAGGCGGCGACGTCGTCGGCCGGCATCGTCGGCGCCATCGGCGGACGGAAACCGGGGAACATCAGGAACGCGGCGAGCCAGATGACCAGCAGCACCGGCAGCGTCCACCACAGGATCAGCTCACCGTCGGTTCGTCTCATCGTCGAGTCCTCAAGGCAGTTGCGGGTTGCCGATCGGCTACCGGCGAAAGTAGCCGATCGGCAACTTGGGGTCAAGTAGCGGTCGGCTATCCTCTGATCTCGTGAGCGCCAGTGCCCCAACGCACCGGATCCGCGCGCCACCCCGCACAGACCCGCGTGCTGGACGCGGCCCTGGAACTGTTCGCCCAGCACGGCGTCGGCGGCACCTCACTGCAGATGATCGCCGACTCGATCGGGGTGACCAAGGCGGCGGTGTACCGGCAGTTCAAGGCCAAGGACGACATCGTCATCGCCGCGACCGAGCGCGGACTCGCCAGACTCGAGGAGGCGCTGGAGGCCGCCGAGGCGCAGCCCAACGCCAAACGCGCGCGAGATCGGTTGCTGCGCGCCGTCGTCGACGTCGCGGTCGAGGATCGCCGGCTGGCCAGCACCTTGCAGTTCGACCCCGTCGTGGTGCGACTGCTCGCCTCGCATCCGCCGTTCCAGCAGTTCATCGCGCGGCTCTACGGCGTGCTGATCGGTGAGGCCGGCGACGAGGCCAGGCTGGGTGCGGCGATGCTGGCCGGCGCCATCGGCGTCGCGGTGATGCACCCGCTGACCGCGGATATCGACGACGACATGCTGCGCGCCTATCTGCTCAAGCACGCGCGGCGGCTGATCACCTAGCGGTTCAGCAGTGCGCCAGCACGTCGGCCATCGCCTGCTCCTCCTTGGCCGACAGCCACAGCCCGTAGGCGGTTTTCACCTCGATCTGGCGGGCCACGAAGTCACAGCGGAACGCGGCGTTCGGCGGCAGCCAGGAGGCGGCGTCCCGAAACGCCTTGTCGAAGTTGGCTTTCGGGCTCACGGCCAGCAGGTTGCGCGGGTCGTTGGCGAAGTCGAGTCGCCGCTGCGGATCCCAGGACCGCGCGCCCTTGTACCAGGCGTCGGCCAGCGAGACCACGTGATCGATCTCGATGCTGTTGGAGGTGTCGGGTCCGCGGACGAAGTCGATGGTGGCACCGGTGTAGGGGTCGTGCAGTATCCGGTCTGCGCGTAGCAGGTGCCGGGGCGCACAACGAGGTTGGCCAGGTCGCGGCGCAGGATGTCGTCGCGGGTGTTGCAGCCGTTGTGCCCGAACTCGACGTTGACGTCGTCGCTCCAGGCCTTCCCGAACCGCCAGCGCTGAAAATCCTGCGTGCGGTCCCACCCCTTGACCTGCAGAGCCGACAGCTGGGCTCGGGCGCGGTCGAACGCCTGCGTCGGCCCGGCCGGCGCAGGCGGCGGTGCGACGGGTGCCGCGGCCCCCGAGGTCGGCGTCGGCGTCCACGTCGGTGACGGGCCCGACTGGCGCTTGTCCGCCCGCGTGCCGGTCCCACACCACCAGTGCGGCGACCACGGCGATGACCACCACCGCGAGCACGGCGAAGCGACGGCGGCGGGTGCGCCGCTGCGCAGGGTTCAGGCGAGCCACCTAGCCGCGCCCGTCGTCGAGGTAGGCGACGATCGCGTTGGTCAGGCCGCGGCGGGCCTCGTCGAGGTCGGCGTAGGTGCCGAGCTGTTTCTCCGAGGCGATGCCCCGCATCGCCCCCGGGATCAGCGAGGCGATCTCACGCACCCGCTGCGGGTCGACGTGCAGGTCCGCGAAAGCCTTCTGGCAGGTCTCCAGCCAGCTCTGGCGCCACGAGATCAGCTCGGCCGCGGTCTGCGGATAGAGCCGCTCGAGCTCGGCGTTCTCGCGCGGCAGTACCGCGCGCAGGTTCTCGATGGCCCGCGAATCCCGGTTGGTCAGACCGGCATAGAGCGTGTCGATGATCCGCGAAACCCGCTCGCGCAGACTGGCCGAGGTGTCGGGCGGGGCGAAGGTGTTGGCGCGCCGCTCGGCGGTGTAGCGCAGCACCGCCGCCCAGAAGCCGTCGGTGTCGCCGAACTGGTACTGCACGGTGCCCCAGGTCGCCCCGATCTCCTTGGCGATGCGGTTGGCCGAGACGGCACCGGGGTCACCCGAGGCCAAGGCCGTCAACGCGGCCTCGAGCAGGTTCTCCCGGCGTGGCCGAACCGCGCCGGTTCGGCCGTCGCCGCGCGCTGTCCGCCTCCGCCATTCTGGGATCGTAACCGAAACACCCGCGGTTTCATTGACACCTCTATGAACAATTTCTAGACTCGCGACATGGCGAAGCCGCCCCTGTCGATGAAGCCCACCGGGTGGTTCCAGGTCGCCTGGTCCGACGAGATCGCCGTGGGTGACGTCCACCGGATGAAGTACTTCGACCGCGACATGGTCGCGTGGCGCGCGCAGTCCGGGACGTTGACGGTGATGGACGCCTACTGCGAACACCTGGGCGCCCATCTCGGTTACGGCGGCCACGTCGTCGGCGAGGTGATCCAGTGCCCGTTTCACGGCTGGCAGTGGAACCACGAGGGCCGCAACGTGTGCATCCCCTACGAGGACCGGCCCAACCGCGGCAGGCGCATCCCCACTTACCCTGTGGTGGAACGTAATTCGTCGGTGTACATCTGGCATGACGTCGAGGGCCGCGACCCGTACTTCGACGCACCGGACATCTTCGCCGACTTCAACGACGGCAGCAGCGCCGCCGACTACTACCCGCAGCAGCGGCTGTTCCGCCCCGCGCTGGAGCTGCATCCGCAGTACGTCCTGGAAAACGGTGTGGACTTCGCGCATTTCAAGTTCGTGCACCAGACGCCGATCGTGCCGCTGTTCACCCGGCACGACTTCGACGAGCCGGTGTCCTACGTGGACTTCACCATCACCTTCGAAGGCGACGAGGGCCAGATCATCGACGACGTCAACAGCGGCGTCGAAGCGATCAACGGCGGACTCGGCATCGCGGTGACCAAGAGCTGGGGCATGGTCGACAACCGCACCATCTCGGCGATCACCCCGGTCGACGAGCACACCTCCGACGTCCGGTTCATGGTCTACATCGGGCGGGTGCCCGGCGACGACAGCCCGAAAGCCGAAGCCAAGGCCCGAGATTTCGGCCAGATGGTGATCGACCAGTTCGCCGCCGACATCGAGATCTGGCGGCACCAGCGCTACACCCTCCGGCCGGCACTGTCCACCTCCGAGTACGACGGGTTCACCGCCTTTCGCGCGTGGGCGGCCCAGTTCTACCCCGATGCCCCAGCAGAGCTGCAAACCACTGCAGCCGAAAGAGGAGATCACCTTTGAGGAGAACCACAGTGCCCGCGAAGAAACCGATTCGGGTGTTCCAGGTCGCCACCGGCAACGTCGGCTCCGAGATGATCAAGCGGATCGCCCACCACCCCGACCTCGAACTGGTCGGCCTGCACTGCTACACCCCCGAGAAGATCGGCCGCGACGCCGGCGAGATCGTCGGCCTCGCGCCGATCGGTGTCACCGCAACGGGTTCGGTCGAGGAGATCATCGCCGCCAAGCCGGACGTGCTGACCTTCCACGGGGTGTTCCCCGACGAGGATCTCTACGTCGCGGTCCTCGAGGCCGGAATCAACGTCGTCACCACCGCGGACTGGATCACCGGTTGGCACCGCGACCGCAACCACCCGCACCACTCCGGCAAGCCGGTGACCCGACTTCTCCAAGAGGCTTGCGAGAAGGGCGGTTCCACGTTCTACGGCACCGGCATGAACCCGGGCGTGAACCAGATCGTCGGCGTGGTGTGCTCCGCCGACGTCGCCGAGATCGAGAACATCACCACCATCGAGTCCGTCGACGTCTCCTGCCATCACTCCAAGGACACCTGGATCGAGGTGGGATACGGCCTGCCCGTGGACGATCCGAGCATCCCGACCAGACTGGAGAAGTACACCCGCGTCTTCGCCGACAGCGTGCTGATGATGGCCGACTGTTTCGACCTCGAGCTCGACGAGGTGACGTTCAGCTACGAACTGGGCGCCTGCACCAAGGACGTCGACCTCGGGTGGTACGTGCTGCCGAAGGGCTCGCTGGGCGGCAACTACATCAAGTACCAGGGCATGGTCGACGGGGTGCCGCGCATCGAGACGCACCTGGAGTGGCAGATGACGCCGCACACCGATCCCAGCTGGGACATCAAGGGCTGCTACATCACCCAGATCAAGGGCGATCCGTACATCTACAACAAGCACATGATCTTCCCGAAGCCCGGCGTCGATCTGTCCGATCCGGAGTCGTTCGCCTCCATCGGGATGACCGTCACAGGCATGCCCGCGCTCAACGCGATCACCTCGGTGGTGGCGGCCCCGCCGGGCCTGCTCACGAGCGCCGACCTGCCGCTGCGCGGGTTCGCGGGTCGATTCAAGAAATAAATTTCGGCTGCTCGGACCGACGCGCACAGGCGTCGAGAGCGAACTGAAACCCCAACAGTCTCGCTCCGGATTCGGTTTGGTGAACAGAAGATGAACACGCAGTTCAGGGCCGTGTTCTGTGCCGATTTCGGGAATCCGCACGCCGCCGGCCCTGCCCGTCGTCAGCAACAGTTTGCGCCCCGCTGTCGGCTCTTATTCGCTGCTGCGAGGCCGGACAGAAGATAGCGAACGATGCCATCGCCGCAGAACAGGCCAGGTAAAGTGCCGTGCGTGGGGAGACACCGGTTAGCCAAGCCGCGGCGTCGCTGGTCGGTTGCCGGCGTCGCGCTGGTCGCTCTCCCCGTCGCCGCCGTCCTGACCGCCAGCACGGGCGCGGTCCCGGCGGCGAGCACTCCGTGACCGCCTCCGGCGCCGAACTGGTGGCGGCGAGCTCGATGGACTTCCACGCCACCCCGGTGGCCGCCCACTACGTCGTGATGTCGGCCGCCGACGTGGCGGCCAGTCGCAGCGCGGTGAACCGCCGGGTGCTGCCGGTCGGCCTCTGCAACGAGAAGGGCCTGCAGGTCGAGACGATCCTGGCCGAGCGTCTGGTGAGCGCCTACTTCCCCGAGATCAAGAACATCGGCGGGGTGCGGCCGGACGACTTGAAGTGGCATCCCTCGGGCATGGCGATCGACGTGATGATCCCGAACTACCAGACGCAGGCGGGCAAGGAACTCGGTGACCGCATCGCGGCCTTCGCACTGGCCAACGCCGATCGGCTGTCGCTGAATCACGTGATCTGGCGCCGAGTCATGTACTCGCGCACCGGAAAGCCGTATCTGATGCCCAATCAGGGCAACGACGACGCCAACCACTACACGCACGTCCACATCGCCACCGACGGCGGCGGCTACCCGAACGGCACCGAGATCTACGTCGGCTGACCATTACGCACGTACCATCTGGCACATGAGATTTCGTGTGTTGAGGGCACTGTCGCATTGGCAGCTGCCGGACTGCTCGCCTCGCCGACTGGCTCACGCCGACGGGACACCGTTCTGGGGCGGCTGGTACAAGATCACCTTCCACACCGACCAGAAGTCGGGCACCAGCATCGCGGCGACGCAGCAGGAGACGCCCTACACCGCCTGGTACAAGATCACCACCACCTGCTCGGGCGGCAAGTGTGTGGCGTCGGTGATCGACGGCCCGACGCCCAAGGACAACGTCGTGCAGTCGGTGACGTTCGACTGGACCGGTTCGGCGTGGTCGCGGTCCAACAGCTGGAGCTGGGACTGCCTGCATCCGGACGGCATGACGACGCTCGATCCGGCGAACTCGGTGACCACCTACACCCCGCAGTCCGACGGCTCGCTGGCCGGGGCCTTCACGACCACCATCGAGGGCGGCGCCTGCCAGGGCACGGTCAGCATTCCGGTGACTGCCGTTGCAGGTCAACCGAATTAGCGTTGAGTCAGGACACCACGCAGCTGGTCACTCGCACTTCTTGTGCGTAGGGTCTGGGTCAACGTGATCGCGAGCGGACTGCCGAGGTTCGCGGGTCAACGCGACGTGCGGATCGGCGCCGCGGCACCCTAGGGTGCGAGACGTGAATCGACTCGACCGGTTTTTCGAGGTGACGGCCCGCGGGTCGACGGTTGGCGCCGAGATCCGCGGCGGCGTGGTCACGTTCATCGCGATGGCCTACATCATCGTGCTGAACCCGATCATCCTGTCGGGATCGGCCGACGTGGCAGGCAACAAGCTGCAGTTCGCCCAGGTGTCGGCGACCACCGCGCTCGCCGCCGGTGTCATGACGATCCTGTTCGGACTGTTCGCCCGGCTGCCGTTCGCGTTCGCCGCCGGGCTGGGCATCAACTCGTTCCTGGCGACCACCGTCGTCGGCACGCTCACCTGGCCCGAGGCGATGGGCCTGGTGGTCATCAACGGCCTCATCATCGTCGTGCTGGCGGTGACCGGGCTGCGCCGGCTGGTCTTCGACGCCGTTCCGATGCAACTCAAGCTGGCGATCACCGCCGGCATCGGGTTGTTCATCCTGTTCATCGGGCTGGTCGACTCGGGTTTCATCGAGTCGACCGGGCTGCCGTCGCCCCCGGTCGGTCTCGGTGGCGGCGGCCACGGGTCGATCAACACCGTCCCGACGCTGGTCTTCATCTTCACCCTGTTGGTCACCGGCATCCTGGTGGTCCGCAAGGTTCGCGGCGGGATCCTCATCGGGCTGGTGATCGGCACACTCGTCGCGATGGCCATCGAAGCGATCTGGCACCTCGGCTCCGCGGTGAAAAACCCTGGCGGATGGTCACTGTCGGTGCCGACGCTGTCCGGCGCGCCGTTCGCGCTTCCCGACCTGTCGCTGGTCGGGGCGTTCAGCTTCGAAAGCTTCAGCCGCATCGGCATTCTCGCGGCGACGATGCTGGTGTTCACCCTGGTGTTCGCCAACTTCTTCGACGCGATGGGCACCTTCACCGGCCTGTCGCGGGAAGCCGGTGTCGCCGACGATCAGGGGTACTTCCCGCGGCTGCGCTCGGCGCTGATCGTCGAGGGTGCCGGCGCGGTCGTCGGTGGTGCCACCTCGGCGTCGTCGAACACGGTGTTCATCGAGTCCGGCGCCGGCATCGAGGAAGGTGCCCGCACCGGCCTGGCCAACATGGTGACCGGCGCGCTGTTCCTGATCGCGATGTTCGTCTCGCCGCTGGCCTCGATCGTCCCCAGCGAGGTCGCCGCCGCCGCGCTGGTCATCGTGGGCACGATGATGTTCTCCCAGCTGCGCCACATCGACGTCTCGGAGTTCTCGGTGGCACTGCCGG
>CAVXWQ010000064.1:0-60809 GCA_963765445.1 uncultured Actinomycetota bacterium
GCGCGGACCGCCGACTGGTTGGCCAGCACCGAGGACCGGTACTCCCCGCACAGCACGTCGATGTGCGAGGGCATGTGCTCGAGATGGCCGGCGTCGGGGACCAGGCCGCGCAGCAGGTCGGCGGCCGGCAGCGCCGCCTCGGGGTGCGCGGACATCTCCATCGCGTGGATGTAGAGGTGCAGGACCCCGGGATGGCCCCGGCCGGTGTCGGTGGTCAGCGCGCGGTCCAGGAACTCTTTGGCCTGCACCACTCGTGAGCCCGGCGCGGGCTCACCGGTTGCGGTGTCCCACAACGCCCATGCGGTGACGTTGACCAGGGCGTCGGCGGCCAGGGCCAGGACGTCGACGTCGTCGGGGTGGGCCTCGGCCAGATCGGCCATCGCGTCGGCGTAGGCGGTGTGGCCGGCTGCCAGAGCGTCGGCGTCGTCGGGGTCGTCGGTGGGGAAGCGGGTGGCCAGCGCGGCGATCAGGCCGCGCTCGACGACATCGGCGCGGCCGTTGGCGGCCAGCTGCAGTTCCATCCGGGCGCGGGCCAGCGACGCCGCCAGGTCGACCGGGTCGAACGCGTCCCAGGCCTTGTTGTAGTTGGGCCCGATCGCATAGGCGATGCCCCAGCGGGCGATCGCCAGATCGGCGTCAAGAGCCAGGGCGCGCTCGAAGCACCGGATCGCTTCTTCGTGGTTGAAGGCATAAGCCCACACCAGCCCCCGGTCGAACCACACCTGCGCCTGCGGCGACGGCGTGTCGACGGGCCGGTGGTAATCCCCGAGGTCGTAGTACGGCTCGGTGTCGCCGAGCGGAACCGCCATGGGCCAACCCTAAGCAACGGTTGGTTCTCGCGCGAGCAGACGGAGAATCGCCCGAGATCGGCGCGCCGGTGCGATTCTGCGTCTGCTCGCGAAACCTAGTGGCCCGCGACGATGTCGGCCTCGTCGACGGTCACCGGCTCGGAGGCCCCCGGCAGCACCGAGTACAGCAGGCACACGACGGCGAAGAACAGATACCCCAGCGCCACTTGCGGATTGGCGGCCCAGGAGATCTCCGGCGCATGGATCAGGCCGACGAACGACAGCGCGGCGGCCACCACCGACGCCAGCGCGGCATAGCGGAACTTCTTCTCCAGGATGAACGTCACCATGGTGCCCAGCAGCAGACCGACCAGGATCGCGCCTTCACCGAGGGTCTGCAGGCCGTCGTAGACCACGCCCGCCCCGCCGAGTGCGTCCATGCCGACCTTGGCCGCCGAGGTACCGGCGGCGTTCAGAGCGTTGTCGATCAGGCCGCTGGCCCACTGCGCGAGGTTGGGCAGCAGCGCCGCCACCACCGCGACCGCGTGCAGGCGCGGCACGGCCTGGAAGGCCTGCGCGCCGATCAGCAGGCCGATGTACAGCAGGATCGGCACGATCGCCGGCACCGGCAAGCAGCGCGGCCAGCACCCCGAACAGACCGAGGAAGCACAGCAGCCCGATCACCACACCGCTGGCCAGCGAGTAGCCGGCCCGCCCGCCGGCGTCCTTCCAGCCGGGGTGGCCGATGTAGACCGCGGGCGGGAACGGCGAACCGAACGCCGATCCGATCACCGCGCCGGCGCCGTCGGCGAGCAGCACGCTGCGCAGGTTGTAGTTGTCACCGGCGGCCGCCGCGCTCTCCACGTTGCTCATCGCCTCGGTGAAGTTGTAGACGCCCAACGGAATTGCGGTGCCCAGCAGCGGGGCCAGATGCGACAGGCCGGACAGCAGCAGGTTGATCCGCAGATCCGGGATGCCGATCGCGATGTCGGAGACCGCCTTGCTGACGTCGGGTGCCGACATGAAGCCGCCGATCCAGCCGATCGCGGTACCGACCAGCAGCGCCACCAGGCCGACCGGGATGTTGCCCGGCAGCTTCACGTCGGTGAAGAAGCCGATCAGGATGATCGCCAGCACCGGAAGGCCGATCCAGGCGGCCTCCCACATCTGCGCGGCGGGCCGCATCGAGATGAACGTGATCGAGATGCCGGCCAGCGTGCCGAGCATCGCCGCGCGCGGGGTCAGCTTGCGGATGTAGGGGCCGACGAAGCCGCCGATGATGACGATGACGCCGATCATGAACGCCCACGCCAGGCCGGACTGCCAGGCCTGCACCGGGTCCTTGGTGGCCAGGTACACCGGCAGCATCACCACGAACACGACGATGAACATGTGCGGCACGCTCGGGCCGTACGGCAGGGCGGTGACGTCGGTCCGGTTCTCCCGGCGGGCCAGCCGCCGGGCCAGGAACGTGTAGTAGAGGTTGCCCAGCACCAGCGCGACGCCCAGGGCGGGCAGCACGGTGCCCAGCACGTCGCCGGCGGGCACCTTGACCACGCCGATCATCAGCGTGGTCAACGTCAAGACGTTGACCAGGATGTTGAAGCCGAGGCCGAAGAAGGCGTTGAGGTCGCCGCGCGTCCACCAGGCGACCTTGACGTCACTCGGCGAGGCGGCGGGCTGGTCGGTGACGTCGGTGCTCATCCCTGCAGATTCTCGGCATCGAGATTCCATTCGCGGTACGGCTGTGTGTCGATCGTGTTAGCCCATCGCCGGGACGGCGGTTAGACACCGTGACGGCCCCGTGTTGTAGTGCAGGGGTGCTGGAATTCACCGTCGAGGACATATCCGCCGAGGAGATCGCCCGCCTGCGCGGCGATCTACGAGCCGCTGGCCGAATCGGTGCGTGACCTCGTCGACGCCACCATCCGCACGCAGGCCGACGCCGAGACCGTCGCGGCGGTCAAGGCCGACATCGACGCGGCGGTGGCACGGTTGCGCAGCACGCAGATCGACGGCGCGTTCGGGGTTCGCCGCACCACCTCGGGGGAGAGCATGGGCTGGGGCAATGCCGTGATCGGCATCCGCAACGCCCTGGCCCCGCCGCTGGAGATCCACCGCGAGCCGGACGGCCGGCGCTGGAGCGACTTCCACCTCGGTGCGGCCTACGAGGGCCCGCCCGGGCACGTGCACGGCGGGGTGTCGGCGCTGATCCTCGACCACGTGCTCGGCGAGGCGGCCAGCCCGGATCGGAAGCCGCGGTTCACCGGCAGCATCACGATGCGCTACCTGCGGGCCACCCCGCTGGGTCCGCTGCACGCCGAAGCGGTGATCACCCGCACCGACGGGGTCAAGACGTTCTGCGCCGGGCACATCTCCGACGCCGAGGGCATCACCGTCGAGGCCGAGGGCGTGTTCATCACCCCGCGCTGGCTGCGCGACTGAGCGACTACTGCTTGCCCATGGCCAGGGTCAGCCGGTCCTGCGGGGTGATCAGGTGGTCGTGGCTGTCGTCGCCGATGTCGATCTGCACCCACTCGATCTGTCCCGGTGAACCGGTTGCCGCTGGGGCCGTAGTCGGGCGACGCCGGCGATCCGGTGTCCGAGCCGACGTCGCAGGCCTCGTCGGCGGAGAAGCCCATCGGGATGGTGATGTCCACCCGCCCGGTGCCGACCGCCTTGCCGTCGTAGTACAGGGTGACGTTGCCGCCCTTGGCCAGTCCGCCGCCGTCGTAGGCGAACTCCATCCGCACCTGGTGCTTGCCCGCCGGCAGCGGAGTGTCGGCGGCGACGATGAAGTACTGGATGCCGAAGAAGTTGTAGCAGTACTTCAGCTTGCCGTCGTGGACGTACAGCGACCAGCCGCCGACCTGGCCGCCCTGGGTGACGATGACGCCGGCGGCGCCGCCGTCGGGCACGACGATGTTCGCCGTCACCGAATGCGACTTGTTCTTGATGTTGACCACGCAGCTCTCGCTGACCCGCATACCGGAGAACAGCAGCTGGCTGTTGCCGCGGATCAGCTGCGGGCGCCCGGCGATATCGGGGTTGATCCGTTCGAATCCTCGGTCGTCGAGCGGGACGACGTTGTACTTGACCGCCTCGATCAGCCAAAGCCGTTGCAGCTCAGCAAGTTTCTCCGGGTTGTCGGCGACCAGGTTGTGGGCCTGGGTCCAGTCGTCGGGGCCGTAGAGTTCCCAGACGTCGTCGTCGAACGGCGGCGGGGCGTCGGCCTTCCACGGCGTGCGGTGCTTGGTGCACGCCGTCCAGCCGTTGTGGTAGATGCCGCGGTTGCCCATCATCTCGAAGTACTGGACCACGTGGGACTCCGGGGCGTTGGCGTCGCGCAGCGTGCCCAGCATGCTGACGCCCTCCAGCGGTGCCTGCTGAATCCCGTTGACGCTGAACGGCGCTGGGATACCGGCCGCCTCCAGGATCGTCGGGGCGACGTCGATGACGTGGTGGAACTGGTTGCGGGTGCCGCCCTTGTCGGCCAGACCCGCGGGCCAGTGCACGATGGTGCCGTTGCGGGTGCCGCCCCAGTGCGAGGCCACCTGCTTGGTCCACTGGTAGGGCGTGCACAGCGCGTGCGCCCAGCCCACCGCGTAGTGGTTGTAGGCGTCCGGGGTGCCGAAGTCGTCGATCTTGGACAGCAGGAACTCGGTGGTCTCGATGCCCGGCATGCCGTTGAGAATGGTCATCTCGTTGAAGCAGCCCTGGATCGTGCCCTCGGCGGAGGCGCCGTTGTCGCCGATGATGTAGTAGATCAGCGTGTCCTCGAGCACCCCGAGATCGTCGATGGCGTCGATCACCCGGCCGATCTCGTGGTCGGTCTGCTCCAGGAAGCCGGCGTAGATCTCCATCTGCCGGGCCAGCACCGGCTTGAGTTCCTCGGACATGTCGTCCCAGGCCGGGATCTCGTCGTGGCGCTTGGTCAGCTCGGCGTCGGCGGGGATCACGCCGAGCTTCTTCTGCCGGTCGATGATCTTCTCCCGCAGCACATCCCAGCCCTCGTCGAACTTGCCCCGGTACTTGTCCGACCATTCCTGCGGCACGTGGTGGGGCGCGTGGGTGGCGCCGGGCGCGAAGTACATGAAGAACGGCTTGTCGGGCATCAGCGCCTTCTGCTGGCGCACCCAGGTGATGGCGTGGTCGGCCAGGTCCTCGGTGAGGGTGTAGCCCTCCTCGGGGGTGCGCGGCGGCTCCACCGGGGTGGTGCCCTCGTAGAGCCCGGGGTAGTACTGGTTGGCCTCACCGCCGATGAACCCGTAGAAGTACTCGAAGCCGGAACCGGTCGGCCACTGGTGGAACGGGCCGACGGGAGAGACCTCCCAGACCGGCACCTCGTGGCACTTGCCGAACTGGGCGGTCGAGTAGCCGTTGAGTTTCAGCGTCTCGGCGATCGGCGCCTTGTTCTTGGGCCGGATGCTGCTGTTGCCCGGTGCGGAGGTCGCCATCTCGGTGATCGCTCCCATGCCGACCGAGTGATGGTTGCGTCCGGTCAGCAGCGCCTGCCGGGTGGGGGAGCACAGCGCTGTGGTGTGAAAGCGGTTGAGCTTCAAGCCATCCCCGGCCAGCCGCTCGGCCACCGGGGTGGCGCACGGGCCACCGAACGCCGACGAGGCCGCGAAGCCGACGTCGTCGATCAGCACGATCAGCACGTTGGGCGCGCCCGGCGGGCGGACGCAGTTCCTTGATCGGCGGGTAGCTGGTGTTGGGATCCTTGGCGTCGTAGGTGGTCAGTCCGACGTGCTGCGGGTCGGGGATGGGCAGGACGTCGCGGCGAACGTCGTCGCTGGGCGCGGCCTTGCTTTCGCTCGACTTCGGCATGTGTTCTCCTCGACGTGGGCTTGTCCGAAAGCGTGGCCAGCGTACGCCGACAGGCTGGGTCGGAGCGGAGAATCCGCACCACGGAGTGGGACATCACCTCGACACCGTCGCCCCGGCGGGTAGGTTGCCAACGATGGAGAAAGTGATCGTCACCCTGCGCACCGGTGCGGCCGACGACGAGTGGGCCGAACGGATTCGGGGGCCGGTGGCCGAGCAGCTGCTCGGCCTGGGCGTGCCCGGCCTGACCGTGAACGTCCGCGACGCGGCCGTGCGCGCCGCGCTGATGACACTGACCACGCTGGACCCGCCCGTGCAGGCGTTCGTCACGCTGTGGACCCAGCAGTACTACGGCGACCAGGTCACCGCCGCGCTGGACCTGCTGGCCTCCCACGCCGAGCAGGTCGCGGCCTACCTTGTCACCGAGTCCGCACCCATGCCCCCGCCGCCGACACCGCCGGGCGAACGCGCCCCCGCGCTGGCCAACATGGCGCTGCTGCGCAGGCCGGCCGACATGGACGAGCCGACCTGGCTGACCCGGTGGCACGGCAACCACACCCAGGTGGCCATCGACACCCAGTCCACGTTCGGCTACGTGCAGAACTACGTCGTGCGCGCGCTGACACCCGGACGCACCGGAGATCAACGCCATCGTCGAGGAACTGTTCCCCGTCGAGGCGGTGGGCAGCCTGCACGCATTCTTCGGCGCGGCCGACGACGACGACCTCCGCCACCGGATGGAGCAGATGGTCGCCAGCACCGCGGCGTTCGGCGCCAACGTCAACATCGACGCCGTGCCGACAAGCCGCTACGTCTACCGCACCCCGTTCAAGGACTGACGCGATGGTGACCTTGAACGACGCCGTCGGCCTCGCCCGCGCCGACAACGGCCTGGCGGTGGTGTCGACGCTGCGCGCCGACCAGACGATCCAGGCCTCGCTGATCAATGCGGGGATCCTCGACCACCCGGCCACCGGCGAGCCGGTGCTCGGCTTCGTCACCTACGGACGGGTCAAGCTGGCCAACCTGCGGGCGCGGCCCGCGGTGGCGCTGACGTTCCGCGACGGGTGGAAGTGGGCGACCGTGGAGGGCCGCGCCGAACTCGCCGGTCCCGACGACCGGCCCGAGTGGCTCACCGGTACCGAGCAGCTGCGGCTGCTGCTGCGCGACACGTTCACCGCTTGCGGTGGCACACATGACAATTGGGCCGAGTACGACCGGGTGATGGTCGAGCAGGGCCGCACCGTGGTGTTGGTCGTACCGACCCGCGTCTACTCCAACGGTTAGGTTTTCCCACCATGACGCTTCTGATCGACGACGAGAACCGGGTTCGCACTCTCACCCTCAACCGCCCGGATGCCCTCAACGCCTTCAACGAGGCGCTCTACGACGCCACCACCGAGGCGCTGCTGGCCGCCGCGGACGACCCCGAGGTCGCGGTCGTGCTCATCACGGGGGCCGGGCGTGCGTTCAGCGCCGGCCAGGACCTCGGCGACATGCAGGCCCGCATCACCGATCCGGACTTTCCCGCGGGCAAGCACGGGTTCCCCGGCCTGATCGACGCGCTGACCCGGTTTCCCAAGCCGCTCATCTGCGCGGTCAACGGCGTGGGTCTGGGCATCGGCGCGACGATCCTCGGCTACGCCGATCTGGCGTTCATGTCGAGCACCGCACGGCTCAAGTGCCCCTTCACCAGTCTGGGCGTGGCACCCGAGGCCGCGTCGTCATATCTGTTGCCGCAGTTGATCGGCCGGCAGAACGCCGCCTGGATCCTGATGTCCTCGGAGTGGGTCAGCGCGCAGGAAGCGCTGCGCATGGGCCTGGTCTGGCGGGTCTGCGAGCCCGACGAGCTGATCGCCGACGCCCGCAGACATGCGGAAGTTCTTGCCTCCCGGCCGATTCCGAGCCTGATGGCGGTCAAGCAGACGATGACCGAACCGGTTCGCCCGGAGATCACCGCGGCCACCGCCCGCGAATACGCCTTCTTCCAGGAACTGATGGGCGCCGCGGCCAACACCGAGGCGCTCGCCGAGTTCCACCGCGGCCGCTCGGACTGACTCACCGCGGCGCCGCCCTCCAGGCCTCCGCGCCGTCTCGCTGGGCGGCGATGATCGCCCGCACCGATCGCAGACAGCGGCCGCAGTCGCGCCCGGCACCGCAGGCGGCGATCACCTGCCGGCAGGTCGCCGCTCCCGCGGCGACCGCGTCGCTGACGCACTGACTGGTGGCGCCCGTGCACAGGCAGACGTACATCAGCACCTGCCCCGGGTCGAGAACATCCTTCGCACGACGGCCATATTAGCGCAGCCTAACTTAACTAAGGCGGACCTACGACACTCTGCGGACAAACCCGGTGGGCAGCCACCCGGGCTGCACTAGATTGAGCGTGCAGCCATCGACCACCGACCCCGGTAGGAGAAGCCATGCAAGGCGACCCAGAAGTACTGCGTCTGCTCAACGAGCAGCTCACCAGCGAGCTGACCGCCATCAACCAGTACTTCCTGCACTCGAAGATGCAGGACAACTGGGGTTTCACCGAACTGGCCAAGCACACCCGGGACGAGTCCTTCGACGAGATGCGCCACGCCGAGGCCATCACCGACCGGATCCTGCTGCTCGACGGCCTGCCCAACTACCAGCGCCTGGGCTCGCTGCGCGTCGGCCAAACCCTGCGTGAGCAGTTCGAGAGCGACCTGGCCATCGAGTACGAGGTGGTCGCCCGCCTCAAGCCGGCCATCATCCTGTGCCGCGAGAAGCAGGACTCCACCACCGCCGTCCTGTTCGAGGGCATCGTGGCCGACGAGGAGCACCACATCGACTACCTCGAGACCCAACTGGAGCTGATGGACAAGCTGGGTGTGGAGCTCTACTCCGCGCAGTGTGTGTCGCGCCCGCCGAGCTGATCGCCAACTAGAACGTGTTCTCATTTCGGGCGGCCGGGCGTAGCATCGCGCCATGAGCCGAATCGGAGATTTCCCCGACGACGACGTGGCCGGCTGGATCACCAAGTCCCCGGCACTGGGCACCGCGATGGCCGGCTTCTCCGGTGCGGTCTACAGCGACAAGAACCGTCTGCCGATGCGGGTGCGCGAGCTCGCCCGCGCGGTGATGGCCCACGACAACGAGTGCGTGGTGTGCATCAACACCCGCGACGCCGACGGTCCGGCCGCCGGGGTGGACGAGGACCTCTACACCCACGCCGAGGAGTGGCGGACCTGGCCGGGCTACAGCGAGCAGGAACGCATCGCCGCCGAGTTCGCCCACCGGTTCGCCACCGAGCACACCAAACTCCGTGACGACGAAGACTTCTGGGTCCGCGCCAAGGAGCACTTCTCCGACGAGCTGCTCACCGATCTCACGCTGTCGTGCGCGATGTGGCTGGGGATGGGACGCACTCTGCGCACCCTCGACATCGGCCAGTCCTGCAAGTTGACGCTGCCCAGCCGGGCCTGACCGCGTCGATTCGCCACCGCGCCGACGTCGGCAGAATGGCTGGCATGACCACACCGCTCGCCGGCGCTGCCGATTGCACAACTCGAAGCCGACGGGGTGGCCACCGTCGTCGGCACCGTCGTCAACCCGGCCGGTCTCACCCACGCCAAGACCGTCCCGATCCGGCGCACCAACGCATTCGCCGATCCCGGCCTGGGCGCCAGCCCGGTGTGGCACGGGTTCGCCATCGATCGCGCCGGCATCGCGTTCGCCGAGGGCATCAGCGTGGTCGGTGACGAACGGGTGCGCATCGACCTCGAGGCGCTGCGCCCCATCGGCGACGGCCTGGCCTGGGCACCAGGCTCGTTCTTCGACCAGGACGGCAACCCCATCCCGTCATGTGCCCGGGGAACGCTGGCCCGCATCGAATCCCGGCTCGCCGCCGCCGGCCTGCAGGCGTTGGTCGGCCACGAGATCGAGTTCCTGCTCGTCGATCCCGACGGTAACCGGCTGCCCGGAAACCTGTGGGCACAGTACGGTCTGGCCGGCGTCCTCGAACACGAGGGCTTCGTCCGTGACGTCACCGAAGCGGCCACCGCGGCCGGCGTCGGCATCGAACAGTTCCATCCCGAATACGGCGCTGAACCAGTTCGAGGTCTCGCTGACCCCGCGCTCTCCGGTGGCCGCCGCCGACCAGCTCGTCCTGGCCCGGATCCTCATCAGCAGGGTCGCCCGGGACTACGGGATGCGCGTCAGCCTCTCGCCGGTTCCGTTCGCAGGCAGTGTGGGTTCCGGTGCGCACCAGCACTTCTCACTTCCGCGCGGCGAGGCCCCGGTGTTCTCCGGCGGCACCGGCGCGCAGGGCATGACGCCGGAGGGCGAGGCTGCCGTCGGCGGGATCGTCGCCGGTCTGCCCGAGGCGCAGCTGATCTTCTGCGGCTCCATCGTGTCCGGGCTGCGCATGCAACCCGGCAACTGGGCGGGCGCCTACGCGTGCTGGGGCACCGAGAACCGCGAGGCCGCCGTCCGATTCCTGCGGGGCGGTCCCGGTAACCCCTACGGCGCCAACGTCGAGGTGAAGATCGTCGACCCCTCGGCCAATCCGTACTTCGCCACCGCCGCGATCCTGGGCCTGGCCCTCGACGGCATCGAACGCAACGCACCACTTCCGCCGGAGACGCCCGTCGACCCCGGCCACGCTGTCGGATGAGGAACGCAAAGCCGCTGGCACGGTGGCGCTCTCGGCCGACCAGTCCGTGGCGATCGCCGCGCTGGACGGCTCGTCGCGGATGCGCGCGATCCTCGGTGATGCGGCCGTCAACGTTCTGGTGGCCGTGCGCCGCTACGAGCACGAGACCTATTCGCACCTCGACCCGCAGCAGCTCACCGACAAGTTCCGCATGGCCTGGAGCCTGTGAACACCGAACTCGCCGAGCACATCGCAGCGTCTTCGGCTCGTCGACAACCACGTCCACGGCTACTGGTTGTCGGGCATCGACCGGCAGCGATTCGAGAACGGTCTCAACGAGGCCAACACCGAACCGCTGGCCGACTTCGATTCCGGATTCGACACCCAACTCGGGTTCGCGGTGCGAGCGCACTGCGCGCCGCTGCTCGGTCTGCCGGAACACGCTGCGGCCGAGGACTATTGGGAACAACGCAGCCGGCACTCCGAATCGGAGCTGGCAAGCGTGTTCCTGCCCGCTGCCGGGGTCAGCGACTGGCTGGTCGACACCGGGCTGCCGGGCGACATCGCGGGCCTGACGGAGATGTCGGGCTGCCGCAGGCGGCTGGGTGGGCGAGATCGTCCGGATCGAGCAGGTCGCCGAAGCGGCCGCCGCCGCAGGCGGGGACTACGCCGACGAGTTCCGGCGGATTCTGCACGAGCGAACCGAGAACCGCGGTGGCGACGAAGTCGATCCTGGCCTACCGCGGCGGGTTCGACGGCGAACTGTCCGCGCCCACCGACCGCGCCGTCGCCGAGGCGGCGGCCCGCTGGCGAGACCGCGGGGGAGTGCGGCTGACCGACCGGGTGTTGCTGCGGTTCGGGCTGCACGAAGCCCTGCGGGTGGGCAAGCCGTTGCAGTTCCACGTCGGCCTCGGGGACCGGGACTGCGACCTGCACCGCACCAATCCGATGCTGCTGCTGGACTTCCTGCGCGAGTCGGGCCGGACGCCGATCGTGCTGCTGCACTGCTACCCGTACGAGCGCGAGGCGGGTTACCTGGCCCAGGCGTTCAACAACGTCTACCTGGACACCGGGCTGAGCATCAACCACCTCGGCGCCCGCTCGCAGGCGTTCATCGCCCGAACACTGGAACTGGCCCCGTTCCGCAAGATCCTGTACTCGTCGGACGCGTTCGGTCCGGCCGAGTTGCACTACCTCGGATCGCGGTTGTGGCGCAGGGGGATCGGTGCGGTGCTGGCCGAGTTCGTCGACCGCGGCGAGTGGAGCGTGGCCGACGCGATGCGGGTGGCCGATCTCGTCGGGCGCGACAACGCGCGCCGGGTGTACGGGCTGGACTGAGCGCCGGTCAGGCAGGCGGGTCGAAGTGGACCCACTTCGACGCGCCCGCCGGCCCCACGCACTGCACCGGTATGCCAGGAACCTGGGTTTCGATCGTGCTGCCGCTCAGGCGTATCTGGGCGTTGGTGCCCGGAACGGCGCAGGGCAGCGACACCTGAGCCTCACCGATCAGCGGCCCGGTCGGCACCCAGGCGCCATGCGCGGAGCAGATCAGAGTGCTGTTGTCGGCGGTCAGCCCGAAGACGAAGGCGATGCTGGGCGTGCAGGGCGCGCCCGCAACCACGTTGCGAGCCACGCCGGGCAGGCAGTTCGCCGAGTCACACGCGGCCGACGACTCGGGTGCAAAGGGCAGCGGCGCCGTGATCAATCCGCACGCGGCAACAGCCGCGACGATGAACTTGCGCATGTCTTACTCCCTCGACGATCGGTCCACCTTGCCGGCCAGACGAGCCTAGCGCCGTTGAGTGTGCGCCGAGGGCGGAACTCCGATGAACAACTTCGGCATCCCGATCGCCGCCACACCGGCGCTGTGGGTGCATCAGGCTAGATCAGCCCAGTCGCATCGAAGATCCACGACATGTCAGCTGCGGCAAGGTCTTCCAGCCACGTAGGCGGGGCGAAGCCGGTCAGCCCGTTCATGTCCCAGTAGTCCTTCCACAGGGTGATCTTGCCGTCCTGCACCTTGTGCACCGTGACGAACTGCAGCACACCCTGCTCGCCGGTCTTGAACGTCCACGTCTCGGAGTGCTCGTACATGGTGTCCACGCCGTTGCTCACCAGGACGCCGTCGTGGTTCTCGTAGCCCGCCAGCGGCTCCAGGCCGATCTTGAGCCGCTTGACGATGTCCTCGGGCCCGCGTGCTGCCGCTGCCGGGCCGACCGGCATGTCGACGTAGATGCAGTCCTCGGACAGGAAGGTCTTGACCGCCTCCCAGTCCCGGTTGGACAGGGCCTTCCACATGCCGAGCACCGCCTCGGCGATCTCGGTGGGTACCGGCGAGACGTCAGTTGGCATGAGCGAGCTCCGATTTCGTCGGTCGAGGCGCCGGCGTGGGTTGCCCGGCGCGCAGGAAGCTTCCGGTCCGCTCGGTCCCGAGCAGGTCGGTGGGCACGCCGTCGCGCACGACCGCGCGCCCGCCGATCAGCACGAGCTTGACGGTGTCGTCGTTGCGGTTGACCATCCGGGCCAGGCCGCCGTACTGCTCGACGGGTGACTCGGCGTAGTCGTCGAGCCGGCCGTCCAGGTGCTCGGGATCGAGCACCACCAGGTCGGCGCGGTCGCCGAGCCGCAGGTGCCCGGCGTCGATCTCGTACCAGTCGGCCAGCTCGCCGGTCATCCGGTGCACCGCCTGCTCGAGGGTCATGAACGGCTTTCCGGCGCGTTCGGAGTCGCGGACATGACGCAACAGGCGCAGCCCGTAGTTGTAGAACGCCATGTTGCGCAGATGCGCACCGGCATCCGAGAAGCCCATCTGGATGCCCGGGTCGCGGGCCAGCTTCTTGAGCACCTCGGGCCGGTGATTGGAAATCGTTGTCCGCCAACGCAGCTTGGTGCCGTGCTCGAGAACCAGGTCCAGGAACGCGTCGACCGGATGCAGACCACCGCGGTCGACACCGACCTGGCCGAAGGACTTGCCGACCACCGACTCGTCGGGGCAGGCGACGATCTCGGCGTCGAAGAAGTCGCGATGCCACACCCGCATGCCGAACTTGCGGTCGTAGTCCTTGCGGAACTGCCTGCGGTACTGCTCGTCGGCCAGCAGGGCGTTGCGCTCCACCTCGTCGCGCAGGTGCAGGGCGGCGGCTCCGGAGCCGAACTCCTCGAACACCACCAGGTCGATCCCGTCGGCGTAGACCTCGAACGGAACGGGCAGGTGCTGCCAGCGGAAGTCGGCG
Organism: uncultured Actinomycetota bacterium; assembly: GCA_963765445.1. Lineage (GTDB taxonomy): Bacteria > Actinomycetota > Actinomycetes > Mycobacteriales > Mycobacteriaceae > Mycobacterium. Next base: position 13,470 of record CAVXWQ010000064.1, read on the forward strand.
CCGAACCTGTTCACCAACCGGGCCAGCGGGCCCAGCATCATGATGGCGAACGGGTTGGACTTGACGTCGGCCGCCGACAGCAGACTGGTCTTGAGCTTCTTGCGCAGCACCGGAAGTGACTGCGCCACTTGAGATGCCAGGTTGACCGGGTTCTGGATGTCGGGTCCGGACTGCAGCACCGGCCGCGCTGCGCACCAGCGACTTGAGCCGGGCGGACTGCAGCACGCGGCCGCGCTTGCGCACCAGCGACTTGAGGCGCCGCAGCTCGCGGGGTTTGGCGTAGGTCGACGGCAGCGTGCGAGACCGGCAGGTCTCGCCGTCGATCTTGTCGAACAGCAGCTGCTGTGAGGACAGGCCGACGAACCCGGCGTCCAGCGCCTCGGCGAGCATCCGTTCCATCTCGGCCTGCTCGCCGGAGGTGGGCCGCATGTCCGTCTCGGGTAGCCCGGTCCAATCCCATTGTGGCGGTGCGCATGTCGGAGTGGCCGATGAAGGCCGCGATGTTGGGGCCCAGCGGGCGAGACTCGAGGGCCTCGACGTACTCCGCGGCGGTGTTCCACGTCTTGGCGGCATCGATCGCGTCGATGACGTGCTCGCGCGGGATCGCCTCCACGCGGCCGAACAGGTCACCGGCGTCGGTTCCCCCGACGTGGATGGTCGACAGCGAGCACGAGCCGACCAGCACGGTGGTCACGCCGTGGCGGACCGACTCGGGCAGGCCGGGCCCGCCGAGCACCTCGACGTCGTAGTGGGTGTGGACGTCGACCATGCCGGGCAGCACCCACTTGCCGGAGGCGTCGACCACCTCCGCGCCGGTCTCGTCGAGCGGGTGCGGGGTGACCGCGACGACGCGGCCGTCCCGGATGCCGATGTTGCGGATCGCCGACGGTGCGCCGGTGCCGTCGAACCATCGGCCGTTGCGGATGATCGTGTCGTAGGTCACGACGTCAATAGAACAGTGCGGCCGGACAGGTGTCAACGATCAAGTAGACAAATCCGCCGAAGTGTTCACCCCATCTGATCAGGCTTCATGCCCTGGTTCCAGATCCTTGACGTCGGCGATGGTCACCTCCGTTGTGGAACAAGGCTTCTGCGCAGGGGTACCCAGCGGGCGCATACTCGCGAGGGTGACTCCGCTACAGCGCTACATCGCCGAGGAGATCGCCACCGATCACGTCGACGGGCTGCTCAGCCGTCGGGAAGCACTGCGCCGGCTGGCGCTGCTGGGCGTCGGCGGGGCCGCCGCCACGGCGTTGATCGCCGCCTGCGGCGAGAACAAACCACCGGCGCCGCAGGCGTCGTCGTCCCCGTCGTCGAGCGCGTCGAACGCGCCGCCGCCGGGAATGGCCGCGGCCCTCCCGACGACACCGGCCAGTTGGGCGGGGCCACGCGGCGAACTCCTGGGCAGCTGGGCGCCGGCGGCCACCCCGCGCGGCGCGGTGCTGGTGATCCACGAGAACAAGGGGCTCAACGACTGGGTCCGGTCGGTGGCCGGACGGCTGGCGGGCGTGGGGTACTCGGCGCTGGCCATCGATCTGCTCTCCGAGGAGGGCGGCACCGCGACCTTCGGCGACCCGGCCGCCGCGACCGCCGCGCTGGGCACCATCGCGCCGGATCGCTTCATCGCCGACCTGAGGTCCGGTCTCGACGAACTGCAGCGCCGGGCGCCCGGCCAGAAGCTGGCCGTGGTCGGCTTCTGTTTCGGCGGGGGACTGGTGTGGCGCCTGCTGGCCGCCGGCGAGCCGCGACTGTCGGCGGCGGTGCCGTTCTACGGTCCGCTACCCGAAGACCCCGATTTCGCCGGATCCAAGAACGTCGCCGTACTGGGTCTATACGGCGCGCTCGATCAGCGGGTCACCTCCTCGGAGCCGGCGGCGAAGGCCGCGCTGGACGCCGCAGGGCTGGTCAACGACCTCGTCATCGAACCCGATGCCGATCATGCGTTCTTCAACGACACCGGCCCGCGGTACAACGCGGCGGCGGCCGCCGACGCGTGGGGCCGCGTCCAGGATTGGTTCGGCCGCTACCTGGCGTAGCGGAGTTCACCGCCTGTTCAGGACACCGCAGGCGCGCCGTCGCCGTCCGCACATCGGCACGCGGTCAGATACGGCCATGATGCGGGTCGCGCAGGTCGCGAACTTCTACGGCCCGCGCTCGGGAGGCCTGCGCACCGCGGTCGACCGGCTGGGTGCGGAGTACTGCGCGGCCGGCCACGAGGTGTTCCTGATCGTCCCGGGCCGCGAGGCCACCACCGTCGCGCTGCCGAGCGGAGTCGTGCGAATCACGGTGCCCGCCAGGCAGATTCCGTTCACCGGCGGCTATCGAGCCGTCATGCCGACGCCGGTGACGCGGGTGCTGGAGCGGCTGGCGCCGGACGCCATCGAGGTGTCGGACCGCTTCACCCTGCGCTCGCTGGGCGCCTGGGGCGCGCGCCGCGGTGTCACCACGGTGATGATCTCCCACGAGCGGCTGGACCGGCTCACCGGCCAGATCCTGCCCCGGCCGCTGGCGCGCCGGCTCGCCGACGCCGCCAACCGCCGCACCGCGGCCGGCTACGACACGGTGCTGTGCACCACCGAGTTTCGCCCGCGAGGAGTTCGACCGGATCGGTGCGGCCAACGTCATGACGGTGCCGCTGGGTGTCGACCTGGAGATGTTCCACCCGCGCCGCTACTGCACCCGCACGCGTGACCGGTGGGCCGCCCCCGGTCAGGTGCTGCTGGTGCACTGTGGCCGGCTGTCGGTGGAGAAGCGGGCCGACCGCAGCATCGATGCCCTTGCCGCGCTGCGGGATTCGGGGGTCGACGCCCGACTGGTGATCGTCGGCGACGGACCGCTGCGGGCGCGGCTGCAGCGGCAGGCCGCACGGTTGCCGGTCGACTTCACCGGGTTCGTCGAGTCGCGCAGCACCGTGGCCACCCTGCTGGCCTCGGCCGACGTCGCGCTGGCGCCCGGCCCGCACGAGACGTTCGGCCTGGCCGCGCTCGAGGCGCTGGCGTGCGGCACACCCGCGGTGGTGTCCCGAACCTCCGCGCTGACCGAGATTCTCACCTCCGACAGCGGGGCCAGCGCCGACAACGACCCGCTGGCCATCGCCGGCGCGGTCAGTGCCGTCATGAACCGGCCCGAGCCGCAACGCAGATTCGGTGCGCGACGGCGTGCGGAGAACTTCACCTGGCCGCGGTCGGCGGCCGGGAATGCTGATCGCGCTGCGCGGTAGATGACCCGAATGCGGTTTGGCCGACGCCGCGATGGGAACGCCGCCATTGACGGCGCTGTCTCCAGCGACCGCACTAACGAAGGAGCCGCCATGGCTACCAGCACAATCGTATGGATCGTGGTCGCTGTCATCGCCCTGCTCGCGGTGATCGCCGTCGCGGCCGTGCTCGCCCGCAAGCAGCGTGAGCGCAGCCGCATCGCCAAGTCCGACGAGATTCGCGAGCAGGTCCGGCAGGATTCGGTCGACGTCGAGCGCCGTGAGGCGCTGGCCCGTGAGACCGCTGCCCGCGCGCGAGCCGCCGAAGCCGAGGCCGAGGCCAAGGCAGCCGAGGCCGAGCGCCTGAAGAGCCACGCGGACAAGCACTTCAGCCACGCCACCGACGCGCGCAGCGATCTCGAGGAGCGGAGCTCGCACGCGGACGCGCTCGATCCGCGCGTCAAGGACACCGATGATGTCGATCGCGGACGCAGGCCTATCCCGACGGCGCCGCCGATCGCCGGGGCGACGCGGTACCCCGCAACAACCCGGTGGGTCGCAACAACTAGAGCGCTCAGCCCGGCACGGCCGCCGGCGGCACCCAGGCTGACCGGCAGTTCGGCCCAGCCGCGCAGCACGCGGGTGTCGCGGCGGGTGCCCAGCCCGGCCAGTTGCACGTCGGGGAAGTGGGTGAAGAACCTGCGGAGCCCGACCTCGCCCTCGGCGCGGGCGAGCGCCGCGCCCAGGCAGAAGTGCCTGCCGCCCGAAAACGCCAGATGCTTACCGGCATTCGCGCGCTCCACGTCGAAGCGGTGCGGGTCGTCGAACACCGCCGGATCGCGATTGGCCGCCGCCAGGTAGATGACGACCGTCTCGCCGGCCCGGACGGTGGTGCCGGCCACCTCGGTGTCGGTACGGGCCACCCGCGCCGACAGCTGCACCGGGGAATCCATCCGCAGGATCTCCTCGACCGCGTTCGGCCACAGCGACGGATCGGCGGCGAGCTTGGCGAGCTGGTCGGGGGAGTTCAGCAGCAACCGAATTCCGTTGCCCAGCAGGTTGACTGTGGTCTCGAACCCGGCCGCCAGCACCAGTCCGGCGGTGGCCTGCAGTTCGGTCTCGTCGAGCAGGGCGCCCTCGTCGGCCACCTGGATCAGCTGGCTCATCAGATCGTCACCCGGATGCTCGCGCAGGGTTTGCAGATGGTCGGCGAGCCAGGAGTTGAACCCGGCGATGCCCTCCTGCACCCGCTGGTACTGCGGCCAGGACACGCCGAGGTCGAGGCTCGGGGCGGCCAGTTCGCCGAACTCCAGGACGCGGGGCCGGTCGGCGTCGGGCACTCCGAGGATGTCGCTGATCACCGCGACCGGCAGCTTGGAGCAGTAGCCCGCCACGATGTCGACGACCCCGGGTCCCTCGGACAGTGCGCCCAGCAGCTCCGCCGCGGTGTCCTCGACGCGGTCTCGCAAGGCGTTCACCGCGCGGGAGGTGAACACCGACGACACCGTCTTGCGGTAGCGGGTGTGCTCTGGCGGTTCGACGGCCAGCAGCGACGGCGGGCGCAGCGGGTGCAGCAGGTCGTCGCGGGTGCGTGCCTCCAGCCAGCGCAGCGGTCGCCGGCAGGCCCGAGCCGAGCGAGATCACCCGGAAGTCTTCGGAGCGCAGCAGTTCACTGGCGATGGCGTGGTCGACGGTCAGGTAGCTCACCCGGGCCGCGATCAGCGGGCCCTGCGCGCGCAGCTCGTCGTAGAACGGCACCGGGTCGGCCCGCAACGCCGGGTCGGCCAGCAGCCGGGCCTGGGGATCACCGCGCCGGGCCGACCACCTCGCAGACGGCGCGCACCACGCCGTGCATGGCGAACCAGTGCAGCCGCTCCTTCATCTGTGGCATACGTCAGGCCGGTGGGGTCCAGCTGACCGGCAGGCGCTTGATGCCGTGGATGAACGCCGACAGCAGCATCGCCGGCTCCTCGGTGACGGCGATGTCGGGAATCCGGTTGTGCAGTTCCTCGAACAGCACGGCGATCTCGCGGCGGGCCAGGTTGGCGCCCAGGCAGAAATGGGTTCCACCGCCGCCGAAGCCGACATGGTGGTTGGGGTTGCGGGTGACGTCGAACAGCCACGGGTTGTCGAACTTGTCCTCGTCGCGGTTGGCCGAGGCGTACCACATGCTGACCTTGTCGCCCTCCTTCATCGTCACCCCGCTCAGTTCGACGTCGCGGGTGACGGTGCGGCGCATGTAGATCACCGGTGAGGCCCACCGCACGATCTCCTCGACCGCGGTCTGGGTGGTGTCGGCGAAATCGTCCCACCAGATGCGGCGCTGGTCGGGGTAGCGGGTCAGGGCCAGCACGCCGTGGCTGATCGCGTTGCGGGTGGTCTCGTTGCCGGCGACGGCGAGCAGGATGAAGAACGAGGCGATCTCGGCCGAGCTGAGCCGCTCCCCGTCGACCTCGGCGGCCACCAGCGCGGTGGTCAGGTCCTCGCGCGGGTTGGGCACGACGGCTTTCCGCGAGCGCGGTGGCGTAGGCGCCGATGTCGAGGGCGACCTTCATGAACTCGTCCATGTCGGTGCTCAGGTCGGGGTCGCCGAAGCCGAGGATGATGTTGGTCCAGTGGAAGATCTGCTGGTGGTCCTCCTCGGGGATGCCCATCATGTCGCAGATCACCTGCAGCGGCAGCGGACCGGACAGCTCGGTGACCAGTTCACCGTTGCCGTCGGGGTGGTTCTCGATCAGCGCCGACACCAGCCGCTGGGCGCGGTCCCGCACCGAGGCCTCGGTGCGGGCCACCACCTTGGGGGTGAAGGCACTGCGGACGATGTTGCGCAGCCGGGCGTGGCGCGGGTCGTCCAGGGCGATCATCGAGCCGAAGTACTCGGCGACCTCCGGGATCTGGTCGGCGATGGTGATGTTCGGATACGAGCTGAAGATGTCGGGATGGCGGCTGGCGAAGAAGACGTCGTCGAACTTCGTCAGCGCCCAGTGCCCCGGGCCCGCCGGGAAGCCCTCCATCTCGACCTCGTGGAAGAACGTGATCGGGGCCTCGCGGCGCAGCGTCGCGAACGCTCCGTCGCGGACCTCGTCGTCGAGCTCCCAGAACTCGAACGTGCCCAGATTGATGTCGCTCAGGGCGATATCGGGCGGCGGCTGACCGTTGACTCGAGTGGCGATGCCCATGGGATCGACATTAGAGTCCGGCGCTGCGGGTCGTCATCGTTTCCGGGTTAGGGCAAGCTTGCGAGTCGATGACACGCACGTCGACCACCCTGCGATTCGCTGGTGCTGACCGCGTTCGCACACGTCTGGCCCGTCCTGGCGTTCATGGCCGGTGCGCTGCTGGCGGTCACGCTGGTCTTCTTCGTCGTCGACGAGCGCCGGGGGATCGAGCCCTGACCGCGGCCGGCGTAATGCTCAGGCTGACCGCAAACCTGGTGCGTTCGAGGTCGCTGTCCCTACCTTGCCGGGTATGACCCAGCTGCACGACGGACTCACCGCGACCGGGCGTCCGGTCTCGGATGCCGAGACCGAGCTGCTGCGCCGGCTGCACGAGGGCTCGCTGACCGAGATCGAGGTGGCCTGGAGCGACCCGTTCGGCAACGCGGCCGGAAAACGCATCCCGGCGCCGCAATTCCTGGACCGCGCCCGGCACGGTTTCGCGTTCTGCGAGGCCGCCCTGGGCTGGAACACCGACGGAACGGTCATCGACGGTCTGCGGCTGACCAACTGGGACGGCGGATATCCGGACGTCCACGCGATTCCGGACTTCTCGACGTTCAAGCCGCTGCCGTGGCGCGCCGGTGTGGGGCACGTCATCTCCGACATCGTCCGCCCCGACGGCACACCGTCGCTGCTCGACCCGCGCGGGGTGCTGCGCCGCGTGCTGGCCCGGCTGGCCGCACTGGGATACACCGCGAGGGTGGGCGTGGAGTTCGAGTTCTACCTGCTCGAGCCGGACGGGTCGCCGATCCAGGCGGACATCAAGGCCTACTCGCTGGAGAACGCCAACCGGCTGGACCCGCTGCTCTCCGATCTCTACGACACCCTCAGCGCGTTCACCCGGCTGGAGGGCATTCAGACCGAGTACGGTCCCGGGTCAGGTGGAGACCAACCTGGTCTACACCGAGGCACTCGACGCCGCGGACGACAGCGCCCGGCTCAAGTACGCCGCCAAGGAGGTCGCCCGCAAGCACGGCAAGCTGGCCAGCTTCATGCCCAAGCCGTTCTCGGGGCACTCGGGAAGCTCTGCGCACCTGCACATCTCGCTGTGGCAGGACGGTAAGCCGGCCTTCGCGCCGGTCGACGGCGCCGAGAACGATCTGGCGCTGTTCGCCATCGGCGGCCTGCTGGAGCACCTGCCGTCCATCACGCTGTTCGGCGCGCACTCGGTCAACGCCTACCGGCGGTACACGCCGGACTCGTTCGCCCCCGACACGGTGAACTGGAGCCGGGACAACCGCAGCGCCGCCGTCCGGTCGCTGGTCGAGTCACCGGAAGGCACCCGCATCGAATTGCGAACGGGCGCATCGGATTCCAACCCGTACTGGTTGGTGGCCGCCGCGCTCGCGGCGGTGGTCGCCGGGATCGAGGCCCGCCGTCAGCCGCCGGCCGCCGGGCAGGGCAACCTCTACGGCAAGGGATCCCCGCTGCCGGAATCGCTGGGCACCGCGCTGGCGCTGGCCGCCCAGGACGACACCATCCTGGAGATCCTCGGCGCGGACTCCGTGCTCGACTTCGTCTCGATCGCCCGCAGCGAGTGGCAGGCGTACACCAGTCATGTCAGCGACTGGGAACGTCAGCGCTACCTGACCACCTCATGAGCGGCCCCCGTTTCGGAGTCTGGGCGCCGGTGTACGGCAACCACGGCGCCCGCCGGCACCCGACGGACCTGCCGAACCCCAGCTATCGGCGCAACCGCGACCTGTTGTTGCGTGCCGAGCGGTCCGGTTTCGACGCCTCTCTGGTGGCCCAGCACGTCATCCATCCCAGCAACACCGAGAACGACGTGCTGGAAACCTGGTCGACGCTGGCCGCGCTGGCCGAGGCCACCTCGAGTATCGAGTTGATCGGTGCGATCAAGCCGTTGCTGTTCAACCCCTTGGTGTTCGCCAAGATCGCGGCCAACGTCGCCGAGATCGCGGGTGGCCGGCTGTCGATCAACGTGGTGACCGGTTGGTTCCTGCCCGAGTTGGAAGCACTGGGCCTCGACCCGCTCGAGCACGACGACCGCTACGCCTACACCCGCCAGTGGCTGGACACCGTGGTCGATCTGTGGAGCGGCAAGCACGTCGGAATCGGTCACCGCGGCGGGCAGCAGGCCGTGGTGCGTCCCGTCCCCGCCGAGATCCCGCCGGTGTACGTCGGCGGGGAGTCCGAGCCGGGTCGGGAGTTGGCGGCCTCCCGCGGCGACGTGTACTTCATCAACGGGCGCCCGTTGGCAGGACACCACCGCGCTCATCGAGGACCTGAGGTCGCGTCCGCGGGACCGCCGGCCGCTGCGATTCGGCTTGTCCGCCTTCGTGATTGCCCGCCCGACCGAGGCCGAGGCAAAAGCCGAGGAGGCGTATCTGCAGTCGCTGATCGACGCCGAGAACCGCCCGGAGATCTCCAGCGGCACCGATCCCAACACCGCGATGTACCAGGTGCTGGCCGGCACCCGCCGCATCGGTTCCAACGGCGGCACACTCGCCGGCCTGGTCGGCAGTTACGAGCAGGTGATCGAACGGATCGACGCCTTCCACGAGGCCGGCGTCGAGCTGTTCATGCTGCAGTTCCAGCCGATCGAAAGCGAGCTGGATCGCTTCGCCGACAACATCATCGGCCACTACCGCTGAGAGGGACGTTCCACCGCATGACCATCACCGAGATTTCTCAGGGCCCGGCTCCCGTTGCGCCGCGCCCCCGCTTCACCACCGAACCGCTGGGCGGCTCGGTGGCCGAGCGGCTGGGGCGGCTGCCCGCCGTCGTCGAGGGGCTGCGCGAATCAGACGCCGCCGCAGAACGCGACCGGGTGCTGCAGTACGACGCCGTCGAGGCGATCCGCCGCACCGGCGTGCTGACCCTGCGGGTGCCGGCCCGCTACGGGGGCCCCGGCGGGTCGGTGCGCGACGTGCTGACCGCCGTCATCGCGATCGCGCGCGGCAGTTCCAATGTGGCCCAGGCACTTCGGCCGCACTTCGGCTTCGCCGAACGTCTGCTGAGCAACCGCGCCAACGACGCCGAACGCGACGAGTGGTTCCCGCGGGTCAACGCCGGCATCATCGTCGGCAATGCGATCACCGACGCCAAGGGCAAGACGCCGTCGGGGGCCGACACCACACTGCTCGCCGACGGCGACGGGGTGCTGCGGCTCAACGGCTACAAGTTCTACTCGACGGGCACACTGTTCGCCGACCTGATCGCGGTGTCGGCCAGCGACGAGCTCGGCCGCGACCTGCAGGCCATCGTTCCGGTGGATCGCGAGGGCGTCGAACTGTTCGACGACTGGGAGGGATTCGGCCAGCGCACCACCGCCAGCGGGGGCACCCGCTTCACCGACGTCGAGGTGCGTCCGCACGAGGTGACCACGGTCTCCGACGGACAGCACCTGGGCCACAGCACCGCGTTCCTGCAGCTGTACCTCGCCGCCGTCGCGGCAGGCATCGCCGCGGCGGTCCGCGACGATGCGGTCTGGTACGTCCAGAACAAGGCCCGCCCGGCCGCGCACTCGCTGGCCGACACCGCCGTCCGGTGACCCGTTCACCCTGCAGGCCGTCGGCGAGATCGCCGCGCATGCGTCGGCGGCGCAGGCCCTGATCCTCAACGCCGCCGACGCCATCGACGCCGTCGTCGACTCCGGGCGGACCGACGACGCCGACGAACTGGCACGGGTGGCGGTCGTGATCGCCGAGGCGCAGCTGATCGCCGAGCGGCTCGCCCTCTCGGCGGCCGAGCGGTTGTTCGACACCGGGGGAGCGTCGGCTACCGCGCGGTCGCTCAACTTCGACCGGCACTGGCGCAACGTGCGCACGGTGTCGACCCACAACCCGCTGGCCTACAAGGCCCACGCCGCCGGGAACTACTTGGTCAACGGGGTGTGGCCGCCGGCCAACGGCTACTTCTGAGGCACTAGTCCTGGCTCCCAGCCCATCTTGCGGGCGAACGCGATCGCGTCGTCCGACGCGGTGCCCAGACTCTTGCACCGCTCGATGTAGCCGCGCACCATCGGCACGAAGTTCATCGGGTTGTAGGCGTCTTCCTCGTAGCTCCACAGCCCGTCACCGGCGTACTTGAGCACCGAGATGTTGGGTTCCTGGTGGATGCTGCCGTCGCCGGGGTCGCGCATCCGGTTCTGGAACTCGCAGATGACCCAGCCCTTCTCGGTGTCGACGGAATGCCACGTCGACGGGTAGAACGGCATCTCACGGCCGGGGAAGGTGCTCATGGTCTTGACGATCCAGTTGCGGATCTGCTCGCGGCCGGAGAACTTTCCGTACGAATGCTCGACGTAGGTGGCGTCCTCGGTGAACTGGTCGGCGAACCGCGACCAGTTCCAGCTCTCGCCGATGCCGACGACCACCTGCTTGTGTGCTGCGAACGCGGACTCGAGTTCCTCGCGTGACCACTGACCCATCAGGCGGTTCTACCAAACCGCCCGCGCGGGGCAAAGATCAGCTTTCCTCGACAACCTTCTTGATCCGCTCGAGCGTGGTGCGCATGTCGCGCTCGTTGCGGCGCCCGCGCAGATGGCCGGCGAACAGCCAGAACACCCGCATCGGTAGCGACTGGTTCAGCCGGAACGACTCGGTGACGTCGGTGCCGTCACCGCTGGGCTCCAGCCGGTAATGCCAGTTGTTCACCGCGTTGTCGCCCGCCATCACCGCGAAGCCGAACTCGCGGCCGGGTTCGCACGCGGTCACCTTGCAGGTGGTCCAGTACACCGGTCCGATCTCGTTGCGGCGCACGTGGCCGCGGAACTTCGCCCCGAGCGCCGGACCGGTCGCGCCGTCGAGCCATTCGGACTCGAACACCTCCGGCGAGAAGCGAGGGGTATTGCGGACGTCGGCGATCAGATCCCAGATCTTGTCGGCGGGTGCGGCCATGTGAACGGTGACGGAGCCTTCCATCCCGTGATCGTAGGCGGGTCGGCGTAGCGTCGGCTCATGGGTATCGCGTCGCGGCCGAAAGTCGGTGTGGAGCGGCACATCGATGCGCCCACCGCCGTCGTCTGGCAGATCCTCGTCGACCTCGAGGACTGGCCGCGCTGGGGCCCGTCGGTCAGTGCGGCCACGCTCGACGACGGCCGGCGCGAGATCGAGGCGGGATCGACCGGTCGGGTCAGGACCGCGGTCGGCGCCGAATTACCCTTCCGAGTAACCGAATTCACGCCGGGCCGGCGCTGGGCGTGGGCCGTGGCCGGCGTCGCCGCCACCACCCACGAGGTCAAGCCGGACGGCGAGGGCTGCCGGGTGCGCTTCGAGGCGCCGTGGTGGGCGGCGGCGTATCTGGCGGTGTGCGCCGTGGCGCTGGGCCGGATCGCCCGGCTGGCGGCCACTAGGCCGACGTGACGTGCGGGATCTCCGGCTGGAGGAACACATCGTTGAGCGTGACCGTGCGCAGGTTGCGCGACCGGATGATGTCGACCAGCGCCGGGTAGACGTGGGTGACGGGCAGGTGGTTGAGGTGCCCGATGACGATGTTCTGCTGGATGAAGTACTGGTCGGCCATCTTGACGATGTAGTCCTCGGCCACCGGGGTCGAGTCGGCCAGCGATCCGGACCACAGCGTGGGAACGCGGTAACCCGAGGTCGGCGGCCACACCGTCGACGAGGTCGTTGTGGGCGCCGTACGGCGGCCGGAAGTACGGCGTCGCGTCCGCGCCGTAGGTGTCGCGCAGGAACTTGTCGTTGCGCTGCAGCTCGTCGGCGATCCGCTCGTGCGGTCAGCGTGGTCAGGTCGGGATGCGACCAGGTGTGGTTACCCAGCTGGATCTGTCCCGAGTCGACCAGCGGTCGCAGCAGCGCGGCATTGTCGCGCCAGGAGTCGTAGACGCCGTTGACGAAGAACGTCATCCGGATTCCGGTGTCCTTGGCCAGCTGGGTGTAGAGCCGGACCACCTCGGAGTTCACCCCGTCGTCGAGGGTGAGCGCCAGCAGGTCGCCGTCGCCGGGCAGCTTCGTCAGCTCACCGCCGCCGGGCAGCGCGATGCGGCTCGCCGGTGCGGGCGGGGGCAGCAGCCGGGCGGCGCCGATCGGAGGCGGCGGACTGGCCGCGGACGCCACCTGGGTGCCCGCCCCGGACATCCCGATCGCCCGGGACGCGCCGACCAGTCCGGCTGATGCGAGCAGGCCGACCACGAACTGCCTCCGGGTCACCTCAGGCACAAGTCACACCTGTCACACCAGTCACACCCCTAGGGTAAGCACTGACGGCCCGGATTCAGCCGCACCTGCGCGGCTGTGTCGCTGCCGCAATCGCGGTCGCCACCGGCATCGACAACCCGTTAGCGTGGCAGTGCGGGGCGAATTGGCCGCAGCCGCAATCCGATCACGACGCGAGGTGGACGGTGAAGATTCGGTTCGGGGTGAGTCTGGGCATCGGCACGGCCGTCGACCGGCTGCCCGCCGTGATCGACCGACTCGAGGCCGACGGCGTCGACTCGCTGTGGTTCTCCGAACTCGTCTACAGCCCGGCGGTCGACCCGTTCGCCGGCATGGGGTACGCCCTGGGCCGCAGCACCCGCCTGAAGGTGGGCACGTCGGTGGCCGTGTTGCCCGGCCGCCATCCGGTGCTGGTCGCCAAACAGCTGGCCTCGCTGGCGGTTCTCGGCCCGAAACGGGTGCTCCCGGTGTTCGGTCTGCGCCCCGCCTCGCGCGCCGAGTGGGACCTCTTCCCGGTTCCCGACGGCCAGCGTGCGGCGGTGTTCGACGAGGCGCTGGAGGTGATCCGAGCCCTGCTGGATCGCGACGAGGTGAGTTTCGCCGGCCGGTTCTTCCAGATCGACGAGGTGACGCTGGGGATCCGGGCGCCCGTCCCGGTCGACCTCTGGCTGGGCGGCTCGGCGCCCGCGGCGTTTCGCCGGATCGGCCGGCTGGCCGACGGCTGGCTGGGCAGCTTCCTCACGCCGGACGAGGCGCGCCACGCTCGCGAGAGCATCGAGCGCGCCGCCGCCGAGAACGGCCGCGAGATCGAACCGGACCACTACGGTCTGAGCCTTGCAGTCGGCGAACGGCGTCCTGCCCGACGAGGTGCTCGCCGCCGTCCGCGGCCGCCGACCCGATGTCGATCCGACCGATCTGGTGGCCGCCGACTGGCCGCAACTGCACCGCCAACTCGACGGGCTGATCGCCGCCGGGCTGACCAAGTTCGTCATCCGGCCGGTGGGCTCGGCACCCGTCGAAGAGTTCATCGATCGTTTCGTCGCCGAACTGTTGCCGCGCCAGAACTGATCGGCCAGAGTGGCCCGAGAAGCGGTAGGTTATTGAAAACCGAACAGCGGCAGAGGAGTCCCATTGTCGAATCACTTCACCGGTCTGAGCCTCGGCCCCCCACTGGGCGACCAGCGTCTGGATCTGTGTGACCTCTACGCATTCCAGTCACCGGCCGACCCGACCCGCACGGTGCTGATCCTCAACGCCAACCCGAATGCCGATGCGCTGCATCCGGATGCCATCTACCGGCTAGCCATCGACAACGACGGAGACCTGCAGAACGACATCGCGTTCAGCTTCGTCTTCTCCGAGCCTGCCGACGGGCGTCAGACCGTCGACGTGTTCCTGGCCGTTAATGAGGATGCCGAATCGCCATATGCGGTGGGGGAGAAGATCTTCGACTCCGTCGAGGTGTCGTTCGGGCCCACCCCGAACATCGCACAACAGGACAGCATCACGTTCTTCGCCGGGGCGCGCAGCGACGCGTTCTTCTTCGACTTCGACGGCATCAAGAATCTCTTCGACACCACCGGCGGCCGCAACTTCACCGCGCCGCACCTCGGCGGCACGTCACCGTGGACGGGCGTGGACTCCAACACCGAGGCCAACGTCTTCTCCATCGCGATCGAACTGCCGACCGCCCGGCTCGGCGCCGACCCTGACATCAGGATCTGGGGCCGCTGCAGCCTGCAGCGCGACGGCGAACTACTGCATGTCGACCGGGCCGGACATCCGTCGGTCAGCAGCTTCTTCAACACCGACGAAACCAAGGAGGAGTACAACGCCAGCGAGCCGGTGCACGACCGGCAGCGCTGGATCGGGCAGTTCATCCACCTGATGGGGCACACCGGCGACTACACCCGCGAGGAGGCCATCGAGGCGATCGACAACGAAGGCACTCTGCCGGACATGCTGACCTACAACCCGTCCAAGCCCGCGAAGTACCCCAACGGCCGGGTCTTCACCGACGACGTCATCGACTACCGGCTGGCGTTCCTCACCAAAGGCGACTGCCCACCGACCGGATTGTCGCCGCACACCGACACTCTCGACGTCTTCCCGTACCTGGGAACGCCCCACCCGACCGGCTAGCCCCCCGGGCAGTACGACCGCGTGGCCGCGTCGAGTGCCGCACGGTAGAGGTCGTCGAAGCCGCGCTCGCTCTCGACAGTCGCCTTGGCGGCAGCGAGTTCGGCCGCGCAGGCGGGTGAGTGCAGCAGCGGCCACTGCGCCGCGATCTCGCCGACCATGCGGTGGTTGAGACTGTCGATCACCGACCGCGACGCCGACAGGTCGGGCGCCGACGTCGGCGCCGTGGTGGGATCGAACTTCCACCCGGCGAACCGACTGTACTGAATTCCCTCGGTGGCGTCGATCTGGTCGGTGAAGACATCGGTGACGAAATCGGTTGCCACACCGTTGGTTTGGGCCTCCGCGGCGACCTGGTCCAGCACCACCCGAACCCGGGCCGGATCGGTGATGGCGCCCCCGGTCAGCCACTTGTTGGCCGCCACCGGGTCGGCGGTCTGCAATCGCTGCGCCGCGGCGTCGATCAGCTCGTGCAACGGCTCGGACGGGTCCGCGGCCGCGGGCGTGGCAACCGCGATGGCCAGCGCCGCCAGCAGCACCGGGGCCGACAGTGTCAGTCGAGTAGTCATGAGCTACATCGTGCCTCCGTTGCCCCCGGCAGTGACGGAGGCGTTAAATGTGTCGGTGGCGGACTGGAGCGGTGAGGACTACCGGAGGGTCAGCAGCCTGCAGCGAGCGGTCGCGTCGGAGACTCTCGCCGATCTGGTGCTCGACGGCGACGAGCGGATCCTCGACATCGGCTGCGGGGACGGGTTTCTCACTCGCGAGATCGCCGGCCGGCTGCCGCAGGGATTCATCGTCGGCGTGGACCCGTCACCGCGGATGGTCGCCGCCGCCGACACTGGTCCGGCCACACCAGCCGGGCCGCGCTTCGTGCGTGCCGACGCCCGCCGGTTGCCGTTCGCTCGGTGCTTCGACATGGCGGTGTCGTTCAACGCCCTGCACTGGGTGCCGCAGCTCGACGATGCGCTCACGGCGATCGCGGCGATCCTCGAGTCCGGCGGTCGAAGCGTGATCCAGATGGTCTGTGCCGCAGAGCGACCCAGTATCGAGTCCACCGCGATGGTCGTCGCCCACAGCGCCCCGTGGTCGGGACACTTCACCGACTTCAGCGCACCGTTCGTCCACCCCGACCCGGCGGACTTCGCCGATCTCGCCAACGCGTGCGGCCTGCGGGTGAGCTCACTGACGGTCCGCGACCGCGAATGGGACTTCGGGTCCGCGGCGCAGTTCCGGGCGTGGTGCGAGGTGGGCTCCACGGCATGGACGGACCAGCTCGCCGAGCCCGACCGGGCGGCGTTCGTCGACGACCTGGTCGCCGCCTATCAGCCCGTGGTGCCCAGGCCCGGCCTGTTCCGGTTCATGCAGATGCGGGCCGAACTGCACACCTGAGGACGGTCAGCCGACCGGGCCGCGGTCCAGGAGGATCGGTGCACTGCGCGGGTTGCCCGCCCGGTCCAGCCAGCTCAGCGTGATCGTGTCACCGGGGCGGTGCGCGTCGATGGCATCGGAGACGTTCGACGCCGAGTTGATCGGAACTCCGTCGATAGCGGTGATGATGTCACCGCTCATCAGGCCGGCCTTGCGGGCAGGGGTGTCGGGCAGCACCTGGCGGACCACGGCGCCCGACCCGTCGCCGTCGGCGATGCCGACACCGATGAAGGCCGTGTCGCCGATGTGGATACCGGGGGCAGGCACGCCGGCCCGGATCTGGTTGGCGACCCCGAGTGCCCGGTCGATCGGGATGGCGAAGCCCTCGCCGCCGCGCACGCCGCCCATCCGATAGGTCAGGGTCGCCGCCACGTTGACGCCGACCACCTGGCCGGCGGTGTTGACCAGCGGGCCACCCGAATCGCCGGGCCGTACGTCGGCAGCGACCCGGATGAGGTCGTTGAGCTCACGGGAGCCGCCGCCGGATTCGTCGGATGCGCGCACTGACGCGCCGAGCTGCGTGACGGTGCCGGGTGCGAAGCTCGGTGCTCCGCCGGCGCCGCCGGCGTTCCCGATCGCGGCGATGGGATCACCCACCGCCACCGATGAGGAGGTGCCCAGCGCGGCGACCGGTAGGTCGCTGGCGCCACGGAGCCGGACCAGCGCGATGTCGTTGGTCCGGTCATAGCCGATGACGTCGACCGGGTAGGTGCGGCCGTTGGCCAGGCTGGTGGCCGTGATCGCGGTCGCGCCCTCGATGACGTGGTTGTTGGTCAGCACCTCGCCGTTGGGGTCGAGCACGATTCCGGTGCCCGCGCCGACCGCGCCCTGGTAGTCCAGCGTCGTGTTGATGTCGACCAGGCCGGGAGTGACCTGCCCCATGACCACCGACTGATCCAGCGGAGCCTGCGGTGCCACCGGGAGCGGTGGCGCCGGGGCGGCGTGGGCAGGCGCGGCAAGGAAGGCCGGTACCAGGAAAAGGGCGGCCATGAGTACCGGCATGCGGCGATCGCGGCGAAGTGGATGCTTGGCGTCCATATGACAACTGTGCCTGATAAATGACGTATCTGGCACCACGGCGCTCCAACCGTTGCTGAACACGCGACATTGTTTTGTCGGTCACACATTCGGGCAAACCTGGAGAGCGCCACAAAAGCCCAGCACGATTTCGCAGAACGAATTTCATTGTGAGCACTCCAGACGCCTCCGAGCGGCCACCCGAGCAGCCTTCCGAACAGCAGGGTTCCACCGAAAAGCCGGAGGTCGGCGAACACGCCGTGCCGAGGGTAAAGAGATGGCCAGGGCCTACGAGGATCGGCCGACGGCCGTCCTGCCGGGGTCCGACGGCACCGTCACCGGCACCGCCATCAACGACTGGCTCGACGACGGCGGACAGCCAATTTACGGTAACGACAACAAGTCTGGCGAAGACGCGGAGAGCTGAGCTACCGCGGTCGCCGCGACTTTGCTCGAGTGGGGATGCCGTCCGCGGTCGCGTAGGCTACCGGGAACACGTCACGAGGGGAGTGCGGCCGGTCTCGCGGGGAAGCCGGTTCGCAGACAAGAACAGGACAAAGGAAGTTGTCAGAAACACCCGCCAGTACCGCGCACATGGAACCGCATTTCGACGATGTGCAGCATCATTACGACCTGTCCGATGACTTCTATCGGCTGTTCCTGGATAAGACAAAGACTTACAGCTGTGCCTACTTCGAGCGCGACGACATGTCGCTGGAAGAGGCCCAGATCGCCAAGATCGACCTGGCGCTGGGCAAGCTGGGCCTGCAACCGGGGATGACACTTCTCGACGTCGGCTGCGGCTGGGGCGCAACGATGATGCGTGCCGTGGAGAAATACGACGTCAACGTCGTGGGGCTGACCCTGAGCAAGAACCAGGCCTTGCACGTCCAGCACCTGTTCGACACGTCGGAAAGCCCGCGGTCCAAGCAGGTCGTGCTCGACGGCTGGGAGCACTTCCACGAGCCCGTGGACCGCATTGTGTCCATCGGCGCATTCGAGCACTTCGGCTTCGACCGCTACAACGCCTTCTTCCACCGGGCCTACGAGTTGTTGCCATCCGACGGAATCATGTTGCTGCACAACATCGTTCAGGCAGGCACTGACGAACTCGCGGTGCGCAACCTGCCGATCACCATGCGGCACCTGAAGTTCTTCAAGTTCATCATGGACGAGATCTTCCCCGGTGGCCGGCTGCCGAGCGTCGCACTCGTCGAGGACCATGCGGCCCGGGCCGGTTTCGCCGTCAACCGCGTGCACCCGTTGCGTGTGCACTACGCCCGCACCCTGGACCTCTGGGCGGCGGCGCTGGAGGCGAATGAGGAAGAGGCGGTGGCGATCCAGTCCCGCGAGGTCTACGACCGCTATATGCGATACCTGACCGGTTGCGTCGAGCTGTTCCGGGACGGCTACACCGATGTCTGCCAGTTCACCCTGGCCAAGGGCTGAAGTGGTCGCAGCAAGCCCTTGGCCTCCCCACCCTGGGTGAACCATTCGGGATACATCGCCGGCCCATCCCCCAGGTGGGCCGAAGGACGATGTCCGGCCATGACGTTATGGGGCAGGCACCGCACGCGTCCGGAGTCGAAAGGCCAAATCTGCAGTGCCGTTGGTCCCCAGCGGAGTGTTAGCATGCCCGCGTCGTCCAGGTGGCCGAGGAGTGGCGCATGATCCGCACGTTCTGGCCGGCATGGCTGCCGTTGAACTGATCTGATGCCGACCTGGCTTCGCTCCCGGCCCGCGGTGCTGCTGATCGCGGCGGCGTTGGCGATGTGTCTGATTCTCGGGGTGAGTTTCATTGCGTTGCACCGATTTCGGGAGATGCACGGGGCGGCGGTCGAACCGGTCGCCAATCCGTTAACCGACCAACAGTCGAAGTCACAGGTGCTCGAACCGGCCCGCGAGGTCGTCGCGGCCGGCGAGCTGCGGGGTGTCGCGGGTACCTACCTGCTCATGTCGTGCGAGAGCAGCGCCGACCCGCCGTATCAGGGCGCGATCTATCTCAACTTCGACGTGCCGGGCGTGCTCGAGACCCCGAAGTTCTTCAGGGCGATCGCGTCCGCGATGACCGCACGAGGCTTCACCGAAGCGGCGCCGCCCAACCGGCACCCCGGCGGGCGCACCTTCACCAGGAACGGGGTGACAGTCATCTATTACCGCAATGACGACAAAGCCACCCGGGGCACCATGCAGGTCTATGGCGAGTGCCGCAACGTCAACGACCACCGGCTGGACACCACCGGCTGGGTCGACATCACCGCCGAGCTGCGCCGCTGAGCTGACCTCTACCTCTCTGAGCTGGGGAAACGCACCCGGTCCCGGGAATTGAGGACTTAAGTCCCCGGCGTGCCGGGCCTTCTACCCGTGTCTGGTACGACGAGTTACAGATAGGCTTCCGGCCATGACCTACGTGATCACCAGTGCGTGCGTTGACATCAAGCACAAGGCTTGTATGAAGGAATGCCCCGTCGACTGCATCTACGAGGGCGACCGGACCATGTACATCAACCCCGAGGAGTGCGTGGAGTGCGGCGCGTGCCGTCTCCTGTGCGAGGTCGACGCGATCTACTTCGAGTCCGACCTGCCGGAGGAGGAGAAGAAGTTCCTCGCCGACAACGCCGCCTTCTTCAACGAGGTCCTGCCGGGCCGCGACGCCCCGATCGGCAACCCGGGCAGCTCCAGCGAACTGGGGCCGGTCGGTGTCGACACCCCGATGGTCGCGGCGTTGCCGCAGAACCAGGCCGCACCCCTGCACGCCTGACCCGCGCTCGTCACGCCACGCTGGTCAGGTGGCTTTCGGCTCGGTCGCGTCGGCGAACTCGCTGATCGCGTCGAAGGCGCGCGCGCCGTACACCGTGGCCGGGCCGCCGTGCATCATGATCGCCACGCCGATGGCCTCGGCGGCTTCCTGCCTGGTGGCTCCGGCCTTGACCGCCGCGCGGGCATGCGACGCGATGCAGCCGTCACAGCCGTTGACGATGCCGACGACCAGCGCCATGAGTTCCTTGACCTTCGGTTCCAGCGCGCCGGCTCCCATCGCCGCGCCGCTCATATCGTTGAACGCGCGGTAGACGTCGGGAATGAGCTGCCTCAGAGCGCGGTGCTGGGGGCGGAGGTCGTCGAGCACTTCGTGGTAGTGACCATGTTCGGGCATGGGGCCACTCTATACCCCCAGAGGTATTTCAGCTGGAGGTTTCCGTTACCGCTTCGAGGCTGTCCCGTTGCCCTGCAGCAGCCATTAGCTGGTATTCAGCACGACAGGTAGGCTCCGACGGAGGTCGATGAAGGCCACGCTGTCCCGGTTCGCTTTCGTCGCCGGCAGCGAAGCACCGTAGCCAGGCGCAAGCCTAGCGGCGTGCGCGTTCGGCACAGAGGCGAGGGCAGGAGAGGAGTGCTTTTTTGGACACCGTCCTGGGACTGTCCATGACGCCGACCACCGTCGGACTCGTCCTCGTCGAAGGCGACGGAGCCGACGGCGCGACCAAGGATCACGACGCGTTCGAGGTGCGCCGCGGCGGTTTCAGCCCCATCACCACCTCGGAGTTCGTCGCCGAAGCGCTGTCGCGGACCCAGGCCATCGCCGGCGGTCAGCGCCTGCAGTCGATCGGCGTGACCTGGAGCGACGACGCCGCGGTCGAGGCCTCGCTGCTGCTCGACTCGCTGGCCGACTCCGGCTTCGACAACATCATCCCGATCCGGTTGCCGGAGGCCACCGAGGCGTTCGCCAGGGCCATCGGCCAGGTGATCGGCTCGACGGTGACGGCGGTGTGCGTCGTCGAACCCGACGCCGTGGTCGCGCTGTCGGTCGACACCCACGAGAACTCGGTGCAGACCGCGGTCAGCTACGACCTACAGACCGAGCAGGATCTGATCGGCTGGCTGGCCGACGTGTCCAACCGCGACGGCTGGCAGCCCGACGGGCTGGTCCTGCTGGGCTCGGGAGACGAACTCGACCTCATCGCCCGCCAACTCGAGCAGGTGCTGGGCATCCCGGTGTTCGCCCCCGCCGAGGCGGAGCTGGCGTTGGCCCGCGGTGCGGCGCTGGCGTCGGTGAACAGCTTCGGGCTGTTCGACGATCCGCTGTTCATCGCCCCTGAACCGGCGCTCGACGACAAGCGGTCGCCGGCACGAAGCGGGCCGGTGGCGATGCTGGTCGGCGGAGTCCTGACCTTCGTGGTGTCCGCCTCGGCCGCCGCCGGGATCGCCCTGCTGCCCGACCGTGGCCAGACGACCACTGACCAGCGTCCCGTGGTCGATACTGCCCAGACGGCCGCGCCGCGACCGGTGAGCGCTCCGGTGGCGCCCGCCCCGCCGCCGCAGGCAGTGGCGCCCCCGCCCGAGCAGCCGGCATGCGACCCAGGAAGCGGTTTCCGAGCCCGTCCCGGAGGCCGCGATGACCGAGGAGGCGGCTCCGGAGGTCCCGCCGAGGTCCGCGAACCGCGGCGGCACCGGTCGAGGCGGCCGCCCCGCCGCCGATGGTGACCGAGCCGACCGTCCCGCCGGTACAGACCTCCAAGCCGTCGCTGCGGACCCGCATCATGGAGCGCCTGGCTGATCTGCGCCCCGGTAACGGCTGACGAAGTTTCGCTGATATCCCTAGGTGGTACGCCGTCACCGGCACCGCACCAGGGTTATGGCACGTACTTCGCGTGTTGCTGGGCGAAGCCGTAACCGGCAATTAGACTGCGATTTGCTGATCGCAGAGGACGGGAGTCAATGGCCAGAGCAGTTCGACGAGGACTTGCCGCCGCCGGTATCGCGGCCCTGGCGCTGACGGCTTCGGTTCCCACCAGTTCGGCCTCGGTCGCGCCGTCGTTCGCCGGCGCCACGGTCGCGTCGGTTCAGCCGACCAACGGCCAGGTCGTCGGCGTGGCCCATCCGATCATCGTGACGTTCACCAAGCCGGTGCCCGACCGCGCGGCTGCCGAACGTTCGATCAGCGTCATCTCGCCGGCCAACGTGACCGGCCGGTTCGAGTGGCTCGACGACGCGAGTGTCCAGTTCGTCCCCGACCACTACTGGCCCGGGCACTCGGAGATCACGATGATGGCCGGCGGCATCCCGCGAACCTTCGGAACCGGCGCCACGGTCCTCGGGGTGGCCAGCATCTCGGCGCACACGTTCACCGTCAGCATCGACGGTCAGGTGGTCCGCCAGATGCCCGCATCGATGGGCAAGCCCAGGCACCCGACACCGATCGGCTCGTTCAACGTGCTGGAGAAGCAGTCCTCGGTGGTGATGGACTCGCGCACCATCGGCATCCCGCTGAGCGACCCGGAGGGCTACAAGCTGACCGTGGCCAACGCCGTCCGGATCACCTGGGGCGGGGTGTACGTGCACTCGGCGCCGTGGTCGGTGGGGTCGCAGGGCTACGCCAACGTCAGCCACGGCTGCATCAACCTCAGTCCGGACAACGCGTCCTGGTATTACAACCAGGTCAACATCGGTGACCCGGTCGTCGTCAACGGCTAGCTGACCGCGCCCGCCGCGGCGTGCAGGTTCTTGGCTGTCGGCGAGGTCGGCACCGAGGCGGGGTCGGGGTAGGTGCGCAGCACCCGGTCGGCCGTCCCCGGTGTCGTCACACCGAACCAGTAGTGCTCGTTCTTGAAGTGGTGCAGCCGATGGTCGCGCCAAATGATCCGGTACACAGCACTTTTCGGCTTGTAGTCGGTGTGGATGAGGTAGTGGCACCACTCGTAGACCAGGCCGAAGGCCAGGATCGTCGCCAAGAAGGTCAGCCCCATCCCGGTTCGCGGGAAGGCCAGCAGCGCGATGAGTGTCGCGGAGGCCAGCGCGCCGATCACCGACTGCAGCGGGATGAACACCAGGCCGACGTCGCGCGGCGCGATGTGGTGTTCGCGGTGCTTGCGCGCCAGCAGGGGATCGAGGGTGAGCCGGCCGAGCCGGCGCGGACGCCAGTGCAGGACGAACACGTGGATCATCCACTCGAAGAACGGGAACGCCGCGGCGACCGCGACCGGCACGAGGGCATCGGTCGGCTGCCAGTCGCCGACCGCGACCCGGGCCGCCGCCGCGGCGAGCGCGCCACCTCCGAGCAGCCACGGCGAGGGATGCCTCCAGAACTCGCGGGCGGCCTCGGCCAGGGTCATCCCGCGGCGGTTGCCGGTCGTGTCGGTCATCGTTGCTCCTCCAGGGCGGTCAGGGCGGCGACCAACGCCGTGGTCGCGGGTTCCAGGAGTTCACGGGCGGCGGTCGCGGCGGCGGCCGGCTCGCCGGCGGCGATGGCACCCGCCAGCGCGCGGTAGGCCTGGACCTGGCCCACCTCGGCGGCCATCAGGGTGGCCAGCGCGGGCAGGGCGGGCTCATAGGCCGCTCGTAATGTGTTGAACATCAACCGAAATGCGATGGAGTCGGCGCCGTCGACGACGTGGTCCCAGAACGTCAGCGCATGGCGCTGCTGCTCGACGGGATCGTCGGCGGACTCCAGTGCGGCGATGGACTGCTCGAGCAACTCGGCCAGTCCGGGCAGACGGCGCTCGGCGGCCAGTTCGGCCACTTTGGGCCCGTTGTGCAGGCGGGCCTCCAGGATGCTGCGCGCCACCGCGACGTCGAGTTCGCCGCCCTGCAGCAGCAGCCGGGGGAGCAGGTCCAGCCCGGCGTGGCGACGGAAGTCGCGCACCGTGGTGGCGTCACCCTGACGTACCTCGACCAGGCCCGCGGCCGCGACCCGTTTGAGCGCCTCGCGCACCGCGGGCCGCGACACCCCCAGCACCTCGGCGAGCCTGCGCTCGCTCGGCAGCGCCTCGCCGGGCTGCATCTCACCACTGAGGACGTCGGCGAGGATCTGCTCGAAGACGTCCTCGGGGACCGAGCGCCGGCTGACCGGCTGCAGTGCCATGCCGCCAGCATGACCCACCGCCTGGCAACAGGTCAAGTGGTCAGACCAATTTGGTCGGCTGCTTACTTCGGATGCCGGGCGGTGAACTTGATCGTCACCTCGTCGTCGATCTTCAGCGTCCCCATGAACAGCGAGTACGGCTTGACCCCGAACTGCGTCTGCACCACGGGCACCTGCGCCGACATCACCCAGGTCCCGCCATGGTCGTCCACCTCGAGGTCGACGACCTGCGGCCGGGACTTGCCGTGGATCTCGACGGTGCCCGTCATCCGGTAGCCGGTGTCGGTCTTGGCGATGTCGTCGGCGGAGAACCGGATCTGCGGGTACTTCTTGACGTCGAGCGACTTGAGCGCGTTGGAACGGACCACCACCTTCTCCGGCCCCGACAGCGGCGTCACGCCGCCCTCGCCCTTGATCACCTGCAGAGAGTCCGCCTCAACCACCAGGTCGGCGGCCACCGGCGTCTTGCCGCGCCAGGTCACGCCGGCCTGCCAGGAGGCCATCGCGATGGTCAGCCGGTGGCCCATCTTCGCGGCCGGGCCGCCGACTCCGGTGAGTACCTGCAGCTCACCGTCGGCGGCGGTCAGTGTCCAGCTGGATTCCGTCACGTCCCGACTGTATCGCCATGCGCGACAGGGGACTTGCTCGGCGCCCGTGTAATCGACCTGCCAGTGCTTGATCCCGTTGAGCCATCCCGAGCGCAACCGCTCGGGCCTGGCGAGCGGGGTCAGATCCGGCATGTGGTCGGCGATGGCGTTGAACATCAGGTCGATCGTCATCCGCGCCAGGTTCGCACCGATGCAGTAGTGCGCCCCGGTGCCGCCGAACCCGACGTGCGGGTTGGGATCGCGGAAGATGTTGAACTGGAACGGATCTTCGAAGACGTCCTCGTCGAAGTTGGCCGAGCGGTAGAACATCACCACCCGCTCGTCCTTCTTGATCTTCACGCCGCCGAGCTCGGTGTCCTCCAGCGCGGTGCGCTGGAACGAGGTCACCGGGGTGGCCCACCGGACGATCTCGTCGGCGGCGGTGGCCGGGCGGTGCTTCTTGAACAGCTCCCACTGCTCGGGGAAGTCGGTGAAAGCCATCATGCCCTGGGTGATCGAGTTGCGGGTGGTCTCGTTGCCGGCCACCGCCAGCAGGATCACGAAGAAGCCGAACTCGTCGTCGGAGAGCTTGTGGCCCTCGACGTCGGCCTGCACCAGCTTGGTCACCAGGTCGTCGCGCGGGTTGGCCGTGCGGTCGGCGGCCATCTGCATGCCGTACATGATCAGCTCGACCGGATGCGCTGATCGCGTCGTTGTTGGCGAACTCCGGGTCCTGGTCGCCGACCATCTGGTTGGACCAGTCGAAGAGCTTCTTGCGCTCGTCCTGCGGCACACCCATCAGGCCGGCGATGGCCTGCAGCGGCAGCTCGCAGGAGACCTGCTCGACGAAGTCGCCGGAACCCTCCTCGAGGGCGCGCTGGGCGATGTCCTGGGCGCGCTCGTTCAGCTCCTCCCGCAGCAGCTCGACCGCTCGCGGGGTGAACGCCCGCGAGATGATCTTGCGCAGGTGGGTGTGGTGCGGGGCGTCCTGGTTGAGCAGCACGAACTTGCCGCGTTCGATCTGCTCGCCGACAGTGCCCTCCTTGTAGCGGGGCAGCGCGGTCTTGCGCAGACTGGAGAACACGTCGCTGCGCCGCGACACCTCCTTGACGTCCTTGTGCTTGGTGACCACCCAGTAGCCGCCGTCGTCGAATCCGCCGACGCCGATCGGCTGCTCGTTCCACCAGATGGGCGCGGACTTGCGCAGCTCGGCGAGCTCCTCGACCGGCAGCCGCTCGGTGTTCAGATCGGGATCGGTGAAGTCGAAACCGGGGGGCAGGTTCGGGACGGTCTTGGGCATTGAAATGCGCACCTCCATACGACGTGTTCTAGTGCCCGTGCCCCATGACTACACCACAGAACGGGAGCGTCGTGTCGGCTTGGGAAAACTCACAACTGAAACCTGTTCTACGGGCGGCGATCAGGCTGCCCGCAGCGCCTCGGACGTCTCCTCGTCGGCAGGCAGGAAAGCCTCGATGCTCAGTTCGGCGGCGGTCAGGTCCATCGCCGTGCCGAACGTGGTGACCATGCTCAGGAACCTCAGCAGGACGCCGTCGAGCCGGTAGAGCTCCAGTGGCACCGCGACCTCACCCAGGTCGGCGGAGCCGTCCAGCCCGCCCGGGTAGGACTCGACCTCGGCAAGCAGCCCGGCCAGGCCCGGTGCGCCGGCGACCTCGCGGCGCAACCGGCCCACGAGATGGTGACGCCACTGGGCGAGGTTGCGGATCCGCGGCGCCAAACCGTCGGGGTGCAGCGCGAGCCGCAGCGCATTGGGCTTTTCCAGCAGATGCGGCGCCACCCCGGCGAGCAGGACCGATGTTCCCGAATTCGCCTGCAGCACATCCCAATTGCGGTTCACCACCAGGCACGGATTGGGCTCGTAGGCGCTCAGCACCCGATCGATCCCGGCGCGGACCGCCGCCATGCCCGGGTCGTCGAGGCTGCGTTCGCCGTACTCCGGTGCCAGTCCGGCGGCCACCAGCAGCCGATTCTGCTCGCGCGGCGGCACTTCGAGCGCGGCGGCCAGCCGCAGCACCATCGCCCGGCTCGGTGTCGAGCGGCCACTTTCGACGAAGCTGACGTGGCGGGCCGAGACGTCGGCCTCCAGCGCGAGATCCAGCTGGCTGAGGTGACGCCGGCGCCGCCAGTCCCGCAGTACCGAACCGAATGCCGGAGTAGTGCCGCCCATGGCTCCAGCATGGCGCAGCGGGGTGGCCAAAGCCATTACCTGAGAGGTAATTGCACGGCTTACCCGACGAGGGGACCGTTGAGGTCATGACCGAGAAACGCGAGCGCACAACCCATTCCACGGTGGCTCGAACTGGTCATGAAGGCCGACCGCGCCGGCTCGTCGTGGTACGTGGGCACGGGATTCTTCTTCGCCCCGGTGCTGGCCCTGGTGGCGCCGTGGCATGCGGTCACCGTGGCGATCTGGGTGGCCGTCGCCCTCGCGGGGCTGTGGCTCGGGGTGCTGGGCATCGCGATGGCCACCGGCCTGGCGCTCGTCCTTCGCTCGAATACCGAGATCCCCGAGGACTATTGGCGCACGATCGTCGACTACCCGGCGACACCTAGCTCAAGGTGATGGCGTTCTCCGGGCAGGCCTCGGCCGCCTCGCGGGCGCTGTCGGCGAGGCTCTCCGGAACCTCGTCGACGATCACCTCGGCGTAGCCGTCGTCGGTGAGGGCGAAGACCTGCGGACAGATGGTCGTGCACACTCCGTGTCCGCGGCAGCGGCTGTCGTCGACAGAGGCTTTCATGGCAGGTCGAACTCCAGGTGCAACTCGGTCAGCCCACGGAGAATGTAGGTCGGAACGTAACTGTAGTGCCGCGCCCCGGCAGGCCCGTGATGCGCCTCGCTGATGCGGATGTCGCTGGTGCGGTCCAGCAGCCGCTCGATCGCGACGCGGGCCTCGGCGCGGGCCAGCGGCGCGCCGGGGCAGGTGTGGATCCCGCGTCCGAAGGCGATGTGCTGCCGGGCATTCGAGCGGGCCGCGTCGAAGGTGTTCGGGTCGGTGAATCGGCGCGGGTCGCGGTTGGCCGCGCAGTTGACCACCATCAGCGTCGCGCCCGCGGGCACGTCGACGCCGCCGAGGGTGACCGGCTGGGTGGCCAGGCGGAAGTCGCCCTTGACCGGACTCTCGTAGCGCAGCGCCTCCTCGATGAAGTTGCCGATCTTGGAGCGGTCGGCCCGCAACGCCTGCTGGAGGTCGGGCCGGTCGCCGAGGATCTGCAGCGCGGCGCTGAGCAGCCGCACCGTCGTCTCCTGGCCGGCGGTGTAGAGGTTGGCCGCCACCCGGGCCACGTCGCCGGGATCGGGCACCGAGCCGTCCGGGAACGTCGCCGCGGCCATCTCGGAGAGCACGTCGCCGCGGGGATTGGCGCGCCGGTCCTCGATGTAGGCGATGAACTTGTCATAGAGGTATTCCAGCGGCGAGTTGGCCAGGCTCTCACCCTTGACGCTGCCGATGCCGCCGCCGTGGTGGTCACCGCTGCGCATCTCGGCGAGGAACTCGTCGCGGTCGGCGTCGGGCACGCCGAGCAGGTCGGCGATCACCATCAGGGTGAACGGCTGGGCGAAGCCGGCGATCAACTCGCCGCCCGAACCGGCCAGGTAGTCGTCGAGGGCCTGATCGACCATCGCCCCCATCGCGTCCTCGTTCTCCTTGAGGCGCTTGGGCGTGATCAGCTTCATCAGCAGGGCGCGGTGGTCGGTGTGCACCGGCGGGTCGAGCGTGGGCAGCTGGTCGTTGAACGGCAGCTCGTCGCGATGTGCCGCAATGAGTTCCGGCACGTCGTCGCGGCCTTCGACCGGGACGGGGAAGCCGGGGAACGGACCGGTGACCGAGATGCACGACGAGAACCGCTCGGCGTCTCCGGCGACCTCGCTGGCCTCTTCCCAGCCGGTGACCATCCACACCCCGTGATGCGGTTCGCGCACCACCGGGCAGCGGGCCTGCAAGGTCTTCGAGATAGGAGAACGGGATCGGCGACCACGCCGCGGTCCATGAAGAAGTCCACGCTGTCGACATCAGTCATCGAGAAGTCCCTTACGACGGAGGGTCAGCCATACGATCGGCTAGGGCGATGCTAGCCGATCGTATGGTAGATTGCTAGCCGATCGTAAAGGAGCCAGGAATGAGCGCAGCGACGCTGGCCGGCGCGCCGACCGACACCCGCCAGCGCCTCATCGACGCCGCCACCGCACTGTTCATCCGGCACAGCTTCGCCGGCACCTCGTTGCAGATGATCGCCGACGAGCTCGGCTTCACGAAAGCCGCTATCTACCATCACTTCCGGACCCGTGAGCAACTGCTGACCGCGGTGCTGGAACCGATCATCGGCGAGCTGCGCACGGTCGTCGAGGACGCCGAGACGTTGCGCGGTGCGCATGCCCGCGCCGAGCGGATGCTCACCGGCTATGCCCGGGTCGCGGTCGACAATCCGGTCCTGATCTCGGTGCTGTCAGCCGATCCCGGCGTCCACAGCGTGCTGAAAGCCAACCGCGAATGGACCGACATGATCGCGCGTCAGCTGGCTCTGCTGGCCGACCTCGACCCCGGGCCGGAGGGACTCATCCGGGCCCGCTTCGTCTTCGCCGGCATCGCCGGATCGACGGCGCAGCGCGGCAGTCGTCGATCGGGAGTGGCTGCATCGCCATCTGGTCGAGGTGGGACGGCGCACGCTCGGCCTGCGCGCTCCCCGGCGAACCACGTAGTACCACAACGTTATTCGTGCCCAACATCGGCGGCTGCGCCCGCCGGGAAGGAGAAGCTCGTGTCCAAGACCGCAGTGGTGACCGGCGGCGGTTCCGGGATCGGGGCGGCGATCGTCGACCGGCTGCGGTCCGACGGCTATCGGGTGGCCATCCTCGACCTCACCGCCTCGGACTCCGAGTTCTCCTACGTCGCCGACGTCACCGACCGGGCGCAGATCGATGCCGCACTCGCCGAGATCCGCGCCGCACTGGGACCGGTCACCATCCTGGTGAACGCCGCCGGGAAGGACAGCTTCCGCCGCTTCACCGACATCAGCTTCGACGAGTGGCGCAAGATCATCGACATCAACCTCAACGGCGTCTTCCACACCATCCAGGCCGTGCTGCCCGACATGCTCGAGGCCGGCTGGGGACGCATCGTCAACATCTCCTCGTCGAGCACCCACTCCGGGGTTCCGTACATGTCGGCCTACGTGGCGGCCAAGTCCGGCGTCAACGGGCTGACGAAAAGCCTTGCGCTGGAATATGGTCCGGCCGGGATCACCGTCAACGCGGTTCCGCCGGGGTTCATCGACACCCCGATGTTGCGCAGCGCCGAAGCGCGCGGCAACCTCGGTGACATCCAGGCCAACATCGACGCCACACCGGTGCGGCGGATGGGCAGGCCCGAAGACATCGCTGCCGCGTGCGCGTTCTTCATCTCCGAGGAGGCCGGCTACATCACCGGCCAGATCCTCGGCGTCAACGGCGGCCGCAACACCTGACCGGGCTCAGCCACCCGACTTCGAGGTGGGCGTCACCGATGTCGTCACGGTGACGGTGGTGGTGCTCACCGTCGTGGTGGCGCTACCGGAGGTGGTCGCCGTCGTACTCGCCGACGACGTGCCCGATCCGGAGAACCCCGGCTGGACGAGTTCGATCCACGAGTCGCGGTAGATCACGTTGTCGCCCTCGGACACCAGGAACACCTTCGGCGAGATCGAGTAGGTGACACCGTCGTTGTTGGCGATGACGGTGCCGTCGGAGCCGCGGCTGGCGGACAGCGTCACCGACGCGTTGTCGGACAGGCGCACACCGCGGTACTCGAGGTCGCCGCTGGGGTCGACGCAGATGGCCATCAGGGATCGCTCGGTGCGGCCGTAGGCCATCACGATCTGGCTGTCGCTGCAGCGGGCCTTGGTGTCGACGTACCCCTTGGCGTCCGCCTTGTACGGCGCGGAGCCGGCGCTCGAGGTCGCCGTTGACGTGCCGTCGTGGTGGCGGTCGTGGTGGCGGTCGTGCTCGGCGCAGCCTGGGCGACCGGCAGGGTGTCGGGAGAACCGGAGTTCACCACGACGCCCACCGCCAGCCCGACCATGACGAGCGCTGCGCCGGCTCCCAGCGGCGCCAGCATCCTCGAGCGCCGCGCCGTGCTCGGCTCGGGGAGAAGCGGGTGATCAACGGACATGGGATCCCTCCGGATGCGACGGGGTGTCACGCCTAAGCGAACCACCTTGCCGGGGGTTTTCCGTGCTGGTGCAGCGGCGTTTCGCCGGACCAATTGCCCTGCTCGCTACGCTCGGCCGGGTGGGCGCCGAACGGTTGGTCTTCTCCGGGCACATCGCCGGGTTCGGCACCGCGGCCGGTGTCCGCCTGGTGATCGGACGCTGGGCCGAGTCGCCGTTCGGCAGCTTCGCCGACGTGATGGTGCAGACCGCCGACGACGAACGGGTGCTGCTGGCGCCCAGCGCGCAGGTGGCCGACTTCGTCTCCTCGACCTACCACTTCGACCGGGTGGAGCTGGGCGAGGTGCGCGCGGACCTGTCCGCGCACACTTGACCGTCGCGGCCCCCGCCTCGATGTCACCGTCACGATCGGCGGCCCGACTCCGATCGACCGGCTGCTGCGGCTGGTGCCGGGCCGGCTCGCCGTCGCGCCGTGGTGGCTGGCGGCCATCGACCCCGTGGCGGCCAGGATCGTGCCCGGCGTGCACACCGCGGGCAGCGCGGGCAACGGCCGCCGCGAGTACTACGGCGTGCGGCGGTCGCGGCGCGTGGCCGCCGTGACGGGCAGTTTCGACGGAGTCGATCTGGGCGGGGTGGCGCCGCTGCTGCCCGCGGTGGGCTTCGGCTTCTCCTCGGCGCCACCGGATCCGCAGATCGTCACGGTGACGACCACGATCGACATGCCGTCGTCAGTTGCCGGCTGACACCGGTTTGGGTGCGTGGGTCAGCACAGCCCACAGCAGCCGCGCGGCCTTGCGCGCCGCCTCGTCGGGAACGATCGGGCTGGCGGCGGCGGGTTGCTCGGCGGGGGAGCCGCCGATGTGTTCCATCAGCGCGACGGCCAGCGTGCGCAGTTTCACGTTCGACTCGTGGCTGGCCCGGCGCAGGGTGTTCCAGGCCGTCTCGGCATCGCAGCGCAGGCAGCCCATGATCGCGCCCTTGGCCTGCTCGATGGCACCGCGGGACTGCAGCACGGCCATCATGTCGGCGACGGCGGTGCCGTCCTGGGCCCCGCTGGTGAGCATCGCGGCGAAGATCAGCTGCTCGTAGCCGACCAGAGTGTTCACGGTGGCGGCCGTGGCCGGCCGATCCAGGGTGCACGAGAGCACCACGGTGGCGTCGGCCTCCCAGAAGCCCGGCACCGCCACCGAGCCGCCCACCTGACGCAAGGCGGTGCTGTGCTCGGGATGGCG
The DNA here is from genome assembly GCA_963765445.1 of uncultured Actinomycetota bacterium. Lineage (GTDB taxonomy): Bacteria > Actinomycetota > Actinomycetes > Mycobacteriales > Mycobacteriaceae > Mycobacterium. Next base: position 45,451 of record CAVXWQ010000064.1, read on the forward strand.
GGCCGCCACCGCGTCCAGCGTCAGATCAGGCCAGCGGTCGTCCGACCACAGGTCCAGGCTGAGCACCGGGATCTGATGGGTTACAGCGGCGACGACTGGGCCACCCAGCCCATCGAGCTGAGCCTGGACGATCTCGCGCCCGAAGTCCGCGTGCGGCCACCACGGTCGTCTCGTGGTCATGTCCCCGCTCGTGCACCGTGATGGCCAGGCCGACCGCATCGGGTAGGTCACGCTGCACTCGCTCCAGGATCCGCACCAAAAGCTCGCTGTCGGAAGCCTTTTCGCGTGGCTGAAAATTGGGGATGGGCATTGTCGTGTCTTACTCCATCGTGACGACGGCGGCCACTCGGTCCAGTCCGGATATCCCGAGCAGAGTCTTGATGGGCCCGGTTGCCGCGACGAGCATGGTGAGCTCGGTGGTGGCGGCAACGGCGAACAGCGCACGGACCGCCGCGCTGTCGCAGTAGTTGACCTCGGTGAGGTCGACGGTCAGCGCGGTCGATCCGTCGGCGGCCTTGGCCATCGCGTCGGAGAAGTCGGCGACGTTGGCGAGGTCGATGTCCCCGGAGGCGACCACCACCGGAGTCGCGTCGTCAGACGCCACCGTGACCCGGAACTGGGCGTCTGTCATCGGGTCAACTCCTTGGTCATTTCGACGATCGTGCCGTTTTGGGTGGGGCTCAGGCGAACCGTGTCGACCAGCGCAGCGATCACTCGCAGTCCGTGGCCTCTGTTGCCGGGCGACTCGGGCGGCGGTTTCCAGCAGCCGTCGTCGCAGACCGCCAATCGCACGCCGTCTCCGGTGGCGGCGGCGGTCACGGTCAGCTCAACCTTATGCTCGGCGCCGTCCTGTGCATGCTCGGCCGCGTTGGATGCGGCCTCGCCGACCGCCAGCAGCAGGTCCGCGGCGGTGTCGCCGGCGATGCCGGCACTCTGGAACCACTGACGCAACTTCGCGCGGACGATGGTCAGGCTGGCCGGTTCGGCAGGGACACGGACACATAGAGCGGGAACCGTGGAACCGTCCACGTCCCGTCCTGGCCTCAGTGCCTCGTCCACTTGGTCTCCCGCCGTCATCCCCGCCCCCCGACGACGTAATCGCCGCAGCTTATCAAGGTCATGAGCCCGCCGAGGCGGCGCGAGCCGAAATGGTCGGACCCGTCAGTCGGCTGTTCTCCCGCGCGCCTTTGCGGTTTCCCCCGAACCCGCCGGGTCCCAGCCGTTAGGCTCAGCGCAGGGCCAACGGGGCACAGGGCCCGGTGGCACAGGACTGTAGAGGGTGAACCATGTTCCGCGAGCTCGTCATCGCAGCAGCCGTCGCGGGGACCGCGCTGGGTGCCGCACCGTGCGCCTTGGCCGACGAACCCCACGGCCCGTTCGCCGGTGATCCGCCGGGGATCAACTACGAGGCCAGGCTGTACGCCCCGTGCTACGCCTTGGACCGCTTCATCTTCGGACGCGGGCCGGGCGGAGAGCCGTTGGCGTGCCACTTCATTCCCAACCAGTCGCCGTTCGGCGAGGCCCGGTCGCCTGCCGACGCCGGCACATGGGTGGTCTCCTACAAGCTCTACGGCGTGCAGCCGGTCGGCGCGCCGTGTCCCGGTCCGCAGTCGGCGGCGCAGTCTCCCGACGGCCTGCCGATGCTGTGCCTGGGTGCGCAGGGCTGGCAGCCGGGTTACCTGACCTCGGGCGAGTGGGGCAACGGCAGCAACTTCTACCCGACCGGTTAGACGGCGGCTGCCGCCTCGTTGATCTCTTCGAGCCGACCAGTGGCCTCGAGGTATTCCTGAACCCACCGCTCGATCACGGCCGCGGTCTTCTCGACCTTGGTGAACTGGCCGACGACCTGACCGACCGGGTTGAACGCCACGTCGACGGTCTCGTTGGGGTACTTGTTGGTGGCCGCGACGGCCATCCCGGAAACCATGTACTGCAACGGCATTCCGAGTGGCTCGGGGTTACCGGCCGTCTGCCACGCCTCGGTCCAGTCGTTCTTGAGCATCCGGCACGGCTTGCCGGTGAACGAGCGGCTGCGCACGGTGTCGCGGCTGCTGGCTTTGACGTAGGCGGCCTGCTGGACCGGGGTGTTGTGGGCCTCCTCGACCATCAGCCACTGCGAACCGGACCACGCGCCCTGGCAGCCCAGCGCCAGCGCCGCCGCGATCTGCTGACCGCTGCCGATGCCGCCGGCGGCCAGCACCGGGCGGGGTGCGACCTCCTTGACCACCTGCGGCCACAGCACGATCGAGCCGACCTCGCCGCAGTGGCCGCCGCCCTCGCCGCCCTGGGCGATGATGATGTCGACGTCGGCCTCGGCGTGCTTGCGGGCCTGCGCGGGGGACCCGCACAGCGCCGCGACCTTGCGGCCGGATTCGTGGATGTGCTTGATCATGTCGACCGGCGGCGTGCCCAGCGCGTTGGCGATCAGCGTCACCTTGGGATGCTGCAGCGCGACCTCGACCTGCGGGGTGGCGGTGGCCTCGGTCCAGCCGAGCAGCTGCAGGGCGTTCGAGTCCGCGTCGGAGGTCGGGACGCCGTGGTCGGCCAGCAGCTTCTTGGCGAAGTCGAGGTGCTGTTGGGGAACCATCTTCTTCAGCATCTCGGCGAGTTCGTCGCCGGACATGTCGGCGTTCATGCCCTCGTACTTGTTCGGGATGACGATGTCGACGCCGTAGGGATGGTCGCCGATGTGCTCGTCGATCCACTTCAGTTCGATCTCGAGCTCTTCGGGGGTGAACCCGACCGCGCCGAGCACGCCGAAACCGCCGGCCTTGCTGACGGCGACGACCACGTCGCGGCAGTGGGTGAAGGCGAAGATGGGGAACTCGATGCCGAGTTCGTCGCAAAGCGAAGTGTGCATGACCGGCTCCTCAAAGCGCGCGGTAGGCGACTGGAACGTGTTCTAGTTTAGTACGGCCTGCACCCCGTCGAGTCCAGGTGTTCCGACCAGCGGATTGACGAATACCTATCGGGCCAGGTGGACCAGCCAGAGCACGAGGAACGCCGCGATGCCGACGAGGCAGGCGATGTGGTCGCGGTAGATCGCCAAGGCCAGGCGGCTCTGCTCGTCCGGGCTGTCGGTGCGCCGGCCCAGCCGGACGGCGTTGGGGACGGTGCGTGAGGCGGCGAGCAGGATCGGGCCGCCGGCGAGGACGGCCGAGCAGATCAGCAACCAACCGGGGGATGTGCCGGACACCGCCTCGACCACCAGGGCGCCGAGCAGAACCAGCATCACCAGCGCGATGAGCCGGCCCATCGGCTGGGAGGTGGTGGTCGCGCGGCGGTAGTAGCCGGCGATGGCGGCCAGCGTCGGTTCGGGAAGTTGCCCGCCCCGGCGGACGGGCCGGCCCGCCTGGGTGTCGAAGATCAGGTCCATCCAGAGCACGGCGAGCAGGAAACCGCTGCATGCCAGCAGCACACCGGCAGTCAACGGCATCGGGCCCTCCTCAGGGAATCGCTCCCTACGAGTACCGTCAATTGTGTGCTCGAAGGGGAGCACAGATCAACGAATGGGGTTCATCATGACTGCCTCCCGGCACCGGACCCGACGCCTTGTGATGGCTGGCCTGGCCGCCGCCGCGCTGGCCGCGGCGCTGCCGTCCACGACCGCAGCCGCCAGCCCGCCCAATTGCGTCAACGGCGTGATCCCGCTGAACCCGTACGTCGTCAACTGCAACCTGCCGCCGCGCGGCAATCAGGTCATCGGCGCCGCGCCGGACGCCGGCGCGATCATCGCCTGCCGCCACGTCCCGATGTGCATCGCGTACTACGTGAACTATCCGGGCACCCTGCTGGTCCCCGGATACCCCAGCTACGGGCCCTGAGTCGCTGAGCTGACTCCGCGCCGGCCGCCGACCAGCAGCGCGCCGCCTGCCACGAGCACGCCGATGACCGCGACCGGGATCGACCACGCCCGGCGCTGCGAAACCGCCGACTGGCATTGCGCCACATAGTCGTTGTGCGGGACGACCTGGTTGAGGATCGGCACGTTGGCGACCGTCTTGCTGTTGGCCTCGCGCGCCGCGGACAGGTCGGCTGACACGGCATTGCCGCAGCCGATGCTGCCGCCGTTTCCGTCCGAGGTCGACACCGGAACCAGCAGCGCGATCACCCCCACCACCAGGAGTACCGCGCCAATCGCGAGAACCAACCGCCGCACCGTCACGTCCGTGTCTCCTTGTCCGTCGAATCGGTGCGGTGACTACCCAGCGGCTCCGGCGGCCAAGGACCGGATGCCGCGCTACGGCGCGGAGTACAACGCGACCTCGGAGACCAGCGGAAGGTTCAGCGTGGTCCGGATGCCCGGCGGCGCGGCGACGACCGCCGGGATGGCGTTGACGATGCGCCCGGCGGCGCCGGCGATGGCGGCGTGGTTGTGGTCGCCCTTGGTGCTGGTCGGGCAGATGTCGACGGCATACGACGGCTCACCGGTGATCTCGACGCGGTAGGACCCGCCGGGCTGGGCGGGCTGCGCCCACTCCGGACGCAGGTCGCCACGCAGCCGGGTGACGTGCTCGACGACGATGACGGGATGGTCGCCGACCATGCCCTTGATCTCGAAGCGCACTGCCGCGACCCCGCCCTTGGGGATGTGGCCGGCGGCGATGTCGAACGCCTCGGGCGCGGGCTCGCGCTCGTAGCTCTCGGTGATCGAGTCGATGTCGATGTTCAGCCCCGCCGCCAGCTGCCGGATCGCGCAGCCCCACGCGATGCTCAGGACGCCGGGCTGGAACAGCATCGGCACCTCGTCGAGCGGTTGACCGAAGCCCATGACGTCGAACATCACGATCGCGCCGTCGTAGGTGGCGTAGTCGGCGATCTCCATGCAGCGCACCTGCTGGATGCTCTGACAGGTGCTGGCGAAGGCCAGCGGAATCAGGTCGGTGATGAAACCGGGATCGACCCCGTTGATGTAGATGCTCGAATTGCCCGCTCGCCCAGCCTCTTCCAGCGGTTCGATGTACTTGTCGGGCATCACCTGCCACGGGAACTGGAGCACCCCCGGCGACGAGCCGACCACGTTGACCCCGGCGGCCAGGATCTTGCGCACGTCCGCCATCGCCTGCGGCATCCGGTTGTCGCCCATCGCGCAGTAGACCGCGCACTCGGGTTCGGCCGCCAGGACGGCGTCGAGGTCCTTGGTGGCCGTGATGCCGGTCGTCACGTCCAGCCCGGCCAGTTCGCCGGCGTCCTTGCCCACCTTCTCGTCGGTGGACACGACCAGCCCGGTGAGTTCGAAGGCGGGGTTGGCGATCAGTTCGGACAGGGCCAGACGGCCGACGTTCCCGGTGCCGATGTGGGCGACGCGGATGGCCATTCGTTCTCCTCAGCTCGCGTTGCAGTCGCCCTCAGTATGCGCACTCCGCGCGCAAACTGGAACAGGTTCTATTTTCTTGTCGGCGCTGCGGTAGCCTGTCGCGTCATGGGACGCGTAGACGACAAGGTCGCGATCATCACCGGCGGGGCGCAGGGCATGGGGGCCGCCGACGCACGGATGCTCGTCGCCGAGGGCGCCAAAGTGGTGATCGCCGACATCCTCGACGAGCCGGGTCAGGCACTGGCCGACGAGTTGGGTGACGCCGCGCGCTACGTGCACCTCGACGTCAGCGACGAAGAGCAGTGGCAGGCCGCGGTCGACGCCGCCGTCACGGCATTCGGGAAGGTCAACGTCCTGGTGAACAACGCGGGCATCGTCCAGGTGGCACCGCTGAAATCACTGGACGTCGACAAGTGGAACCGGGTCCTGGCCGTCAACCTCACCGGCGCCATGCTGGGCATCAAAGCCGTGCTGGGTCCGATGAAGGACGCCGGCGGCGGATCGATCATCAACGTCTCCTCCATCGAAGGCATGCGCGGCGCGTCGTGGGTGCACAGCTATGTCGCCTCGAAGTGGGGGCTGCGCGGGCTGACGAAATCCGCTGCGCTGGAACTGGCTTCGGACAACATCCGGGTCAACTCGCTGCACCCCGGCTTCATCCGCACCCCGATGACCAAGCACTTTCCCGACGACATGGTCGGCACCCCGCTGGGGCGTCCCGGCAAGCCCGAGGAGGTCGCCACGTTCGTGGTGTTCCTGGCCAGTGACGAGTCGTCGTTCTCGACCGGTTCGGAGTTCGTGGTCGACGGCGGGCTTGATCACCGACGTCCCGCACAAGCTGCCGTAACTCAGCTCTTGCCGTTGCGGCGCACCCGCAGGGCCAGCGAACTGAACGCCGCACCAAGGGCGGCCCGCCCCAGCGCCGGGAAATGGCCGATGGCGTTGGCCGCCCCGCCGCGCCGTCCCGGAATGCTCAGCTGCAGAACCGGCCAGTCGTGCGCGGCGGCCATGGCCGCCAGTCCCGCTCGCGGGTTCACCGGCCGCGGGTGCCCGACGAGTGCCATCAGCGGCGCGTCCTCGTCACCGTCGGCGTAGAAGTAACTGCGCGCGAGATCGACACCGTTCGACTCGCAAAAGCGTTGCGCGGCAGCGGCTTTCTGGCGGCCCCACACGATGGGCCGGTTGATCCGGCCGGTGAGCAGCCCGCTGTCGTCGAGCTCGAAGGTGTTGCACACCAGGTTCGAGATGCCCAGCGCGCGAGCGACCGGCCCGGCGTGGATGGTCAGCGCCGAGGAACTGAGCACCACGGTGTGCCCGCGGGCCTGGTGCGCCTTGACGATCTCGCGCATCAGCGGATACACCCGCTGGGACACCTGCTCGGAGTACAGCCGCTCGCCGATCTCGTCGAGTTCGGCCAGCGACTCGCCGCGCAGATATCCCGCCGCCCGCACCAGCAGCCGCTCGAACTGCATGCGCCCCAGCTTGTAGCGCAGCGAGGCCTCGATGACGCCCAGCACCTCGCCGATGCGGGCCTGCCGGCGGCGGATCCGGTCGCTGGCGTGCGCGGTCGCGGTGAATCCGGCGACCAGGGTTCCGTCCAGGTCGAAGAACGCCCCGATGGTCGGCCCCGCGGGACCCTGCGCAACCTGTGTGACGGGGTCCGATGACAGCATCACCCCACCATCATGGCCGAGCCTCAGCGCAGCGACACCGTGACGGTCCCGCCGTCGGGGTTCGCGGCGGCCACCACGGCGGCCGGAATGCGGAAGATCCGCCCCGGCGACGCCGGCCACGGCAGCCTGCGCCGGGCCAGCACCACCCCGTCCTGGCGCACGGTGACGGTGGGGAAGCGCACCAGGGTGTCGGTCCAGGCCAGCAGCCGCCCACGCGGCGGGGCGGCGACGTCCGGGGGCAGGATCGCCGGGCTGACCCAGCGCAGCGGCGGCTCCGCGAGCAGCCGGACACCGCCGGCCGGCCGGGACCTGCCGTGCAGGTGGGCCAGCACGTGGGCGGCGACGTGGCGGCCGTCGAGAGCGGCGGCGTCGGCGGTGTCGACCGGATGGACCAGGTTGCCGATCGCGAACACCCCGGGCCTGCTGGTGCGCAGGGCGGTGTCGACCACGGGTCCGAGGCTGCTGGCGATCCATGTCCAGACCGGCCGACCGGGCCAGCTCGTGATCGGGCACCCAGTCGCCGGTCAGGACCAGGGTGTCGCAGTCGACGATGCGCCGGGCCCCGGTGTCGAGGTTCTCGATCTCCACCGCCCGCAAGGCCGGGGACCCGATGATCCTGACGACGCGGGTGCGGGTCGCGACCTTGACGCCCAGCCCGGCCCTGGCCGCCGTCGTGAACGCGGTGTAGGACTCGGGACGGTGATGCTCGGTCGTCATCAGCACGGTGCGACAGCCGCGCGTGGCGCAGCGTGAGAACCGCTGAGTAGCTGACCAGTTCGGCGCCGACGATGACGGCGCGGCTGCCCACCGTGCGGTGCGCGATGTGGACCACGTTCTGCAGGTGACCGGTGGTGTAGACGCCCGAGGGGCGGTCACCGGGGATCAGCCGGGCCGATCGGGGCCGTTCCCGCGCACCGGTGGCCAGGATGACCGCACCCGCCTCGATGAACTCCCGGCCGCTGCGGCGAGGTGGTCTCGAGGGTGCGCTCCGCGGCCCAGCCGGTGACCATGGTGTCGGTGCGGATCTGCGCCCCTGCCGCGGTCGCGCGCTGTACCAGCCGCCGCGCATACGCCGGGCCGGTGATGAACCGTCGCAGGTCGCGGATGCCGTAGCCGAGGTGGTCGCTGTGGCGCGGGATGCCGCCCGCGGCCGACTCACGTTCGAGCACAACCACTTTCAGTCCCCGCGCGGCGAGATCGGCGGCCGCGGTCAGGCCCGCCGGACCACCGCCGACGATCGCGACGTCGATACTCATCGCAGCGCCTCGAAGAGGCTCTGCACCTCGGCGCCGCAGAAGAATCCCTGGCACCGTCCGTTCATCACCCTGGTCCGGCGGCGCAGCCCGTCGAGGCCGGCCGGCGCGATCACCGAACGGCAGGCGTCGCGCAGCTCGCCCTCGGTGACCCGTTCGCAGAAGCAGACGATGCGTCCGTAGGACGGGTCCGCGCGGATCGCCTCGCCGTCCTGGTACGGGCGCGTGAACGCCTCGCCGAGATTGGGCATCCGGGGCGGATCGGGCAGCGCGGAAAGGGGTTCCAGGAGCAGTCCCGCGGCGCGAAGCAGACCCAGCGCGTGTTCGGCGATGGCCATGCCCGCGGTCAGCCCGGTGGAACGGATTCCGCCGACCAGCAGGTAGCGCTGCGCCGGGTCGGCGTCGATGAGGTAGTCGGCGCTGTCGATGGCCGCCCGCAGACCGGCGTAGGTGGCGGTGACCTCTTCGTCGAGCAGCTCGGGCATCAGCCGGGAACCCTTGTCCAGCAACGACTCCAGGCCCTGTTGCGTGGTCCCGGTCGCGGTGCGGTCGGTGAGGTCCTCGGAGGTGGGGCCCAGCATGACGTTGCCGTAGATGGTCGGGCTGATCAGCACACCCTTGCCCCGCGACGTGGGCACCGGCAGGACGATGGTGTCGACGAGCCGGCGGGCGAGTTTGTCGTAGACGATCAGCTCGCCGCGGCGCGGGGTGACGGTGAACCGCGAGTAGCCGAAGTGCCCGTCGATGTGGTCCGCGCCGAGCCCGGCGGCGTTGATCACCCACCCGGTCGTCACCGGTCCCGCGGTGGTGTGCAGGGTGGTGCGCGAGCCTCCGGCGTCGACCGACTCGACCCGGTGACCGAGCAGCAGCGTCGCGCCGCGGTTGACGGCGTCGGTCGCCAGCGCCAGGTTGACCGTCCACGTGCAGATGATCGACTCGTCGGGGACGGTCAGCCCGCCGAGCGCGCCGGGCCCGAGGTGCGGCAGCCGCTCGTAGACCGCTGCCGCATCGATGATTTCGCAGCGGTGGTACTCGTTGGCCACGGCCTTCTCGTTGCAGCGCGGGCAGGGTCTCGAGCTGCTCGGCGTCCCAGGCCACCAGGATCGCGCCGGTGGGTTCGACCGGGATTCCGGTGCGCACGGCGTAGTCGGAGAGCAGCCGGTAGCCGCGCCGCACCAGCCGCGACTCCAGCGTGGCGGGCTTGGCGTCGAACCCGGTGTGCAGGATCGCGGTGTTGGCCTTGCTGGTGCCGTCGCCGACGTCGTCGCGGGCATCGACCAACGCCACCGACAACTGGTGGCCGGCCAGCTCCCTGGCGATGGCCGAGCCGACGATCCCGGCGCCGATGACGACGACGTCGTAGTCGGCGGTCACGACGGCCCGGGATAGGTGGTCTCGGCGAGTGCACGCCAACGGCAACGGAATTCGTCGGCTCGGGCGCTGCTCCAGCGAGGCTCGAAGCTGGCGGCCGGGGTCCACGTCGTCGACGACGGAGTCCAGCCGGCGGGTGGGGTCCAGACTGAGCCGGGCCAGCGCGGCGGCGCCCAGCGCGGTGGCATGCGCGGACGGATAGACGTCGACCGGTATCTGCAGGATGTCGGCGGTGGCCTGCATGAGCACGGCCGACTGGGTCAGGCCGCCGTCGGCGCGCAACCGGGTCAGCGGCGCCGTCGGTGCCGGTCCCGATCGCCGATGGCCAGTTCGGCGATCTGCGCGGCGATGCCCTGCAGCACCGCCAGCACCAGCTCGCCGCGACCGGTTGCCAGTGTGAGGCCGGAAATCGTTGCGGTGGCGCCGGATTGCCACCACGGTGCGGCCAGTCCGGCCAGCGCCGGGACGCACAGCACGCCGTCGCTGTCGGCGGCCGCGACGGCGTCGAGGTCCTCGGCGCCGGCGATGACGCCCAGCGACGACAGCCAGCGCACCGCCGAGGCCGCGGTGTAGACCTGCCCGTCGATGCAGAAGGTGTCGGCACCGCGAATCCGCCAGGCGACCGACGTGGTCAGCCCCGTCGACGAGCGCACCGGGTCGGCGCCGGTGTTGGCCAGCAGGAAGGCGCCGGTGCCGAAGGTGCACTTGGCCATGCCGGGCTGCAGGCAGGCCTCGGCCAGCAGCGCGGCCTGCTGATCGACGACCACTCCGCCGACCGGAACATCGCCACCGAAAGCCGTTGTGGTGCCGATGATCTCGTCGTTACCGACGATGCGGGGCAGGCGTTCGCCGGCCAGGCCGAACAGCTCCAGCAGCGCGGCGTCGAAGTCGTGGGCGCCCAGTTCCACCAGCAGCGAGCGGCTGGCGGTGGTGGCGTCGGTGACGAACTCGCCGGTGAGCCGGTGCAGCAACCAGCTGTCCGACGTCGTCACCACACCGCCGCGTTCGACGTTGCGCCGCAGCCAGGCCATCTTCGGCGCGGAGAAGTACGGGTCGAGGACCAGCCCGGTGCGGGCTGCGACGTCGTCGGCGTGCGGGCCGAGTTCGGCGCACAACGCCTCGGCGCGCCGGTCCTGCCAGACGATCGCCGGCGTCAGCGGCCGGCCGGTGTCCGGGTCCCACGCCAGGACGGTTTCGCCCTGATTGGCAAGGGACACCGCCGCGATGGGCCGGCCCGCCTCGGCGAGCGCGGCGCGTCCCGCGCTCAGCACCGACTCCAGCAGCTCGTCGGGATCCTGCTCGACACCACCGCCGCCGAGGTAGCGCGGATGCACCGGCACCTCGGCCAGGCCGACCACCCCGTGTTCGGGGTCGACGACGACGGCTTTGGTGCCCGACGTCCCCTGGTCGATGGCGAGGACGGTCACGGGCCGGTGTCGGCCTTCGCCGAGGATTCCAGCTCGTCCTCCCACGCGCCTTCGTCGCGGCCCAGCGCGATGGTCGCCGCGGCCATGGCTCCCACCGCGATGGCCAGGACGACCGCGGAGGGCTTGCTGACCGCCAGGTGCTCGCCGAGCAGGACCTCGCCCAGCAGCACCGCGACCATGGGTTCGAGCACCAGCATCGCCGGCACCGAGGCCCGCAGGGCGCCGGCGTGGAACGCCGACTGCTGCAGCAGCGTCGCGATGACGCCGATCACGATCAGCACGTAGAGGATGGGCGAGGTCAGCAGCCGCGACACGCTGCCCTCGGTCACTGTGTGCATGACGATCTTGGTCAGTGCCGCCACCACACCGAACAGCACGCCGACGCCGACGGCGAGCAGGATCGCCCGGCGCCAGTCCGACAGCCGCACGGCCACCGCCAGGCAGCCGCCGACGAACAGCAGGCTGATCCCGGCGACCACGACCGCAGGCAGCACGGCGCCGTCGTAGTCGCCGGGCTTGGTGCGCGCCAGCGACACGAAGATGCCCAGCGACACGGTCAGCAGCACCGCCCAGCCCCACTCGGCGCGGGTGACCCGCCGGTGCGCCAGCCGGGCGCTGAGCGGCAGCGCGAACAGCAGCGCCGAGACCAGCAGGGGGGCGACCAGCAGCAGCGAGCCGTAGGCCAGCGCGACCGCCTGGAACGCGTACCCGGTGACCGCCGCCGCGGTGCCGGCCCACCACAGCCGCCGGCGCAGCAGCGTGGACACCATGACAGTGCTGACGCCTTGGTCGGCGGGCACGTCCATGGTGGCCCGCTGGCGAATCACGATGCCGATGGCCGCGAACACCGCACCCGCGAGGGCAGCTGCCACAACAAGGGTGTGCTGCAGCAATGTATTCAGTCCCTTCGAGGTGTCGGCCTTAGAACCGAATCTAGGCCACGCGAACGAGTGCGGGCGTCAGCGCACCTGAACGACGGTCGGCGCGCTGTTGTATCCGGTCACGCGTACCCAGTTCGGGGTCGGGCCGCCCGGCGGGACCCGGCCCTGGATCTGGACGGTCTCGCCCGGGAAGACGGTGACGTAGTTGTCGTCGTACTCGATCGGCAGGATCTCGTCGGCCAGCGGGCCGGACAGCAGCTCGGCCCGCTCGAAGAACGCGATCTTGGTCGTCGGGTTGTGCAGCGACACGGTCACCGTCCGGCCCGCGGCGTCGTCGCCGGCACCCGGCGTGCGCGCTGATGTCCAGCGGCACCTTCGCCAGGTAGTTCAGCGCGGTCATGTCGGCCCAGCTGATCTGTTTGGAGTCGAACGCCGCGTCGTTGGACGGCGGGCCGACGTCGTCGACCTGGCGGGACTGCCAGTAGACGTTCTCGGCCACCACCTTGCCGGCGGAGTCGATCAGCTCGCATCGCACGAAGAACACCGGGGAGTCGGCCGGTCCCGGCGGCAGCGTCATCGCCTGCGCGGCGCCGCCGGAGTCGACGGCGATGCCGTCGGCGGCGCGGTCGTCGCGCAACCTGCCCGACACGTCGTAGGTGCGCACCCGCACCCGCAGGTTCTCCTGCTTGTCGGCGGTCTGGTTGACCACGCTGACCTTGGCCTGGCGGTGGTTGCCGGTCGCGTAGGAGTCGAACACCACCGACAGCGGCGCCAGGCCCTTCTTGGCGCCGTAGTAGGCGCCGCCGGGGCGCAGGTAGTAGTCGAAGATGTTGCCGAAGAACGACGGCCAGTGGCTGTTGAGCATCCAGTAGATCGTCATCTTGTGGCCGTCCCAGCCGTTGGCGGCGAAGGACTCGAACTGGGCGCGGGTCGCCTCGTAGTGGGCCAGCTGCGCCTTGTCGGCGAACACCTGGGCGTTGGGCGACGGGCCGTAGCGCCGGTCGATGACCCGGCGCACGTTGACCAGCTGTGAGTTCTGCGGGCCCGACCCGGCGTGGAAGAACCAGGTGTCGTTGATCGGCCACAGCTTGTCGGGCGGAATGAACTTGCGCAGACTCGCGAACGGCGGGATGTGCTCGTTGTCGCCCTGTTCGGCCGAGGAGCCGCGGGCCGCGCCGTACTGGCCGGAGAACCAGTACGACGGCGGTCGCCAGCTGTAGGGCCCGGCCATCTGGATGCCGTCCCACATCGTCGCTCCGCTGCCGTCCCGGTTCAGCGACGACACGGTGTCGACGGTGGCGTTCTGCCAGTGCAGATCGGTCAGGATGCGGTGGTAGTTGGCCAGCACCTCCGCCGGCGGGCGGCCGTCGCTGCCGTTGGCCCAGATGAACACCGACGGGTGCGAGCGCAGCATGTCGATCTGGGAGCGCATGCTCTCCTGGGCGACCCGACGGTCCTCGTCGTCCCACTGCTGCCATTTCTCCCACTGGTTGCAGCACATCCAGCCGTACATCAGCGGGATGCCCATCTCGTCGGCCATCTCGACGAAGCGGGTGGAGGAGATCTTGGACTCCAGCCGCAGCATGTTCAGGCCGAGATCCTTGGCGTAGCGCAGGATCGCGGCGTCGCGGTCCGGGTCGGACTTGTAGAGCAGGTCGGGGGTGTAGGTGGCCCCGCGCACCAGGAAGTCCTTGCCGTTGACCTTCAGGTAGAAGTTGCCGCCGGTGCCCAGGTTGGTGAAGCCGTCGTCGCTGTCGCGGCCCTGGGTGATGGTGCGGATGCCGAACTTCGACGTGGCGGTGTCGGTGATCGTGCGGTTCTGGACGAAGTCCAGCCGCAGGTCGTAGAGGTCCGGCCGGCCCATCGTGTACGGCCACCACAGGTCGGGGTGGCTGACCGTCAGCGCGGCGAAGCGATCGGGGGTGAAGCTGATCTCGCGTTCCTCGCCGGCCTTGAGCGTGACGGCCTCGTCGACGTGGATCGGGGCCTTGCCGTCGCGGGTGATCGTTGCGCGCAGCACGCCGCTGACCCGCTCGGGGGAGTAGTTGCGCACGCCGGCGTAGACGGTCAGCCGCGCGCTGTCGGTGTCGGGCAGTGGCAGCTCGGTGTTGACGGTGGCCGCACCGATGGCGACAGCGCCGGATGTCTTGAGGTACACCGGTTTCCAGATGCCGGCGTTGCGGTCGGGGACGAACGAGTTTCCGTTGGCGGGATTCTTGTTCGGTCCCTGATAGCCCAGATAGCGCCAGTTGATCCAGTCGTACCAGCTGTCGGCCAGCTCGACACCGTCGACGTCCTGGATGGCTCGTTCGGGGGTGACCTTGACCGCCAGGACGTTCGGCTTGCCCGGCTGGATCCACGGGGTGACGTCGAGCTGGTGGTCGTTGTACATCCCGACGATCTGGCGGTTGTCGGCGACGCGGTGGCCGTTGAGCCAGATGTCGGCGCGGTAGTTGATGCCGGGGAAGTCCAGCAGGTAGGTCTGCTGGCCGGCCGGCGCGTCGAACGTGGTCCGGTACCACCAGTCCTGCTTGTAGAGGTCCTGGGGGACCTCGGTGAGCAGGTTCTTGCCGTAGTACAGGTTGGGGTAGACGCCGTCGTCCTGCAGCGTCTGCAGAACGGTGGCCGGCATCCGGCGCACCGGATGCCAGGCGGAGTCGTCGTAACCGGCGCTGGACACCGTGTTGCCGTCGGCGCCGAGCTTGCTGGCCGACTCGAGCTTCCAGCCGCTGGACAGTTCGACGTCCTGGGCGGCCTGCGGTGGGGAGGCCTGCAACACCCGGAAGTCGCCGGCGCAGACCAACAGGAGCACGATGACGACGATCGCTCCGAACGTCTTCGCCACCGTCGTCTGACTCCTCGCATCGATGTTGCGACAGGACAACGGCGCGGGAGGCGGCCGGATGTCGCGGGTCCATCTTGGCAGAGCCGCAGCCGCGGTCGTCGTCCTCGGGTTTATGTGGAACGCAGCACGAGGACGGCGGAACTCACGGACTGGTGCGGGCGGTGCAGGTGAACGGTTCGTCGATCCAATAGGTGTCGTGCTGCTGGTCGTAGACCAGCTGATAGGTCGTCGCCGGGTCGCACAGCTTGTCGATCTGCGCCGGATCGGCGGCGGCGATGGTGAACCAGTACTTGTTGGTGTCGGGGCTGATGTTCTCGCACTTGTAGAAGAAGCCGATGAGCCCAGGCCCGAACACACCGCTGAGGAAGTCGGTGGACAGCTTCTTGTTGAGGTTGATGTTGTCGCAGTCCGCGCGCATCCCCTCGACGCTGGTGGTCTGCGCGGCGGCGCTGGTGTAGCCGCGCGCGGTGTGGGTGCCCGAGGCCGTCCACACCTGGGCGGGCAGGCCGAGCTGCGCGGCGATCTCGGCGAGGAACGGGTTGGCCGGTGTGGTGGCCGGGTCGGCCGCGCTGATGCCGCTGCCGACCGTCAT